>NZ_JBFBAY010000021.1:0-69635 GCF_040682415.1 Micromonospora sp. NPDC051196
CGCCGCCTCACCCGAGGCCAACCAGCCACCCGCCAACAACGCCGCACCTACCACCAACAACCGACGTCATAGCCCCTTCTCAAACACCCTCTGAGACTGCCTTGGTGACGACCTCCCGGTTCAGTTCGCCTTCGATCGGAACAGATCTTCTACCCAGCTTCAACACAAATCGATCGGGCTTCACGGTGGCATCAGTTTCAGGTTCCATGAAGTCAACCTCGTGGCTCTTGGATAGAATCATTTCATCTATCCTTGAGTTCAGCCTTGAGTGAAGCGTCGCATTGGAGCGGGAAATGCGGGTGAAGTAGTCGAGGAAAGGAAAGGTCCCTTTGTATGCGTCTGAGTTGTACGCCGCAATTATCTCGTCAAGCTTGATCGGCAAGTCTCCGAACCTGAAAGAATTCAGGGTAAGCCTAAGAGTGTCACCCCCGATGATTCCAGTTGCAAACCCTTCGGGTGGCCGACCCTCTAGCTGACGGACAATGTCGACAGTCGGCTCGATGCCAAGTTTGTGCAACGGCCCGACGGATGCCATGGATATGATCTGATTTCGGCCAGCGCCGACGAGCCTCCGAGTATCGACCCCCTTAAGAGCTTCAGGGTCAATTAAGTTTGCTGCTACTTGCAGGCCGAATCTTGCCTCGATTTTCGTTGATTCAACCGCATGACGGCCAGTTCCATAAACCAGCAGGAATCGATGTCCACAACGTCCGATTCGAACAACGGCTCCTGAGCTTTGGTTTCTTAGTCCCCTGATTAGTGGCGAGTCCTGTTCCTTTGCGATGAGCATGAGGTCCTCCTGCCATCTGGGAACACTTTCCTTGGATGTCTTTATGTGTAGGCCAAGTTCAACGCCTGGGATACTTTTGACTGCCACCTCTTCGTATTCATCATCGATGACTCGCCTCAGCCCCCAGTCGCCTTCATCGAGGTCGTCCCGAACCTTAAAGAGGACTAAATCCATAATGCCTCCTACTTGTGAATCGGTAAAACTATATGGCCTCCGCGTCACCTTATATTGTTGCTCAAGTGGCATTTTGTCGGATAGTGGACAGTCGGCAGTCTCCGGGTGCGGGAATCGCGGCCTGCGGATATCCCGCATGGTTGATCAGTTGTGGTGAATCCGCGTTGCGCGGGTGCAACGTGGCAGAGTTGACAGCGCGTCAACGTTCACACGCTCCGAGTTGGACGGTGTAGCGTGCGGGTTGATGGCTTTGGCCAAGATTATTGAGACTAGGTGAGGCATAGATATGATCCGAAAGGCCGACACGATCGGCGCTAGAATCCGATACTGGCGGATGCGTAGGGGCGGGATGACTCAGGCGATGCTTGCTGGTTTCGCCGGATTGAGCCAGTCGTACGTGTCGCAGGTCGAGTCAGGGCGAAAGACAGTCGAACGGCGCTCGACTCTTGTCGCTATCGCCGCCGCTCTCCAGGTCACCGTGGCTGACCTTCTCGGTCAGGGCACGGAACCGGGCGATCCGGCCCGTGAGGGTGCGGCCGAGTGCGTACCGGCGATCTGGTCCGCGCTGATCGAGATCGAGGACGGTGAGCGTCGACCGTCGACCCGTACGTCAGAGCAGTTGACGGCAGAGCTGGCGCGCACTGATCAGCTTCGCAACTTCTGCAACTACCCGGCGATGGCGCGGATGCTTCCCGACCTGCTGCTGGAGTCCGCTGCTGTGGGCGGTACCGTGCTCGTGCAAGCGGCGTACCAGGCTGCGACGTGTCTGCGGAACCTCGGGTACCGCCATCTGGCGCTGAACGCCTCTCGGGTCGCCGTATCAGCCGCAGAGGAAGCCGAGCACTCCGCATGGCTCGGTGCGGCACGGTTCGCGTACGTGCAGAGCCTGCCGATTGAGTCCGCGTCGCTCGCTGCCCGGGCCGCCGGCCGATCACTTGTCGAGTTGCAGAACGACGCCGGCGATGAGCAGGTGCGGCAGATGCTTGGTCAGCTTCATCTGTCGGCCGCCCTGACCTCGGTGGTGGATGGCCGTGTAGATGTCGCTGAGGACCATATCGCCGAGGCGAGCCGTGAGGCGGCGAGCCTCGGGGATCCTGTGGACGGCGGCGGCTTCAACGGGTGCGGGTTCGGCCCGACCAATGTGGGCCTCTGGAAGATGTCCATCGCCGCCGAGCAGGGCGAGATGGGTCGGGTGATCGAGCTGTCCCGAACGGTACGACCGCAAGTTCTTGTGGCCACCATTCGCCAGATGTCGTACTGGCTCGACCTTGGTCGGGCGTACGCCGACACCGGTCGTCGGGATGCCGAAGCGCTGGGCGCCTTCGTGCGAGCCGAGCGGGTCGCACCCGTACCGTTTGCGCTGAACCCGCTCGCCCGCGATGCGGTGGTGACTCTTGCCCAGCGCGCGAGGCGTCGAGCCGTCTCGGACGACCTGCGGCTGCTAGCGAGCCGAATGGGCATTCGCCTGGCGGCATAACCATTAGTAATCAGGCAGCTACCGCACTGCCCTAACGTCCGGTTCGGGGAGGCGATCGCCTTCCTCGGCCAGATGAGACGGTGAGCAGCCCTCTCCTGATCACGATCTCCACGGCCGAGTCTGCTGGAGGTAGGGATGCCAGGTCAGGGCGACGAGGCGGCGGTCAGTCGGGGTGAGCAGATTCAGGCGGCGGAGCGGGAGGCGGCGAAGCGGCGGCTGTTGGAGCAGGCCGAGGCGGAGCGCGTACCGATGGAGGAGACCACGCGGGCTGTGCCGGATCGGCGGTGGCGGCGTGACCGGCCGCAGTGAGGTGCCGATCGGGCGGCGGGTGGCGCAGTGGCGGGTGCGGCGGCAGATGACGCAGCAGGGCCTCGCCGACCGGCTGGGGAAGTCGAAGAGCTGGGTGGACAAGGTGGAGCGGGGTGCCCGTCGACTCGACAGGTTCTCGGTGATCCAGGCTATCGCCGAGGTGCTGCGCATCGACCCGGCGGTGCTGCTCGGCCAGCATCCGCCGCCGGCCGGTGGCGACGTACGCGATGGGTTTGACGGGGTACGAGCGGCGCTCGCGCGGTACGGGGTCTTCGAGGCGCCGATGCGTTCGGTGCCGGTGGCGGATCTGCGTCGGCAGGTGGGGCATGCCTGGTTGAGCTTTCAGCATGGGCAGTACGCGCAGGTGGTGCGGGCGCTGCCCGGGCTGCTGGACGCCGTGCAACTGTCGTCGGGGTCGGAGCACGGGGAGTTGCCGGTGCAGGCGTACCGGATCGCCTCGTCGGTGTTGGTCAAGCTGGGTGAGGCCGACCTCGGGTGGCTGACCGCCGACCGGGCGGTGGCGGCGGCCGGCGAGGACGCGGTGTTGGCGGGTACGGCGGCCATCTCGATCGGGCAGGCGCTGCGGCTCGCCGGTCGGCAGCGGCTGGCGCTGGCGGCCACCGTTGCCGCCGCGCAGCGGCTGACCAGCGCTGCGACCCGACCGGCAGGGGATGAGGTGTCGTCGGTTCGGCGGGCGCAGGAGTTGGCGGTGGGTGGGACGCTGCTGCTCCAGGCCGCTCTCGCTGCTGCGAGCTGCGGCGAGCCTGGGCAGGCCGGGGTGCTGCTCGACCAGGCCGCAGCGGTGGCGAGTCGGGTCGAGGTCGCCGACGATCCGTACGGTACGAGTTTCGGGCCGGTCGCCGTGGAGTTGGCGCGGGTGGTGGTGGCGGTCGAGCGGGGCGATGCGGCCGAGGCGGTCGGTCGGCACGAGCTGCTGATCCGGCGGGACGGGTGGCGGCGGTTGTCGGCCGAGTGCCGGGGTGCCTACCTGGTGGACGCCGCGCGGGCGTACCTGCTGGCCGGTGACCTGTCCGGGGCGGGGCGGATGCTAATCGCGGCGGATGGTGTCGCGCCCGCTGAGGTCCGGTTGCGCCCCTCGGCGCGTACTCTCCTCACCGAGCTTGCCCAAGGCCGCCCCGCCCCACCCGGCGTGACCCGCCTGACCGCCCTCGTCGGGCTCACCCATTGACCCACCGCTGCCCTGGCCGCCGTGACGTTCGCAAGATCACGCTCGATGTGGGATCGAGTGGTCTCGTTGCGTAAGTGAGGCCACTCGATCCCGGATCGAGCGTGATCATGAACGTGACGCGGCGACCAACGACGCTCGTCACCCCGATGCTGGTTCAGCGGCCGGCGCGTTTCCAGGCGCGGTAGAACTCCACGATGCCTCCAACGCCTCCCGTGCGACGGTGACGAAGGCATCGCGTCGTTCGGTGCGGGATCGGAGCGCGGCGAGGTGCTCGGTGCGGTGGCGTACCGCCAACGGGCCGGAATCGTCGGCGTCCTCCCGGCGCAGCCGGCGCTGCTGGGCGTACTCCTCGTTGATGCTGCGCACGGTGCGCCCGGCGGCCTGCGCCGCCAGCTCCGGACCGGCCAACAGGACCAGGTTGTACGCCTCGTCGAGTGCCCGCAGTGTCGGGTACGGGGTGTCCTCGCCGGGCGCGGTCTCGGCGCCGACCCATTCGGTGTCCAGCGCGCGGTAGGCCCGGTCGCAGGCGGCCAGGAAGCCCACGTACGTGTCCCGCCGTTCCTGGTTCCGGCGCAGTGTGCGCTGTTCGGCGCGGTCCTCCCGGGCGGCGGCGAGTTGGCCGGCGACCTGCCGGCGCACGGTCAGCGCGGTGACCAGCCCGGTGAGGCCGGCGGCCGTCAGGGTGGACAGCGATGTGATCAGCGCGATGGCGACCGTCTCCCGCATGCCGATCATCATCGTTGGTCCCTCGACGCCGTGCGGTGCCCGTCGCCGGTGCCCGCCTGCGGCACCTCGTCGCGTGACCCCGCGACAAGATCGTGCTCGATCCCGGATCGAGTGGCGTCCCGGCAGGGGTGAGGCCCCTCGATCCGGGATCGAGCGTGATCATGTGAGCGGCTGTCGCGCAGGGCCGGGTCGCGGCCCGCGGCGGGGAACGGATCCAGCGCCTGGGGCTACACCCAGGGGGCCACCGGGTACCAGGGGATGATCTCGCGGCGGGCGAGCAGACGGACGTCCCAGTAGAGGAACATGAAGGCGCCCGCGATGATGAACGCCACCGCGATGGTGGCGGCCAGCCGGGTCGGCTTGGCGGCGAACCAGCGCTGGAGTCGGCTGCCGGCGAACCACGTCAGCAGCAGGAACAGGATCGCCATGATGACGATGTTGCCGATCGACTGGAGGGTGAACGCCGCCGCGCCGTACAGCGGGTTGCCGCTCTCTGCGGCGTCGCGGAACATCTGCCGGAACAGCGGGAACGGCCGTCCGATCAGGAAGCCGGCGATGAGCGCGCCCATGAAGACCAGCGGGGCGTTGGGGTACCGCTGGGAGATCCGGGCGAACGGGTCCGGCACCACCTTCAACGCGGCCAACCCCAGGTAGATCATGACCAGGCCGATGATGCCGTAGACCACCATGGACTGGATGCTGCGTGGCGACAGCGAGCCGGGCACGTTCGGGGCGGTGGAGAACTGTGGCATCGCCGTACCGACCAGGCCGACGATCACGCCGTAGAGGGCGGAGACCGCGATCATGCCGACCGCCATCCAGCCGAGCGGACGCAGCGGTGTCATGAGACGGCTCATCCGGCTGTCGGCCGTGCCGGTCAGCGGTGCGAGCGCGCCGAAGGCGGCGATGTTGCAGGCGGTGAAGGTGCCGGCGACGCCGGAGACGAATGCGAAGATCACGCCCGCCATGGCCCCGCTGATCGGAGTCTCCTTGGCGTCGTGGCCCAGCAGGGTGTTGGCGACGTTGTCGCCGATGGTCGAGTCGACGAACTCCGCCGACCAGATCACGGTGAGCAGGAAACCGCCCAGCAGGCTGAGCAGGATGATCAACCCGCGGCGGCGGGGGACGTCACCGGGGGCGAACAGGGAGGTGGCGCGGGAGTCGGACGGCAGCTGGATTTTGTCGGCGGCCTGTGGAGGGCGAGAACGGCGATCGGCCTGTGTCACGGAGAGGCTCCTCAGCATCACGGAGGGTGAGGTATTTGATGATGCTGGATTGTCCTAGCGTGCTTTTCTTCTCGATTGCGCTATGTGGTGGTCGGGAGGGTGATGGTGAAGACGGTGCCCTCGTCGATGGCGCTTTGCGCGGTGAGCGTGCCTCCGTGTGCTTTGACCAGGTGTTGGGTGATTGCCGGACCCAGGGCCGAGCCCGGCAATCAGGACGGCTGACGCCGCTGCCGCCGGTCGCGCGGTTGCGTGACTCGTCCGGCATCGCAGCCCCCGCTGTCGCCGGACATCGACGTACTTGACGCCCTTGCCCGTAGGCACCCACCCGGCTTGCATGGGTATGCGGCATGGTGCATACTCTTCCTTGTGTCCAAGGTTCTGACCTCCCTGCCCATCGGTGAACGTGTCGGCATCGCCTTCTCCGGCGGTCTCGACACCTCGGTCGCGGTCGCGTGGATGCGCGACAAGGGCGCGATCCCCTGCGCCTACACGGCCGACATCGGCCAGTACGACGAGCCCGACATCGCCTCGGTGCCCGGTCGGGCGCTCAACTACGGTGCCGAACTCGCCCGGCTGGTCGACTGCCGAGCCGCCCTGGTCGAGGAGGGGCTGGCGGCGCTGACCTGCGGCGCCTTCCACATCCGCTCGGGCGGGCGGGCGTACTTCAACACCACCCCGCTGGGTCGGGCGGTCACCGGGACGCTGCTGGTGCGGGCCATGGTCGCCGACGACGTCCAGATCTGGGGCGACGGCTCCACCTTCAAGGGCAACGACATCGAGCGGTTCTACCGCTACGGCCTGCTGGCCAACCCGCAGCTGCGCATCTACAAGCCGTGGCTGGACGGCGACTTCGTCACCGAACTGGGCGGGCGCAAGGAGATGTCGGAGTGGCTGCTGGAACGCGGCCTGCCGTACCGCGACAGCACCGAGAAGGCGTACTCCACCGACGCCAACATCTGGGGCGCCACGCACGAGGCGAAGACCCTGGAGCACCTGGACACCGGCATCGAGACGGTGAATCCGATCATGGGTGTGCGGTTCTGGGACCTGTCGGTCGAGATCCCGACCGAGGATGTCACCATCGGCTTCGACCAGGGCCGCCCGGTGACGATCAACGGTAAGGAGTTCGCCAGCGCGGTCGACCTGGTGCTGGAGGCCAACGCCATCGGCGGTCGGCACGGCCTGGGCATGTCCGACCAGATCGAGAACCGGATCATCGAGGCCAAGAGCCGCGGCATCTACGAGGCCCCCGGCATGGCGCTGCTGCACGCCGCGTACGAGCGGCTGGTCAACGCCATCCACAACGAGGACACCCTCGCCAACTACCACAACGAGGGTCGCCGCCTGGGCCGGCTGATGTACGAGGGTCGCTGGCTGGACCCGCAGGCGCTGATGCTGCGCGAGTCGTTGCAGCGCTGGGTCGGCACGGCGATCACCGGCGAGGTGACGCTGCGGCTGCGCCGGGGCGAGGACTACTCGATCCTGGACACCACCGGCCCGGCGTTCAGCTACCACCCGGACAAGCTGTCGATGGAGCGTACCGAGGACTCGGCGTTCGGTCCGCAGGACCGCATCGGCCAGCTCACCATGCGCAACCTGGACATCGCCGACTCGCGGGCCAAGCTGGAGCAGTACGCGAACCTCGGCATGGTCGGCGGCGGATCCCCGCAGCGGATGGTCGGCGCCGCGCAGGCGGCCTCGACCGGGCTGATCGGCGCGATGCCGCAGGGCGGCGCCGAGGCGATCGCCTCCCGGGGCGTCCCTTCGGCCGAGGACGAGGCGCTCGACCGTGCCGCGATGGAGTTCGGCGTCGACTGACCGGCGCCGCCGGGACTGACTCGTCACCGGCCAGCCCTGTCGCGGCTGGCCGGTGGAGTCGCCGGTGAACGAGACCTCGCGACGGTGGCCGGGAGGTGTCAGATGGTGACCACGATCTTGCCCGCCGGGTGTCCGGTGCGGAGATGGCGGAGGGCGTCGGCCGCCTCGGCCAGCGGATAGCAGCGGTCGATCGGCGGGGTGAGTGCGCCCGAGGCGATGAGGTCGCGCAGTTCGTCGAGGTCCTCACTGCGCTCCACGGCACTGACGTTGCGCAGTCGATGGCTGACGAACAGGGACAGCAGCGGTGCGCCGAACATCTGTCGGCCGTACCCGCCGAGCAGCCCACCCCGGGTGTACGTGCCACCGACCAGCGCCAGCGTCCCGCGCGGGGTGAGCGCACGGCGCATCAGCGACAGCGGGCGGTCGCCGCCGGTGTCGATGACCACGTCGTACACCGGACCGTCCCGGTCGATCTCCTCGCGGGTGTAGTCGAGCACGTCGTCGGCGCCGAGGGAACGGACGAAGTCGGCCTTGGCGGGGGCGCAGACGCCGGTGACGGTGGCGCCGTACGCCTTGGCGATCTGCACCGCCTGGGAGCCGACGCCGCCGGAGGCCCCGATCACCATGACCCGCTGCCCCGGACGCACTTTGCCGCTGTCGCGTACGGCGCGCAACGCCGTCAACCCGGAAACCGGGACCGCGGCGGCCTGGGCGAAGGACAGGTTCGCCGGTTTGTGGGCCAACCGCCGCGCAGAGGTGCTCGCGAACTCGGCGTACGACCCGCGCAGGCAGGTGCCGAACACCTCGTCGCCCGGCCGGAACCGGGTCACCCGGGCGCCGACCTCGGCCACCACGCCGGCCAGGTCCCGGCCGCGTACCGCCACCCGGGGCCGGCGCAGCCCGCTGGCCAGGCGAACCAGGTAGGGCTGACCGACCATGAAGATCCACACGCCGGGATCCACCGCCGCCGCGCGTACCTGCACGAGCACCTCGTCGTCGCCGACGCGGGGCCGGTCGACCTCGCCCAGCCGCAGTACGTCGGCCGGGCCGTAGTTGTCCTGAACGATGGCCCTCACGGTGCCACCTCCTCGGAGTCGGGGTACTGGAACACCTCGTCGAGCCGTACGCCGAACACGCGGGCGATCCGGAACGCCATCTCCAGGGAGGGGGAGTAGCGGCCCTGCTCGATGGCGATCACGGTCTGCCGGGTCACGCCGATCCGTTCGGCGAGATCGGCCTGGGTCATCTCGTCGTGGGCAAAGCGCAACGCCCGGATGTTGTTGGTGACGCGGGTCGGTTTCACCACTGCGGAACGCCCCTGCGGTAGACGATCACCTTCGCCAGGGCGCCGATCACGGCCGACAGCACGAAGCAGAGGTAGATGACGTTGGCGATCCAGAACCAGTCCCACTCGGCCATCGCCATCAGCATCGCCGACACCGCGCCGATCACCACGAACGCGTGGCCGACGTGGTCGCCGAGACGCCCGATCTCCCGGTCCCGGTCGTCGGTGACCCGGGACGCCCGCGGGTTGGCCACGCCCATCACGATCTCGGCCACGATGCTCGCGACCATGGCGCCGCCCACCGTCCACAGCAGCGCGCCGACATAGGGCACCGCGGTGAGCGGGCCGCCGTCGTGCCGGCCCAGCACGACCGTCACATAGCCGGCGTACGCGATCACGCTGACCACCAGCATGATCCAGGCGCGTTTCTCCTCGTGCGTCATGACCGCTCCCCGAGGTAAAGAATCTTTGACATCCTCAGAGTAAGGCGTATTTGACATCGTGTCTAGAAACTTTTACACCGCCGAGGTTCGTCGACGGGCCGTACCGGGCCGGAGTGTGTCCCGGGGGGTCGCGGCCAGGCGTGCGGCGCATGGCCATCCATCGATGGCCGATCAACCGAGGTGACCTTCTGGTGAATCCGCTCTACTTTGCGTAGCCGGCCGGCCGCGCATCGTCCACGCTCAGTGCGGGCGGCGGCCTGTCATAGCCGTCGAGGAGGATCCGTTGAGGTTTCCGACCCGCCTGTCCGCCGCCGTGACCGCGACCGTGCTGGGCGCGTGCACATGGACCGTCCTGCCCGCCACCGCCGCGTCCGCCTTCCCGGCCACGCTCACCTACCGGGCCGTCGACCTCGGCACCCTGGGCGGTGCCGCCAGTGCCGCCACCGCGATGAACGATCGGGGCGTGGTCGTCGGCTGGAGCCTGACCGCCGACGGCACCCGGCACGCGTTCGTCTGGCGCAACGGCGTGATGACCGACCTCGGGGTGCTATCGGGGCACTTCGAGTCCATCGCCGTCGACGTCAACGAGCGCGGCGACGTGGTCGGCACCTCGACCGGCCTGGAACTGATCGGCGGGTATCTGGAACCGATCACCCGGGCGGTGCTCTGGCGCAACGGTCAGATGATCGACCTGGGCACCCTCGGCGGTGACTACAGCGAGGCGGTCGCCGTCAACGACCGGGGGCAGGTGCTCGGGTTGAGCAATCCGCCCACCGACATCCCGCACCGCTTCGTGTGGCACAACGGCGTCGTCACGGACCTCGGCCGGCAGGACTTCTACGAGACGACCACCGGCTTCAACAACCGGGGCGACGTGGTCGGCACCTTCAACGTCCCGCCGTACGCCTACCCGTGCACCTGCGTGGGCGGCCGGTTGCGCGGCGGGGTTCTCACCCCGATCGGCGACGCGGCGACGGCGATCAACAATCTGGGGCACGTGGTCGGCGTCGACGGCGGCCGGGCCTTCCGCTGGCGCGCCGGAGTGTTGACCGATCTGGGCACCCTGGGCGGCGCGACGAGTCGGGCGACTGCCGTGAACGACCTGGGGGCGGTGCTCGGCACCGGCGAGACCGCCACCGGTGCACGGCGGCCGGTCCTGTGGTGGGCCGGGCGCACCGTCGACCTGACCACCCGTGGGCTCCGTGCCGCCGACGAGGTGAACGACCTGGACATCCGGGGTCGGCTGGTGGGCAGCCGGGACGGGCGCGCGGCGCTGTTCCGGTAGCGGTCCGGCGCAGGGCCCGCAGCGGACGGCACCCGCTGCGATGCTCTACGCCACCTGACAGCCCGCCCACGACCACCGTCGGTGCGGCTCTGTGGCGGTTCACCGCTGGTTCACCCGGAACGCAAAGCCGATTCATAGCTTCGTCCGCTTGTATCTGCTGGTCCCTGTCCCCGCAGAGATCGGCTCACCCGCATGCGCTCGTGGCTCCGTCGGGCTTCCTCCCACGCCCCAGAACCGCCACCGCCCGCCGCCGCACCGTCCACCCCCGATGGCGGGCCGTCGGGTGGTGACGACCGGGGCGGGCACGCGTTGCGGGCGCCGAGCAGGTTGCACGCCTTCAACCGGTACGAGATCAAGTACCTGGTGCCGACCGGCGACGTCCCGGCGTTGCGCGAGCGGTTCGCCGCCCGGATGGACCGCGACAGCCACGGCGGCGACACCGGGTACGGCGTGTGGAGCGTCTATTACGACACCGCACAGCTGCGCTTCTACTGGGAGAAGATCGAGGGGCTGAAGTTCCGTCGCAAGCTGCGGGTGCGGCATTACGGCGACCGGTCCACGGTCACCGACGACAGCATCGTGCACGTCGAGATCAAGCAGCGGGTCAACCGGGTCACCCAGAAACGGCGGGTGGCCCTGCCGTACCACCTGGCCCGTGACCTGTGCGACCGGCGGCAGTTGGTCGAGCACGCCCCGGAGCAACGGGCCTTCCTCGACGAGGTCCTCGAACTGCTCTGCGGCCTGGACCTGAAGCCGGTGGCGATGACCGGCTACCAGCGGGAGGCGTTCATCGGCCGGGATTCCGACCTCGGCCTGCGGGTCACCCTCGATCACCGGGTACGCGGCCGGGACCGCGACTTCCACCTCGGCGCGGACGCCGAGAACCGGCTCATCGTGCCGCCGAAGTTCTCCGTGCTGGAGATCAAGGCCAACGAGCGGGTGCCGTACTGGCTGACCGACCTGGCCGCCCGGACGAACCTGTCCATCGTCCGCATGTCGAAGTACTGCCAGAGCGTCGAGGCGTTCGGTCACGCCCCCCGTTCCCTCTTCCACGTCGCCGACGACGCCGACCGGGCTACCGCCGGCAGCCCCTTGAAAAGCGAGGTCTGAACCCATGCCGTTCGAGTTCCAGGATCTGTCCGGCACCTTCAGTGTCGGCGACATCGCCCTGGCCCTGTCGCTGTCGTTCCTGCTCAGCGCCATGATCGGTTGGGTCTACCGGTTCACCCACCGCAACGTGTCGTACAGCCAGTCGTACGTGCAGACGCTGGTCATCCTCGGCATGCTCATCTCGCTGATCATGCTCGTGGTCGGCTCCAACATCGCCCGTGCCTTCGCCCTGGTCGGCGCGCTGTCGGTGGTGCGATTCCGTAACGCCATCAAGGAGACCCGCGACGTCGGGTTCATCTTCCTGGTGATGGGCGTGGGCATGGCCTGCGGCACCCGGTTCTACCTGCTGGCGGTGGTCGCCGCCGTGACGATCAGCCTGATCATCGTGCTGATGTACCGCTTCAACTGGTTCGCCTCGAACGTCCAGCGTCAGGTGGTCAAGGTGCAGGTGCCGCCCGGCAGCCACACCGACCACATCCAGGACGTGCTGATCCGCTTCACCAGCGAGTTCGAACTGGTCAGCATGGAGACCATCCGGGGCGGCGCACTGACCGAGATCATGTACACGGTGCGGTTGAAGAAGGGCACCGAGCCCGCCGACCTGATCAACGCGCTGGCCGAGCGGACCGGCGGCCAGCGGGTGACCGTGCTGACCGGCTACGACCAGACGGATCTGTGATGCGCTGGCGGCACCGCATCCCGATCCGGGTCCGGCACTACTGGAAGTTCCTGGCGGGCTGCCTGGCGTTCGTGCTGGTGCTGACCGTCACCCTCAGCTCGGTGCCGATCCGCCCGTACGTGACCAGCACCAGCGCCAGCGGCGGTGACCTGGTCACCCAGGACATCGCCGGGACCGTCGACCTCTTCGACGAGACGGTGGCCCACCGCATCGAACTCGTCTTCCGCGACGCCGACTACGAACGGATGCTGGACGCCTTCTACGACGAGGGGGAGAAGGAGTACCTGGAGGCCGACCTGGTCATCGATGGCACCGCCATCCCCAGCGTCGGCATCCGACTCAAGGGCAACTCCACCCTGCGCAGCCTGACCCGCAACGGCGAGACCCCGCAACGCGCGGGTGGGCAAGGTGGCCCCGGCGGCCCCGGCGGGCCGGGTGGCGTCGGCGGGCCCGGTGCACCCGGTGGGCAAGGCGGGCCCGGTGGGCAAGGCGGGCCCGGTGGGCAAGGCGTGCCAGGTGGGCCTGGTGGGCAAGGTGCGCCGGGTGGGCAAAGTGCGCCGGGTGGGCAAGGTGGTCCGGGAGCACCTGGTGGGCAAGACGGCCAGACCGGGCCGGGTGGTCAGGTTGGTCCGGGCGGTCCTGGTGGCCTGCGCCCCGGTGGTGCCACGGACACCGACCAGCGCGACGGCGATGCGCCGCAGGGCGACGCGACCGAGCCGGGTGCGGGCATGCCGGGCGAGGGGCAGACCGGTCGGCCGGGTGGTCGGCCCGGGGGTGGCGGGTTCTCCACCGCGACGTTGAAGGCGGAGGAGCCGGAGACCTTGCCGTGGTTGATCCGCTTCGACGAGTACGTCGACGGCCGCCGTTACCAGGGCCACCGGGAGATCGCGGTGCGGGTGGCGGGGATGGGCGGCGGCTCGACCGTGCTCAACGAGGCGGTCACCCTCAACCTGCTCGCCGCCGCCGGTGAGGTGGCCCAGGAGTACGCCTACACCAGCTTCACGGTCAACGATCGACCCACCACGGCCCGCCTGGTGATCGAACATCCCGACGAGCACTTCGCCGAGGACTTCGACACCGCGGGGGTGCTCTACAAGGCCCTGGCCAGCAGCCGGTTCACCGATCAGGGTGACGACCAGACCGCGTACGCCGACGACTTCAAGCAGATCACCATGAAGGGCAGCCAGGACCTGCAACCGGTCATCGATCTGATCAGGTGGGTCGACACCGCCAGCGACTCCGAGTTCGACGAGCAGCTCGCCGACCGGGTCGACGTGACGTCCTTCGCCCGGTACGTGGCCTGGCAGAACCTGTTGCTGAACTTCGACGACATGTCCGGTCCCGGCCGCAACTACTACCTCTGGTACGACCTGAGCGCGAAACGGTTCACGGTGATCGGCTGGGACTACAACCTGACGTTCAGCGGCAGCGCCAACCAGGGCCCGCACGAGCAGGGCCAGCTCGGTGGCGGCCGGGGCAACGCGGGCGGTGCCGGCCCTGGCGGTGCCGGTCCTGGCGGTGGCGGTCCTGGCGGTGGCGGGCACAAGCTCAAGGAACGCTTCCTGGCCAGCGAGAAGTTCACCCAGCTGTACGAGGACGCGTACCGTGACCTCTATCAGCAGGTCTACCGCGACGGTGCGGCGCTGGCTGCGGTGGACGCGATCACCGAGGTACTGGCCACCGTGGACGGGTACGCCGCTGCGGTTGTCACCAGTGACGCCCAGAGCCTGCGTACCCTGATCCAGCAGCGCACCGAGGGCCTCGCCGGCAACGAGGTGATCACCCGAAGTTGAGTTACGCGCCCTGGGCGTCGCGCATCCGCAGACCCGATCAGTCGCGCACCCGCAGACCCGATCAGCTGCCGCCGGTCGAGCCGCATGACAGCATCGTGTCGAGGGCGTCCAGGGCCCACGACCAGGATTGCTCGCTGTCGGGCAGGCTGTGGCTGAACGCGCCGCCGAGGTCCAGGCTGGCGAAACCGTGGAACACGCTGCCGAGCAGGCGTACCGCATGGGTCTGCTCCGGCTCGCCCAGCTGGTAGCCGCGCAGGACCGCGCGGGCCAACTGGGCGTGCCGGGGTCCGGCGCTGGCCGCCGCCGTCGCCGGGTCGAGTCGCAGTTGGCTGGCGGCGTACCGGCCGGGGTGTTTGCGGGCGTAGTCGCGGTAGACGTTGCCGAGCGCGACCAGGGCGTCCTTGCCGGCCCGGCCGGCCACGGCCTCGGCGGCCCGGTCCGCCAGCTCGTTCAGCGCGAACAGCGCGATGCGTACCTTCAGCTCCTGGGTGCTGCGGATGTGCGAGTACAGGCTTGCCACCTTGACGCCGAAGCGCTGTGCCAGTGCCGAGGCGGTGACCTGATCGAAGCCGACCTCGTCGGCCAGCTCCGCACCTTCGGCCGCCAGCCGCTGCGGGGTCAGTCCCAGCCGCGCCATGTTCCCTCCAGGGTACGTGTGGCATGACACCTTTAATGGCTTTGCCTAAAGTCTTTAGGAAAAATACCATGCCCTTATGGAAGCACTGACCGAGTCAGAGATCCGTGCCGCCTTCGTCAACTGCAGCAAGGGAGAGGCGAAGCGGTTGTTCGTGCCGCGCGACCTGGACACCCGGCCCTGGGCCGACCTGGATTACCTGGGCTGGCGTGACCCGAAGGCGGAGGACCGGGCCTACCTGGTCACCGAGCAGTCAGGTCGTCGGGCCGCGCTGGTCCTGCGCAGCCCGAGCGTGGCAGCCGGACGGGGGAGTCGCAACATGTGTTCGATCTGCCTGACCTCCCCGGAGGCCGGGGTCAGCCTGCTCGTCGCCCCCAAGGCCGGTCGGGCCGGCCGGGACGGCAGTTCGGTGGGCACCTATCTGTGCAGTGACCTGTCCTGCTCGCTCTATCTGCGCGGCAAGAAGGACGCCGGGGCGGGCGCGCGGCTGCACGAGACGATCAGCCTGGACGAGAAAATTGCCCGCACCACCACCAATTTGGCAGGCTTCATAGCGAAGGTGATGAACTGACCGGTTCGTCGTCACCTGCCGACTGGAAGGATGCGATCTTGCTCAGCACCACCCGCCGTACCCCTGCCGGTGTGCTCGCCGCCGCGGTGACGGCTGCGCTGCTCACCGGCTGCTCGCCCGACACCCCGGCCGCGCCCGCGTCGCCGGGCACCCCGCCGACCACCCCGTCGGCCGGGCCGGTCGCCGTCGACTTCGGTCCACTGGAGCAGGAGTTCGACGCCCGGCTCGGCGTGTACGCCGTCGACACCGGCACCGGCCGCACGATCGAGCACCGGGCCGACGAGCGTTTCGCGTACGCCTCGACGTTCAAGGCCCTTGCCGCCGCGGCGGTGCTGAGGGCGACCACCCCCGAGGAGTTGGACCAGGTCGTCCGCTACTCCCGCGACGACCTGGTCACCTACTCGCCGATCACCGAGCAGCACGTGTCGACCGGCATGACGCTGCGGGCGATCGCCGACGCGGCGGTGCGGTACAGCGACAACACCGCCGGAAACCTGCTCTTCGACCGGCTCGGCGGCCCGGCCGGCTTCAAGCAGGCACTGCGCGACATCGGCGACGACGTCACCGAGCCGGCCCGGATCGAGACGGCGCTCAACGAGGCCACCCCGGGCGATGTCCGCGACACCAGCACGC
Source organism: Micromonospora sp. NPDC051196 (assembly GCF_040682415.1). Classification (NCBI taxonomy): domain Bacteria; kingdom Bacillati; phylum Actinomycetota; class Actinomycetes; order Micromonosporales; family Micromonosporaceae; genus Micromonospora; species Micromonospora sp. NPDC051196. The sequence continues at coordinate 16,143 of NZ_JBFBAY010000021.1, forward strand.
CCCGCGCCCTGGCCACCTCGCTGCGGGCGTACGCGGTCGACGACGCGCTCACCACCGAGGACCGGGACGTGCTGGTCGACTGGCTCAAGCGCAACACCACGGGCGAGAAGGTGATCCGGGCCGGCACGCCGGACGGCTGGGTGGTGGGCGACAAGACCGGCTCCGGCGGCTACGGCACCCGCAACGACATCGCCGTGATCTGGCCACCCGACCGGGAGCCGATCGTGCTGGCCGTGCTCTCCAGCCGGGACGCGGAGGACGCCGAGACGGACGACGCCCTCCTCGCCCGTGCCGCCGAACTCACCCTGGACGCGCTGCGCTGAGGCGCGTCGGATCAGGGTGCGGTCGGACCGGTCAGGTCGAAGTGCGCGGTGACCGGCGCGGTGCGCACCCGCAGCCGCTGGGCACCGTCGATCCCGGCGGCGTTCGGATACCAGCGGCTCGGCGTGTACGCGCAGTCGCAGCGCAGCACCACCGGTTGCCCCGGTAGCAGTCGCAGCTGGTAATTCTCGGCGGCGTCGGCCACCCCCACCACGTCCCCGGTGCGCGCGTGGAAGGCGACGACCTGGGAGTAGAACGGCATCTCCGCAGTGGTGATCGTCCCGCTGGCCACCGTGCCGGCGGTGAGCGCCTCGTTCGCGGTGGCGGTCGCACCGGCGCGTACCCGCACCAGCCGGGCCCGCAGCCGGTCGGCGGTCGCCCCGGACCACTGGCTGGCCAGCCCGTAACCGGTGAAGTACAACGGCCAACGGTACGGCCCGAGGCCGGTCATCGTGTAGCGGCCGTCGTCGTCGGTGAGCACGCCCTGACTGCCGTACTTGGGGTGCTGGATCTCCGGCAGCAGCAGCACCGCTCCACCGGACACCGGCGTACCGTCCGCGACCCGGGTCACTCGGCCGGTCACCGTGCCGGGCGGGTCGAGGCGTACCAGGGGTGCGGTGACGACCCGGCCCGGTCGTACGTGGACGATCGCCGCTCGCTCCCGCTGGCCGGTGCCGCCGTGCGGGCCGACCCACTGGGCGCCGTACCGAACGCTGTCGTAGGGGCGGGCCAGCAGGTGGTAACGGCCGGGTGCCACGTCGGTGGCGATCACCTGGCCGCCGTCGAGGTCGGTGCAGCCGCCGTACCGGCCCTGCTGTACCTCGCCCAGACCCACGACGGTGAGCGGGTCACGGTCGGCGGGAACCAGGTTCAGGCAGGCCCGCACGGCGGCGCCGGTGGCGGCGTCCCGGACGACGGTACGTACCTCGCCGGTGGTGGCCGTGCCAGGTCGGCCGGCCGTGCCGGATTGGCGAGCGGTGCCGGATTGGCTGGGGTCGGCGGATCGGCCGGGGTCGGCGGTGGCGGGCAGCGGGTGGCCGAGCCCGACGAGGAGCGCGAGGACGGTGAGTGGGATGGCGTGACGCGACAGCGGTGACATCGGCGGATCCTCTCGACCCGGCGGAAGGGAAACGCACTCACCGTAATCGTCGTGTCTGCGCCGTCACGCAGAGTGTCAGGAGTCGGTCAGGGAATCGGCCACTCGTGCACCGGGCGGTTGCTGTGCATCAGCTCCACGTAGTGCCGGACCACCTCGCGCAGCGCCGTCGGCCGGTCGAGCTGGTCGACCGACTCCAGCCGGTGCAGCGTGGCCACCTGCCAGGTCGCCCCGTTACGTCCGGTCAGGCATCGCTGCTCGATGATGCCCAGCAGGCGGTCCCGCTCGTCCGGATCGAGCCCCCACCGGTCCAGGCCGTACTGCGCCAACGGCAGCAGCCGCCGCAGCACCAGCTCGGTGACCGGCACATAGCCCAGGCCCGGCCAGAAGACGTGCGCGTCGATGCCGTGCCGGGCACAGGTGTTGAAGTTCTCCTCGGCGGCGCTGAACGACATCTGCGACCACAGTGGCCGGTCGGCCTCGGCCAGGGCCCGGACCAGTCCGAAGTAGAACGCTCCGTTGGCGACCGTGTCGAGCACGGTCGGCCCGGCGGGCAGCACCCGGTTTTCCACCCGCAGGTGCGGGCGACCCCGGAACACGTCGTAGACCGGCCGGTTCCACCGGTAGACGGTGCCGTTGTGCAGCCGCAGTTCGGCGAGGGTGGGTACCCCACCGGCGGCGAGCGTCTCCGACGGGTCCTCGGCATCGCAGACCGGCAGCAGCGCCGGGAAGTAGCGCACGTTCTCCTCGAACAGGTCGAACACGGAGGTGATCCACCGTTCACCGAACCACACCCGCGGCCGTACGCCCTGCGTCTTGATCTCCTCGGCGCGGGTGTCGGTGGCCTGCTGGAACAGCGGGATGCGGGTCTCGCGCCACAGTTCCCGGCCGAAGAACAGCGGCGAGTTGGCGCCGAGCGCCACCTGGACCCCGGCGATGGCCTGGGCAGCGTTCCAGTAGTCGCCGAACTGGTTCGGGCCCACCTGGACGTGGAACTGGGTGCTGGTGCAGGCCGCCTCGGGCGTGATGGTGTCGGCGGTGACCGCCAGCCGCTCCACCCCGTTGATGGCGATCCGCAGGTCCTCACCCCGGGCCGCGAAGATCTGCTCGTTGAGCAGCGCGTACCGGGGATTGGCCGACAGGGCGGCCGCAGTCAGGTGCTCGGGCAGCACGGTCGGCAGGATGCCGATCATCACCAGGTGCGCGCCGACCGTGCGGGCCCGTTCGTCGGCGGCGTCGAGGGTGGCCCGTAGGTGTTCCTCGAACTCGACCGTGCCGGTGCCGGCCAGTCGCCGGGGCGTCACATTGATCTCGATGTTGAACTGGCCCAACTCGGTCTGGAAGCTCGGATCGGCGATCGCCCGTAGCACGTCGGCGTTGCGCATCGTCGGCATCGACTCTTCGTCGACCAGGTTCAGTTCGATCTCCAGCCCGGTCATCGGTCGTTCGACATCGAATCGGGACTCCCGCAGCATCTCGGCGAAGACGTCGAGACAACGGCGGACCTTGTCCCGGTAGCGGGCCCGATCCTGGCGGCTGAACGTCTGTACGCCGACTTCCTCGCCCATGGTCACCACCCTGTCACCACTGGTACCCCCAACGTCGCATGTCCACGCACTCCGGGAGAAGTCCAAACGTCCGGTTGTCCACCATCCGGTGCGCGGTGACCGGCGTCGCCTCTCGGCCCGGTGAACCGAGCCGGGTCCAGCGGCATGGTTAGCATGGCCGTCGTGCGCGAGAAGGTGACCCGGTTGTTCGTGGTGGCGGCGATCGCTGAGGCGATCTCCTGGGCGGGCCTGCTGGCCGGAATGGCGGTCAAGTACGGCCCGCCTGGCAACGAACTGGGGGTGCAGATCTTCGGCCCCCTCCACGGCGCGCTCTTCGTGATCTACGGGGTAATGGTGCTCGCCGTGGCCCGGCTGCACCGGTGGAGTCTGCTGGCCACCTTCGTGGCGCTGGCCTGCGCGGTGCCGCCCTTCGCCACCATCGCCTTCGAGCGCTGGGCCCGGCGGCGCGGCATGCTCGACGTCACCGAGCCGACCCGCGAACCGGCCCCCGTCGGCTGACCCGGCCGCCGGACTGCTCCGGCACCCCCGGCAACCTCAGGTCAGGGCCGTGCAGGCGGCCAGTGCGGCGAGCAGCAGCGCGCCCAGCGCGGCCTGCAACAGCAGCGGCGGCCCGAGGTGCGACCACATGGTGGCGGTACGCGGACGCAACAGCTGCCCGGTGGTGAGGTTGACGATCCGTTCGATCTTCGGCGCCAGGTCGGGGTCGCCCTGGTCACGCAGGGTCAACTGGACCAGGTCGGCCGAGTGCAGCGCGCTCTGCGGCAGGTGCCCGTGCAGCTCGACCTCGTACAGTCGGCCGTTGTCGTCGCGCAGCCGGATCGGGGTGACCAGATACTCCGGGCCCTTCTTCAGCTCCTTGAACTTGCGCCGACCGGTGCCGGAACCGGCGGACAGCGCGGCGCGGACCAGTTTGGCGAGCAGACCGACCACCCCGGCGGCGGCGAGCACCATCACCAGCACCGGCTGCCCCACCCGTACCTCCCGAGGGTAGCCGTCCATCAGGCGGACGACCCGGGCGGTGAGGATGCGTCCGGTGGGGTGGAGGCTGCGCCGGGAATACGATGTCGTGTCCATCTACCACCACCCAGAGTCCGCGTTTGTGCACAGATCGTATCGATCCTTGGGGTTTCGTGACGTGAATGAACTTCGATCACGCGGCGACGGGCAGGTGACAAGCCGGGTGACGCGGGTAAGCGGTGGGCCGAGCTGGAAAGGGGTCGAGCATGCAGTTGTCCTTCCTGCGCCCGCTCTACGACCGTCCCGGTCCATGGTGCTCGGTCTACCTGGACGCCTCCCTGGACACCGAGGACGCGCACGCGGCGCTCGATCTGCGCTGGCGCGACCTGCAACGGCGACTGACCGAGCAGGGCGCCGACGAACCGACGGTCGCGGCCCTGGACCGGGTGATCCGGGGCCACGATCCGATGCCCGGCGACTACGGTCTGGCCGTCTTCGGCACCCGAGGTCGGGTGGTGCTCTCCGAGTACCTCTCCGCCCCGCCGCGCCGCGATCTGGCCGCGTACGCTCCGCTGCCGCACGTGATGCCGTTGTTGGCCCAGCGTGGTGAGCAGGTGGCCTGGGTGCGGGTGGTGGCCGACCGTACCGGTGCCGACGCGATGTCGGTCAGCGCCGGTGGCGTACCGCGCCGGGCCCACGTCGTGGGTCGCGAGAGTTACCAGCTGCGTCGGGTCAAGCCCGGCGGCTGGTCGCAGTCGCGCTACCAGCGGGCGGCGATGGAGGCGTGGCACCACAATGCCGGCGACGTCACCGCCGCCACCGTCGAACTGGCCGAACGGGTCGGCGCCGAGGTGGTCGTGGTGGCCGGGGACATCCGCGCCACGGGCATGATCGCCGCTCAGATGCCGGAGCGTTGGCAGGACATGGTGGTCCGTACCGACGCCGGGTCGCGGGCCGGCGGCGCCGACCAGACCCTGCTGGACGACCTCACCGTGCAGACCATCGCCGAGGTCGCCGACCAGCGGATCAGCGCCGCGCTGGACCGCTTCGGCATGCAGGAGGACGTCGGGGCCGGCCTCGACGCGGTGGTTGCCGCGTTGCAACGCAACCAGGTCGACACGATGCTGATCGTGGACGACCCGTCCGCCGACGGTGAGCTGTGGATCGGCCCGGCCGCCACCGACATCGCCACCGAGCCGGGTCAGCTTCCCGGTGTCGGCGACCCCGAGCGGGTACGCGCCGACGCGGCCCTGGTCCGCGCCCTGGTCGGCACCGACGCCGAGCTGACCGTGCTGGGCCCGGACGAGGCACCGGAGCTGACGGACGGGGTCGGCGCGGTGCTGCGATACGTCGATCCGTCCACTCCGGGACGGGGCGGTGCCTGACCCGCGTCTGGCGGAGACGGTCGTCGCACGGCTGGCGGCCTGGCGGGTACCGCGGGTGTTCGGCGTCGCGGGGGAAGCGGTCGCGGCGCTGGTCGAGGCGCTGCACGCGGCCGGCGGCGACCCGGAGTTCGTGCCCGTACGGCACGGCGAGAGCGCGGCGTCGATGGCGATCGGCCACGCCCGGCTCACCGGCGGGCTCGGCGTTTGCCTGAGCCCGGCAGGCCCGGCCGCGTTCGGGTTGCTCGGTGGCCTCGACGCCGCCCGGCGGGCCGCGCTGCCCGTGCTGGCGATCATCGGCGACGAGCCGACGGACGACCCGACCCGGGTCGACCGGATGTTCGCCGGGCTGGGCCGGCGGCTGTGGCACGTCGGTGACCTGTACCGCGGCGTGAGCCTGGTGGACGAGGCGGTACGCAGCGCGTTGGCCGGCCACGGCCCGGCCTGCCTGGTGCTGCCCGGCAACCCGTCCGACCCGCAGCGGGTCGAGGCCCGCGCGTCGACGGTCCGGTCCGGCGCGGAGACCTTTCCCGACCCGCTCGTCCTCGACGACCCGGGTCGGCCGTCCGCCGGCGCGGGTGCGGCCGGGCTGGTCTTCGACGAGCTTTCCGTCCGGGTGCCGCCCCGGGCCGCCGTGACGGTCGACAGCGAGCCGGTTCTGAGCCGGTATGCCGGTCGACTGTCGCCCGGCACCGCCGTGCTGGCGTGCGACGCCCACGAGGGGCCCGGTGCCGCGCTACCGTCCGCCGTCGCCGCCAAGCTGGCCGATCCGGAACGGCCGGTGCTTGCGCTGGTCACCGACGACGGGATGCGTTCACACGGACTTGCCGAGCTGGTCACCATCGCCCGTCGTTGGCCGCAGTGGCCCGACCCGCGGCTGGTGGTGTTGGTCCTCAACACCCGGGCCGGCTACCCCGGCCGTCAGGTGGCCGACGACGTCCCGTACGCGGGCTGGGCCCGACTGCTGGGCCTGCACGGCGTACGCGTCGACCGCCCGGAGTGGGCCCACGCCGCCTGGGACAAGGCCCTGACCGCCGACCGCCCCTGCCTACTAGACCTAATCCCCTAACCCCGCCCCACCCCGCCCCGCCCCCTTCGGTGCGGCGATCTTGCACTTGTGGTCGCCGATTCGTCGCGTTTACACCCTTTGTTCGGGCGGAAAGTGCATGATCGCGGGGCAGGAGTGGGGCGTCGGGGTGGGTGTCGTCGTGATCGGCAAGATCAGAGGGTTGCTGCCGCTCGGTGGGGTGATGCCCTGTTTAAGCCGCATCCGCGCGGGAAGCCGGGGCGCGTGAGCGAACGGGGCAGGGTGGGGCCGGTGCGCAGGGTGCGCCGGAAAGTCACGGCGGCGGGCGCCGGTATGGCCGGCGATCGGGTCGTGGCGGTGGGCAGTACCGCCCGGATCCTCGTCGCGGCCACCGCCCGAGCGCTACGCGGGGAGGATTGCGCCGATCTCGGCCATGTGGGGCCGACGTCGAGGTTCGTCGGCACTCCCGATCCGATCCGCCGGGCAGTGGCCGTACGCTCCGCCGGACGGGTCGCCCTGACCGCAGGGCAGGCGGCGGAGGTGGACGCCGCCCGGGTCGCCGAGTGGTTCGTCGACCAGTATCCGGCCGGCCGCTACCCGGGGGTGCTGCTGGGCTCGCCGCACGGCGCAGCCGCGCACCTGGCGGTGGCGCTCGGGGTGCCGTGGCTGCCCGCCGGATTCGAGATGGTCGCGCACTGGCCGAAGGGTTCCGTGGACCGGCCCCATGCCGCCCTGGACCACGGCGCCGCCCTCGCGGGTCGGCTGCTCGCCGGCAACCCCGACCTGCACCTACGGCAGGTGCACTGCCCGGCCAGCCGTGGTGCCCTGGCCTCGGTCACGGTGGCGTTGGCCGGCCGCTGGTGCAGCCTGCCGCAGGCGTACCGGCGATTCTTGGCCGAGCGGCTGGAACCGGGGGCCCCGGTGGTGGTGTTGCGCGACGCGCGGACCTGGCCGGTGTTCGACGCCGCCGACGGGCACAGCTTCCAGGTGGGCTCCCCGGCCAGCGGGCTCGATCCGGTGGACTTCCATCCCGACAGTCACACCCTGCGGCAGGTGCTGCGGTCCACCGGCGGCGACGGCACGCACTGGGAGCCGCCGGAGATCTCCACTCCGCCGGGTGTCGCCGAGCACGGGGTGGAGCCCGGTTTCGACCGCAGTGTCGGGCAGTGGGCGGCGCGCGACGGACGTACCCTGCACCAGATCGTCGTTCCCACGCCGGCGGCGCTGAGCGCGGCCACCGCCGACCTGTACCGCCGCTGGCTGCGGGCCGCCGGCAAGACCGGCAACCGGCTGGTGGTCGAGTGCGGCCGGTTGCTCGACCCCTGGCAGGTGGTGCGCGCCGGGCTGGTGCCGTACTGGTGCGAGAACGCCACCCGGCGCTGCGTCGAGCAGGCCGAGTGGTGGCTGGCCGGCAGTGAACCGTTCAGTTCGGTGGACGTACTGCCGGAGCCGCCGGGTGTCCGCTCGCCGGCGCTCGCCGGGCTGCCGCAGTGGCTGGCCGTCGCCGGCTTCGGCCGCCGCCGCCGGGCCCTGGACCGTTCGGCGGCCCGGGGTTACCCGGTCACCTCGGTGCCCACCCGCCGGGCCACCGAGGTGCTCCGCGCCCAGCCGTACGATCTGCCCACTCCGCCCCGGATCGGGGTGGTGGACGCCCTCGCCGCGCTGCGCGACGGTGGTGCCCAGCACGGCCTGCTGGTCTGTTGACACCGGGCTGGCGAAACATCCTCGCGAACCCGCGATCCCGTGATTGAGTACCTACGGAGCGGGAACACCGCCGGCTGCGACAGGCTGATCACCTTGGCGTGGCACGGCGCCGTCGCCCGCTCGCATCCCAGTCATGTAACCCACTGACCGGCCCGTGCGTGTCCACGCGCGTGTCCGGTGCCGGCCGAATCCGGGCGGGGTCCTTCCTGAGGGAGGCGCGGATGTTCGGACAGACCACCACAAGCACACCACCATCCACCGATCGGGGCCTGGAAGACCTCGACGCGGCGGCGTTGGCGTACGCGGCACGGATCGAGGGGATGCCACCGGAACGCCGCCATGAGGCACGCGACGACCTGGTGCGCTTCGCGTTGCCGTTCGCCGGCCGCCTGGCGCGCCGCTACCGAGGGCGCGGGGAGCCGCTGGAGGATCTGGAACAGGTGGCCCGGTTGGGCCTGGTCAACGCCGTTGACCGGTACGATCCGGAACGAGGCTCGTTCACCGCGTACGCGGCGATCACCATCGTGGGTGAGATCAAACGGCATTTCCGGGACCGCACCTGGGGTGTGCACGTGCCGCGCCGGCTGCGTGACCTGATCCTGGAGGTCGGGCAGGCGACCGCGGCGCTGACCAGCGAGCTGTCCCGGGCGCCGACGGTCGCCGAGTTGTCGAAACGGCTGGACACGCCGGAAGAGGAGATCCTCGCCGCGTTGGAGTCCGCCGCCGGCTACAGTCCGGCGTCGCTGAACGCGCCGGTGGGCGGGGAGAGCTCCGCCGAGTTCGGTGACCTGGTGGGGGAGTCGGACATCGCGCTGGAATCGGTGGACGATCGGGTCACGGTCAGCGGGCTGTTGCACCGTCTGCCCTGGCGGGAGCGGCGAATTCTGGCCATGCGGTTCTACGGCAACCAGACCCAGGCGGAGATCGCCGCCCGGTTCGGCATCTCCCAGATGCACGTGTCGCGGTTGCTGTCGCGGGCGTTGACCTGGCTGCGTCAGGCGATGCTCGCCGACGCGCCGCCACCGTGGCAGAACGGGGCCGCCGAGTCCGAGTCGACGACGGCGAACCAGCCGCGTCCCGCCTCGGCGCGGGCCCGCTGACCGCAGGACGGCACCCGCTGGCCGCAGGACGCTGACGGGGCGGCACCGATCGGTGCCGCCCCGCATGTCGTACCCCGGCTCAGTTCTCCGGGGTGTCGCCTCGGCCGCGCGGGTGACGCCACCGGTCGTCGTCGGGCTCCGAGCGACGCTCGGCGCCCAGCGGGTTGTCCTCCGGTTCGTCGGTCTCCTCGAAGCTGGGCCGGCGCACATCTTCCGGTTCCGGCACCTCGACCGGCCGGGCCCCGGACTGCGGCGCCGGATGGTAGGCCGTGGCCTCCGGCGCGCCGTGCGCTCCCTCGGCGCTGGGCGACTCACGGTGGTGCTTCTCGCGGTGCAGTTCGTCGCGTAGCTCCTGCGGGGGTTTCGTGGTCCGCTGCGGCAGATCCCGACCCAGGTCGGAGACCAACTCACCGTATTTGGCGTCGAACGCCGGGCGCTCGGAACGGATCCGGGGCATCCGGTCGAAGTTGCGCAGCGGTGGCGGGCAGGTGGTGGCCCACTCCAGCGAGTTGCCGAAGCCCCACGGGTCGTCCACCGTGACCCGGGCGCCGAACCGCCAGGACTTCCAGGCGTTCCAGATGAAGAACAGGGTGGACGCGCCGAGCACGAAGGAGAAGATGCTGGAGATGGTGTTCAGCGTGGTGAAGCCGTCGGTGGGCAGATAGTCGGCGTAACGGCGGGGCATGCCCTCGTTGCCCAGCCAGTGCTGCACCAGGAAGGTGCCGTGGAAGCCGATGAACATGGTCCAGAAGTGCAGCTTGCCGAGCCGCTCGTCGAGCAGCCGCCCGGTCATCTTCGGCCACCAGAAGTAGAAGCCGCCGAAGAGGGCGAACACCACCGTGCCGAACAGCACGTAGTGGAAGTGCGCCACCACGAAGTAGCTGTCGTGGGTGTGGAAGTCGGCCGGCGGGCTGGCCAGCAGTACGCCGGTGAGTCCGCCCAGCAGGAAGGTCACCAGGAAGCCGATGGCGAACAGCATCGGCGTCTCGAAGGTGATCTGTCCTTTCCACATCGTGCCGATCCAGTTGAAGAACTTGACCCCGGTCGGTACGGCGATGAGGTAACTGAGGATGGCGAAGAACGGCAGCAGCACCTGGCCGGTGGTGAACATGTGGTGTGCCCACACCGTCATCGACAAAACGGTGATCGCGGCGGTGGCCAGCACCAGCCCGGTGTAACCGAAGAGCGGCTTACGGGAGAAGACCGGGATGATCTCGGTGATGATGCCGAAGAACGGCAACGCGATGATGTAGACCTCGGGATGGCCGAAGAACCAGAACAGATGCTGCCACAGCATCGGCCCGGCGGTGGCGGGGCTGTACACGTGCGCGTCGAGCAGCCGGTCGGCGCTCAACGCCAGTAGCGCGGCGGCCAACAGTGGGAAGACCAGGATCACCAGCACGCTGGTGAACAGCATGTTCCAGGTGAAGATCGGCATCCGGAACATGGTCATGCCCGGCGCCCGCAGGGTCAGGATCGTGGTGATCAGGTTGACCGCACCGAGGATGGTGCCCAGACCGGAGACGACCAGGCCGATCACCCACATGTTCGCCCCCACGCCGGGGGAGTGCTGGGCGGTGCTCAGCGGCGTGTACGCGGTCCACCCGAAGTCGGCGCTGCCCTGCGGGGTGAAGAATCCACCGATGACCATCAGCCCACCGAACAGGTACAGCCAGTAGGCCAGCGCGTTCAGCCGGGGAAAGGACACGTCCGGCGCGCCGATCTGGATCGGCACGATGTAGTTGCCGAACCCGAACGCCGCCGGGGTGGCGAACAGCAGCAGCATCACTGCGCCGTGCGAGGTGAACAACTGGTTGTACTGCTCGGGGGAGAGGAACTGCATGCCCGGCCGGGCCAACTCCGCGCGGATCAGCATCGCCTCGATCCCGGCCACCAGGAAGAAGCCGAACGAGGTCATCAGGTAGAGCAGCCCGATCTGCTTGTGATCGGTGGTGGCCAGGAACCGGAGCAGCTTACTGCCGGGCAGGCCCTTGTTCAGGGAGCCGGGATAGCCGCCGAACCGGGCCGGTGCGAGGATGGCCGGGCCCCGGTCCTGTCCGGTTACGGTCGGTACCCGCTTGGGCATGAGCTCTCACCCCGCTGACGACGAAAAGGACGGGCGTGACTACCCGGCCCGCCGACCATGTAACCAGGCGAGAGAGGGAATTTCGGTCAATTCGCCGGTAGTGTTGCCCAGACGGCCTTTCCGTCGCCGGCCGGTGCGCTGCCCCACCGCGCAGCCAGTTCACGCACCAGCAGCAGTCCCCGACCGCCCTCGTCACGCTCACCGGGCCGGCCGGGCTCGGCCGCGTCGCGACTGCCGTCGACCACCGCCAGATGCAGCCACGGCCGGCGCAGCGTCAGGGTGACCTGCATCGGGGTGCCGGCGTGCCGGACCACGTTGCCGACCAGTTCGCTGAGCACGATCGAGGCCGGCTCGACCGCCGCGGGCAGGTCCCACCGCGCGCAGGCGTCGGCCACCAGCTCCCGGGCGCGCCGACAGGCCGCCGCGACCGGTTCGAGTCGAACCCGCATCCTCGGCACCGCCGAGGCACCCGCCACCCGGGCCGCCTCGTCGCAGTCGTGGCGCACCGGCACCACCCGGCTGGCGGTGGACGCGGCCAGCGACGCGGCCGGGTCCGGGTGCGGCGCGCAGATCACCATCGGCACCGCCGGCCAACCCTCGGCCCGTCGCGCCGCGGCGACGAACACCGCCACCGCCAACTGGTCGTGCACGGTCAGCCCGGTCAGGTCGACCACGAGCGCGTCGGGCTGGGCGGCCAGGCACCGGTCCAGGACCGCGTACACCTGGCGGGTGGTGGTCAGGTCGAGGCTGCCGGCGAGGCGTACGACCGTGACAGGTGTCGCGTCGTGTACGTCGCAGGTGATCCGGCTCGCCATCTCCGCCCTCGTTCCGCCGGTGTCGCAGAGCTGCCAACTACCCGGCCTCCAACCGGCCGAAACGGTGCGCGCAGTGGAAACGCTCAGGCCGCGCGCAGTGCGGGTACGGCGCTGCCGAGGCGGCGTACCCGGTCGTAGCGGGCGAGGTATCGGCGGGCCATCACCGCCGGAGTGAACCGGGCGGCGGCCAGCCCGGCCCACCGTGCGTCGCCCTCTCCTCGCCGCGTCGGCCAGCCGCTGCGGTCACGCCGCGGCGACTCGTCGGCGCGGCAGCCGGTGCCGCAGTTCGGCCAGCGGTGGCCGTTCCTCGACCGTCACGTCACTGACCACGATCTCCCGGTCCAGGTTCGGTAGCGTGTCGGAGCCACCTCGGCGGAACTGGGTGAGCAGGGCGGTGGGCAGCACGTCCGGGCTGGCCCAGCCGCGCCGCTGCAACCGCGACCAGACGGTGAGCATGATCTGGGCGGACATCCGGCCCAACGCCGCGGTGTCCTGGTGCCGGTGCTTGCGCTCGCCCAGGTCGACCTGGGCCAGCGCGTCCAGGCCGACGAGTTCCAGCAGGTCGATCAGCATGGCGGTCTCGACACCGTAGCCGGAGACGAACGGCACCTGCGCCAGGACCTCGCGACGGCCCGCGTACTCACCGGCCAGGGGTTGCACGAAACCGGCCAGTTCCGGCCAGAACAGGTTGAGCATGGGGCGGGCCATCAACTCCGTGACCCGGCCACCGCCGTCGGCCTCCACCCCGGTCGTACCGATCAGCGGCCGGTGGTAGAAACCCTTCACGAAATCCACCGAGGGGTCGGTGAGTAGTGGGCCGAGCAGCCCGGTGACGAAATGCGGGCGGAACTCCCGCAGGTCGGCGTCGACGAAGGCCACCACGTCGCCCTCGGCGGCGGCCAGCCCGGCCCACAGTGCGTCGCCCTTGCCGGTCAGCCGTGGCAGCCCGTGCGTCATCGCGTCCTGGCTGACCACCTCCGCGCCGGCCGCGCGGGCCACCTGCGCGGTGCGGTCGGTCGAGCGGGAGTCCACCACGATCAACTCGTCCACCAGCGGTATTCGGTCCATCAGGTGCTCGCGGATCGTCGACACGATCGCCCCGACGGTGGCCTCCTCGTCGTGGGCCGGCAACACCACGCTGACCCGGCTGCCCGCCTTCGCCCGCAGCAGCCGCCGGGTCGGCCAGTCGGCGGCGGAGCTGGTCCGATAGGTGGCCCAGGCCTCGACCACCGGCGAGACCAGAGATTCGGTGTTCCGCACAGGCACCCCCTTCGCGGGAAGACCGGGAGTGGGATTTCCCGGTACTCCGCGCTAGCTAACCGGATCGATCCCACCAGCTTGATCACGACCCTGCTCCGGGCACGTTCCCGACTGATGAACGTTTGATTGCGCCGCATCGGGGCATCGGGCAGCCGGAGCGGGAAGGCGGGCGGAATGCGTACCCGCCGGGCCTGCTCACCGACCTTGCGCAGCGGCGCCGGCAGGAGCTCCAGGTGGTGTGCAACGGCTGAGCGGAACGGCGCTGTACGCAACGCGGAAAGGAAGGCACGCCGGGGAGGGCGCGAAAGGGGCCGCCGGTCGCGTACCGTTGCCGCTCATGGGTGTGTCGCAACGGTTGAAGACCAGGTTCCGCCGGTTCCTCCAGCGCCCGGGAACCACGGTCGACCTGGCCCCGCTGGAGAAGCTGCTGTCGGCCATCGAGGCCCGCGAGGAGAAGGTGCAAGCCTTCGACGACGCGGAGCTGACCGAGGCGGCCACGGTGGCGTCGACCTACGAGGAGATCTGCGCGCTCGGCCGGGAGGCCGCCCGGCGCGGGCTCGACCAGCGGCCGTACGACGTCCAGCTGCTCGGCGCGATGTCGCTGCTGTCCGGCAAGGTCGCCGAGATGGCCACCGGTGAGGGCAAGACGCTGACCGCGGCGATCGCCGCGTACGGGCACGTACGGCTCGGTAACGGCCCGGTCCACGTGCTCACCGTCAACGACTATCTGGCCCGCCGCGACGCGCAGTGGATGGAGCCGGTGTACACCCTGCTCGGGCTCACCGTGGGCTGGGTCAACGAGGCGTCCACCCCGGTGGAGCGGCGGGCCGCGTACGCCTGCGACGTGACCTACGTCGCGGTCAGCGAGGCCGGCTTCGACTTCCTGCGCGACCAGCTCGTCACCGACGTCGCGGACCGGGTCCAGCCGACGCTGCGTACCGCGATCGTCGACGAGGCGGACTCGATCCTGATCGACGAGGCCCGGGTGCCGATGGTGCTGGCCGGCTCGGTGCCCGGCGAGCAGGATCCGGTGCACGCCGCCGCCGCGCTGGTGCGCGGCCTGCGCAAGGGCAAGCACTACACGGTCGCCGAGGACGGCCGCAGCGTCGCCTTCACCTCCAGCGGCCTGGCCGCCGTCGAGGCCAAGCTCGGCATCGACCTGTACGACGAGGAGAACGTCGAGCAGCTCTCCGCGGTGAACGTGGCGTTGCACGCGCACGCCCTGCTGCACCGCGACGTCGACTACATCGTCCGGGACGGCACCGTCGAGCTGATCGACGAGATGCGCGGCCGGGTGGCCCAGCGCCGCCGCTGGCCGGACGGGTTGCAGGCCGCGGTCGAGGCCAAGGAGGGCCTGGACGCCACCGCCGAGGGTGAGGTGCTGGGCACCATCGCCGTGCAGGCGTTCATCGGTCTCTACCCGAAGGTGTGCGGCATGACCGCCACCGCCGTGCTGGTCGGCGACCAGCTGCGGGAGTTCTTCGGGCTGGAGGTCGCGGTGATCCCGCCGAACACCCCCTGCGTACGGGTGGACGAGCCGGACCGCATCTACGCCACCCGGGCGGAGAAGGACGAGGCGCTGGTCGACGAGATCCAGCGCTGCCACGCCGCCGGGCGGCCGGTGCTGGTCGGCACCCTGGACGTCAAGGAGTCCGAGCAGCTGGCGGCCGGGCTCAACGCCGTCGGCGTGCCCTGCGTGGTGCTCAACGCCAAGAACGACGACGAGGAGGCGGCGATCATCGCCGAGGCCGGCGCGTACGGCGCGGTGACCGTCTCCACCCAGATGGCCGGCCGAGGCGTGGACATCCGGCTCGGTGGCAGCGAGCAGACCGACCGGGAGCGGGTCGCCGAACTGGGCGGCCTCTACGTGATGGGCAGCGGCCGGCACGACAGCCGCCGGGTCGACGACCAGCTGCGTGGGCGGGCCGGGCGGCAGGGCGACCCGGGTGGGTCGGTCTTCTTCGTCAGCCTGGAGGACGACCTGGTCGTCCGGCACGCCGGCGACACCGTCCCGCCGTCGCCCCGGATGAACGCCGACGGCCTGGTCACCGACCCGCAGGTGGATTACGCGGTGGAGCACGCCCAGCGGGTCGCCGAGGGCGTCAACCACGAGATCCACCGCAACACCTGGCGCTACAGCGTGGTGATCGAGCAGCAGCGCAAGGCGCTCGCCGAGCGCCGGGAACGACTGCTGACCAGCGACGTCGCGGCGCTGATGCTGTTGGACAAGATGCCGGAGAAGGCCGGCGAGATGGACGAGGACCTGCTCGCCCGGGTGGCCCGGTCGATCGCCCTCTACCACCTCGACCGACTCTGGGCCGACCACCTGGCCGAGCTGTCGGAGGTCCGCGAGGGTGTGCACCTGCGCGCCCTGGGCCGACTCGACCCGCTCGACGAGTTCCACCGGGCGGCGGTGCCGGCGTTCACCAACCTGGTTCCGGAGATCGAGGCGCGTACCCTGGCCACCTTCGCCGAGACCGAGTTCGACGAGGACTGGGCGCCCGACGAGGCGGAACTGGTCCGGCCGAGTGCCACCTGGACGTACCTGGTGCACGACAACCCGTTCGGCTCCGAGCTGGACCGGCTGATCGCCTCGGTCGGCCGGCGGCTCAGCGGGGCAGGCGCCCGCTGACCCGCACACGCTGAGCCGGTCGTGGCCCCTTCCAGCGGTACCCGTACCCTGGGAGGGGCCCCGCTTTGCACCGTTTCGACCGTTGTTGCAGCGGGTAGTAGGGCGGGTCGTCACGTCAGGGCTGCCGTCGGAGCTGCCCTCGTGCCCGGTCGTGAGCGAGGAGGAGACCGTGAGGACGCTGGCCAGGCGTACGGGGGCTCAGGGTCGGTGAACCTGGAGACGAGCGCACCGCTGACGGAGACCCTCGGTGTGCTGGAGACGGCGGCCCTGTTGCGGGAACTGACCGCCGGGTTGATCGCCCTGGACGACTTCGACGAGGCGCTGTCCGCCCTGGTCCGGATCACCCGGGACGCCATCGCGGGGGTCAGCTGGTGCGGGTTCACCGCCCTGCGGGCCGGTGAGCCGGCCGGGGTGGCCGCCTCCGACGCGCCGATGAGCGGGCTGGACGACCTGTGTTACGGCCCGGACACCCCGGCGATGGACGCGATCCGGCGGCGGGAGATGGTCCGCGCGGAGAACCTCGCCACCGAGCCCCGCTGGCCGGACTGGACGGCCCGGGCCCGCGAACTGGGCGTACACGGGGTGATCTCCGCGCCGGTCGACGTGGACGAGCAGGTGATCGGTGCGATCAACCTGTACGCCGGTCGGTCCGACACGCTGACCACCGGCCACCAGCTCACCGCCATGCTCCTCGCCGAGCAGGCCGGCCTGCTGCTCGCTGCGGTACGGGACCGGCAGCGCCGCAGCGCGCAGGCCGACGAGCAGGACGCCGCACTGCTCGGCGACGGCGTGATCGGCCAGGCGATCGGTGTGATCATGACGCAACGCGGCTGCCCGCCGGAGGACGCTCTCGACGTGCTGCGCAGCGCGGCGTCGTCGTTGTCGATCCCGTTGCGGGAGGTGGCCGAGCGGCTGGTCAGCACCGTCTCGCGACCCCGGGACAACTGAGCGCGACTCTCGTTTCGCCGTGATGGCACCCGGGTAGCACCCTGGACTGGTGGGCTGATTCCGATTCCAGGGGGCAACGATGCAGAGCCGACTGCGGGTGCAGGGCCACCCCATCCAACCGATGCTGGTGACGTTCCCGTACGGGCTCTTCGTCTGCGCGACCATCTTCGATTTCGCCCAGGTGGTCGGCGGCCCGGCCCTGCTCGGTGAGGTCGGCTACTGGACGGTGGTGGCCGCCCTGGTGGCGGCGGGGTTGACCATGATGGCCGGCATGGTCGACCTGTGGGACGTGCCGCCGGACCGGACCCGTCGCACCGCCATCAGCTTCAACCTCGTCAACGCCGCGATGGCCGGGCTGTTCCTGCTCTCCTGCCTGGTGCGGGCGGAAGCGTCGAACCGGGGCGCCACCGCCGTACTGCTGGTCGTCGAAGTGCTCGCGCTGGCCGTCGGCGGTCTCGGCGTGGCGCTGGGCGCGCGGCTGATGCGCCACTACGAGCCCGGGCGGGCCGAGCCGACCAGCTTCGACGCCCTGCGTGGCGGTGGCGGCCTGCGTGGCTCCGGCACCCGGACGATCGAGATCGTCCGCCCCCGTCCGTAAGTGTGTGACCGTGGGTCCGCATGCGCGACCGGGTAATGGAGTTGCCACAGTGGAGTCACGCCGGACACGCTGAGCCCGTGTGTCGGGAAGCGAGCTTCGAAGAGTTGGTCATCGACGGCGCCGCCGCGCCGGTCGAGGGCTGGGCTTTCGACTGGCTCGCCGGACGGGCCACCGAGGAGCGCCCACCCTGGGGGTACGCCCGACTGGTGGCGGCGAGGTTGGCGACCGTCGACGCGGCACTGGACATCGACACCGGCGGGGGAGAGGTGCTCGCCGAGGTGCCGCACCCACCCCGGCTGCTGGTGGCCACCGAGGCTTGGCCGCCGAACGTGCCGGTGGCCCGGGCCAGGCTTCGCCCGATCGGGGCGAGCGTGGTCGCGGTGGGCCCCGACGCGCCGCTGCCGTTTCGCACTGGCACCTTCGAGCTGGTGGTCAGCCGGCACCCGGTGCACACTGACTGGCCCGAGGTGGCGCGCGTGCTGCGGCCGGGTGGCACGTTCCTGTCCCAGCAGATCGGTCCGGGCACCGTACGCGAACTCAGCGAGGCGATCCTCGGGCCGTTGCCGCCACCGGCCCACCGGCACCCGGAGCAGGCGGTGGCCGACGCCGAGGCGGCCGGGCTGACCGTCGTCGACCTGCGTACGGCCACCCTGCGCACCGTGTTCCACGATGTCGGCGCCGTGGTCTGGTTCCTGCGCAAGGTGGTCTGGACGGTGCCCGGCTTCACCGTGGCGGCGCACCGGCCGGCGCTGGCCCGTCTGCACGAGCGGATCCGCACCGAAGGACCCTTCGTCGCCCACGCCAAGCGTTTCCTCATCGAGGCCCGGCGGCGGCCCGGCCCGACGGACGGGCGTCGACGCTGGCCCGATGCGGGCCCGGCGTCGGTCAGGTGGGACGCAGCAGGGTGAGCATCTCCGGCAGGTCGAAGAACTGAGCGGTCTCCACGGCGGACGGGCTGCCGCCGTCGGGGTCGGCGCCGGCGGCGAGCAGCGCGCGTACCGCGTCGGTGCTGCTGCGGAACACCGCCGCCGCCAGCGCGGTCTGCCCCCGGTCGTTGGTACGCGAGAAGTCGGCACCGCGGTCGAGCAGTGCGGCCACCGTCTCCGGGTGGGCGTGGTAGGCCGCCAGGATCAGCAGGCTGTCGCCCTTGTCGTTGGTCAGGTTGACCGGCAGCCCCGCGTCGACGTACCCGGCCAGTTCGGTGGTCGCACCGTCGCGCGCCAGGTCGAACATCCGGTGCGCGAACTCCAGGGTCTCGGCGTCGAGTTCCTCGCTCACCGGATCAGGTTAGTCGGCGCCACCGCGTCGCGCTCACCACGGCCGCCCCAGTCCTGAGTCGATCGACAGTCGGTGACGGTGCCGCAGTTCAGTGCGATCGTCGTCCCATTACGTGAGATAACCTACTAAACCTATAGGGTTTACCGTTTACGCTGGTCGGGACCATAGTTGTTGACCGTCGCGAGGACCTCATGCCTGCCCTGTCCGCCACTGAGCCCGACCTGCTCGCCGTCGCCCGGCGCTGGGCCGGCAACCCCGCGAGCTGGCCGGTGCCGTTGCGCTTCGACCCCATCAGTCGGTGGTACGCCCGACTCGCCGCCGCCGACGACCACGAGGTGTGGGCGTTGAGCTGGCTGCCCGGACAGGGCACCGACCTGCACGACCACGGGGGCTCGTCGGGCGCCTTCCTGGTCGCCTCGGGCGTGCTCACCGAGGAGACGGTCAGCGGTGGACGGCTGCGCCCACATCTGCTCGCGGCCGGCTCCGGCCGCCGGTTCGGCTCCCGGCACGTGCACGTGGTGACCAACCGGCACGCCGCACCGGCGGTCAGCGTGCACGTCTACCGCCCGGCCCTGCGCCGGATGACCCGCTACCACCTCGACCGAGGTCGGCTGCGGGTCGCCGAGGTGGCCGAGGCCGGCGTGGCATGGTGAATCCCCCGAACCGGGCGTCCGAGCCGAAATCCCTGGAAGGAACGATGATGCCGCAGACCGACCCCGCCGCCCACTGTCCGGTGCCCCCGCCGGGCTCCCGAGGGATCGACGAGATCCTGAGCGCCGCCCGGGCCCGGCTCGACCGCCTCAATCCGGAGCAGGCACACCTGGCGTACCGGGGCGGTGCGTTGCTGGTCGACATCCGGCCGGCGGCGCAGCGGGCCGCGCACGGGACGGTGCCCGGCTCCCTCGCCGTCGAGCGCAACGTGCTCGAGTGGCGCTTCGACCCGCGTTGCCCGGCCCGGCTGCCGCAGGCGGTCGGCTACGACCTGCCCGTGGTGGTGCTCTGCCAGGAGGGCTACACCTCGTCGTTGGCTGCCGCATCGTTGCAGGACCTCGGCCTGTTCCGGGCCACCGACGTGATCGGTGGTTTCGCCGCCTGGCGGATCGCCGGCCTGCCGGTGCTGGGCCCCACCCCGTTGATCCGCCCGTCCACCCCCGCGCCCCCGGCGACCGCCGGTCGGGTGTCCCACTGATCAGCCACGCCCACCCGGCGTGGCGGTAGTCCCAGGAGGCCGCCGTGTCCGTCGTCGCCATCAGCCCGCGCCAACACCCGTCCGGCCGCACCAACCGGAGCCGCCTCGCTCGGCGGCGTACCGGTCCCACCCTGACCATCACCGTCGATCTCACCGCCGCAGCCACGAGCCCGCGCCTGAACCGGCTGCTGGAACTGCTCGGCGAGCTGGCCGAGTCGGGCGAGGGGCGGCTGTCGCGCGACGGCGTCGATCACCTGCCGGTTCCGGCGGATCCGAACGTCGTCCGCATCCTCACCGGGCCCCGGACCGTCCAGCAGGGTGACCGGGTGATCCCGCTGACCCGGATCGAGTACGACCTGCTGCTGTTCATGGCCGAACGGCCCCGGCGGGTCTTCACCCGACTTCAGTTGCTCAACCAGGTCTGGGGTTACGACCACGCCGTGGCACGCACCGTCGACGTGCACGTACGCCGGCTGCGCGCCAAGCTCGGTGTCGGTACGCCGCTGCTCACCACGGTCCACGGTGTCGGCTATCGCCTGGCCGACGACGCCCGGGTGAGCGTCGAACGCTGATCCGGCCGGCGTGGCGGGGCCGCGGTCGGGGCCTCGCCACGCTGCCTGCGTACGGTGACAGCCTTTGTCTGGGAGCGTGATCAGCGGACGTCACGCCGGGTGGGTGCGAGACCCCCCACGAAAGGTGAACTCCGGTGTCGACCCCCCGTATCGGGTCAAGTTGGCGACTCTGCTGTAATCATCTTGCCTCGCACGCAGAGCGAGCATCCGGCTCCGATGTGTCGGCCAATTGTCACATTCACACAACGCAGCCGCCCCTTGACCCGCACACCGGCGCCCGGAAACATCGATAAAGCGGCGTCCCGGGGCCGTGGGGAAAACCCGGATCAGCCTAGGAGGACCATGTCGGTCAGCCCCGCTTCGTCGCGCGCCGGATGGCATACGTCCCAGCCGGCGGTCCCCGGTCGGCCACCAGGTGGCCAGCGCCGTCCCACCAGCACAGCGGCTCCGGTCATCACCGTCACCCTGTCGATCCCGCTGGCCTGTGAGGAGTCCCTGACGCCGGCGGCCCGCCAGCTGCTGGAAGCCGCCCGGGAGCTACTGGAACGCGGCGAGGGCACGGTCACCCACGGTGGCCCGGTGGTGCCGGAGCGGCGCACCGAGGCGGTGCCGGCCGGGCGTTCCCCGGCACGGCCACTTGCGCCCACCATTCCCGCCCTGCACATCCTGGCCTCCTCGCGGTCGGTGCTGCGCGACGACGAGCCGCTGCCGCTGACCCGGCTCGAATTCGACCTGTTGCTGCATCTGGTGGCGCACCCGCGCCGGGTGTTCACCCGGCTTCAGCTGCTCAACGCGGTCTGGGGTTACGAACACGCGGGCGTGCGTACGGTGGACGTGCACGTGCGCCGGCTACGCGGCAAGGTCGGCGTGGACGTACCCCTGGTCACCACGGTCTACGGCGTCGGCTACCGGCTGGCCGACGAGGCCCGGGTGACCCTCGACCAGACCGGCTGAGCGGCCCGCACGGGCGGTCGGCGACGGCGACCGCCGGGCACCCGGCACGATGGTCGGATGCGCGTGCGTCCGATCTCACCGCAACGACTGGTCACCGAACTGGCGCAGCGACTGGCCCGGACCGGGCCGGCCGGGCGGCTGCGGGTCGCCGTGGACGGCCCGGCCGCCGCCCGCCCCGACGAGTTGGCCGCTGCCCTGGTCGACCCGCTGCGGGCGCTGGGCCGTCCGGCCCGGCACATCCGGTCCGACGATTTCCTGCGCCCCGCGTCCGTACGCCTGGAACGTGGCCGGACCAACCCGGACGCGTACTACGAAGGCTGGGTCGACGAGGCCGGGTTGCGCCGGGAGGTGCTCGATCCGGCGGGGCCGGCGGGCGACGGCCGGATTCTGCCCTCGCTCTGGGATGCCCGGGCGGACCGGGCCAGCCGAGCCGGCTACGTCGCGTTGCCCCCGAACGGAGTGGTCCTGGTCAGCGGCACGTTCCTGCTCGGCGGCGGGCTGCCCTTCGACGTCACCGTGCACCTGGAGTTGTCCGCTGCGGCGCTGAACCGGCACACCGTTGCCGAACTGGCCTGGACGCTGCCCGCGCACGCCCGATACGCCGACGAGGTCGCGCCCGCCACCTTCGCGGACCTGGTGATCCGGGTGGACGACCCGCGCCGTCCGGCGATCGTGGAATCCGTGGACGACCCGGTTTGATCCTCGGGGCACGGGGGTAATCGCGGGGCTCACAGCGCCCGGATGATCAGCTCGCCTGGGCGGTATGACCGGGTGGGGAGGACCTGCCCGCGATGACGATGATTTCCCAGGAAAGGCAGGCAGCCATGCTCGTCCACGACACGGTCGGCACGGGCCGATCCCAGGCGGAGATCGACCAGATTCGACTCTCCCTCCAGGCCCGCTACGCCGAACTGTCCGAGGAGTACGAGCAGGCCGTGCAGCAGAGCCAGGTGCTGCGGCTGGTCGAGGTCGGCGACACCGCGGGCGACGACCAGGCCGACAGCGGCACCAAGACCGCCGAGCGGGACACCGCGCAGTCACTGCTGCGCACCATCCTCGACCGGCGGACCCAGTACGAGCACGCGCTGACCCGGCTCGACGAGGGCACCTACGGCTTCTGCGAGGGTTGCTCGGCACCCATCCCGGTGGAACGGCTGGAGATCTTCCCTTCGGCGACCACCTGCGTGACGTGCAAGCAGACCCGGGAGCGCCGGGCCGCTTGAGCCGCAACGATCGTCGGTCGGTCCGGGACGCGGTGAACTGCACCCAGGGGCGAGATCAGGGTGGGCACCGCCTCCTGGACCGACCGCACCGCCCGGCTGTGGGCAGGCTCGGCGATTGCTGTTCCGTTCCCCCTTTTGACCTTCACAGGGCAGCCTGAGCGGTCGGTGGCCGAACGCTCATCCGTCACGATCGGCGACGCACACAAGATCGATTTTTGGCGGCTGGTGACACGTTCGTTAACGACCTCCCTCGATGGTGTGGGCAGGTGGACGATCCAGGATTGATCGATGAGCGCATTCCTCATTGACATCGTCATGCATGGATGGTTTGCTTGCCAGTGCGCGTCCGATTAGGGCACGGACACATACGGGGAAGGTGAAATCTGTGTCTATTTTCCAGCGTTTCAGTGATCGACTCCTGGGGATGTTCGTCCCGGAGATCGAGGCGTCGGCCGACTCGTTCCAGCAGTACTGCGGGTGCTACGGCGGGCTCAGGAAGTACCTCCACTTCAGGACCTGCTACTACACCACGGACCCTCGGGACCACACGTGTGGTCCGTGCGTGCAGGGCAACCCGGCGGTTGAGTGCTGATGTGACAGGCCCGGCCTGGCTGGGTGACATCTGAGTCGGTACGAATTTTTCAGCCCCGTAATGACGAGTCAGGTCTGGGCGCCGAATGGCGGTCCGGGCCTGATTTGTCATCGCGGGACGGTCCCACGGGGGAAAGGAAGGGCGCGTGGCATACATTGTTGCCGCTGTTGTCCTCATCGGTTTGGTGAGCCTGTTGAATTTGGCCCTGACCTACGGCGTGATCCGCCGGTTGCGCCAGCACAACGACATGCTCGGCGCACAGTCGTTCGCCGGTTCGGCGCCGGTCAGTCGACTCTCGGTCGGTGCGGTCGTCGACGACTTCAAGGCGGTGACGGTCTCCGGCGGGACGGCCACCCGGGATGATCTCTCCGGTCACACCCTGGTCGGCTTCTTCTCGCCGGACTGCCCGGCATGTACGGCGGAGATCGGCAGGTTCGTCGAGGTGGCACGGTCACGCCGCGACAGCGTGTGGGCGGTGGCCGTCGGTGAGCCCGATCGCGTCGCCGACACGGTGGCGACGCTGATACCGGCCGCCGGCACGGTGATCGCGGAGGATGGTCAGCAGGAGATGATCTCCGCCTTTGGCGTCGCCGGGTTCCCGGCGTTCTTCGTCATGGGTGACGGAGGTGCCGTCCAGGCGATCGGCATCCGTACCGACGAGGTCCTGGCCAAGATCTCAGCATGATCGGACCCGCCAGGGCGGCCACCTGGAAGTCGCGTGTGGTGCAAGCCGGCGTCGTGGAGTCGCTCGAACTGGGATGGCGTGCCGGGCGTGGGCGCCTGTTGCTGATGGTTCTGTTGACCCTGGTCGGCGCGGTCCTTCCGGTCACCGCCGCATGGTTCATGAAGGAGACCATCGACCGGCTGGTGCGCCCGGACGTTGATCCCGGCACGGTGTTCCCGGCCATCCTGGGATTCGTCACAGCGGGCCTACTGATCGCCGTGCTGACCCGGGTCATCCAGTATCTGCGTGCCGAGAGCGACCGGGCCATCGCGCTGCTGGCGCAGGAGCGGCTCTTTGCCGCCCTCGAACGTTGCACCGGCATCGCCCGCTTCGAGAACCCCGCCTATCAGGACACCCTGCGGCTGGCTCAGCAGGCCAGCGGGTACGCGTCCGGTCAGGTCCTGGGCGGGCTGCTCAATACGGTAACCGCGCTGATCTCGCTGGTCGGGTTTCTCGGCTCCCTGCTGATCATCAGCCCGCTGCTGAGCGCGGTGGTGGTACTCGCCATCGCGCCGTCCTTGTTGGTCCAGCTGCGGCTGTCGCGTACGTATGCGCGGATGACCTGGGAGATCAGCCCGGTGCAACGGCGGGAGTTCTTCTACGTCTCGCTGCTGACCACGGTGGAGGCCGCGAAGGAGATTCGACTCTTCGGCGCGGGGCCGCTGCTGCGCGACCGGATGCGTACGGAGCGGAGCACCGCCAACCTCGCCCACCGCCGTCTCGACAGGCAGGAACTGGTGACCCACGGAGGGCTGGCACTGTTGTCCGCCGTCATCACCGGAGGCGGGCTGATCTGGGCCGCACTGCAGGCCGCGTCGGGTCAGCTGTCGGTGGGATCGATCTCGATGCTGATCGCGGCCATCGCCGGGGTCCTGAGCGCAACGGACGTGGCCACCTCGTCCATCGCCCAGGCGCACCAACAACTGCTGCTGTTCGACCACTACCTCAGGGTCACGCGTGCCGAACCGGATCTGCCGGTCCGGGGAATCGGGCGTCGCCTGCCCGCCCTGAAGATCGGTATCGAACTGCGGAACGTGTGGTTCCGTTATGCCCCCGACCACCCTTGGGCCCTCCGGGGTGTCAACCTGGTCATCCCCCGAGGGCGAACCCTCGCGCTGGTCGGCGCAAACGGTGCCGGCAAGAGCACGCTGGTCAAGCTGCTGTGTCGCTTCTACGATCCGGACCGGGGAGCGATCACGTGGGACGGAACGGACATCCGCGATATCCCTCCGAGCGAGTTGCGCGAGCGCATGAGCGTCGTCTTTCAGGACTTCATGCACTACGACCTCACCGCCGCCGAAAACATCGGTTTGGGTGACGTCACGGCGATGAACGATCCGGACCGGCTGAAGGAGGCCGCCCGAAAGGCCGGCGTGCACGAAACGCTCGCGGCGCTCCCGAACGGGTACCGGACGCAGCTCAGCCGCGTCTTTCACGGCGGGCTGGAGGAGCCCGATCCCAGCACCGGAGTGGAGCTCTCAGGCGGCCAGTGGCAGCGGGTCGCGCTGGCCCGGGCCTTGCTCCGCGACCGCCGCGACCTGCTCATCCTGGACGAGCCGAGTGCCGGCCTGGACCCTGCGGCCGAGTACGAAGTCAGTGCCCGGTTGCGGGAGCACCGAGCCGGCCGCACCAGCGTGCTCATCTCTCATCGCCTGGGCACGATCCGCGACGCTGACGTGATCGTGACGCTGGTGGACGGCCGGATAGCCGAACAGGGCAGTCACGATGAGTTGATGCACCAGGACGGCCACTACGCCGAACTTTTCCGCCTGCAGGGACGCGGCTACCAGCCGGTCGAGAAATCCTCGCCGATCGACCCACGTGGGGAGGGCGTTGCGTGGCGTACGTCTTGATCGCCAGCAGGTGCGTGCTGGCGCTGGTCTTCCTCTATTCGGCGATCACGAAGCTCCGGGGACCGGGCGGCTTCAGGGCTTTCCGGTTGTCTGTTCAACAGATGCGGCTGCTGCCTTCCGGCCTGGTGGGGCCCGTGGCCGTGACCGTGGTCGCCGCCGAGCTTCTGATCCCGGGGCTGCTCATCAGCCGGTTCACTGTCCTCGCCGGCTTGAGCGCTGCCCTCGCCCTGCTGATCGCCTTGACGGTTGCCGTCGTCCTCGTCGTCCGGCGGGGTTCGGCGGCGCCCTGCCGCTGTTTCGGCGCATCGAACGTCCCGCTCGGCTGGTCCCATGTCGTCCGCAACATCGGGCTGATCATCGTGGCGGCCCTGGGTCTGGTCGCCTGGGCCTCGGGTGCGGATCAGGCCACCCGGTCGGCGGGGGTCATCGTGTCCCTGGGCGTGGCGCTCATCCTGGTCTTCATCGCTGCCACGTTGGATGATCTGGTGGCCCTCTTCCGCTGATTAGGCCCGTACTCCTGGAGGCGACCTTCCGTGACAGTTGCGCTCGCACTGGCTGGTATCGGCGCCGTCGCCCTGGCGGTAACTCTGCTGCGCCTGCTGCGGCGTCGCTTCCTGCTGGTGGTGGTGAGCGGTACGAGCATGGAACCGACGTACGAGGACGGCGATCGCCTGCTGGCGCGTCGCCGGCCGGGAACGGCGATCCCGGTGGGCAGCGTCGTTGTGCTCACCGGGCACTCGGGCCAGGAATCCGGTCACTACGCGCCGGTCAAGGTCGGTGACCGTACTTTGCTGCTGCGTACCAGTCGATACCTGGTCAAACGGCTCGCCGCCCGGCCCGGTGACCCGGTGCCGCCGGACTGCGTCACGGTGGTGGGTGACGGCGGACCGGCTGTCGTACCGCCGGGGAAGGTGGTGGTTCTCGGCGACAACCGCATGAGCAGCCTCGACTCGCGAGTGTTCGGTTTCCTCGACGAGCAGCGGATCCTGGGGACGGTGATCCGGCGGTTGGGAGCCGGCGCCTGACGCTCTGGCACGGCGGTGGTCCACCGGTAGATGTACGCCTGCGCAGGTCATCTCACCCGGTCGGGGTGACGGTGACTCACCTCGACCCCGCCGATGATGGTCGGAGCGCGATCGTCCGCGCGAGACGACCTCACGGAGGTGGTTGGCGATGACGGTTCGGGTGTCGCCGCACCGGCGGCGGGACGCGGTCCTGCGTGTCGTCGGGGCGCGTGATCAGGCTCGGCGGGCACCACGTCTCGGGTGGGCCAGCCCGATCCGGCCGCGGCGTGGCCCGGTGGGTCCGCCGCGACGTCACGACGACCGACGGTGGGAGACCGACCTACGGGGGTGGACAGATGGCTGAGCAGTTCCAGTCGGCAATTGAGTCCTCGGTGGACAAGACCAACCTGATTCTCAAGGACATCGAGCAGGCGTACGGCTGGCCGAAGGCGCAGCGTAACCAGTCGTACGCGGCGCTGCGTACCGTGCTGCACCTGCTGCGCGACCGGATGCCGGTGCAGGAGAGCGTGGAGTTCTCCGCACAACTGCCGATGCTGGTGCGGGGCATCTACTTCGACGGCTGGCAGCCGGAGAACGTGCCGATCAAGCTCAACCGGGACGACTTCCTCTACGAGGTCCGTCAGGGCTTCCCCTACGACGTGGAAGGCGGCCCGCAGCGGGTGGTCCAGGTGGTGCTGGACACCCTGCGTCGGCACATCACCCAGGGCGAATGGGATGACGTGCGGGACACCATGCCCGCCGATCTCGCCCAGATCATGCCCTGACCGTCGCAGGTCCCGGCGCGCCGTCCGGCTCACCCGGACGGCGCGTCCGGCACCGGCTACCAGAGCCGGGACCGGCTACCAGAGGTCGAAGTGGAACACCTCGAACGAGGCGCCGTAGCGCACGCCCAGCCGGGTACCGATCGGGCGGGCGCCACTTTCCAGGAACTCCTCGGCGTCGAAGCTGCCGTCGCCCAGTCCGGTCAGGTACGCCTCGTGCGCCAGCAGCGACGCCACCCCCTTGTCGAACGTCTCGGTCGTGTCCACCCCGTGCATCGAGCGGGGGGAGGAGGCCGCCCAGACCTGGCGTACGCCGCCCCACGGTTGGACGCCGTCGGTCAGCTGCTCCGGGAAGATCCACCGGTTGCCGGCGTCGCGTACCGCGTCCAGGGTGGCTCGTCCGACGGCGATGTGGTCGGCCTGGTTGAGGGTGAGCCCGCCGTCCCAGGTCTCCCGGAAGTTGTTGGTGATCACGATTTCCGGTCGGTGTCGGCGGACCACCGCGGCCAACTCCCGGCGCAGGGCCACGCCGTACTCCAGGATCCCGTCGGGCAGGCCGAGGAACTCGACCGTGTCCACGCCGACCAGAGCCGCAGAGTCACGTTGCTCCTGCTCGCGTACCTGACGGGCGCGGGGTGGTGGCATCCTGTCGATGCCGGCCTCGCCGCTGGTGACCAGGCAGTAGACCACCTGTTTGCCCTGCCCGGTCCAGCGGGCGATGGCGGCGGCCGCACCGAATTCGAGGTCGTCGGGGTGGGCCACGATCGCCAGGGCGCGTTGCCAGTCCTCGGTCACCGGCTCCAGCGGTTCGGTCATCGCCACCTCCGTCTGCTCGCGTCGGCTCCATCCTGTCACTTCCCGCCGCACCGCACCGGTACGGTTGACCTCAACCATGGTTGAGGTCCGATGCTGGCGGGGTGGCAGCGACGACCTTCACCGACAACCGTCAGAGCCCTGGACTCGCGGTGCTGCTGATCGGCTCCACCCTGACAGTGATGGCGGGGGCGGTGCTGACCCCGGTGGTCCAGTTGCTCATCACCGAGCGGCAGCTCACCGCCACCGCCGCCGGACTGGTCGTGACCGTGCACGGGGTGTCGTTGGCCGTCACCGCGCCCGCCGCCGGTCGGCTCGTGGATCGCTGCGGGGTTCGCCGCCCGCTGGTGGTGGGCCTGCTGCTGTACGGAACGGCCGGCGGCGCCGGAGCGGTCGTCGACTCGTACCCGCTGCTGATCACCACCCGGCTGATCTTCGGGGTCGGCGCCGCGCTCGTCTTCACCTGCACCACCGTCGGGCTGCTCGACCGGCACACCGGCGCGCCCGGGACCGGCTGATGGGCTGGCGGTCCACCGCGGTCAGCCTGGGCGGGGTGGTGTGGCCGCTGGCCGGTGGGGTGTTGGGCGTGCTCTCCTGGCGGGCGCCGTTCGTGGTGTACCTGCTCGGCATTCCGCTCGCCCTGCTCGCCCTGCGCCTGCCCGACCAGCCCCGTCGGGTGGCTGAGCCGCGTACGCCGGTCGGACGTGGTCCGGGCCGGCGGCGCGGCATCGGGGAGCCCGGGCGGAGCTGGACCGCGTTGCTCACCGGCCGCCGGCTGGCGGCGGTCTACGCCCTGCAATGTGTGGCGACGATGCTGCTCTACGTCGTCCTGGTCTTCCTGCCGGTCCGGTTGGCGCAAGTGCACGTCACCAACACCGCCGTCGTGGCCACGGCGGCCGCAGGTCTGTCGGTGGCGATGAGCGCGGCCGCGCTCGGGTACGTCCACCTTCGAGCCCGCCTGCCCCAGCGGGTGCTGCTGCGGCATGCGTTCCTGACCTGGACCGTCGCGCTGCTGATACTGGCTCTTGTCGACATGCCGGTGGCGCTGCTGGTCGCCCCGGCCGTCTTCGGTCTCGGGATGGGTCTGGCCGTGCCGGCCCTGACCGTGCTGACCGCCGACCACGCCCCGCCCGGCCGGCGGGCGCAGGCCGTTGCGTTGCTGGCCACCGCGGGGTTCACCGGCCAGTTCGTCGCACCCCTGCTGTTCGGTCCGCTCCACGCGGCCACCTCGATCTCGGCGGCCTTCCTGGCCGCAGCCGTCCTCGCCGGTTGTGTCCCCGTCGCGCTGGCCTGCTTCGGCCACCCCGTCGCAGGCGGCACCGACCGGTAGTACCACGCATGGCGAACCGGGCATGTCGGACGGCGCGGGCGTCTACGGTGGGGTGCATTGGTTAGAGAAGATCGGGCGCGGGGTACCACCCGCGGCACGACGAACCCCACCGACGGCGGGGGCGGGTCCATCCGAGGGAGCACGATGCCACTCAACGACGACGACATCCAGAGCACCAGCGGCGGCGGGCTGGAAGGCCCAGCTGACGGTGGCGCGACCCCCGGCCAGCACGACGGTGGTGCCGATGGCAGCGCCGAGGGCCCGGCTGATGGTGGCGCGACGCCGGGGCAGCACGATGGTGGTGCCGATGGCAGCGCCGAAGGT
This sequence comes from Micromonospora sp. NPDC051196, assembly GCF_040682415.1. NCBI lineage: Bacteria > Bacillati > Actinomycetota > Actinomycetes > Micromonosporales > Micromonosporaceae > Micromonospora > Micromonospora sp. NPDC051196. Next base: position 46,275 of record NZ_JBFBAY010000021.1, read on the forward strand.
CCGGCTGATGGTGGCGCGACGCCGGGGCAGCACGATGGTGGTGCCGATGGCAGCGCCGAGGGCCCGGCTGATGGTGGCGCGACGCCGGGGCAGCACGACGGTGGTGCCGACGGCGCCGCCCGGTAGCCGAGCACGATGACGCGACTCGACCCGCCGGGCGGCACTGTCCGCCCGGCGGTTGCATACCCGTCCGCGCTGGCGCGCTGCGTCAGCGTCGAGCCGGAGAAGTTCGCCGCCGCCCACTGGGGACATACACCGCTGCTGTCCCGCGCCGCCGAGCTACCCAACCCGGCCGGCTTCACCGACCTGCTCAGCACCGCCGACGCCGACGAACTGCTCAGCCGGCGTGGTCTGCGTACCCCGTTCCTGCGGGTGGCCAAGGACGGGCAGGTGCTGCCCGCGGCGCGCTACACCGGCGGCGGTGGCGCCGGCGCCGAGATCGGCGACCAGGTCCTCGACGAGAAGATCCTGCAGCTGTACGCCGACGGCGCCACCCTCGTGCTCCAGGGCCTGCACCGCAACTGGCCGCCACTGATCGACTTCACCCGGGAGCTGAGCCTGGCCGTGGGGCAGCCGTTGCAGGTCAACGCCTACCTCACCCCGCCCGGTAGCCAGGGCTTCGCCACCCACTACGACACCCATGACGTGTTCGTGCTCCAGGTCGACGGGCGCAAACACTGGCGGATACACCCGTCGGTGTTCCCCGATCCACTGGAGCGCCAGCCGTGGGGCGGACGGGCCGACGAGGTCGCCGCCACCGCCCAGGGCCCGGCTGCCCTGGACGTGGTGCTCGAAACCGGCGACGCGCTCTACCTGCCCCGGGGCTGGCTGCACAGCGCCCAGGCGCAGGAGTCCAGTTCGCTGCACCTCACCGTCGGCATCCGCGCGTTGACCCGGTACGCGTTGGTCGAGGAGTTGCTCGCGCTGGCCACCGAGGACCGCCGACTGCGGGCCACCCTGCCCTTCGGCATCGACGTGGCCGACCCGGACGCGATCGAGCCGGAACTGACCGAGACCGTCGAGGCGCTGCGCGACTGGTTGCTGCACGCCGACCCGGCGGCGGTGGCGAGCCGGCTGCGGCAGCGGGCCTGGTCCGCGTCGCGTCCGGCGCCGATCCGTCCCCTCGCACAGGCCGCCGCGCTGGCCGCGTTGACCGTCGACAGCCATGTCACCGTCCGCCCCGGCCTGCGGTGGCAGCTCACCGTCGCCGGCGACCAGGCCACCCTGCGCCTGTTCGACCGTACGATCACCCTGCCCGCCTACTGCGAACCCGCCGTACGCGCCCTGCTCACCGGCGAAGTCACCCGCGTCCGTGACCTCCCCGCCCTGGACACCGACACCGACCGCCTCACCCTCACCCGCCGCCTCCTCCAAGAAGCCGCCCTAACCCCCTAACCACCCACCCCCACCCCCGTCCGCCCCGCCCTCCCTCCCCCGCTGAACCCGTCGATCTTGCACTTTCCGTCGCTGGTATGTGCCGATATGCACCTTTTGTCGAGGCAGGAAGTGCAAGATCGACGAAGCGGAGGGCGCGGGAGGTCAGGTGGTGGTTAGGAGGAGGAGGGTGGTGGTCAGGCCGGCGGCTATCACCAGGAGGACGGGGCGGGGGGAGAGGGTGGCGTGTTGGCGGTCGGCGATCAGGCGCGCCGGGAGCAGGCCCAGCACCGGGCCGAGGAGCGTGATCATCAAGGCCAGCACCGGCAGGCCGACAGCGAGTTCACCGTCGCTGCGCCCGCCCAGGGCACGGGCGCCGACTCCCAGCGCGTACGCCAGCACAGCACCGCCCACGCCGCACAGCAGCATCAGCGGGTTGACGTTGCCCGGCAGCTCGCCCCGTTGCCGGGTACGCCGCAGCAGGTCGCGTACCCCGTCAAGCAACGGCACCGGGTCGCCGGTGGCATCGGGCGTGGGAGCCGGCGGTGATCCGGCCCGTCGTCCGCCGCCACCCAACCGGGTGTTCAGCTCCTGCCACAGCACCGCGACCTCGGCGTCGACCTGCTCCTGCACCTCCCGCGCGGCAACCAGTTCCCGCTCGGCCCGGTTGACCTCGTCGGCCGACTCGGCCACCGCCCGGTCGGCCGCCGCGCACTGTTGTTCGTACCAGGCGTGCGCCTCGGCCCGCTGCTCCTGCACCCGCGCGGTCAGCTCGGCGAGTCGCCGCAGCTGTGCCGCGTACGTCTGGCTGGTCACCGGTTCGTTCATCGGGCCGGTCCATAGGGGATGATGGTCTGCCCGGTGCGGTGTACCGCCCGGTCGAAGAAGAGCCCCCGCCAGGGCCGGGGATACCAGTCCGGCCCCGTGCCGGGGTACAACGAGCCCAACTCCCCGCCGTGGGTGTCCAGCGCCACCCAGGCCCCGATCTGGTCGGTGCGGGCGCTCGGTCCGCCCAGGTCGGCGCGCATCCGGGCCACTCCACGCCACCATGCCAGCACGTGCGTGCGCCGCTCCGGGCCGTCGTGCAGGATGCGGCGCAGGTGCGCGGCGCCGGTCGCCTGCCCGGTTCGCGCGGCGAGCGCGCCGGCTGCCGCGTCGACGGCGAACAGCAGCAGATAGTGCGGTGCGGCACTGGCTCCCGGGGCACCCAGTCCGTCGGCCGTCTCGGCCATCAGCTCGGCCACGCTCTCCTCGTCGTACCAGGCGGCGTCGTCGGCGAGGTCCTCGTACAGGGCCCGGGCCGCCGGGTCGGCGTCCGGGTCCAGGCAGGCGATGGAGAACCGGGCACTGCCGGGACGGTGTTGGCGGGCCAGCGACCGGGCTGCCGCGTCCAGCACCGCGCACGCCTCGTCGACCCGGGTACCGAGTACGGCCAGGTTCCGTCCGGGGGCCCGGGGCAGCCGCAGCGCCGCCGACCGGGCCTGTACGTCGATGATCTCGCCGAGCAGCGCGACCGGGCCACGCGGCGTGCCGACCTCCGGTGCCGTCAACGCCCGGAAGTCCGGCGCGTCGGCCAACCGGGGTATCGCGTCACCGTCGAAGAGACGAGCCGGTGCCGCCTCGGCCGGCCGCATCCGCCACAGTCGGTGCTGAAGCTCGCTCCAGGTCTCCCAGTCACTCGCCGACGGGATCCGCGCCACCTCGTTACCCTCGGGCAGGCCCGATTCGGCGTTGACCACCGCATGGAACTTCGGCAGCGACTGTGCGGCGTCGTTGCGTTCGGCCAGGATCCGCAGCGCCTTGGGTAACGCGATGCGCAGCGTGAACTGGGCGACCAGCGCCGGGCGGCCCCACAACGCCTCGATGCCGCGTACGTCCTGGGAGGCCAGCACCAGGTGGATGCCCTGGGAACGGCCCCGCCGGGCCAGGTCCTCCAGCAGATCGGCGGCCTCCCGGGCCACCGCGTCCCGCCCGGCCAGCAGCATCTGGAACTCGTCCACCACCGCCACGATCCGGGGCCAGTGGCCGGTCGGGTCCACCGCGCGCAGCTCGGCCAGCTTGGTGACCTCGTGCTTCTTCGCCGCGTCGGCGCGGCGGCGCAGCTCCTCGGCGAGGAACCGCAGCAGCGCCAGGCCGAACTCCCGGTCGGTGTTGACGTTGATGCCGACCAGCCGCATGTGCGGCAGCCAGCTCGGATCCCGCCGACCCTGGGCGAACCGGGCGAAGGACACCCCCTCCTTGAAGTCGAGCAGGTAGAACTCCAACTCGGCGGGGGAGTAGCGGGCGGCGAGGGCGCCGATCCACGCGAAGATCAGGTTGGTCTTGCCGGTGCCGGAGGGGCCGCCGATCAGCGCGTGCGGCGGATAGTCGCCGAGGGTGACCAGCACCGGTCGACCGTTGGGGCCCTCGCCGATCGGCGCGGTCAGTCCGGTCGCCGAGTCCTCCCGCCACATCTGCTCCGGCGCGGGCAGCAGGTCGGTGAACGGGGTGGGGGCCGGGCCGGCGCTGACCACCGAGGCGATCTGACGGCAGGTCTCGGTGACCAGGGTGGCCGGCGGGGGCGGGTCCAGGCGTACCGGCAGGGTGCCGACACGGGCATCGGTGCCGATGACCTGCACGCGGGTGACCGTCGGATCGTCCGGCAGCGGCACACCCCGCACGATCAGGTGTACGCCGCACGCGGCGCCGGCCCGGACCACCCGGTCGAGTTGGCCGCGCTCGTGCCGGGACAGCTCGTCGCCGCCGAGCAGCACCGCCACCCGCCACGGCTCCGGCCGGCGACCGGTGGCGGCGGCCAGCTCGCGCAGGGTGGCGTGTTCGCCGGCGAGTACCGTCTCGTTGATCCGGCGGATCTGCTCCACGAGGTCGTCCAGCAACCGGCCCAACCCACCGGGGCCGACGAAGGTGAGCAGCCCGGCGGTGCCAAGCGGGGCGAATCCGGCCAGTCCGCCGCCCAGGTGGTCCGGGTCGTAGCCGACCACCCGTATTCCGCCCGGCGTGGCCCGGCCCAGGCCGCGCAGCAGCAGGGCGGACACCACGGCGGCGCAGCCCTCGGCGTCCCCGTCGAGGGCCACGTGGCCGCCGTCGAGCAGCGCCACCAGCGCCGGCACCGGTTCGGCGTCGGGCAGCCGCACCGTGCCGATCCGGGTCGCGCCCGGCGGTTCGGCCCGACCGGCCGGGGTCGGCCGCCACTGCGCCCACGGTGCCGAGCCCGCCCCGGGCGCCTCCCGGGCCGCGGCCTCGGCCGCCTGACGGGCCAGGGCCGCGAGCCTCGACGTGTGCTGGGCATCGATCTCGGCGAGGCGCCGGTCGCGTTCGGCACCCACCCGCTCGGGTACGCCGAGGGCGGCCCGGCGTACGCGTACCGCCCGTTCCCGGGCGGCGGCCAGGGCGGCCTGTGCGGCGGTCGACCTGTTCCGGGACGCGCCGAGTGCCTCGGCGAGCATCTCCCGGACCCGGACGACCAGTTGGTTGCGCCGGTCAGCCATCGATCCCGTTCCCGGGCCGGCCGTTCATCCCGTCATCGGTGTCGGGCCGTTTCGGTGGCCGGGCGCGCGGTGGCTCGCGCCGGGGCGGGGGATGCTCGGCGGATTTTCTCACCGCATCCGGTGTCGGCTGGGCGCCGTTGGTTTCCGGCAGGTCGCGGCCGAGCCGGTCGAGCAGGACGCCGGTGAGCACGCCCGCGGTGACCGCCGGGTCGGCGGCGTGCGGCTGCTCGTCGTCACCGCGCCGCGGCGGTGGCATCCGGCAGACCCGGGTGAGCAGGGTGTCCAGCACCGGGGCGGGTAGGCCGGGCAGCAGGTCCCGGACCCGGCCGTCCAGCTCGCGGTGCAACCGGGGCAGATCGTCGCCGCGCGGCGGGTGGCCGAGCAGTTGCCCGGCAAGGTCGCGCAGCAGCGGCGGCGCCACGGCGGCCAGGCCCATGCCCACGTCGGCGTGGGCCCCGCGCAGGTCCCGGTGCAGCCGGTCGCGGTCGCCGGCACGCACACCGCGTACCACCCGGCGCAGCAGTTCCTGGGAGTCGGTGACCTGTTCGTCGGGTTGCTCGGCCGGGCCCTCGCGTCCACCGGTCAACTCCGCCACCCGCACCGCCCACCAGCGGCGCAGCCGCACCTCGCCGGCCGGCTCCGGCGTGGCTCCGGCGGCCGGCTCGGCCGCCCGGGGGTCGTCGTGCAGGGGACGGCGTTCCTGCGTGGCGGGCGGCGGTGCGGCACCGTCGGGGGCCAGACCGATCGCGGCCAGGTACGCGGTCAGCTGTTCCTGGGCCACCCGCAGCGCGTAGCCGGCCGTCTCGGCGTGCTCGGTGGCGGCGGACAGCTCCGGCACCCCCATCGGGTTGGCCGACTCCTGGCGTACCCAGCGCAGCCGCTCGGTGGCCAGCCCGAACTTCTCCAACGCCTGCGCCAGCAGGCCCAGCGGCAGTTCCTCGGCGGCCGCGCGGACCTGCGCGCCGACATCCTCGACGATGGACACCCCCGGCCCCTACAGCGTCGCGACGTACTGCTGGGCCTGCTCGACCGCGACGAGCGTCGCGGCGAGGCACTCCTCAAGTTCCTGGCTGGCCTGGGTCAGCGACGCCTGCGCCGCCTCGACGGTGGTGTGCCCGCTGCCCTCCAGCGCGCCAGCGAGGGTCTGCTGCGCCTCGGCCAGTTTCTCGCCGGCGGCCTGTACGGCGCTCTGGCCGTCACCGATCTGTTGGAGCGCTATGTCGATGGCTGCCTTGAGCTCGGCGACGCTCGCCACTCGGGAACCTCCTGGGGGCGGGGAGGACTCCTATTAGAGCCTATGCCGGTCGGGGAACGAACATCCGCCCTGTCAGTGTTCCTGCCCTGATGACCGGTTGTCGACCGCAGGCAACGTGAGTCCGATTCGTGGGACCCGGGGTTGGAAGATCACCAACAGTGATCGAGACATGGTCGGCGGGCCGTTCCAGGGGGCGCCGCCGTGGGCCGAGTTGGTGGTGGCCGGAGTCGCCGCGGACTGGGCTGGTGGGGCCGGAGTCGCCGCGGACCGGCTCAGGGCCGGAGCCAACGCGGGCCGTACACCTCGGCGCCGAGCACGGTGACCCGGTCGCGCAACGCCCGGTCGGCGGTGACCACCAGGCGCCGCCGATCGCGGGCGTCGGCGACCAGCTCGACCACCGCGTCGTCGCCGGAGCCGGCGGCGGAAACCACCCGCACCCCGTCGACCTCGGGCACTTCGCGGGCCGCACCCTCCACCACCAGCACCACCTCCACCGGCGGAGGCAGATCCGGCGGCACGCCCTGCCCACCCAACGGCACCAGGGTGTCCCGCAGTCGGGCGGTCGCCCCGGCACGGTCCCGCCACCAACCGTCCGGTCGGGATCCGACCACGTTGGCGGCGTCCACGATGAGCAGCGGAGTCGGGTTCATCGCCTCACCATGCCACTCGGCCGGGCGTCCCGCGCGCCAGCCGCGCCGACCGACCTTCCCGCGCCAGCCGTATCGGCGAAACGGCGGCATCCTGCTCCGGCGGACACCGCCATTGCGCCGACACCGAGTCGATCAAGTCCGCTGCCCGTGGCCCCCGCCCGCCGACGCCGAGTCGATCACGCCCGCTGCCCGTGGCCTCGCCCGTCCGGGTGGTGCCGGCCGGTGGCGTTTGTCCGGCCGGGGGCCGGGTAGCCCGTGCCGACCCGTCTCGCGCCCGACCGCGGAGGACAGACATGATTGGACCCGGCGACTTCGGCTCGGACCCGTGGGACGAGTTCCTGGCCCGGTACTTCGGCCGGGGCGAGGGCGGGCGTCGGCCCGCGCACCGGGTCGACATCACCCGACTGATGACCGCCGACGCCCGGGAGATGCTGGCCGACGCGGCGCGTCGGGCGGCGCAGAAGAAGAGCAACGACCTGGACACCGACCACCTGCTCTGGGCCGCCCTGCAACGTGAACCGCTGCGGGACCTGGTACGCCGTGCCGGCGCGGACCCGGACACCCTGGTCAACGCGTTGGGTGGGCAGGGCGACGGTGCTCCACAGGGTGAGGTGCCGCCGAACCTGTCGTTGACCCCGGCGGCCAAGCGGGCCCTGCTGGACGCTCACCAGCTGTCCCGGGCCATGGGTGCGAACTACATCGGCCCCGAGCACATCCTGATGGCGCTGCCACTGAACCCGGAGTCGCCGGCCGGTCGGATGCTCGCCGCCGGTCGGATCCAGCCGGAGTCCTTGCAGGCTGCCAACGCCGAGCGTGGGCCGATGGCGAACCCGCGCCCGGATCGCGGCACCCCCACTCTCGACCAGTACGGCCAGGACCTCACCGAGTTGGCCCGCAACGACCAGATCGACCCGGTCATCGGGCGGGCCGCCGAGATCGAGCAGGCGGTGGAGATCCTGTCCCGGCGGACCAAGAACAACCCGGTGCTCATCGGTGAGGCCGGCGTCGGCAAGACCGCGATCGTGGAGGGTCTGGCCGAGCGGATCTGCGACGGTGACGTGCCGCAGACCCTGCTCGGCAAGCGGGTCATCCAGCTCGACCTGGCGGGTCTGGTGGCCGGCACCCGCTACCGGGGCGACTTCGAGGAGCGGCTGAAGAAGGTGATCGACGAGATCCGGGCGCACCGGGAGGAGTTGATCATTTTCCTGGACGAGATCCACACCCTGGTCGGTGCGGGCGGTGCCGGCAGCGAGGGCGGCATGGACGCCTCGAACATGCTCAAACCGGCCCTGGCCCGTGGCGAGTTGCGGGTGATCGGCGCGACCACCCTGGACGAGTACCGCCGCAGCATCGAGAAGGACGCCGCGCTGGCCCGGCGCTTCCAGCCGGTGTTCGTACCCGAGCCCAGCGGCGAGGACACCGTGGCCATCCTGCGTGGCCTGCGGGACCGCTACGAGGCGCACCACCAAGTCCGGTTCACCGACGAGGCGCTGGTCGCCGCCGCCGAACTGTCCGACCGGTACATCACCGACCGTTTCCTGCCGGACAAGGCGATCGACCTGATCGACCAGGCCGGCGCCCGGGTGCGGCTGCGTACCCGCACCCCCGCCGCCGACGTACGGGACCTGGAACAGCAGCTCGAAGAGGTACGCCGGGACAAGGAGCAGGCGGTCGCCGACGAGCAGTACGAGCGCGCCTCCGCCCTGCGTGACCGGGTCGCCGAGTTGGAGGAGCAGGTCGGCCGGGCCCGGGGCGACGAAGGTACCGGCAGCCACGTGCCCGAGGTGGGGCCGGACGAGATCGCCGAGGTGGTCTCCCGGGCCACCGGCATCCCGGCCAGTCAGCTCACCGAGGAGGAGCGGGACCGGTTGCTGCGCCTGGAGGGCCACCTGCACGAGAAGGTCATCGGGCAGGACGACGCGGTCAACGCGGTGGCCGAGGCGGTACGCAGGTCACGTACCGGGTTGGCCGACCCGCACCGCCCGATGGGCAGCTTCCTGTTCCTCGGGCCCACCGGCGTCGGCAAGACCGAGCTGGCCCGAGCGCTGGCCGAGGCGTTGTTCGGCGAGGCGGACCGGATGGTCCGGGTGGACATGAGCGAGTTCCAGGAACGGCACACCGTCAGCCGGTTGGTCGGCGCCCCACCCGGCTACGTCGGGTACGAGGAAGCCGGCCAGCTCACCGAGGCGGTGCGCCGCCGCCCGTACGCGGTGGTGCTGCTCGACGAAATCGAGAAGGCGCACCCGGACGTCTTCAACATCCTGTTGCAGGTGCTCGACGACGGGCGGCTTACCGACAGCCAGGGCCGGACGGTCAACTTCAAGAACACCGTCCTGATCATGACCAGCAACCTCGGCTCAGAGTTGATCACCGGCAGCCAGCGGGCCGTCGGCTTCGGTGCCGGTGCGCCGGGCAGCGACCAGGAGAGCGACGAACTGCGGGACCGGCTGATGCGCCGGTTGCAGGAGAACTTCCGTCCGGAGTTCCTCAACCGGATCGACGAGGTGATCATCTTCCGTCGGTTGGAGGCCGAGCAGTTGCGCCAGATCACCGAACTGCTGCTGGAGGAGACCCGCCGTCGGCTGCACGCCCAGGACATCGAGGTGGACTTCACCACCGCCGGTGTCGACTGGCTCGCCGAGAACGGCTACCAGCCGGAGTTCGGGGCTCGGCCACTGCGCCGGGTCATCCAGCGGGAGGTGGACAACCACCTGTCCCGAATGCTGCTGGAACAGCAGTTGTCACCGGGCCAGCGGATCACGGTCGACGCCCACGACGGACGCCTCAGCTTCGACGTGGGAGCCGGAACACGCGGCCACACGGCCGCCTCGACCACCCATCCCCGCTGATCGGAATGTCCCTGGACCGGGAGGGTAGAGATGACCGAACCGGAGGAGATCCGCGACGAGGATCGTGCCGACCCGATCGTGGCCCCGCCGACGGCGAACCCCGCCCGGGTGCAGGTGCCGGCGGAGGGACCGGGTGGGCGCATCGACGAGGGGCACCCGGAAACTCCCGGGTCGCCGCCGGCAGAGGAGGGCTGATGGTACGCGAACAGCGACTCGACCCCGAGGTGGAAGTGCTCTGGGACGACTTCCACGCCGAGGTCAACGTGCCGTCCGAACAGCTACGGCAGTGGCTGCTGACCCGCGGCTCCGGCGAGGAGGCGTTCAGCCCGAACCCGGACCTGGACCTGCCCGAACCGGGCCGACAGATCCTCGCCGTGCTGCGTAAGCGCAAGGTCGACCTGACGCCGGAGGACATCGAGGTGATGCGCGAGGCCGTGGAGCGCATCCGGGAACTGACGGCGGCCAAGCCCAGCCGGGGCAACGCCGACGACGAGTGGCGGCACTCCCTGCTCGACCTCGGACACGACGTACTCGTCGAGCGGTAGGGCAACCCGCCGACCGCCGCCGCCACGGTCCCCTCCGGGCCGGGACGGCGGCGGTCGACGCTACTCCGTGCCCAGGCTGGCGATGTTCAGCCCGGCGGCGTCGGCGGCGGCCTGCCGGTCGGCGCGGGTCTGTTCCTCCCGCGTCATCAGGTTGGCGTACTCGGTCAGGTCGGCCGGGTCCGGAACCTCCGGCAGCCGGCGGAGGAAGGCTTCCACGTCCCGGACGGCGGTGGTGTGCCGCGCGGCCGCCTCGCGCAGGACCTCGCGGTCGTCGGCGGCGGGATAGAGGTCGGTCATGGCCGCCCTTTACCCACCATCAGGCGGTTCGCACCCGTGGGTCGACCACCACCGGCGCCGTCGCCCGCAAACCGAACGCCGGGTTGCGCAACAACCAGGCGAGGTACGCCGGATGAGGGGCCAGGGAATCGGTGTACGACGTCAGTGCCGTCTCCAACACCAGGTCCGCCATCCGGGCGGCAGGAGACTCGGGATGCCAGCCCAACATCAGCCGCCAGCGCAGCGGGGTACCGGCCAGCCGTCGGGTCACCAGCCCGGCCACCGGTCGGAAGGTGGCCTGGCACAACGCCACCGCCTCGCGGGCGTCCACCAGATCTATGCAGCTGCGTACGTCGGCCTCGTACACCTTGCGGGGGGTGAAACCGGCGCGGGCGCAGGCGGCGGCGAAGCAGTCGCCGAAGCAGCCGTCCCCCGGCGCCGCCACCCACTGCTCGTGGCGCAGGTCGGCCAGCGCCACCTCGTCTCGCCCGGCCAGCGGATGCGTCTCGGGCAGCAGCACCATGACCGGGTCGATGGCGACCTCCCGCCAACTCAGCCCGTAGTCCGCCGACGGGGTGGAGTCGCCGCACACCCCGGTCAGCGCGTAGTCCAACCGCCCACCGGCGACCAGTTGGGCCAGCTCGTCCACCGACCAGGACGCGTACGTGGTGATCTGGGCCTGGGGCTGCTCGGCGGCGAGCCGGTGCACCAGCCGGCCCAGGATCGGGCTGTTCACCCCGCCGAACCGGTAGCGGCGTGGCGCGTCACCCGCCCCGGCCAACCGGGCCGCCTCGTCCTGAAGGCCCTTCATCGCCGGCAGCAGTACCCGGGCCCGGGCCAGCACCAACTCGCCGAGGGCGGTGGGGCGGGCCCCCCGGCGATCCCGTTCGAACAGCGGCCCGCCCAGAGTCCGCTCGATGCGCTGGAGCTGGGCGGTGAGCGCCGGCTGAGCCAGGCCGAGCGTCGAGGCCGCCTTGGTCACGCTCCCGGTCTCCGCGATGGCGCAGACCACCCGCAGGTGGCGCAACTCCAGATTCATAGCGTGACGGTAGGGCCACGGAGCAGTTGGCGGTAGTGCCTGGACGTATCAACGGCCATGAACATGATCCGGCTCACTCAGCGCGGCGGCAGCTCCTCCAGTTCGCTGAGCTGGGTGTGCCGGCCGGTAACCGCGTCCCGGAGCTTGTCGACAAGTGCCACCGCCGGTTCGACGATGCGGTTCCACGGCGGTGTGTGCGGGATGCCCGGATGCGGGCGGGTCGGAGCGGCCTCCTCGGCGATCTCCAGCCGGTTGCCGAGCCGGACCAGCTCCTCCTCGGTCGCGGCGGCACAGAGCCGCTGCACCAGCGCGTCGACCGCCACCACGTGCGCCTCGAGCAGTTGGGCGACCATCGCCAACCGGTCGTCGGTCAACCCCCGCAACGCCATGAGCAGGGCGGCGTCGCCCGCCAGCACCTCGGCGACCGGCTCGTCGGCGTCGTCGAGCGCCTGGCGGACGGCGGGCAGCAGATACTGTTCCTCGGCCGACAGGTGCCGGGACAACGCGGCGACGAGGATCTCCCGCCCGTGCGCGGGATCCGGACCCGGCTCGACCAGCCGGTGGGACAACGCCAGCAACTGCTGGTGTTCCTCGGCGATGGTGGCGGCGATGCTTCGCCCGGCGGGCTGATAGCCGTCGCCGGGAGTGGGCGGCAGCGGCGGCAGGTGGACGGACACGGTCCCTCCTCGGCGGGCGGATGGAGCGCCGATGATATGGCAACCTCGGCGCGGGGCAGTACCCGCACCCGTTGTCGCCGAAACCGTCCCGCCAAGGCGGCGGGCTGGACCGGCGCCGCGTACGCGTGACCTGCGGGCTGGTATGAAGAGGCGATGACGAGTGACGCCCACCCCGCCCTTCCCGCGCCGACCGACGAGGTCGTCGACCTCTGTCGGGACCTGCTGCGTATCGACACCACGAACACGGGCGACAACGCCACCAGCGCGGGGGAGCGCCGCGCCGCCGAGTACGTCGCGGAGAAACTGGCCGAGGTCGGCATCGAATCGGTGCTGCACGAGTCCGTTCCCGGCCGGGCCAACGTGATCGCCCGGATCCCCGGCACCGACCCCGGCCGGGGGGCCCTGCTCGTGCACGGCCACCTGGACGTCGTGCCGGCCGACCCCGACGAGTGGTCGGTGCACCCGTTCTCCGGCGAACTGCGCGACGGCTACCTGTGGGGTCGGGGCGCCATCGACATGAAGGACTTCGACGCGATGGTCCTGGCGGTGGTACGCCACTGGCAGCGCACCGGCGTGCGCCCGCCGCGTGACATCGTGCTGGCGTACACCGCCGACGAGGAGGCGGGCAGCGACTACGGCGCGCACTTCCTCACCACCCGGCACCGGGAGCTGTTCGACGGCTGCACCGAGGCCATCGGCGAGGTCGGCGGCTTCTCGTACACCGTGGACGAGTCACGGCGGCTCTACCTCATCGAGACCGCGGAGAAGGGCATCGACTGGCTCCGCCTGCACGCCAAGGGCCGGCCCGGGCACGGCTCGATGATGCACGACGACAACGCGGTCACCGCGCTGGCCGAGGCGGTGGCCCGGATCGGGCGGCACCGCTTCCCGGTGGTCGTCACCGACACCGTCCGGGCCTTTCTGGAGGAGGTCTCCGAGATGCTCGACATCGAGCTGGACCCGGAGGACCCGGAGACGGCGATCGCCAAGCTCGGCCCGATCGCCAACATCATCGGCGCCACCATCCGCAACACGGCCAACCCCACCCGGCTCGCCGCCGGCTACAAGGAGAACGTCATCCCCGGCAGCGCCAGCGCCACCATCGACTGCCGCAGCCTGCCCGGGCAGTCCGAGCTGCTGGAGCAGCAGCTGCGTGAGCTGATCGGCCCGGACATCGCGATCGAGTACATCCAGCGCCAGCCGGCGCTGGAGACCACCTTCGACGGCGAGCTGGTCGCGGCCATGTCCGCCGCGCTGCGCGCCGAGGATCCGGGGGCGCGTCCAGTGCCGTACATGCTCTCCGGCGGCACCGACGCCAAGGCGTTCGCCCAACTGGGCATCCGCTGCTTCGGCTTCGCGCCGCTGCGGCTGCCGGCCGACCTGAACTTCTCGGCGTTGTTCCACGGCATCGACGAGCGGGTTCCGGTGGACGGACTACAGTTCGGCGTGCGGGTTCTCGACCGGTTCCTGCGTACCTGCTGATGCCGTGCCCGGCTCGGGCGCGACACCTGAAGAAACTGCCTGAAAGGGACGCCTCCTATGACCGACCAGCACGGTGAGCTGGATGCCGCTCTCGAGCGCGTGATCGAAGCGGCCCGTCACCATCTGGCCGCCGTCCGCGCCGCGCAGGGCCGGATCGACGACGACGACGTCTGGCGGGCGTACGTCGCGCTGAACAACGCGTCCTTCGCCTACGACGAGCAACTCATGGACGCCTTCGGTGAGGTCACCCCCTGGGATGTCGATTCGATCGACCCGGACGAGGTCGACCAGCGTCTCGGCGCGGCCGACGGCGTCGAGCCCACCGACCCGCACCCCCAGGTGATCTCGGTACGCCAGCGGCGCGACTACCGGGTGCCGAGCGTCTCCGCGCTGATCCGGGTCGCCGAGGCGGCCCGGCGCGAGGGCATCCCGGCCGAGGAGGAGGTACCGCCGGTGGAGGGCGTCGGCGAGGCGGTGCTGGAGCTGCTGCAGAGCGGCGACGGCTCGTTGTCCGCGCTGGACGTGCCCGAGTTGGAGCCGCTCGACGGCGTCGTCATGGTCAGCGAGGTCGGCACCCCGGTCGACCTGGAATCGTTCGACGACGACGACCCGGTCGGCCCGTTCCAGCCGGCCGCCGACGACCGGCTCGTCGGGCGCCTCGACGAACACCCGTTCCTCGACGTCGACGACGAGACCGAGCACGTGCACTGACACCGCTTGCGTAGCAGCCGGTGCCGTCCGCCAGGGCGGCATCGGCTGTGACGTCGGTGGTGGCGCGTCTCAAGGCGTTCGTGCCGGTTTCTTCAGCAGGGCCAGGACGAGCATCGCCACGATCAGCGCCCAGGCGATCATGTAGGTGACGATCGGGCGTTCCTCGCTGGCCGCGCCGACGTATCCACCGATCGCGTAGCTCGCCAGGCACAGCAGTCCGAGCCCGGCGATCCGTCGGGCGCCGCTGGTGTCGCCGCGCTCGAACACCCAGTCGGCCAGACCCCGGGTGGTCCGCAGCACCGTGCCGGTCTGGAACGACGTCGCGGTCTGCACCCCGAAGGTACGGGTGACGAGCCCGCCGAGGATGCCGACCGGGAAGGCGCACAGGGCGGTCAGGATCGTGCGTTCGGTCAACGAGTCCCGCCCCGAATCGAGGGACCGGTCGACCAGACCCCAGAGCACCAGCAGGGCCAGCATCGCGATCAGTTCCCACCCGGGTGGCCGCAGCGGGCCGGCGGAGGGGAACTTCCTGATCCCGGCACCGAGCAGGCCGCCCAGGCCGAACGCGACGAGCGACGCCACCGCGGACGGCCACGCCGGAAGGTGTCCGGCCAGTCCCATGCCGACGAAGGCCACGTTTCCCGTCTGGATCCCGACGAACACCTTGTAACGCAGGAACGAGAACGCATCCACAACTCCGGCCAGGCCGGTGCCCAACATCAGCGCGAACAACGGATACCGGAAGTCGAGTTGGGTGACGTTCCACTGTTGCGGTGACCGGCGGCCCGTTGGTCCGGTTCTGCCTTGGTTACTGGACATTGCGCACAATACCCGTCCGGGAATCGCGTAAACGACGGCTGATTTGCCGTGCCCGCCGGTCGTCTCCGCGTCAGGGCGGATTCCGTCGAATAGCGCGATCGCGTGATTCCGCGTCGGCCTTCTCCGCGTCAGGATTGCAGTTGTGGGCGCTGGTTGGCGTGCCGCTGACCCCCGGACGTCTGCTGTTTGCCGGCACTTTCTCGACGAAAAAGGAGGTCCGCGATGGATTTGGTTCCCATGGCCAGATTGCGCGTCAAGCTCTACTCGTTCGCCGTGCTGGCCGCCGCCGGAGTCGCCATTGACGCGCCGATCTGGAGCATCGTGGCAGTCGTCTCCATCTGTGCCGCGATCCCGCTCGCAGTCGCGCTCCAGGGCACTGGACGCGTCCGCACGCTCTTTCTTCCGTCCCGGGACGTCACGATGGCGGCCCCTCAACGAGAGGTTGTTCGCGATGCGCAAGTCCGATGAGTTCGGCATGGCCTCGACCGGCAACGGGTCACTGGTGGGCACCCTTCCGCGAAACCCGGCAATCGACGACACACACCCCGACCTGGTCACCCCGCCGTCGACCGACGATGGTCTGCTGCCGAACATGGTGTTCCCGTTCTCGCTGGCCCACACCCGACGGGAGAGCGGCGGCTGGACCCGGGAGATCACCGACCGGCTCCTGCCGATCGCGCACGACCTGGCGATCATCGACATGAAGCTCGATCCGGGGGCGTACCGGGAACTGCACTGGCACATCCAGTCCGAATGGTCGATCATCCTCAAGGGCAGCGGCCGCATCGGCGCGGTGGACCAAGAGGGACGCAATTTCCTCGAAGACGTCAAGGAGGGCGACCTCTGGTACTTCCCGGCGGGCATCCCGCACTACATCCAGGCCTTCGAGGAGGGCATGGAGTTCCTCCTGGTGTTCGACGACGGGTGCTATTCCGAGGACGCCACCTTCCAGTTGACCGACTTCCTCGCGCACGTGCCCAAGTCGGTGATCGCCAAGAACTTCGGCTGGACCGAGGAACAGATGCGCAACCTGCCGGAGCGCGAGAAGTACATGTTCCACGGGCAGGTGCCGCCGCCGCTGGCCGAACAGCGGGTCTTCAGCCCCACCGGGGACGTGCCGCGCACCTTCAAGCACGCGTTCCTCTCCCAGACGCCGGAGCGCTTCGAGGGCGGCAGCGTACGCATCGCCGACTCGAACAACTTCGCCGCCGCGACCACCACGACGGTGGCGATGGTGGAGTTGGAACCGGGCGCGATGCGGGAGCTGCACTGGCACCCCAACGGCGCCGAGATGCAGTACGTCATCTCCGGCCAGGGCCGGATGGGCGTGTTCAGCGGCGGCTCCACCGCTCGGACGTTCAACCTGCAACGCGGTGACGTCGGCTACGTGCCGATCTCGCTGGGCCACTACGTCGAGAACCTCGGTGACGAGCCGTTCGTGTACCTGGAACTGTTCCGGACCGCGAAGTTCGAGGACATGTCGCTGGCACAGTGGCTGGCCAACGTCCCGCCGCAGGTCGTCGCCGACACCCTCAACATGCAGCGACAGGTCATCGAGGTGCTACCGAAGGTGAAGAACGCCGTGCAACGGCACTGAACCCGAGTCGCGTACGCGGACGCCACGACCAACCCGCCCGGTCGTGGCGTCCGCGTACCTGTCGCCCCGACCGGGCGTTGGCGCGTACTGGTGCGGTCAGGAGCGCTCGCGGGCGTCCCACACCCGGGCCAGTTGGACCCGGGTCCGGATGCCGAGCTTGGCGTAGATCGCCCGCAGGTGGGTGTCCACCGTGTGGAAGGAGACGAAGAGTTCGGCAGCGGCCTGCTGCTTCGTCGCGCCACCGGCGAGCAGTTCGGCGACCCGCGCCTCGGCGGGCGTGAGCGCGGCGACGCCTTCGAGGCGGACCTGGATTCGGCTGTGGTTCTGGTCGCCGAGGCGGCTGCGGTGCTGGCGGGCCCGATCGTGGTCACCGGTGGCGCCGAGACGGGCGTAGAGGGCGGCGCATTCGTCGAGCGCGTCGATCGCCTGCGCCTGCGACACCTGCGATGAGCGCCCCAGGTCGAACAGCGCGTCGGCCAGCGCCGGACGTGCCGTGGTGGTCCGGAGTCGGGCCACCGCCGTGGCCAACGCCGCCGGATCGCCGGTGAGGATCCCGTCGGCGTGATGGGCGACGCCCTGCCAGAGCCGGTTGTTCACGGTGCCGGCGACCCGCTTCAGGTGACCGGTCAGGACCCGGGCGTGCTCCTGGTCGCCCAGCAGCAGGGCGGTGCGGACCAGTCGCGGACCGTGGTGTGGCACCAGTAGCAGGGGAGCCGCCGACCGGTTCGACATCTCCAGGATGGCCCTGAGCAGGGGGGCGTGCCGCCCCGGTTCGGGATCGGCGGCAGCGGCGGTGCCGAGCCGGAACCACTGCAAGCCGTCCGGCCAGTCCAGTACCGGTTTCTCGGGGGCCAACAGTGCACGGGCCATGGAGACCTCACCGCGGCGCAGAAGGTCCTCCACGACGGTGCCGAGCAGGGTGGCGCGGATCTCGTCGCTCAGCGCGCCGGCTTCGGCCTCGTCGAGGGCCAGCCGGGCGCGCGCCGTCGCCTCGCCGAATTCGCCCACCGCGAGGCGAGCGACGCAGTCCAGTGCGGTGACCAGCGGTCGGGCCACGCCGCCAAGCGTGTCGATCTCGCCGGTGACCGCGTCGAGGGCGCTGCGCGCGTCGGCGAACTGGCCGAGCGAGAGTTGGTTGGCGATCCGGTCCATGCGCAGGAAGACCACCTGACCCCGGACTGCTGGCGCGGTGGTGTCGACGTCCCGCAGGATGCGGGCGGCGCAGGGCAGGTCGGCGGCACCGGTGGCGTGTGCCGCCCGTGCCAAGGCCAGCCGGACCGCACCGCCGGCAGTCGGGGCGGCGCGGTGGGCGCTTTCCGCCTCGGCCAGCAGTTCACCGCTGTCGTCGTAGCCGAACCGGGCGGCCACCGACGCCCGCATGGCGAGGGTCCAACTGCGTTCGGCGCCGCTGCGATGTTGTTCCAGCGCCCGCTCCAGGTAGCCCATCGACAGCGAGGGGCGTTGGGTGGCGTAGTAGGCACCGAGCCGGCCCAGGAGGAGGGCACGCTGGCGTGGTCCGTACCGGTCGACGGCGAGCTCGGTGTGCAGCAGGCGCATGGCCTCGGCGAGCCGCCCGGCCAGGAAGAGATTGTCCGCAGTGGCGATCAGCCAGTCCAGGTGTCGCTCGGCGGTGCCGGGTGACCCGCCCGCCAGCAGCAGGTCCGCCGAGAGGGTCGGGCTCACCGCCGGATCGGTCGCCAGCCGCGCGGCCAGCGCCCAAGCGGCCTGGTCGACCGCCGGCATCGCTCGAAGCAGTTGGCGGGCGGCCTGGGCCGGCCGACCGGCGTCGGACAGCACCTCCGCGGCAGTCTCGCGCAGGGCCTGTTGCGTCGCCAGCGGAGTTTCCGCGAGTACGCCGTCGCGCAGTCGCGGTGACGCCAGTCGTAGACCGGCCGGAGCATCGACCAGCGTCCCCCGGGAGATCAGGTCCTCCACCGCCGCATCCAGGGCCAGCCCCGCCGCGACATCCGAGCGGACCAGCATCTTTTCGAGGAACCAGAGTTCGCAGGGCGCGTCGGCGAGGGCGACCACGCGCAGTACGTACCGTTGGATGTGGCTCGTTGTCCGTGACCCGCCGGTGGACATCTTGGGACGCTTCAAGGATGCCTCGGGCATCGAAAATCACCTTTGGTCAGTACCTCCCCGAATTCGGCTCCCGGACGCCACGCGGGCAGGTCGAAGCCGTTATGGCGAGGCTAACCAGGTGGCCGTCACATTCGGACGGGAAACCGAGATATGCGTGAGGAAAACTCCTATTCGCCTTCTTGGTGGGGCGGAACCCGGTTATGCGGCTATCGGTGTTATCCGCCCATTCGGTATCCGAGGTTCGGTAAGTTGCGAAGTCATCGGCACCTGTCGGAACGGGGCCGAACCCGCTGGATCGCCCGATCGGACAGCTAGGTGTGGAGAACCGATGTCGCGTGCCGAACCGCCTCCTCCGGCGAATCGGACCGGGCCCGACCTGGAGGACGCGTACCGCGAGTTCCGCCATCCGATCGTGGTCCTGAGCCTGACCACCCTCGTCGCCGGCTTCCTGGACGCCTTCGCCTTCCTGCGCTACGGAGCCTTCGTCGGCAACCAGTCCAGCAACGTCCTGTTCCTTGGCGTCGGACCGGCCGGCGCGCATCCGGCCTGGCCGTCGGCGGCGGCGTCGCTGGTGGCGTTCATCGTCGGGGCGGGACTGACCACCCGGCTTCGTGCCGTGGCAAGTCGGTGGTCGCCGGTGTCCCGTGGCCTCGTTGCTGTCGTGGCCACCGTCGTGCTGTGGGGAGTACTCAACGTGTTGTTCGAGTACGGCCGGGACAGCCCGCAGCTTCGGGCGCTGCTGGCCGCCGTCGGGGGGTTCTCGATGGGTGCCCTGGCCACGCTGTTCGTACGCACCGCCGGGGTCGCCACCACCATCACCTACCAGTCGGGTACGGCGGCGAAAATCGGCAAACGAGTCGTCGGCTGGCTGTTCGGCCCACGGGCGGATCGGTCCAAGGCCAGACACGCGACCCTGCTCGGCCTGTTGACGCTCGCCAGTTACGCCGTGGGTGGCGGGATCGGGGCCCTGGCCCAGCAGCGACCGTTGTGGGTGCCGGTCTGGGCCGCACTCGCCCTGCTGGCCGTGGCGCTCCTGGTCCGCCACCGGTCATGACGCACCCACTCAGGGGCAGGCCGGCAGGCCGCCCGACCGTCTTCCACCCTCAGTACGACAGTCCCGGCTGCGGCTGGTTGACCAGACGGCGGCGCAGCACCACCTGCCGTGTGCCGTCCCGGTACAGCCGCACCCGGGCCAGTTCCCAGCCGGAGAACTCCGCCTGGATCGCCAGCTGCGCCGCAGCGGTCAACCGGTCGACGTTCGGCGGCAACCGCAGCGGCGCGTATTCGTAGTCCATGAGCCCTATGCTGCCCACCCTGACCCCAAGGGCGCCACCCTGGGGCGATCCCGCGCGCGCCGCCGTACGGGTCAGCTGTCCCGCTCGGGGTAGCCGACCTCCAACGCCGACACGTCGTCCAACGCGGTGGTGATCTCCTCGGGCAGGGTCACCCGCTCCACCTGGAGCGCGCCGAGCAGCTGTCCGCAGGTGCGGGCACCGAGGATCGGCGCGGTCACCCCGGGACGGTCCCGGATCCAGGCCAGCGCCACCTCCAGCGGCGACACCCCGAGACCGCTCGCGGCGGTCGCCACCGCCTCCACGATGCTGGAGCAGCGCGGCTCCAGATAAGTGGCGACGAACCGCTCGAAATGCGGCGAGACCGCCCGGGAGTCCGCCGGTCGACCATGCCGGTACTTACCGGTCAACACCCCGCGGCCCAGCGGCGACCAGGGCAGTACGCCCAACCCGAGCGCGTCGCAGGCCGGCAGCACCTCCCGCTCCACCCCCCGCTCCAGCAACGAGTACTCCACCTGGGCGGCCACCACCGGGGCCCGCCCCGGCCAGGCCGCCTGCCAGGCCGCCGCCCGAGCGGTCTGCCAGCCGGAGAAGTTCGACACACCGACGTAGCGGACCCGGCCACTGGCCACCGCGTGGTCCAGCGCGGCGAGGGTCTCCTCCAGCGGAGTCTGCGGGTCGTAGCCGTGCACCTGGAACAGGTCGACGTGGTCGGTGCCCAGCCGGCGCAGCGAGGCGTCCAGCGTACGCAGCAGGTGCCCCCGGGAACCGTCCCGGCGTCGGCTGCCGCCCGGACGCAGGCCGGCCTTGGTGGCGATCAGCAACTCCTCGCGCGGCACCAGACTGCCCAGCAGTGAGCCGATCACCGACTCGGCGTCGCCGTCGCCGTACACGTCGGCGGTGTCGATCAGGTTCCCACCCGCGTCGAGGTAACTCTTCAGTTGCGCGGCCGCGTCGTCGGCGTCGGTGTCCCGGCCCCAGGTCATGGTGCCGAGCGCGAGCCGGGAAACCGCCAGCCCGCTTCGGCCGAGCGGTCGCTGCTGCATGGGTGAACCTTATTTCGAACCGGGCCAGACCGATATCCTCGCTCCCGCCGAGTCTGCTGGCGATTCGGGGTGAGCCGGTGACCGTCCCCACTCCCGCCATTGCGTAACCTGATGCGACTGCGGATGGGGGAGGACTCTGTGCGACTCGGGCTAAGCCTCGGATACCAGACAGCGTGGAGCACACCGGCTGACCACCTGGCCCTCGCTCAGGAGGCGGACCGGCTCGGCTACTCGGTGGTGTGGGCGGCGGAAGCGTACGGCTCCGACTCGCCGAGCATGCTCGCCTGGATGGCCGGGCAGACCGAGCGGATCGACATCGGTAGCGCCGTGATGCAGATCCCCGGCCGGACACCGGCGATGACCGCGATGACCGCCGCCACCATCGACACGCTCTCCGGCGGCCGGTTCCGGCTCGGCCTGGGCGTCTCCGGCCCGCAGGTCTCCGAGGGCTGGCACGGCGTACGCTTCGGCAAGCCGCTGGCCCGCACCCGGGAGTACGTCGACATCGTCAAGCTGGCGGTGGCCCGCAAGGAAGTCAGCTACGACGGCCAGTTCTACACCCTGCCGCTGCCCGACGGCCCCGGCAAGGCGCTGCGGCTGGGCTTCCACCCGCCGCGCGAGCACATCCCGATCTACCTGGCCGCGGTCGGCCCGAAGAACCTGGAACTGGCCGGCGAGATCGCCGACGGCTGGCTGGCCATCTTCTACGCCCCCGAGTACGCCCAGGAGCAGCTCGCCTCGGTGAGCGCCGGTCGGGCCCGGGCCGGTAAGGAACTCGCCGGCTTCGACGTGGTGCCCTCCGTGCCGGTCGTGGTCGGTGACGACGTCGCCTCCTGCGCCGAACTGGTCCGCTGGTACGCCGCCCTGTACGTCGGCGGGATGGGCAGCCGGCAGCAGAACTTCTACAACCAGCTCGCCACCCGGATGGGGTACGGCGACGCCGCCCGCGAGGTGCAGGACCTCTACCTGGCCAAGCGGCAGCGCGACGCCGCCGCCGCGGTGCCGCTGGAGTTCATCGACCGCACGTCGCTGCTCGGGCCGAAGGAGCGCATCGCCGAGCGGATGCGCGAGTACGCCGAGGCCGGCGTGACCACCCTGTCGGTGACGCTTTTCGTGGCCGACCGGGACAGCGGGGTGCAGACGCTGCGTACCATCGCCGAGGCCCTGGAGCTTTCGGGAGTCGGGGAGTGACCTGGATCGAAGCCATCGTCCTGGGCATCGTCCAGGGCCTGACCGAGTTCTTGCCGGTCAGCTCGTCGGGGCACCTGCGGATCACCTCGGCGATCTTCTTCGACCAGGACGCGGGCGCCTCCTTCACCGCGGTCACCCAGTTGGGTACCGAGGCGGCCGTCCTGCTCTACTTCGCCAAGGACATCTGGCGCATCGGCCGGACCTGGACGGTCGGGATCTGGGACTCCTCGGTCCGTTCCAGCCTCGACTACCGGATGGGCTGGTACGTGATCATCGGCTCGATCCCGATCGGTCTGTTCGGCTTCCTGTTCAAGGACCAGATCCGGGAGACCGCCCGCAACCTGTGGGTGGTCGCCACCACCCTGATCGTGTTCGCCTTCATCCTGGCCTTCGCCGAGTACTGGGGCCGGCAGACCCGCACCCTGAAGGACTTCCGGATGCGCGACGGCGTCGTGATGGGTTTCGCCCAGGCGCTGGCACTCATCCCCGGTGTGTCCCGCTCCGGCGCGACGCTGACCTTCGGCCTGTTCCTCAACCTGACCCGGGAGACGGCGGCCCGCTACTCGTTCCTGCTGGCCATCCCGGCGGTGGTGATGTCCGGGATCTTCAGCCTGGGCGACGTCTTCGAGCCGGCCGCACCCGGCACCTCGGTGCCCAGCGTGGCGCAGATGGTCGTCGCCACGCTCATCGCGTTCGCGGTCGGCTACGCGGCCATCGCCTGGCTGCTGCGCTACGTCGCACACCACACGCTGTACGTCTTCGTGCTCTACCGGGTGGCGGTCGGCACTCTGGTCCTCGCCCTGCTGATGACGGGGACGATCAGCGCTACCTGACCGGTTTTGAAGTGGTTGCGGTGCAGGCTGGGGCGACCGTGCCCGGCGGGGGGGGGGGAGGCGGTGTTACAAGGCCCGGGGCCCGGGGCCCCCCCCGCACACGGGACGCCCCCACGCCGATGGGGGGGGGGGGGGGACCCCGGGGGGGTGGT
>NZ_JBFBAY010000022.1:0-55578 GCF_040682415.1 Micromonospora sp. NPDC051196
TTCTACGTACCCCACCCAGAACTGGCGCGTCCCGCACCTTCCGGGCATACCGGCCGGCTACTTTCTGCTACCTCCCGCTTGCGCGGAATGGCTCAATGAGCACCCGCCGGTCATCGACCCGAGGCCGACCACCGGTCACCACCGATGGCAGATACCGCGACAGCGCTTCCCACTCGACGTCAGACAACTCGTAGCGACGACCCACGCGCTACATCATCCGACACGAAGATCCCTTGAAGACACGGCCTAGCAGCACATACACCTCTCGGCATCTCACAGCACTCTCCTGCCGTCCGCCAGCCTCTTGCGGACTAGATGCGGACCGCTCGCCTGGCAGGTCCGGACGCCCGTGCACGGTTGGATGCGCAGACTCTCGCGGCAAGTCCTATCGTTAGCGGCTATGTCTGACGTCCTGCAAATCGGCTCCCTTGCCGTCCCCATCGGTGCCCTTGTCATCTATGCGGTCGGGTTCGTCGCCCTCTACTGGGTCATCCGCCTTGCCGTCCGGCACGCAATCCGGGACGCTGACGAGCGTCGATCAGGACAGCAGCGGTAGTGCTAAGAGCGGATCTCCTCGTCGGGCAGTCGTCAGACCGTCCAGCCTCCCCGGGCGGGGACAAGGTGGAGCGCCCTACTGGACGAACGACCTTGGCCCCGTCCGGGGAGGCTTGTAGCCCTTGTGGTGCCCGGCGAGGTGATCTGCGGCGGCATCTCTGAGGAGGGCCGGGGTTCGGGGCGGAGCCCCGAGGTCTTCAAGGTTTTGTGTTCGCCCAGCGTGGCCGGCCGGCCCGGCCGATGCCGGCCGGAGGTCGCCAGCAGGCCGGGGCCGGCCGGCGCGGCCCGCTTGCGGGCCGCCTTGATACCCCGAGAGAACAACTCGGCAGGCAGAGACCAGTCGTTGAAACTTGACCAGCGGTCAAGGAGCGCTGCCGGGCGGCGTACTTGACCGGCGTGGTCCCCAGAACGCAGAAAAGGGCCGACCCGATATCCGGATCAGCCCTCTGACCTGCGTCGGGACGGCCGGATTCGAACCGACGACCCCTTGACCCCAGGACGATTCGCCACACGTCCACGCACGTCACGCACGCTATCCCCAAGATCAGGCCGTGCGGTCAACGCCGTGCCGCGCACCATCGCGCACAACGTGTGGTCCCCGCCTGGCCCCCATGCTTGGGGTCGGAGCACACAGTCAGGGCTAGCCAAGCCTTGTCGTAGGGCACTCCTACGATGCGCTCGAATGACAAGCGACCCGGGCCATGTCTCTGGGTGGTGCCGCACCAAGGATCGGAGTTGTTGATGGCGGAAGGACGGCCTGCCGTCCCAGCGCAGTTGCGCAGGGATCTTCTTGTTGAGGCGGGGCATCGGTGTGCGATCCCAACGTGTAGGCAACCTACCCCGCTTCAGCTAGAGCACATCGAGGACTGGGCGAAGGTCCAGCGCCACGATTTCGCGAACATGATCGTGCTGTGCGCGAACTGTCATGCTCGTAAGACGGCCGGGCAGATTGACCGCAAGTCTTTGCATCAGTACAAAGCGAACCTCGCCGTTTTGAACAACCGTTACGGCGAGGTCGAGCGGCGTGTGCTTGAACTCTTCGCCACGTCAGGCCAGCTCAATGGCTACATTCAGTTCCCTGGCACCTTCGACATCCTCCTGATGTACCTACTTCGCGACGGGCTTCTCACCCGCCTTGCTGATAACGGGCCGCAGTTGGAGATCATGGGTGTCCCGCAGGCTGTGAAATTCGCGCTCACCGATGCTGGCCGTAGCTTCGTCGAAAAATGGAGGAACGCCGAGGTTGTTGAATCCGCGGCTGAGCCTGAAATCTCCTAGCGGGCCTACTCGCCTGGCAGCACAGACCGCACAGCTTCCGGACAGCCTCTAGGCCAAGGCCACTGCCAACTCAGCCGCAAGCCACCAAGGCTTCGATTCCTAGCGCCGAGGCGACTGTGGGAAATAGGCCGGAGTTGGCAGCGGTAACGCTGACGTCCGCCGCAAGCGAAGTATCTGTCTTCGCGGATAAGCCGTGTCCACTCACCCTCCATGATTGGTTTCCGATCCGCGATGAGGCGGCTACGATGGCACGACCTGCCTGAGACAGAGCGTAGAACAGCTGCACAGGCCGTGTGGCATAGCCAGCTCCGCTAGCTGCTGTCAGAAACTGCTCACATTGTTCAAGCGCTGACTGGAAGGTAGTCCGTCGTGCACCCTGCTTGGCATAGCCAGGTGGCTCATACCGCAGAGCCGAAGCTTCCTCAAGGCTGTCCCCGCAGCCGCCACTTCTACTCCCTCCGTCGGCGCAACCTTTAGAGTCCCCATAGCCTCCATGCCGCCGCCGAAAGCCGCAAGTAGTACCCGCCGTGTCGATCGGTGACCGGTCGAGGAGCTTAAGTGTCCGGATCGACACAAGCCGAACACCAACGCGGACTGTGCTTGGTCGGTGCCATCCCACTCAGCTGATTGCAGCTGATCGGGCTCGGTGTCCCCGGCATCGCGGTGCGCTGGGTATCAGAACTTCGGCACGTCTGGCGCTTCGAGCAGCCCGAGCCGCAGCGCGGTCATCAGCGCCTGCGCGCGGTTGGCCGCGCTGAGCTTTTCGTAAAGCTTGCTGATGTGGGTTTTCGCAGTGGACTCCGAGACGAAGAGGTGCTTGGCGATCCCGGCGATGCTCATTCCGTCGGCGAGCAGCCGGAGCACCTGCCCCTCCCGCGGCGAGAGCTGCGGGCCGCCCGGGGTCAGCCGTCGCTTCATCGCCTCGGCCAGGTCTGCCGCGGTGAACGCGGAGGGACTCGAGGCCGCGTGGCGGGCTGCGGCCAATACCTCGTCGGCCGGCGAGGTCTTGGGTACGAAGGCGCTTGCTCCGGCCTCGAGCGAGCCGAACAGCTGGTCGTCACCGGCATACATGGTGAGGACGACGATGCCGGTGCTGTCGAATACTTGCCGGATCGCCCGGGTTGCCTGCAGTCCGCTGCCGTCGGGAAGGCGTAAATCCATGATGATCACGTCGGGTTGGTGGACCCCTGTCTGGCGTATCGCGTCCGCCGCCGTGGTAGCTTCGCCGACGACGCTGAACTGCCGGTCCGACTCGAAGGCGTGCCGCAGTCCTTTGCGGATCAGGTCGTGATCGTCGACAAGCAGGACGCTGGTTGCGCCGACCCAGGCGTTCGGCAGCCGCCTCTCGACTCGCTTGACGGCCCGCTTGGTCTCCGGGCTCGTCTCCTTCCGGTTCGCCCGCTCGCGGAGCCGGTGGGCGCCGAGCCGGCCGAGCGAGGTCTGCTCGACCAGGCGGGCGGCGTGGCTGTCATACATCCTGGCTCCTTCGGTACCGCTTGACGGCCCGTGTAACCGCCTCCGGCCCGCTCAGTCCCAGCACCTCTGCCACCTCGACCCGACTGTATCCGGCCGTCCGCAGGATCGCTGCCGACTGCGGCACCGGATCGCCGTCGTCCGGCCGCCGCATCCGCGTGCCGTGAGGGGCCGGAACGCGCCGGGTCGCTGAGGCGCGGAGAGCCTGCGGCAGGGCTACGGCGCAGGCGTCGAGCAGCTCTGTGACGAGCGACGTTCCGTCCTCGATTCGCCAGCTTCCCCAGGCTAGCCGCCGGTCACGGAAGTGTGCGACGGCGTTCGAGGCCACCTGGCCGGCGACCCGCAGCGCGTCGGCGCGCGCCCACGGCTTTTCCAGCTGTGCCCAGGCACGTCGGTCCAGCTCGCACGGCCGGGGCACGTGCATGGCGGTCAGCCAGGCGGTGACGGTGGCCAGGCAGTAGGACGTGGCGGCGGCCGCGACGGTGTCCCACAGCGGTCCGCGGAAGCCGCTGAGTTCGAGGAGGTCCCGTAGGCGGAGTTCGGCCTGCTGAATCGACAGCCCATCAAGCCCGTCGCCGGGGATGTCCTCGGCTTGCTCGGGTCGGGTCACCGGCCGCGCGTCGATCATTAGGCGGGGACTGTGCCGGCGGTCGAAGCGCTGCCGGGCATCAACGAAGCGGCGCCACAGCACCCGGTCGGGACCTGTCTCGGTGTCGCGCAGCGCCAGCCACTGTTCGGCGAGCTCACCAAATCGGGCGGAGGCGTCTGCCGCGCCAATATCGACACCGGACAGACGTTCCGCCTCTTCGACCATGGCTCGGCGGCGCACGGAGGCACTGGCGTGCGCCGACTCCCTCAGGAGCCGCGTGGGGCGACCCGTGGGTGGGCCCCCGTCGTAGCCGGACAATCTGATGATGGCGGGCAGGCCGGCCTTTAGCCAGGACATCGCCCCCATCAGCACCGTCCCTCGACGAGTGAGCGCAACGGATTCGCGCGAGCCTCCGGGAGTGACCCGGATGTCCAGATCGTCCGGCACGGTGACGTTGGAAATCATGACGATGAGCTGGCCGGTACTCAGGCCGACCGAGCCAACCGAGCCGGAACCGACCGCCGCGGCGAACTCCAACGGCAGAGTCAAGGTGGCAGCGCCCGGACCGGCCGGGACGAGTGGGAGTTCGTAGGGTCCGAGGATCGCGCGCTTCCGGTCGCCGATCTCCATGGTGCTCGACGCGGTCTGCTTCAGTGCCGGTCGGGTGCGCATCGGCCGCAGCGATGGAGTGAGGCGGTTGAGTACCAGGCGACGCGCGTGCTCCGGCAGCCGGACCCGTACCGGCTCCGCCGCAGGCGCATCGGGCGCGGTTCCTCGGAATGTCGTTAGCAGGCCAGTGAGCCCGGCTCGCAGATAGGGCACGAACTGCTGCCGGGCTGCGGCTAACTCCGTGTCGTCGGTGCCCTGGATCAGCAGCCGCAGCGCGTCGTCGAGCAATCGCAGGCCGGCTGGGACCATCGGCAGGCCGAGCCGGGTGGCGGCCAGCAGCGTCGTGCGGGCCTTCGGCCACCCCTGCGGGTCCCGCATGAGCGCCGAGGCGTGGATCAGGTGCGCATCGAACGAGCGCGGCTGTGCCACTACGAGGTCGCGGGCCCAGCGACCTAGCCCTGGATCGCCGCACCGCAGCAAGGTGTACCCGACGGCGATCGCGGTAGCAGGGTCGGGCGCCGCGTCCGGCGCCCGCGCCTGCGCCGCCAGGATCTGCGCCGCGGGTAGGTCACCAGCCTGCAGGAACGTCAGCAGGGCGCGGGCGTGCCCGGACGCGGGAACTAGTCCGATGCCGGACCCGTCGCCGACGAATCGCAGCGGCAGGTCTGCGGCGGCCACGGTGAACTGCGGTGGCTGGGGCGACACCGTCCACTGGACGACTACTGCGGTGCCGTCGCCAAGCCGGTCGCGTGCGACGGCTACGGTCGTGTCGGACGGCATGCTAAGGCGGGTCGCTGGCGTCGGGGTGAACTCCTGGCCGAAGATCCAGCCGGCTATCCACCCGTCCCCGTTCAGCGGATTGTCGCCGGTCGCGGTGATGTCGATGACCGCGAGGACCGGCTCCTCGCCGGGCGGGAGCTCGATGGGCGCCGAGATCCGGCGGCCGTCAAGCAAGCTGGCGCGCACGATGTAGCGACCGGCGTGAAGCGGTTCGATCGGCGTCGTGGAGGCGTTGAGTAGCGTGCCGGAAGCGATCACCCGCAGCCCCACGTTCAGGATCTCGAAAATGCCGATCACCTCGCCGGTCGCGGCCTCAGGATTGCGGCAGAGGACCCGCAGGCCGGCGTCGGGGGTCGTCATGCCTGCTCCACCTCGGTGTGGAAGGTCCGGTTCGGTGGCAGCACTTCGGCGAATGCGGACGCCTTGCGGAAGCCGACGCCGTCTGGGAAGCCGAGTTCCACGTGATAGACGCCCGCCTCGACCTCACCCCGACCATCGTTTACCGTCATCGGACTACCCGCATTATGCGGGAAGGACCGGATGGACACTTCGGCGGCGGGCAGCGCGTGGGCCGGCTCGCAGGTCAGCCGGAACGGCACGAGCGGTGGCCCGGCTAGGGTGCGTAACACGCTCACACCGCTTTGCTCGCCCTCGACGGTGAGGCAGGACAGCCGGTTGGTGTCTGGGTTGTCCCAGATAATCACGTCGCGCAGGTGTGGGCCGAAGCGGTCGGTGGCGATGGTCCAGCCGTTCGCGCCGGAGGGGTGCGCCCCCAAGCCGTCAAGGGTGCGTAGAACGGCGGCGGTGAACGGGGTGACTGCGCCCTGTCTGGCCTGGGCTTCGAAGCGGCGCGCGGTGGAGAAGTAGACCGGGGCATCGAGTGGCGGCAGCGGGAGGCGGACCTGCCGGGGATGATCCATGAGAGTACGTGTCGCCGAGGTCAGCTGCGCGAAGTCGGGCGGCATCTGACGGCAGGCGTCGACGAAGTAGAGCTGGGTTCGGGCGCGGCAGTGCTGCATGATCATGCGGATCTCGCTGAGCTCGACGCAGTTCTCCAGCAGTGCGTCCGGGTCGCGACCCAGGTCCTCGAGAAGCAGGAGCTGACCGTCGAGTTCCCAGCCGTGTCCACAGAAGTAAAACAGGGCGATGTTGTCGCGGTGGCTATCGCACCGGCGGCGCCATCGCCGAAACGCTGCCTTGAACTCATCGAAGACCGCCCGGGCGACGCTTTGCCGGGCACCGTGGCCGAGGTGCAGCGAGACCTCAGCAATCGACGAGATCAACACCTCAACCGTGCCGACCGGCGGATCGTCGATACCACGCGGGGCGTGCAGAAGCCATTCGGCCACGGCTGCGGCCGACGGTGGCGGGCTCGTCACCGAGCCGAGCTCACCGAGCACTCGCCCGGCCGCACCGTCGTCGGCCGGGTCGTCGCAATAGGGATACGCGCCGACGCCGACGACGAAGGCGTGCAACCGCGGCCCCATGCCGTCGTCGACAACGATCTCTGTCACGAGCGTGCCTCCCGCACTCTGGCGGCCAGCCGGGCGTGGAAGGTGGGCTGCCGGAAGTACGCACCGTGCGCCCAGAGCGCGTCGGTTGAATACTCATAGTCAGTGACGCCGTCGAGCACCGGAGCCGCTGTGTAGGAGAGCGGGTCGCCGCGATCGACCACATTGATCCACCGCCGCACGTTCGCGGGCCGGCCGGCCCGTGCTGCCGGGAACAACCTCAGCTCTTCGAAGAAGCCAACCTGGGTGCCGACCGTTACGAGAGTGTCCACTTCAAGGTCAGGACGAAAGTGACTGAGCACGTCATA
Source organism: Micromonospora sp. NPDC051196 (assembly GCF_040682415.1). NCBI lineage: Bacteria > Bacillati > Actinomycetota > Actinomycetes > Micromonosporales > Micromonosporaceae > Micromonospora > Micromonospora sp. NPDC051196. The sequence continues at coordinate 7,104 of NZ_JBFBAY010000022.1, forward strand.
CACGATGTTGCCGCCCATGCTGTGCGCAACCACGACGAGCGGTCCGTCGCGGCTGGCCTCCTCCAGATCTCGCGTGACCAACGAGACGATCTGGCCCGGTCGTTCCGGGGTGCCCCGACTCGCGAGGTAGACCAGGACATCGCCGATCAGCAGTGATGCCGGGCGGCCCATGAGCCGGCGCAGCGCCGCCGCCATGTGTCGTGTGGGTGAACCGACAGTGCTTCGGCGATACTCGTCCACAGCAGCAATCAGCGCCGCGCGCGCCGCCACACGCACTTGCCGCCCGGGACCGAGGGTCTCCATACCCGGGGCCGGCACCATCACCGGCGCAGTCCGCCAAACCAGCAACTCGACGAGCTCCCGGTCGTCATCGACGGTGGCAACGTCGAGGTCGGCGCCCTCGCACCAGTCGGCCAGCGCCACGGCTTGGTCTGCGAGTTCCTCGATCTCGGCGGCGTCACGCCCGCGCAAGTTCAAGAATGAATAGAGAAGGTCGACCGCGTCGCGTAGGTCGGTGCGGGCGGCCTCGACGAGCGGCATCCCCGACCCGCTGGGATCGGCGACGGCGACCAGATCGGCTACAACGGGGTCGGCACCGCCGAGCCGTTCACCGTTGCGGCCAGTGGGCAGAGTGGCCGGCGACCACCCGACAGCCGTACCCAGCTCACCCCAGAGAGGATTACGGATCTCCGACCCGGACAATTCAGGCACCGCCCGGGCCAATAGGAACCGTTGGAACAGGGCGTCCCGAAGTTCCACCTTTTTGCCGTAAGCCCGACCGTCACGATTGCCGATCCCGTGCACGAACACCAGCGCCACACGCACCAGTCTTACGGGACGGCACGGCGTTCGTGCATCCCCGACTGGGCGAGAATTTTCCGCCAATCGCCTATTGTCCACCTCGTGGACTAGCTTGATCTTTAACCTGTGCGGCGTGGTCGGGGATTCGTCGATTTCTTCTTGCGGGTTTTCTGGCTTGTGGTGTCGCTGCTGATGACGATGTGGACGTCGTGGCGGCGGGTGGGATGGCGGTTGGGTCGTCCGGGTGGCCGTCCAGGGCCTGGCCGGGTGGGTTTCGGTGCACTGGCGGGGCAGGCGGTCGTCGGGCGGAGGTGACGAAATCCGCGGCGGACGCGGGCCGGGGTGAGCCGGTCGGGTGGGGCTGGTCGTTCCCACGGGTGGCGCAGGTCGGCGGCGAGGGGCCGGGCCAGCCGGAGTTGGGTGTGGGCAGCGATGATCAGCCAGGTCCATCTGTCTGCCGCGTGCGGGTCGCGTAGTTTCGGCACGGTCCAGCCGAGGGTCTGCTTGAGCAGCCGGAATGTGTGCTCGATGTCGAAGCGACGCAGGAACGCCTGCCACAGCCGGTTCACCATCGCGGCGTCCGGGTCACCGGCCGGGTCTGCACCGGCGGACCACCAGAGCCACACCGGTTTCGCGGTCGCGCCGGAGGGGAGTCGTTGCACGTCGAGACGCATGACGGTGCCTTCCAGGATGGGCAGTTCGGGGCAGTCGGCCCAGGCGGCGCGGCGGGTCAGGCGTGGATGCAACCGATACCAGGCACGCGCGGTCGCCGTGCCGTAGAGCCGGGTCTCGGTCACGGTGGTGACGTCCGGGGTTTCCCAGCTGGTCGGGTCACCAAAGATGAACTCGCTGCCGTGTCGTGGTGGCCGGCCGCACTTGGGGCCGGGCGTCCACGGTCGCGGGGCGCGACGCAGGACCCGGTCCGAGCGCATCCGGGCCAGAATCCGGACCGGCAGGTCTCGTAGCAGCCAGGCCAGCCGGGCCCCGTCGTAGCCGGCGTCCATGACCACCCAGATCTCCAGGTCGCCGGGCCGCCAGTGCCCGGCGGCGATCAGACGCCCGAGGACGTCACGCACCTGCCCGGCGGTGGCCGCGGCCAGGTCCGTACCCGGGACGAGGCGGATGGCGTCCAGCGGGGCGGTCCACGAACTACGCCCGGCCTCCAAGGCGACCACGAACGAGTACGGCCAGCCCGGCACCCCGATGTGCTGGTCCTTGCCACGACCGTAGGTGTGACACAGGATCCGCTCCGGCACGGTGTGCGCTTCCGGCCGCAGCCAACAGGTCACATCCACCGCCAGAACGATCCGCCCATCGGCGGCCCGCGGTATCGGCGTCGACGCCACCACCGTCCGCAGCCGTTGCACATCAATCCGACCGGCGCCAAGAGCGTCGTACAACGCGCCGTGACCTCGGCGATGCTCCGCCACCAGAGACAACGCCGGCAACGACCGCACCGGCCCATCCGCGCACAACACCGCGTCAGCCAACTCGAACAACGCATCCGCTCGGGCACTCAGACAACGATGCAGTTCCCTACGGAACGTCGCGAGGTCCCCCACCGCGCTCTCACGCCCGGCGTCATGCACACTGATCATCCCGCAGCCCTTGGTCCTGATCTTCTTCCCTCGACAAGAAGAATGATCAACCAAGGGCTGCGGCCATGATCAGCCAGGGTCGATACGAACCAACCCCAGGTTAAAGATCAAGCTAGAGTATGTCTCGTATTTCGTTGAACGCGTTGCCCGGCAACGGTGCTGGCGTCATCCCATTGAGGATGCTGTTGTGGAGGTTGGCGATGCCGGAGGCGGTGTCGGTCAATGTGCTGGCGGCGCGGCGCGGCGGCTAGCCCGGCCGCCAGACGGAAGCGCTGACCGTAGGTCATGCCACGGGATGGCTTCGTGAGCTGCTGCAGCAGCCCACCCTCACCGGTCAGCTTCAGCCCGTCTCCGCGAGCCCGATCGACCAGCATCGCGATCAACTGCTCGTCCGTGACCGCATCCGCCAGCCTGGCGGCCGGCTCCTGCCCCGAGGTGATCTCGGTCGTCATCTGGCGTCTCTCCCTTGATCGGTCGATCAGCCGTTATTTGGGCCCTGTCTCACATTCGGTGGTGACGGAGGGGGGACTGCGTAGATTTCCGTGTTTGACCTGGGTGTGGTCCGTTGGACAGGACGTTGATCCTGTCCAGGAAGGACCACGTCATGGCAGACAAGAAGAACGCTGCTCCGCTTCCGCAGCCGTCGGCGGCGGAGGTGGAGTTTGCGCAGCAGTTGGTCGAGCGGGCCAAGGCCGATGGAGTCTCGTTGGTCGGCCCGGGTGGGCTCCTGGCGGGGATCACCCGCACGGTCCTGGAATCAGCGCTTGATGCGGAGTTGGATGCGCACCTGGACGAAGCAGGTGTCGACGAGGCGACCGGCCGGCGGACCAACGTTCGTAACGGTTGTCGGCGATCGGTCCGGGGTCGATGCGTAAGCGATTCAAGATCTGTAGCGGATTTCGTGCTGCCTCGGGATCGTCGGAACCGGGTGAAACGGTGTGTGCCTGGCCCTGGTCGTCCTTCGGGACTTGACACCGGGTCACCTCACTCAGGCAGGTGTGACGCGCGGGGCGGGGCGTGGGGTTCGGGCCAGCGCTGCAGAAGATCAGAGAAGGCCATCCGGAAAATTCCTGCACGAACTCTGACCTGTCTCCGGACGGCCAGCGCACTCGCCCGCCCGACGCGGCACAGCAGGTTATAGCATCAGCGCATGCGCACTCAAAGTGCGCATCGATGCGGAAGATCTCTGTCCGAGGGGCGACTTGAACCCCCACGTCCAGCATCCATGCACCAGGTAGGTGGTCATGCACCCAATCTACCGCTGACGAGACCGACCGGCAGTCCCCTCGCGTAGCGCATGGCGGTAGAGAACGTTTGAGATTGGCTGGCCACGCCGCCCCTGCACTCTAGGAGCCGCGGGGCTCGTCTTGATCAAGCACCAGGAGGTGACTGGCGCTCGGATGAGGCGTGACCGGCTCGCATCATCTGTCGCAGGGCGGCTACGAAATCCTCGCTTTGGCCGAACGCCATCCGCCGGAACAAAGCGGCACGGCGTACACGCCGCAGCCGCGAAAGCCTGTGGGTGCGATCCCAACGCGAGTGGCTGCGAAACCGTTCCCAGGCCGACTGGCGAGTGACCCCGAGTGCATCGGCAACCTGTTCCCAGGTCGTGCCATGGTGGCGGGCCAGCTCTACTTCCAACTCAAGTAGCCGCTCGGCCGCAGCCGAAATTTCGGCTGCGGCCGCGATCCAATCGGCGAAATCGCTGTCTCCCCGTGGGCCCTGCGGCGGTTGCTGCTCCATCGCACTCGCAGCCACTCTGTGCTCGTGAGCAAGATCGGTCAACGCCGCGCCAAGGCTGGACAGCGCATGCGCGTGCGCCTTCAAGGTGTTCCTGTAAGTCCGCGCCATGCTCTGATTTTGTCAGGTTTTTCCTGACCGAGGAATTTCGAGTTCGCGCTGGTCAGCCGCTCGGAATCGATACGTGGGGCGAAACGCGTCCACCACGTTGCCCCATCGCTTGAGGTCGGCGAACGTTGGCCGTGTGTCGAGTAGAAGAACCTTGCCCCGGCCGATTCCGGCAGTTCCTGTCGCCTCTACGCCGTCAACACGACGACCCGGGCCTCCCGACCCGGCGCGCGCCGTCTGGACCGCCATCATCCTGCTCGCCGCGGTTCCCGTCGGCTCCGTCACTGGCTTCTTGTCAGCCGCCGGCGGCATGCCGGTGCCCCTAGCGATCATCGCTGGCGGGGGCGCCTTTGGCGGCACTGTCGCTCTATTGCTGGCGATGGCCCAATTCCTCATTGCCGACCACACTCGATGACCTTCCAGGTACACAAATCATGCAGCGCTTGGCCTCCTGGCAGTGCGCCGCTGACACGAGCGGAGCACATGCGGCCGATCGTCCATCTCGAGCCCATCGTGCTGTCGGCCGGAACCACGGTTCGTGTTCGGCGCAGGTTGCGGTGCGCTCGGATGCGGTCGGCGAGGTGGTTCAGCGTGCGGCTGGACAGCGGAATCGTGGAGGGGTAAGACAGCGCAGGTGAGGCTCCCGGTCAGGGCATTGGATCTTGGTCGACTGCTGTCTTACCTGGAGCCCCGCCTTCATCGATATCTGGGCTCGCCGCATTACCCTGGGTTGTAGGGCCAGGTTGGAAAAGGTTCAATGAGATTTGCGTGGTCAAGCGCGCTTGACCACCAGTACGCGAAACACAGCATGGATGCTGCAAATTGGTGTCCGAGGGGGAATCGAACACCGGGTGGACGGGCGATAGCCCGCATCGCTGTCGGGTCCCCTTCCAGCACGCGGGCAAGTCCGTCTGACGCGCGCCCGCCCGGGGCTTATCGGTCGCGGTCATTCTGGTTGACGAGTCAGCAGCCGCGTATTCCGTCAAGAGGGTTTACGAGCGTGTCGTGAGCTGGACGGTGGGGGTCAGAGTGGTCAACCGGATCGACGTCGACGCAGCCTACCCGTGACGGCGCGGTCACACCCGGCCCCGCGTGTGTGACCGCGCCAGCCGACCCGCCTATACGCGTTCGCCGATACCCAGGCGTGCCTGTGTCTCCTGTGCCCGTTCGGCTGCGGCGCTGGCGCCGTAGTGGCGAGGCATGTCCTCCGAGGTCCATCCGAGCAGCAACATCAGATCCCCGGTGTCGCCGCCGGCGCGTTTCCACTCGTGGGCGAAGCTGTGCCGCCACCGGTGCGCGTGCACGTCCGCCACCCCGGCCGCCGCACCCAACCGTTTGAGCAGGATCTTGATGCCGTTCGGACTCAACGGCGCGGCGCCTCGTTCGGCCAGCCACAGGTTCGGCAGGGCGGCGCCCTTGTGCTTGTCCCGGGCCCGCAGATACCGCGACAACGCCCGGGCCGTCTTGGGCCCGAACCGCACCCGCCGATCCTTCGCACCCTTGCCGTGAAAGTGCACCGACTCCGTGTTCAGATCGACGTCAGCGACCAGAAGATTACCGACCTCCGACAGCCGCGCCCCGGTGTTGCAGTACAGCCGGATCAACGCCTCATCACGCAGGTTCGCGAACCCCTTGCCCTTGCACGCGTCGAGCAACTTGCTCGTGTCCTCATTCCGCATGACCGGGATCAACTTGCGGGGCGTCTTCGGCTGCCGCACCCGCTCCATCGGTGACCGGTCGATGACCTCCTCATCGACGAGCAGCCACTTGAAGAACTGCTGCAGTCCCTTGTGCTTGTTCAACGCCGTCGACGCGGACCTAGTCTCAATCATCCAACCCTGGAACGCCTCCACATGCCCCCGCGTCACCGCACACGGATCCTCGGCCGCGTCCACGGCGTCCGGATCCGGCGAGTACTCCCCCAGATAGCGGCCAAGCTGGGCGGCGGCCAACAGATAGTTGTAGCGGGTCGTCTCCGGATAGTTCCCGGCCCGCAGCGACCGGTCCCAGTCCCGGAGGAACCCGGCCCAGGTCCGGGAGAGCCCGACGGTGAGTTTTTGAAGATCCAGTAGTGACATGACAACCTGCCCGAGTCAAGGAGTCCAACAGCGGCGTGCTAGACCAGGCATCCATGTCAAGCAATGAAAAGAGGGCTCCCGCAAGTCTCTGACCTGCGGAAACCCTCTCGCTGTCGGGACGGCCGGATTCGAACCGACGACCCCTTGACCCCCAGGACGATTTGGTAAGCGTTCCCGCACGTCACGCACGCTATCCCCATCTACGGGCCGTGAATCCGGCTGCATGCCGCCCACCATCGCGCACACCGTGTGGTCCCCACGTGGTCCCCGGACGCTGGCACACTTGGCAACCGGCGCGGCTTACGCGACGCCTTGAGACTCCCGCCACATCCGTCAAAACCGTTCGCTGAAAACTTGCGCTGCGTCACGCCATGCACAAACAGCAGCACTAGACTCGGTAGTCCTTTAGAGCTGCCGCGTTCGAAATCTGCCTATATATATCGTCCATGACGCTTAGGATCTCCGCACGGAGATCCACCCAGTCGGTTAGCGCGATAAAGTCTTGCTCTCCATGCGCAATTCGGTTCCGCGACGCGAGAAGCTGCTCATCGATCATGTCACGATATTTCTCATAACCGTCACAATTGCATCCGATTGACACGAGAATGTCTTCTAGACGATCATAATTGAGATTTGCCATCGTCCTAACCGCGTCGCGAGTGTTGGGAATGCGGGCCAACTCGGACGCCCCTTCCCTCATCTGGCGAACCACCTCAGCATGGAATCTCGAACGGAACGTCTGGCCGAATTCAGTCAGGTTTGCTCGCATCGCGAGTCCAGCAATCTCTGGCCGCAATTCTCCCCACGTTAGGTTCTGCCGGGAAAGATAGGCCAGATAGGCGTGAGCGGAGTTCTTGACGAAACCCTCCCAGTGAGCATAAAGCAGTGCCACAGCCCCACGGAGCAGCGCCCGCTGAACCATGCTCTCCGCTCCATGAACTTGGTTCCGGAATACCGAAAGCTCCTTCTTACGCCACGCCAAGTCCGCTGAGATCGCACCATCCAATTCAGCGAGTGTGCGGATCTTCATGGGCGGAAGTGAGCCCTCGCCAAAGGCACATTTGCTGCTATTCTAGTAGTACCCCTGACGCCCCCTCGCGACTGACTCCTAAACGCTGCTAGGCCCCATATATCCATTACCTTATTACGCAACTTCACCACACGCTCTTCGCTTGCAAGCCAGGAATCGAGATTAGAGGCGACTCCAGTGGTGACGGCTTCGAACGCGGACACCGAAAGACCTCCAACGAAGCGTCCCTTGGCTGGGTCATACTTCCGAAAACATTCTGGACCAAGTGCCTCGTTCAAGAGGGAGAAGGTCTCAGAAAAAGTATCTGCTACAGCGCTACGGTCATAAGATCCGTCGGTTGCGAAAGCAAGCATGGTCTCCGTAAGGAAGGTGTCGACATCCAGCATCCCCTTCAAGGCATCGGGAGAACTGCCCTGCAGGGAAAGAAATCTGCAGACCAGCTCCAGATCATACTGGTGTTCGCCCTGACGGCTAGTAACAAGCGTGCACTCCTTGAAATCCTCGTTTTCTTTGAGTTCGGTAAGCCATTGAAAGAAAGAGCGATCAGCCATCAAGAGCTGGACATTCCTGACCTCCTGGTCCGAGGCGGTCTCTCCGCCGGAGTTCAACCTGTCGAAGAGTTCATACTTCGCCTTGTCGTCACTCTCCGGCAGCAAGATCTTTACGTCTATCTTGCTTCTCTTGAGGCCGATCCGCTGACCAGGCGTCAACGTAGGACCCTCGATGGACTCAAAGGTCATGCCCTCTAGCGAGCGGAGATACTTTGTTGCTGTCAGCGAACTCGCGGGAAGCGCCTCACCGCTATTTTCATCAATTAGCTCGCCCATAAACTCTAGAATCGTCGATATGCGCTGCAGCCCATCGATCACCTCCCAGATTCCATCATGCCGCTGCATTACAAATATAGATGGAAGTGGAATGCCAAGAAGAATGCTTTCTATCAGTCTAGACTTTTTCTCAGGAGGCCACCGGAAAAGCCTTTGATACTCCGGACGAATTACCAACTCGCGACTCTTGTATAGATTTACGAGTTCGCCGATTGACATCGAAAGGGCGTCAGCCTTAACCGTAGACCGCCCCTCCTCAATTTCTTCCTGAAGGCTAGCCATCCTGCTCCCGTCCTCTACCGATGCAATTGGGTGCCGCAGCTAGCCTAGGGCACGTTGCCGAGGTGGGCGATCCCGGACATCGGAGATTCCATGACACCGGGGCGTGCCGGACCTGTGACGGCCGCGGCGGGCCGAGAAGGCAGCGCCAAAACGCCAAGTCAGGAGCTATCCTGAGCCGATGCGTCGAGACGCCGAGCTGATGATTTTGTGCGGTCGGGCTCTCTACGACCGCAGGCAGGGCCGGAGGGACAGTGTCCGGCATCCGAGGCTCCAGCAGCCGACGCCCTCGGGAGACTCGGGGAAGCACGAGTTCAGGTCTCATCCAACGACAGGGGCGACTGTAGTGGCAGGTCGATAAGCGTTGCTGGGATATCGGCGAGCTGGATTACCTGACCAGGGCCGATGAACCGCCGCGCGACCAGTAGCCCCGCCTCGTGTGCCTCACTGCCCGCGTGGCTCGCCGAGGCATCCGCGATCAGCCAAGGCGTAAAGTCGTGCTCGAAGGCGTCCACAGCACCCTTCAAGACGCAGCTTTCGGTAGCGATGCCGCAAAAGTAGAACTCTTGCCATCCACGCTGTTTGAATAGCGCTACACCCTCGGGTGTGAATGGGCTATAGATTCTCTTGTCAAGCGTTACGCCATGATCTACGTACGGGCGCAACTCGGGCACGAAATCAATGTCAGGGGAAGACTGAAGCCGTTTCCAGTCGAAGAATCGCTCGAATGGGCTGCCAGGGTAGTTCAGGTACCGGGTGAAAAGCGTGTCGCCACCGGCTGCCTGCCAGCGGCGCACCAGGTCGACAACGACGGGTACGATGTGCGCTGACTGCTCTCGCACGAAGCCGTTTTGCATGTCGGTCACGACAAGTACCGGGCGGCCCGATGTCATTGGCTCAACCTCGATCCATATCACGGAGGGTCTCGATGGCTTGGTCTAGGGCTGGCATTAGGTCACATGTCCGCAGGATTGCTCGGCGCATTGCCTGATGTTGTCCGGTCTCCCGTAGGCGGGAGACCGTGAGTCGGGAGCGCGCTGCCCGAAGGTAGCGCCATCCATATTCCGACGGCACCCGTGGATCTCGCCCCTGCTCTACCTGACGGGCGATCGCGTCGCAATACGCCCACATGGATTGAATCGCAAGCTCGCACGAGATTATCTCGGGCTCCGTTAGGGAGCGCTCGGCAGAGATCGGGTGGTACACGACTCCGGACCACGAGGCGTAGCCCACGGAGATTCCCGGCACGCCGAATGATTCGATGCCTGTGTGATCGTATGATTCCGCCAGCAACGATTGCTCGACCAGTTCGGCATGCGCTAGGTGTTCGTCGTCCATCGGACGATCGCGGTGCAACAACACCTTCGGCGTCGACATGATGCGGAGCGCGGTTCCTAATAGCTCTGCCGGCCATGCTGGCTCAACAACCCAATGAGCACCGAGGACGTACACCGCAGACTCATCTTCGACGGGCGCGGTGGGAGCGAGGTAATCGGTAGCCCATTTGATGTTGTCGCCATAGGAGGCGACTCGCCACGCGGCTAGCGCCGCGATCGTGGACAGCTGCACAGGCTCGACAAGGTGGAAGACCACCGACCCGCACGGCCAGACATACAGGGTGCAGTCGCCTTCCGGGTGCTCGATGGGTGCCGAGTAGCAGGTGTGCCACTCCCCCACGGCTGGCGCGCAGCCTGCGACCTCCCGCAGTTGGGCAGCGCCGTCAGCACCGACGAACGCCGTCACGAACTTGTGGGATCGTGCCGTGAAGTGGGGGCGGTCCTCGGCGTTGCCGGTCAGCTCGCCGAACAGGTCGTGGGGCTTCGCGTCGTACGCCAGGCAGTAGAGCTGCCGGTAGATCGGGTCGGTGACCGCTACGCGCCCGGTCTCGTGGCGGTACATCGCCTTCTCGATGGCCTCGACCGTGGGCGTCTCGCGGATGCCGCGCTGTTGGCCTACGCGGTGCAGCTCTCGCGCGGCGCGCTTGCGCGACTCCCAACCGGCGGCCTTGCGGCGGTTGACCAGCACGAGGTTTGGCTTGTACTGCCGTGGGACCTCAGTGGACATAGGCCGTGTCCTTCGTGTCCGTGCGTAGGACCTGCTCGGATCGCTGCTCGGCGGGCAGTCTCATTGGCAGGCGAGCAAGGTGCCGCCGCAGACGGGAGCCGAGGACAGGAGGCACCAGATGATCCGACCTAGCCGGTGGTGCCTTTACGGGGCCTCTCGGCCTGCCACTTCCGGATGGTGTCGGGCTGCCACGCCGGGGACCTGCCGAACATCCGGTCAGGAGCGGGCGCCTGCCCGCGTGAAACGTAGGAAGCCCAGGTTGCGCGACTGATCGGCGCACCTACCGAAGCGAGGTAGGTGCGTACGTGGTCCGTCGTCCACCAGTCGGCGGGCAGGTCAGCGTCAGTCATCAGTACAAGCCTACGCGGTACAGGTGCTTGCATGAATACAACGTGGAGTTGTAGCGTCACGAATACAACGCCACGTTGTACCGGCCGGATGGCTCGGGGAACGACGGCACGCCGTTGCCGCACGCCCATGAGACGCCGGATCAGGCCGTTCATTGAGAACTCCACAGCGACAGGAATGAGCACGCGTGAGGCCGCCGAGCGGCATCCCTGCCTTGAACCACCTGGTGGTCGACCCCGGTAGGTCCCGGGCGAGCAGGGCGAGCGGAGCGGATAGCGCGTGCTGCACAACCTCGGTGTCCGGGCCGGTGGCGCGCCTGCCTACTCGGTGACGTGACCGGCCCGGTTCCGAGGACTCCCCCGCTGTTCCGACCTGTACCGGAGGTTCCCCGTGAGGAAGCACCTCGTTGCCGTCACCGCTGAGCCGACCGCCGCCGACCTGGCCGCGATCGACACGGAGTGGCCGTTGATCGCCGCCGAGCTGGACGTGTTGGACGCGCAGATCACGCTGATCTACGCCGAGGACCACGGCGGCCCGACCGCACTCGATTGGCGTCGGCTGCGTCGGGCTGAGGCTCGCGTGACCCGTGCCGCCGTCGAGGTGGCCGACCGCATCACCGGCCCGGGGCGCGTGGCCTGATGTCGCGTATCCGTGCCGCCTACTACGACCCGGACGGGTCGCGGTACGGCATCCCTACGTACTGGTGGCGTGGCGCACCGGCTGGCTACGCCACCCGCCGTCAACTCCGCGCCGCCGGCCTACGTCCCGGTGGCCCACCGGTCGCCGCACAGATCCTGTGGCGCGGCGTCGGTGGTACCCGCACCGCCTACCTGTACCGGCTGGATTTGGCCCGGCCGAAGCGCACCGCCACCCCCGCCCAACTGCGCGCGATCCGCGCGGCGTTGACCGCCCGCCGCACCTGCCGTGTCTGCGGCGTGGTCCGGCCGTACTGCATTCCGCGCTCGCTCGGCGAGTGCGTCGACTGCGCCTACCCCGAAGGAGAGTCCGCGTGAACAGCCCCCGTAAGACCCGACGTGCCGTGATGGCCGAAATCCTGCTGTTGGCCGACCCCACCGAGATCCGCACCCACACCGACGGCCTAGCGCTGGCGGTGTCCTTCGACCGCATCGCCGAACTGCGGTCCTGGCTTCACCTCGCCGGACTCAACAGCCCGGACACGCTCACCGCCGAGCACACCGGCACCAGCGACGACGGCCGCCCGTGGCAGGTGATGTACGCCTACCCGAGCCTGCATGGGTGGGAGATCTACGCCCACGCCAAGGAGTACACCACCGGCCCCGACCTCGACCCGACCACGGTCGACCGGCTCACCGCACTGGCGGTGGCCTGATGACCGCCCCCACGATCAACGGCACCCGCTACCCCCAACCCATCGAGAAGCTGTTGCCCGCCGCCCGCGCCCTGGACCTGCCGGACGGGCAGCGGTTTCCGTCACGGAACCGGTTGATGCGGGAGTTCCGCATCGGTGCACCGAAGGCCGACGAGCTGTTGGCCCGGTTGCGGGCCGAGCACGCCGAGCAGACCCGCACCGACGCCGATGCGCCGGCCGCGCTCCGGTTGGACTACGCCGCGCCGATCGGCCCGGACCCGGAACCGGGCGTTGCCGATCAGCGCCCGTCGAAGTCGGTCTACACCAACGTCGACATCTGGGGGCCGGAACCGGCGGACACCCAGGTACGTCCGCCCGTCGACCCGGTGCCCGTGGCCGCCGACGAGCCGCCCGCCGTCGAGACGGACGAGCAGCCCACGACGGTCGGACACCCGGACACGCCCGCACCGGCCGCGCCGGTCCGGTCGGCGGTGGTGTGGCCGGTGATCCTGCTGGCGCTTCCCGCGTTCGTCGCGATCTGGTCCGGGTGGGTCGGACTCGGTGGACTGACCGGGTTCGGGGTGGTGCACCCGCTACCCGGTATCGCCGACGGGTTCGCCATCAACACCGCGATCACCCTCCCGATCGGCGTCGAAACCTACGGCGCTTACGCCCTCTACGTCTGGCTGTCCGGCCGCGTACCCGACCGCGCACGCCGGTTCGCGAAGTGGTCGGCCATCGCTTCGCTGCTCGTGGGCGCGCTCGGCCAGGTCGCCTATCACCTGCTGGTCGCCGCCGGAGTGCAGGTAGCGCCGTGGTGGATCACGACTGCCGTGGCGTGTCTGCCGGTGGCGGTGCTCGGTATGGGCGCGGCCCTGGCGCACCTGGTGCGTTCGCACGACTAGTTCCGCCCGGCGGCGCGGCCTCTGGCCTGGAAACCCGTGCCGCGCCGCCGGTCCCTCCGTTCCGGCACTCAACCGTTTGGAGAGAACCTGATGTTGTCACCCCTGCGAGCGCTGCGGAACGCCGTAGCCCGGTTGCGGCCCCGCCGCCCGTTGTTGATCGGTACACCGTTGCGGGTCACGATCACCGCTGCCGCGTGCGGCGGCTACACCCTGCTTATCCACTACACGCAGGGCACCGAGTGGGTGGATCTCCCGACCCGTATGGAGGACTACGACCGGCCCGACGAACGCGAGTTCACCGCCGTCGCCGCCGCCCTGGCCTCCCGTGGTCTGACCCGCACCACCGGGTGGCAGATCGACACCTACGGCCGTCTGTGCGCCCCCATCGCCGTCATCGACTCCGCAGGGGCGGGCCGGTGAGCGCGCCGAAGCGGTCCGCTGCCACCCGCGTCTCGCCGAGTACCGACGTGTTCAACGGCTTCCGCACGTCACGCGGCGGCTTCACCGGCACCGCCAAGGGCAGCGGCCGGACCTGGAACGACAACGAGCACCGCCCGACCTCCCGCACCCCCGCCACCCGCAAGGAGGCCCGCCGTGACCGCCCCTGATGACGACCGTTTCGACCGGCACGCCGCCGAAGCCGACCTCACCACCGGCCCGGATGCCGAAGTGGTCGACCTCGACGCCGCCCGGTCCCGCCGCGCCGCCGGTGGCGACCAGGCCGACGACGACACCGACGACGCCGAGGATGCGGAGACGGTTGACGCGGGACCGGAGCGGGTCGGCGGGCCGGTGGACATGGCCGACGACATTCCGGCCGAGGTGGTGGCCCGGCAGCGTGCGCGTCGGCCGATCCTGGCCGAGTGGGCGCGTTCCGGCCGTGCCCTACGCGCCGCCGTGAAGCACCAGAGCAAGGACGCCGGCTATGTGGTCGCCTATCACGGTGTCAGGTTGCCGAAGTACGCGGTGAAAGCCCTGGCGTGGGCTCCGATCGGCGCTGTGCGCAGCATCGGCCAAGCCCTGCGGTGGGCCGCCGCTGAGGAAGGGAACTGGCACCTACGGCAAGCCGCCGCCTCGCGCGGCGACGCGGACACCTGGTTGAAGCTCGACGCCCGCCGTCAGCGCCAGTCGGTGTGGCGGTGGTGGGTGCTCGCGGCCGGAACCGCGGGCACCGGAACCGGGGTGATCGTGCTCGCGGCCGGGCCGTCATGGTGGTCGGCGGTGGCCGGTGCGGTGGTGGTGCCGTGGCTGGCCACCCGTGGCCGTCCGGCCGATCGACCGATCACGGACCGGGTGACCGAAGGCACCCGCTACCGCAAGCTGACCGCCGACCTGGTGCGCCGGGCGTTGACCTCGTTGCAGATGCCCGCGATCAACTCGGCGGTAGCGAAGGATCCGAAGGCCATCAGCTTCCCGGTGGACATCCACCGGGACGGTCCCGGTCACCTGGCCATCGTGGACCTGCCGTACGGGGTGGAAGCCGCCGAGGTGGTCGCCCGGCGCGGCAAGCTCGCGTCGGCGATGCGGTTGCCGCTGGATCAGGTGTGGCCGGAACCTGCCCCCGGTCACACGGGTCGACTCGCGTTGTGGGTGGGTTACGAACCGGCGTCGCAGATGAAGCAACCGGCGTGGCCGCTGCTCAACGCCGGGGTGAAGGTGGATGTGTTCAAGCCGTTCCCGTTCGCCACCACGCCCCGCCTCGACACCGTGGCGGTGGATCTGATGTTCCGTAACTTCCTGTTCGGTGGTCAGCCCGGTTCGGGGAAGACGTTCGCGTTGCGGGATCTGATCCTGGCCGCCGCCCTCGACCCCCGGACGGAGATCCGGGGTTACGAGTTGAAGGGGGTGGGTGACTTCGCGGTGTTGGAGCCGGTGATGGCCGAGTACGGCAACGGCTTCGATGACGACACCCTCGCTCGGTGCTTCGGGTTCATCGAGTGGCTGTATGAGGAGTGCCGCCGCCGCTCGAAGCGCATCGAGCACTACGCCCGGCTCGGGAAGGCACCGGAGAACAAGGTCACCCCGGAACTGGCCTCGCTCAAGGACTCGGGGCTTCACCCTCTGGTGGCGTGGTTCGATGAGCTGCAAGAGCTGATGACCAGCAAGTACGGCAAGGACGCCGGGGAACTGCTGGAGAAGGTCATCAAGCTGGGCCGGGCGTTGGGTGTGATCATCCTGATGGGCACGCAGATCCCCGACAAGGACAGCCTGCCGACCGGCATCACCCGCAACGTCAACTCCCGCTTCTGCCTGTCCGTGGCTGACCAGACCGCGAACGACATGATCCTCGGGACGTCGGCGTACAAGAACGGGTACCGGGCCACCGTGTTTCAGCCGGTCATCGAAGCCGGGTGGGGCATCCTGCGCGGCTTCGGCCCCAAGGCGTCGGCGGTCCGCTCGTTCTACGTCGACACCACCGCCGCCGCCCGCATCGTCACCCGCGCGGTAGCGCTGCGCCAGAGCGCCGGGACGCTGCCGAAGCCGGACGAGCAGACCCGGCAGGTTGCCCCGGTGGCCGACGTGCTCGGCGACCTCGCCCGAGTGTGGCCGGGCGACGAGAAGTCGGCATGGAACGAGACTCTGTGCGGTCTGCTCGCCGAACTGCGACCCGACGTCTACGGCGGATGGGAAGCCGCGCAACTCACCACCGCACTCAAACCCCACCCGGCCGTGAAGGTCGGCGACGTGGGCCGCCGCATCGACGGCAAGTCGGTCACCCGGCGCGGCATCAAGCACACCGACCTACTCGCGGCGATTGCGGAGCGTGACCGCAAACGGTCCGCCGGCTAACCGCCGCCAGGGTGCTAGCGCTAGCGGCCCGTGCTGCTAGCGCTAGCACCCCCGCTAGCACCCAAACCGAATCATGAGCTGCCCACTAGCGGATAGCAGCTCACAGTCGTTCACGCCCCGAAATCGGCCCTGGAGGCTGCCGTGGACCCTCTGACCAAAGCCGCTATCACCCTCACCAGCATCCCCACACTGATCACGCTCGGTTACGCCGTCCTGTGCTGGGTGAGCCCGTTCAAAACCTGCCAACGGTGCGCCGGCACCGGCCAGACCACGACCCGATTCCTGCGCCGGCCACGCGCCTGCCGCCGCTGCGATCGAGGCATGAGGTTGCGCACCGGACGGCGCGTCTACAACGTGGTTCACCGACTACGCGCCGAGGCACACCGATGAACCGCCGCAGCACCGGTCACACCGACTGGTGCCGCCGGGACCACCGCTGCAACCTCAACGAACACCGCTCCCCGGAAATCGTGGTCGACATCCCCGGGCGGGCGCGTGCGGTGCTGGTCCGCGTCCGCACCGCTGCCGGCCGCGACCACGCCGAAATCCGTGTCCGTGTGGCACTCGCTCCCGCCGAGCTGGCCGCCCGGCGTCAGTTGGTCGGGCTGCTCGGCGACCTGCGCCAGGCCGTGACCCGCGCCGCGATCGCCGCTCGGCCTCGGCCGAGGTGGTGAACCGGTGGCGCGGTGGCTTGCCGCGAGCGCGGCGCTCGGCCGACCGGTCACCGACGACGAGCCGTACCCGCACGTCTGCCGACGGCGGGTGGACGGCACGAACACGCGTAGCGGACGGCCGGTCTACCTGCAACGGCGCGACTGTGCCGCCTGTGCACAGGAACGCCACCAGCGCCGCACGTCCCGGCCGCCGCGTCCCGGTTCGCTGCCGCTGGCGGCATGACCTGATCGGCGCGCTTCGCGCCCTCACCCCCGGTGGCCAGCACCCGCCCGCCCTGGGCTTGGACCGCCGCACCGGAAAGGAGTTCCCCGATGTCCGACCCTGCCCGGCTGGTCGCCGCCGCGCTGGCCTACGCCGGTCGTGGGTGGCCGGTGTTCATGCTCGGCCGCACGAAACGGCCCGTGGCCAACTGCCCGGCCTGCCCGAAAGCCGATGAAGACCCGACCCACGATCAGGAACGGTGCCCGTGCCTGACCTGTCACGGCTTCTACGCCGCCAGCACCGACCCGGAGCGGGTGGCCGCGATCGTGGCCGCCGTCCCCAACGGACAGCTAGCGCTGCGCACGGGTGCCGCGTCGGGAACCGTCGTGGTCGACATCGACCCCGCCCACGGTGGCCGTACCACCATGGCTGACCTCATCGGCCGTGGATTACTGCCGCCGACCGCATACGTGGTCACGGGGTCGGGTGGGTGGCACCTGTACTACCGGCACCCCGGCCACCGGGTCCCATGCAGCCAGGGCAAGCCCGGCCAAGGACTCGGCCCCGGTGTCGACGTGAAAGCCGATGGCGGCTACGTCGTGCTGCCGCCATCGGTGCACCCGCGCACCGGACGCCCATACCGATGGGCAACCGACCGGGGCAGGGAGGTAGGGGAGATGCCCCCCGCCCTGCTGACGGCCTGCCTACCGCCGCCGGCACCACCCGTGGCGGCCGTGACCGGCCCGACGCGCGTACGTGAGGCGGGGGGCATCTCCCATCCCGACCGACTCCTAGCCGTGCTACTCGACCGCATCACCGCCGCCCCCGAAGGCGTGCGCCGCACCACCCTCTACGGCGTCGCCCGAGGCGTGGCCCGGATGGTCACCGCCGGAGCCATCGACCACGCCGACGCGATCGCCGCTCTCACCGACGCCGGCCGCCGCGCAGAGCAAACCGACCGCGATATCCGGGCCGCCATCCGTGGCGGCTTCCGAGCCGAAGGAGTCGCCGCATGACCACCAGCGAACAAATCGACGGCGCGGCCATCCTGGACGCTCTGCACGCCGCTCTGACCCGGTACGTGATCCTGCCGTCCGCCGAGGCAGTCGACGCCGTGGCGCTGTGGATCGCCGCAACCCACGCCCAACCCGCATGGGCACACGCGCCCCGCCTCGTGATCCGCGCGCCGGAGAAACGCTGCGGCAAGTCGCGCCTGTTGGACGTGGTGGAAGGGTGCTGCCACAACCCGCTGATCACCGTCAACGCCTCCCCGGCCGCCGTCTACCGGGCCATCGGCACCGACAACCCGCCGACCCTGCTCGTCGACGAAGCGGACACCATCTTCGGTGGGAAGAACGCCGACGCCAACGAAGACCTACGAGGTCTGCTCAACGCCGGCCACCAACGCAACCGGCCCGCGATCCGGTGGGACGCCGGCACACAGCGATTGGAGAAGATCCCCACCTTTGCCATGGCGGCACTGGCCGGTATCGGCGCGATGCCCGACACCATCGAAGACCGGGCCGTCGTCGTCCGGATGCGCCGCCGCGCCCCCGGCGAAACCGTTGCTCCCTACCGGCACCGCCGTGACGGACCCGCGCTGAAAGCGATCGCGCAACGCCTCACCGGGTGGCTCGGCGCGAACCTCGCCACCCTCGAAGCCGCGGAACCGCCCATGCCGGTCGAAGACCGGGCCGCCGACACCTGGGAACCCCTCGTAGCCGTCGCCGACCTGGCCGGTGGCACCTGGCCCACCCGCGCCCGGCACGCCGTCACCACCCTCACCGCCGAGGCCGACGAAGCCGGCAACGTCTCCACCCGCGTGCGGCTGCTCGCCGACGTGCGAACCGCGTTCACCGTGCTCGGCGACCCGCCCGCCGCATCCACTCACGACCTGCTCGCCGCGCTCAACGGCGACGACGAAGCACCGTGGGCAGGGTTCGGGCCGACCGGCCTCACCGGGAAGCGACTCGGCGACCTGCTCCGCGAGTTCGGCATCACCTCGACCACCATCCGCTTCCCGGTCGGACAGGCGAAGGGCTACACCCGAGAAGCGTTCACCGACGCGTGGAACCGGTACTGCCCCGCCCCATCCGTACCATCCGTCCCACCCTCGTTTCCGCAGGCCATCCCCGGTACGGATTACCCACCTGGTACGGATCGATCCGTACCACCAACCCCACCCAGCCGTACCCCTGGTACGCATCAATCCGTACCAGCACACCAATCCGTACCGCACCTGACCAGGCAAAACGAGCTTGGTACGGATGGTACGGATACCCCCCGGCGACACGGCACCCACCGCCGACCCTGACCGGCCCGCCGGGCACGGCCACCGGCCACCGATCCCGGAAACGGCCCGCTGAGAGCCACACAGGCGCGACCGCCCTATGCCCTACACCGGGCCGCCCGAAATCGCGCGCCTACGGCGCTCTCAGCGGGCCGTTCTACGCCGTTCTGCGGCGATACCTCCCCGCTATCCCCCACAGAGTCCAACCACCCCGGAAAGGCGCTCACCGTGCGACTCGTGCCGCAGAATCAGCCCGCAGACACGACCGACCGCCAGGAAGGAGACAACGTCATCCACCTCTCGCCGAAGGTGTTCATGTCCACCGAGGAACTTGCCGAGCTGCTCGATGTCGACCCGTCGACCATCCGGCGGTGGCGCACTCTCCAACCGCTGCAGGGTCCGCCGTTCATTCAGATCTCTGACCGGGTGGTGAAGTACGCGACGGCCGATGTTGAGCGTTGGCTGTCGGCCCGTCGTGTCTACCCGCAGGCGGCCTGATGGCTACGCCACAGCAATCACCGATCGGCGTACGCCTGGCCGCCGATGTTGAGCACCGGCCCGGCCGCGACCGGCCGTACCGGGCACGGGTGCGGTGGACCGACCCGACCAGCAAGCGCCGGCTGTCCAAGTCAACGACGGTCGCCACACCGGAAGAGGCGCAAGCCTGGATCGACGGCATGGCCAGCGCCGCACAAGGTGGCGTCGACCCGGTCGCCGCGACCAAGCGCCTCGCCGAGTACGGCGAGAGCGTGATGACGCTGGCTCTACGCGGCTTGGAACGCAAGACGCTTGATCCGTACCTAGCCGGGTGGCGCAAGCGGGTGGTGCCGACGCTCGGTCACATTCCCGTTCGGATGATCACCAACGGCGCGGTAGACCGGGCGGTGCATTCCTGGATCGCCGACGAATACAGCCGATCCACGGTGAAGAACAGCCTCGCCGTCCTGGTCCGCGTGATGGAACAGGCCGTACGTGACGGCATCATCCAACGGAATCCCGCCCAGGTCACCGGGTGGCAGCGCGAATACCAGCGGGCCACCGACGAGTTGGACGATCCTCGCTCCCTCGCCCTGCCCGATTGGAAAACGCTGACCACTCTTGCCGCTGCCCTGGTCGACCGGTCCGCGAATCACTTCACCGGGTGGGCCGACGTGGTGATATTCGCCGCCTGTACCGCCGCCCGGATCGGTGAGGTTTCCGGCGTGCGGGCCGAGGACATCGACCGGGAAACGTGGATGTGGACGGTGCGCCGCCAAACCACGCCCAGCCCCGGTGGCCTGATCGACAAGGGCACCAAGGGAAAACGAGCCCGGACCGTGCCGCTGATCGAAGAGGTACGGCCGATCGTGGCTCACCGCCTGGACGCCGCGACCAAGCCGGAATCCCGGCTGTTCACCGGCCCGCGCGGTGGCCGGATCAGCACCGCCGTGCTCCGTGACGCGACGCATTGGGATGAGGTGGTAACCAAGCTCGGATACGAACACCTACGCCGACACGACCTACGGCACACCGGCCTCACCTGGATGGCCGACGCAGGCGTACCGGTACACGTCCTACGGAAGATCGCCGGACACGGATCACTGACCACGACCCAGCGCTACCTACACCCCGACCGGCAGTCGATCACCGACGCCGGAACGGCCCTCAGCGCCCACTTGAAGGCCCGCCGGTCCCCAGGTGGTCCCCAGCTACGCGCCGTCTAGATCAGGAAACCCCTACTACCTCACTACGAATTAGAGGCCGTTGACCAGGGAGAATATCCCGGTCGACGGCCTCTTTTCGTGCTGTCGGGACGGCCGGATTCGAACCGACGACCCCTTGACCCCCAGTCAAGTGCGCTACCAAGCTGCGCCACGTCCCGTTGCCACCGCCAGACCTTGCCCGCGGCAGCCGGTACAGCTTAGCGCAGCTTCTCCCATCCGTCGCACAGCCCCCACCCCCACAGCGCCGCCCCGACGACCAGCTCACCACCCCTAAAGCATCCTAGGAAGACAGGATCAATAAGGCGGGCCCGGGTGCGGAGGCAAGCGCCTCGCGACCCGGGCCCAGGGTGAAACAGGATCAGCCGTGCGCCTTGCCTCGGCCGCCGGGGCCGAGCTTCTTGCGGGGGCGTACCGAGATCTCGATGGGGCTGCCCTCGAAGCCGAACTCCTCGCGCAGCTTGCGCTCGACGAAGCGTTGGTAGCCGGCGTCCAGCGGGCCGGTGGTGAACAGCACGAACCGTGGCGGGGCCACGCCGGCCTGGGTGGCGAACAGGATCCGGGGTGCCCGTCCCCCGCGTACGGGGTGTGGGGTGGCCTGGACCAGGGCGGTGAGCCAGGCGTTGAGCTGGGCGGTGGGGATGCGCGTCTCCCAGCTGTCCAGCGCCCGGTGCAGGGCGGCGGCGAGCTTGTCGACGGCCCGGCCGGTCATCGCCGACAGGTTCAGCCGGATCGCCCACGGGATGCGGCGCAGTTCCCGGTCGATCTCCTTGTCCAGGTAGTACCGACGGTCGGCGTCGACCAGGTCCCACTTGTTGAAGGCGATGACCAGCGCCCGGCCGGCCTCGGTGACCATGGACAGGATCCGTTGGTCCTGTTCGCTGATCGGCTCGCTGGAGTCGAGCAGCACCACCGCCACCTCGGCCGCCTCGATGGCGGAGGCGGTACGCAGGCTGGCGTAGTACTCGGTGCCGCTGGCCTTGCCGACCCGCTTGCGCAGCCCGGCGGTGTCCACCAGGTGCCAGGTCTCGCCGCCGATGGTGACGAGGCTGTCCACCGGGTCGACGGTGGTGCCGGCGACCGAGTCGACCACCGCGCGTTCCTCGCCGGAGAAACGGTTGAGCAGGCTGGACTTGCCGACGTTGGGTCGGCCGACCAGCGCCACCCGCCGCGGGCCGCGGGGACGGTTCTCCACGATCTTCGGCGCCTCGGGCAACGCCTTCATGATCGCGTCGAGCAGGTCACCGGAGCCGCGTCCGTGCAGCGCCGACACCGGGTGTGGTTCGCCGAGGCCGAGCGACCACAGCGAGGTGGCCTCCAACTCGATGTTGGTGTTGTCGGCCTTGTTGGCCACCAGGATCACCGGTTTGGCGCTGCGCCGCAGCATCTTCACCGCCGCCTCGTCGACGTCGGTGGAGCCCACCGTCGCGTCGACCACGAACACCACCACGTCGGCGGTGGCCACGGCCGTCTCGGCCTGCGCGGCGATGGCCGCGGCCCGGTCCTTGGCGTCCGGTTCCCATCCGCCGGTGTCGACCACGGTGAAGGCTCGGCCGGACCACTGTGCGTCGTACGGGATCCGGTCGCGGGTCACTCCCGGTACGTCCTCGACGACCGCCTGGCGGCGGCCGATGATCCGGTTGACCAGGGTGGACTTGCCGACGTTGGGACGGCCGACCACGGCGACCACCGGTTGTGGGCCGGTCGGCTCCTCGGTGTCGAGGTCCGGTTCCCGCAGCTCCACCCAACCGTCGTCGTTACTCACGCCACGCCCCGCTCGGTGAGCAGCTCACGCAGTCGGGCCACGACCTCGTCGATGCCCAGTTCGGTGCTGTCGAGCACCACGGCGTCGGCGGCCTGAGCGAGCGGGTCGGCCTTGCGGGTCGAGTCCAACTGGTCACGCCGGGCCAGGTCGGCGGCGGTGGCGGCAACGTCGGCGGCGTTCTCGGCGCTGCGCCGGGCGGCCCGTGCTGCCTCCGAGGCGGTGAGGTAAACCTTCAGGTCGGCGTCGGGGGCCACCACGGAACCGATGTCGCGGCCCTCGACCACGATCCGGCCCGCCTTGTCGATCATGTCGCGTTGCCGGGCGACCAGCAGCGCCCGCACCGCCGGTACGGCGGCCACCGCGGAGACGGCGGCGGTCACGTCGGCGCCACGGATCTCGGTCTCGACGTTCACCCCGTCGGCGGTCACGGCGTAGCCCGCCGGGTCGGTGCCGATGCGCAGGTCGACCTCGCCGGCGACCTTGGCCACCGCGTGCGCGTCGTTGAGGTCGACACCGGAGCGCAGCACCGCCCAGGTGATGGCCCGGTACATCGCGCCGGTGTCCAGGTAGCGGGCGCCCAGGCTGGTCGCGAGCCGTCGCGAGACGGTGGACTTACCCGAACCGGACGGCCCGTCCACAGCGACGACGCAGCGTCCGACCGGTATTTTTTCTCCCACCGTTGTCCTCCTCAGCCCGTACCTCACGATCCGCCGTCATCGACGTCACGCAAGCGGTTGACACACATGTCCCATCATGCCCGGCGCCGAACCCCACGGCCCGCCGGGCCGTCCGCGAGCCTACCCTCAGCGGTACCCGCGACCGCGCGGTCAGTCACCCACGGCCTTGAACAGGGCGGCGACCTCCGCGTTGGTCAGCCGTCGGGTCCGCCCGCTGCGCAGGTCGCCGAGCCGGATCGGCCCGATGGCGGTACGCACCAGCCGGCTCACCGGGTGCCCGACCTCGGCGAGCAGCCGCCGTACGATGTGTTTGCGTCCTTCGTGCAGGCTCAGCTCGACCTGGGCGGAACGTCCCAGACTGTCCACCACCCGGAATGCGTCGACGCTCACCGGGCCGTCCTCCAGCTCGATGCCGGCGGCCAGCCGCTTGCCGAGGTTGCGCGGGATCGGCCCGGAAACCTCGCACAGGTAGGTTTTCTGCACCCCGTAGGAGGGGTGCATCAGCCGGTGCGCGAGGGTGCCGTCGTTGGTAAGCAGCAGCAGGCCCTCGCTGTCCGCGTCGAGCCGCCCGACGTGGTAGACCCGCTGCTCAACCCGGTTGCTGAGGAAGTCGGCGAGCGCGGTGCGGCCCTTCTCGTCGGCCATGGTGGAGACCACCCCGCGTGGTTTGTTCATGGCCAGGTACACCAGCCGGGTGTCGGCCTGCAGCCGTTCACCGTTGACGTGGATGACGGCGGTGGCCGGGTCGACCTTGTCGCCGAGCTGCGCCACCCGCCCGTTGACCGTCACCTTCCGCCGGAAGATCAGGTCCTCGCAGGCGCGCCGGGAACCGACACCGGCGGCGGCGAGCACCTTCTGCAGGCGTTCCGGGCCGGTGTAGACGGGCGCGTCGGGTGCGGGGGTGCGGTTATCGCGAGGCATCGGCAAGCTCTTCTACGTCGTCGGGGAGGAACGGGGCCAGCGGCGGCAGGTCGTCGAGGCTGTTGAGGCCGAGTTTCTCCAGGAACATCGTGGTCGTCCGGTACAGGAACGCCCCGCTGTCGGACTCGGTGCCACACTCTTCGACCAACCCCCGTGAGACCAGGGTACGGATCACCCCATCGCAGTTGACACCGCGGATGGCGGAAATGCGGGACCTGGTCACCGGCTGCTTGTACGCCACCACGGCCAGGGTCTCCAACGCTGCCTGGGTGATGCGGACCGACTGCCCGTCCAGCACGAAGCGTTCCACGTAGCTGGCGTATTCCGGCCGGGTGTACAGCCGCCAGCCACCGGCGGCCCGGCGCAGGTCGAAGCCGTGACCGGCGGCGGTGTAGCCGGCGGCGATGTCGTCGAGCATCGGGCCGATCCGCTCCGGCGGCTGCTCCAGCACCTGGGCCAGGGTGAGCTCGCTGACCGGTTCGTCCACCACCAGCAGGATCGCCTCCAACGCGCCCCGCAGTTCGGTGTCGTCGAGCGACGGCGTCGGCTCGGGTGCCGGCCGGGTCCGCCCGGACCGCTGCTTGCGCGCCACTGCCCCGCCGACGTCCGCACCCGCCGCGCCGGCCCGCTCTCCAGTTGTCTGCCCGGCAACCGGCTCGCCAGCCGGCACCGTCGCCGGCGCAGCCGCTGCCTGCTCCTCGGGGGTCGGCACGCTGGCCGGCGTCGGGGCGTCCCCGGCTGCTTCCTGCCGCGACGGGTCGGTCGGCTCGTCGGGCCGCTGCGCGCCGACCTCATCGGCGTCATCCACGGCATCATCGGTGGGCCGCCCCTGGACAGGCACGGTCGTGGCACGGTCGGTGGGGGCAGTTTCGGCGGGTGGGGCGGGCCGCTGCCAGGGTGGGATCCAGGCCGCTGCCTGGTCGGCCAGCGAATCCCGGCGTTCCTCGTGACTCATCCGGCTTGCTCCTGCCTCGTTGCCGTCCCGTCCGTGCCTGCTTCGCCTCCCGGCGCTGGCACGGGATCGTCCGTCACCGTCTCGACGACCGCCGGTGCCGGCACCAGGTCCACCGCCGGCGCGGCCGGTGCCAGGCCCTCCGCCGGTGCCACGTCCGTCGTCGGCTCCCCGTCCGGGTTCGGTTCGGCGGGGGCGCCGGCGTACTCGTCGATGGTCAGGGCCGGTCCGCCGTCGGCGGGTCCGGTCCAGCGTACGGTCAGCTCCTCCAACGCCTGTTCCTGCACGAAGGCCACCACCCCCTGCCGGTACAGCTCCAGCAGGGCGAGGAAGCGGGCCACCACCTCCAGGGTGGCCTCGCAGTCGGCGCAGAGCAGGGAGAAGGTGGCGGTGCCGGCGCGTCGCAGTCGTTCGGCGATGATCCCGGCGTGTTCCCGGACACTGACCCGGACCATGTGCACGTGGGCGATGGAGACCTCGGGGATCGGTTTCGGGGTCATCGCCTTCACGGCCAGCTTGAGCAGTCGTTGCGGGCCGATGCTGAGCACCAGGTCGGGCAGGGCCTCGGCGTAGCGGGGTTCCAGGGTGACCGCGCGCGGATAGCGGCGTCCGCCGACCTCCTCCAGCGCGGCGATGTGCGCCGCCGCCTCCTTGAACGCCTTGTACTGCAACAGCCGGGCGAAGAGCAGGTCCCGCGCCTCCAGCAGGGCGAGGTCCTCCTCGTTCTCCACCTCGGCGGCGGGCAGCAGCCGGGCCGCCTTCAGGTCGAGCAGGGTGGCGGCGATGAGCAGGAACTCGCTGGCCTCGTCGAGGTCCCAGTCGTCACCCATCGCCCGGATGTAGGCGATGAACTCGTCGGTGACCTGGTGCAGGGCGACCTCTGTCACGTCCAGCTTGTGCTTGCCGATCAGTTGCAACAGCAGGTCGAACGGGCCGGTGAAGTTGGCCAGCCGTACGGTGAACTTGCCAGCGTCGGCAGCGGCGTCCGCACCGACCGGGCCGGCGTCGGCCGGGTCGTCCCCGGTCGCGGGGTCGAGGGGCGGCGCTGTCACGCCGACGACCGTAGTCCACGGCCTGGCCACGGGATTGCGGAGCCTACCGCTCCGCCTGCGCGGCGATCACCTCGCGGGCGAGCTGGCGATAGTTGCGGGCCCCGGAGGAGGCCGGGTCGAGGGTGGTGATCGGGGCACCGGCGACGGTGGACTCGGGGAACTTCACGGTCTTGGTGATCACCGTCTGGTAGACCTTGTCGCCGAACGCCTCCACCACCCGTTGCAGCACCTGCCGGCAGTGGGTGGTGCGGCTGTCGTACATGGTGGCGAGGATGCCTTCGAGTTCCAGGTCGAAGTTGAGCCGCTCGCGGACCTTGTCGATGGTGTCCAGCAGCAGCGCCACGCCGCGGAGGCTGAAGAACTCGCACTCCAGCGGGATGAGCACGCCGTGCGCGACGGTCAACGCGTTGATCGCCAGCAGGCCGAGGGAGGGCTGGCAGTCGATCAGGATGTAGTCGTACTCCTTGCGGACGCTCCTGAGCACCCGCGCCAGCGCCATCTCCCGGGCAACCTCGTTGACCAGTTGGATCTCGGCGGCGGAGAGGTCGATGTTGGCGGGCAGCAGGTGCAGACCGGCCACGTCGGTCTTGATCAGGACGTCCTCGGCGGTGACGTCGTCCTGCATCAGCAGGTTGTAGACCGACAGGTCCAGGTTGTGCGGGTTGACCCCCAGGCCGACCGAGAGGGCGCCCTGCGGGTCGAAGTCGACCAGCAGCACCTTACGGCCGTACTCGGCCAGCGCGGCACCCAGGTTGATGGTCGTGGTGGTCTTGCCGACGCCACCCTTCTGGTTGGCCATCGCGATGATCCGCGCCGGGCCGTGCCGATCGGTGGGCATCGGCTCGGGGATGGGCTTGCGCATCGTGTAGGCGGCCGGGTCGGCCGGGCCCAGGTCCGCACCGAGGGCATTCTGCTGTTCGCGGAGCTCCGACGTCCAGGTCTCGGCACGGTCACCGTTGCCAGCCATGTCCTCGTTGCCCCCTCCCGACGACCATCCGGCGTCGGAGCCGCCCGACGTCCTTTGCGGCGCCGCTGCACACCCCGGTCATCTCACCGCCAAGGCTGCGCTGCCGACTGTACGCCACCGGCGAGCAGGGCGTTCGGCACCCGCTCGGCGTGTCGGCCGGCGGCACCGACCAGGGCCGCTCAATCGCGGGCACGTGGGTGGGCGGTGGCGTAGACCTCGCGCAGCCGGTCGACGGTGACCAGAGTGTAGACCTGGGTGGTGGTGACCGAGGCGTGCCCCAGCAACTCCTGCACCACCCGCACGTCGGCGCCGCCGTCGAGCAGGTGGGTGGCGTACGAGTGGCGCAGCGTGTGCGGGGAGACCGCCTGCGGCCCGTCGACGGGCAGACCGGCCCGCTGGGCGGCGCGGCGCAGGATGGTCCAGGCGCCCTGCCGGGTCAGCGGACCGCCCCGGGCGTTGAGGAAGATCGCCGGGGTGCCCCGGCCGGCGGCGACCAGCCCGGGTCGGGCGCGGACCAGGTAGGCGGCCAGGGCCCGCAGCGCGTACCCGCCGATCGGCACCAGGCGGTCCCGCCCGCCCTTGCCGCGCAGCTGCACCACCGCGTCGGTGAGGTCCACGTCGTCCACGGCGAGGCCGATCGTCTCGGAGATGCGTGCCCCGGTGCCGTACAGGAACTCCAGCAGTGCCCGGTCGCGCAGCGCGAGCGGCGCGGTGTCCCCGGCAGCCTGCACCGGCCCGGCGGCATCCAGCAGCCGGACCACGTCGTCCAGCGACAGGGCGCGGGGCAGTCGGCGCGGCGGGGTGGGCGGCCGGACGTCGCGGCTCGGGTCGGCGGTGGCGAGGCCCTCACGCAACGCGAACCGGTGCAGGCCCCGCACGGCACTGGCGGCGCGGGCGGCGGACGAGGCCGCCAGCGGCGGGTGCCCGTCGTCGCCCGCGCGCAGCCCGGCCAGGTGCCGTTCGATCTCGGCGGCCGAGACGGCGGTCAGGTCGGTAACCCCGGCAGCGGCCAGCGACGTCAGGTAACGGTCCAGGTCGCGGCGGTAGGAGGTGAGGGTGTTCGCGGCGAGGCCACGTTCGACGGTGAGGTGGTCCAGGTAGCCGCGCAGGGCGCGGCGCAGAGCCGGCGCGGGCTGGTGGCCCGCGCCGGCTCCGTCCGCTGCGGCGGTCGGGGTGCGGCCGGTCAGGCCAGCACCTCGGCCAGCGGGGTGGTCGGCAGGTCGTGTGCCTCCGCGACCGGGCCGTACACGACCTGTCCGTCGTGCGTGTTCAGGCCCAGCGCCAGCGCCGGATCGCGGCGGGACGCCTCACGCCAGCCGTGGTTGGCCAGCTCCAGCGCGTACGGCAGGGTGACGTTGGTCAGTGCGTACGTGCTGGTGTTCGGTACTGCGCCGGGCATGTTCGCCACGCAGTAGAAGATCGAGTCGTGCACTTTGTAGACCGGGTCGGCGTGCGTGGTGGGCCGCGAGTCCTCGAAGCAGCCACCCTGGTCGATCGCGATGTCGACGAGCACGCTGCCGGGCTTCATCCGGGAGACCAGCTCGTTGGAGATCAGCTTGGGGGCCTTCGCGCCGGGCACCAGCACCGCGCCGATGACCAGGTCCGCGTCCAGCACGGCCCGCTCGATCTCGTACGCGTTGGACGCGACGGTCTGCAGGTGGCCCCGGTAGATGGCGTCGGCCTGGCGCAGCCGCCCGACGTTCTTGTCCAGCAGCAGCACCTCGGACTGCAGGCCCAACGCGATCGCGGCGGCGTTCATGCCGGACACCCCGGCGCCGATGACGACGGTCTTGGCCGCGTAGACGCCGGAGACCCCGCCGGGCAGTACGCCCCGGCCCCCGCCGGTACGCATCAGGTAGAAGGCGCCGACCTGCGGGGCGAGTCGGCCGGCCACCTCGGACATCGGGGCGAGCAGCGGCAGCGACCGGTCGGGCAGCTCGACGGTCTCGTACGCGATGCCGGTGACCTTGCGGTCGAGCAGCGCCTCGGTGCAGTCCCGGGAAGCGGCCAGGTGCAGGTAGGTGAAGAGCACCTGCCCCGCGCGCATCCGGTGGTACTCCTCGGCGACCGGCTCCTTGACCTTGAGCACCAGTTCCGCAGCGGCCCACACCTCGTCGGCGGTGTCCAGGATCTTGGCGCCGGCGGCGGTGAACTCCTCGTCGGTGATGCTCGACCCGAGACCGGCGCCGGCCTCGACGAAGACCTGGTGGCCGCTGCGGGTGAACTCGTTGACTCCCGCGGGCGTGATCGCGACGCGGTACTCGTGGTTCTTGACCTCGCGTGGGATACCGACCTTCACGATGCAGACCCTCTCTCCGCCGGACCGCTGCCCCGACTACGCCGCGCGTGGTGGCCTCTTTGCCGCCACGGGCAACCGTCCCGTGGGCGGCAGTTTAAGCGGGTCGGCACGGCACCGGAGCCTGCACTGTGACACCTGGTGGCCGTGGACGTTGACGAAGTGTCAGGTGTGAGACCGCGCCTTCGGCGGAGGGTCACCTCAGCGGTCAGGACAGTCTTCGACCATCATCGTCCCACTTCGGGGAGGCGGGTATCACCAGCCGCCGCAGGGCTCACTAGTGTGTCGCCTCATGACCTATCCCCCTGAGCCCGGGTATCCCCAGGGCGTTTCTGACAAGAGCAAGGTCGTCGCGGGCGTCCTGGGCATTCTGCTGGGCAGCCTCGGCGCCGGCCGGTTCTACACCGGCCACATCAAGATCGCCGTGCTGCAGCTCGTCGTGAGTGTCTGCACCCTCGGCATCGGTGGCCTGTGGGGCCTCATCGACGGCATCATGATCCTGGTCAATGGTGGCACCGACGCGCAGGGACGACCGCTGCGCGACTGACCCCGTGACAGCACGTAGGGGCCGGGCGATTCTCGCCCGGCCCCTACGTCTCGTGTGGTCCGCCTCAGCCCGGCAGCGGGGCGTCCGCCCGGCGTAGCGCCGACCAGCCGGCGTCGCGGGCCCGGGCGGCGGCGAGCAGCCCGGCCACACAGGACGCGTTGGTGATCTCGCCGGCCAGCACCATGCCGACCGCCTCGTCCAGGTCGATCCGGACGATCTGCAGGTCGGCCTCCTCGTCGTGCCGGTCGTGGCGGTGCTCCGCCGGCACGTCGGCGAGGTCGCGGGCCAGGAAGACCCGGACCAGTTCGTTGGTGAACCCGGGCGAGCTGTGCAGGTCGACCAGGACGTCGAAGCGACCGGCGGCCAGGTCGACCTCCTCGGCCAGCTCCCGGGCCGCCGTGACCGCCGGATCCTCGCCGGCCACGTCGGTCAGCCCGGCCGGCAGCTCCCACAGCCGCCGACCGACCGGCTGGCGGTGCTGCCGGATCAACACCACCTGACCGGCGTCGTCCAGCGCCACCACCGCCACCGCACCGACGTGCCGGACCAGGTCACGGGTGGCGGTGCCACCGCCGGGCATGGTCACCTCCTCGGAGACGACCTCGAAGATCCGACCCGAGTAGCGCACCTGGCGGGAGCGCACCTCGTAGCGGTGCTCGACGGCGCTCACGACGCCGACGTCGCCGTCGCGGCGGTGCCGTTGCGGGTGGCCCGCTCGGCCGCGTCCAGGTCGACCGGAAGCTGGTCGGCCTGCGAGTACGCCACGGCGGCCTGCACGAAGGCGGCGAACAGCGGATGCGGCCGGGTCGGACGGCTCTTCAGCTCCGGGTGCGCCTGGGTGGCCACGAAGAACGGGTGCAGTTCGCGGTCCAGCTCGACGAACTCGACCAGCCGGCCGTCCGGCGAGGTGCCGGAGATGTGCAGCCCGGCCTTGGTCAGCTGGTTCCGGTAGGCGTTGTTGACCTCGTAGCGGTGCCGGTGCCGTTCACTGATCTCGGTGCTGCCGTACGCCTCGGCGACGATCGACCCCTCGGCGAGCTTCGCCGGGTACGCACCCAGCCGCATGGTGCCACCCAGGTCGCCCTTGCCGGCGACGATGTCCTCCTGGTCGGCCATGGTGGCGATGACCGGGTGCACGGCCTCGGCGTCGAACTCCACCGAGTTGGCACCTTCGAGCCCGGCCAGGTGCCGGGCCACCTCGATGGTCATGCACTGCAGGCCGAGGCAGAGCCCGAGCAGCGGGATGCCGTTCTCCCGGGCGTACCGGGCGGTGCCGATCTTGCCTTCGATGCCGCGCACGCCGAACCCACCGGGGATGACGATGCCGTCGACGCCGGCCAGGGCCGCGGCCGCGCCCGTCGGGGTGACACAGTCGTCGCTGGGCACCCAGCGCAGTTGCACCCGGGCCCGGTTGCCGAACCCGGCCGCGCGGATCGCCTCGCTGACCGACAGGTACGCGTCAGGCAGGTCGACGTACTTGCCGACCAGGGCGACGGTGATGGTGCGCTGCGGCTGGTGCACCCGCTCCAGCAGGTCGTCCCAGCCGTCCCAGTCCACGTCGCGGAAGGACAGCCCGAGCCGGCGCACCACGTAGGCGTCGAGGCCTTCCCGGTGCAGCACCTTGGGGATGTCGTAGATGCTGGGCGCGTCCGGTGCGGCGATGACCGCCTCGGCGTCGACGTCGCAGTACAGCGACAGCTTGTGCTTGAGCTTGTCCGGGATGTCACGGTCCGAGCGGCAGACGATCGCGTCGGGCTGGATGCCGATGTTGCGCAACTGCGCCACCGAGTGCTGCGTCGGCTTGGTCTTCAACTCCCCGGACGGTGCGAGGTAGGGAACCAGCGACACGTGCAGGTAGAAGCAGTTGTCCCGGCCCAGGTCGTGGCGGACCTGGCGGATCGCCTCCAGGAAGGGCAGCGACTCGATGTCACCGACCGTGCCACCCACCTCGGTGATCACCACGTCCGGGGTACGGCCGTCGTCGTCCGGGTCGCCCATCGCCAGGATCCGGGACTTGATCTCGTTGGTGATGTGCGGGATCACCTGGACGGTGTCGCCCAGGTACTCGCCGCGCCGCTCCTTGGCGATCACGTCGGAGTAGATCTGACCGGTGGTGACGTTCGCCTTGCCGGACAGCGCCCGGTCCAGGAAACGCTCGTAGTGGCCGACGTCGAGGTCGGTTTCGGCGCCGTCCTCGGTCACGAAGACCTCGCCGTGCTGGAACGGGTTCATCGTGCCCGGGTCGACGTTGAGGTAGGGGTCGAGCTTCTGCATCACCACCCGGAGCCCCCGCGCGGTCAGCAGGTTGCCGAGGCTGGAGGCGGTCAGCCCTTTACCCAGCGAGGAGGCGACGCCCCCGGTGACGAAAATGTGCCTGGTCGTCCGTGCTGTAGGGGCCAAGGCCTGCTCCCGTGTCGTCCGTCGCGGTCGTGCAGACCGCCGAGCCGATCAGCGAAGTGATCACGCGATCCACGGGACTCCACGGTAACACCTCCCCGACGCGGCCCCGGTGCCGCACCCGAGGTACGCCTCGTCGACTCACCCGGTCGCGACCTCGGCCGATGACCGTAGCGCCCGGCCACGCTCCGGCCCGGGCTCGTTCGACGGCACGGCACCACCCGTCGTGGCGGCACCGCTGCGACCGCCGGAAGCGGTACCCGTGGTGCCTGCGGTGTCCGTCCCGGTATCGGCCGAGTCGCCGTCAGCCGGCCCAGCTTCGTCCGGCCCAGCTTCGTCCGGTCCGGCGTCACCCGGTCCGGGGTCGGACGT
The DNA here is from genome assembly GCF_040682415.1 of Micromonospora sp. NPDC051196. Taxonomy (NCBI): domain Bacteria; kingdom Bacillati; phylum Actinomycetota; class Actinomycetes; order Micromonosporales; family Micromonosporaceae; genus Micromonospora; species Micromonospora sp. NPDC051196. Next base: position 39,814 of record NZ_JBFBAY010000022.1, read on the forward strand.
TCTGGCGTCGGAGGGCCCGGCGTCCTGCGGTCGATCGGTGCCCGGCCGGGTCCGGTCCGCGGCGTGGTCGAGCACGCGCAGCGCGGACAACGCCGCCATCGGGACCACCACCGCCGCGGCCGCGCCGGCCACGTCCAGGGCCACGGCACCCAACACGCCACCGATGCCGACCGCCACAGCGGTGCCCGCCATCGCGGCGCGGATCGCCGGGTAGATCCCGAACAGCCGCATCAGGCCACCCCACGGCTGCAACAGCGCGAACCACAGCAGCAGGGCCCCGACCAGCGCCAGCACCGTCAGCGGACTGTTGACCAGGGTCTGGAAGCTGGAGGCGCTGGAGCGCTGCACCGTCAACCCGCCGGTGCCGTCGCCGAGGGCGGCGAGGAACCGGCCCAGGCTGCCCCGCTCGCCGGGCGGACGGCCCAGGTCCACCACGGCGAAACCGACCGTCACCGCCAGCCCGGCCATGCCCGCCCAGGCCAGCCGGGTCATGGTCAGCCAGCCACCGGCACTGATCGCCGCGGCCACGCTCACCCCGGCGGTCAACGCGATCGCACCGATCGAGTCGGCGCCGAGGTAGGGGCTGCCGACCACCACCACGGCGGCACCACCGATCAGGACCATCACCATCGGCCGCCACCCGCGACGCACCTGCTGGGCCAGCCACCCCGCGGTCAGCAGCGCAGCGGCGACGAAGACGCCGAGCCCGACCGTACCGAGCCCGGCGTACCGGCCCCCCTCCAACGCGGAGTAGCCGACCACCCCGTTGAGCTGTAGGCGGGCACCGGTGATCACATCCAGGCCGACCGCGAGCGTGGTCAGCCCGGCCACCGCGCCGAGCGGGCCGAGGGTGCTGCGGTAACCCGGAGCGAGCCGGACCAACAACGTCGCGGCGGCGAGCAGCGCGGCCGTCAGGCCGGCGAAGGTGGCGGCCGGGTAGGTGTTGCGCCACCAGGGCACCGCCTCGGCCAGCAGCGCCGCCGGCATCGCCAGGGCAGCGGCGACCAGCAGCAGTTCCACCGTCGCCACCACCCGCCGCGACACCGGCTTGGGACCGTACGGTCCGGCGTGCCGGCGGGCCCGGCGCAACAACGGCAGCACCGCCACGGCCAACGCCACCTGGACACCGGCCAGCAGGGTGAAGAACCCTCCGGCGACCTCCCGCTGCGCGGCGGCCTCCCGGTCGGCGTCGGCGGGCTCGGTGATCGCGGCGGCCAGGTCGTCCGGCCGGCCACCGACCGACTCGGCGGGTCGGCCGAGGAACGGCCGGTCCGGCATCGGGCGGCCCAACGCCGTCAACGCGGTCGGGGCGAGATCGATCAGTTGCAGGTAGCCCCGACGACCGGTGGTCGGCGAGGTCAACCAGCCGTTGTCCCACCCCGGACCGTCGGCGACAGCCACGTGCAGCCGGGACGGCCGTTCCGTGTCGGCGACCCCGGCCACGATCACCAGGGAGTTCGATGGCCGCGCGGCCAGCACCCGGGCCAGTTGCGCGTCGGCCTCGCTGGCCGCCGTCGCGCGCTCGGCCGGGTCCGCACCAGCGACCGTACCGAGGTCGACGATGCTGAGCACGCAGGAACCGAGCAGCCCGGCCGGATCCGCCGGCAGGGTCGGCTCGTACCGGTCGACCCGCCCGAACGGCCTGGCCGCGGCCACCGCCGCGCCCGGCCCGACCGCGACCGAACAGCGCACCGACTCCGACAGCGCGCCGGGCACCGTGCCCCACGGCAGACGGTCCTGGTTGTGCACGACAACGCTTTCCTGCTCGGGCAGGTTCGCGCCGATGCGGTCCGGCCGCTCCACCGTCACCTCGGTCGGCGGGCACTCGCCGCCCGGCTGACCGCCGCTCCATCCGGCGAAGCTGCCCGCCCCCAGGGTCAGCCAGCCGTCCAACGGGCAGGTGGGCCGGCGGGCCGAACGCACCGACAGCGACCCGATCGAGCCTTCGCGGGCCATCTGCCACAGCGTCGGGGTGCGCTGGGGGTCGACGTCATCCCACCGCAGCCCGGCCACCCCGACCAGCACCACGAAGTCGGCGCTGGGCCGAGGCGGCGGGGTACGCGGCCCGGCCGCCAACGCGAAGATGCCCACCACCACCACGACCAGGGTGAGCACGACCGGAGCGACTCGCCGCAGCATCACCGGCGTCCCGTCGACGAGGCGTCGGCGTCCGGCGCCGCGAGTTCGGTGTAGAGCGCCACCAACTGGGCGACGGTGTCGGTCTCGGTGGGCCAGGTCGCCGCCCGGGCCGCCCCACGCCGCCCCAACGCCGCGCGGCCCGCGTCGTCGTCGAGCAGGGCACGCACCGCCGTGTCGACCGCGTCGACGTCGCCCGGCGGCACCAGCACCGCCGCGTCGCCCACCAGATCCGGCAGACCGCCCACCGCAGTGGCCACCAGCGGTACGCCGGCCCGCAACGCTTCCTGCGCGAACAACTGACGCGCCTCCCAGTCGCTGGTCACCACGGCCAGATCCGCGGCGGCGAGCAGGTCCGCCACGTCGGTACGGTGCCCGAGCAGGGTGATCGGCGCACGAGCGGCACTGATCCGGGCGGCCAGCGGCAGATACGCCGGCCCGCTACCGGCGATCACCACGACCGGTGGTGGGGTACGCTCCCGCCACCGGGCGGCGGCGTCGATCAACACGTCGTAGCGTTTCTGCGGGTGCAACCGGCCGACCGAGAGGATCAACGGCTGGTCGGCGGCGACGGTGAACTCGGCCCGTACGGCGGTCCGTCCTCGACGCGGCGCGGGTAGCACCGGCGCGGCGACGGGGGCCAGCCGGGCATCCCGCGCACCGAGCGTGACCGCGCGCTCGACCAGATCGGCGGACGCCCCGAGGATCACCCGGGCGCCCCGGGCGACGACCCGCTCCACCAGACGGGACACCCCGCCCCGCAACCCACCGGCGAGCACCGCGTTGTGCCAGGTGACCACCAGCGGGGCGGGAGGCCGGGCGAGCACCGCCACCAGAGCGGCACGTAGTCCGTGCGCGTGCAGGACCCGTACCTGCTCGGCGGCGAGCACCCGACGCAACGCGGCGACCGCCCGGGCGTCGCCGGGAGTGGGGCTGGCCGGAATCTCCACCGCCGCGAAGCGGGCACCGGCCGCCACGAAGTCGAACTGATCCTGGGTCGCTGCCGGCCCGCAGACCAGCACCGACTGCCCCGCTTCGGTCAACCCGCGGGCCAGTGCACGCACATGCTGCCCGACACCACCGGTACTGGAGGCCAGCAGCAGCACCACCGTGCCCATCCGCTCAGGCGTAGCCACCGGCTGATCACTCCTTCCCGTCGCCCTGCTCCGGGGGGCTCCCGTCCTGCTGCCTACCCCGTACGCGGGCCGGCAGCCGTCGGCGCAGCCCGGCCAGCACCGGGCGCACGTCCCGCCGGTCGACCAACCAGACCACGCCGAGGAACACGACGCCGACCAAGGCTCCGGACAGCATGCCCTGCGCGAGGGCCGTCCACCGCGTCGGGGTGCCGTCCTCGACCGCCAGCAGCCGCAGCAGGCCCAGCGCGCACAGCGCCCCCGTCGTGGCGCCCAGCAGCCCGGCACCGGCGGCCCGCAGGGCACCGGCGAGCGCCACCTGCCCGGCCGCGCGACGCACGGCGATCAGCAGCAGCCCACCGAGCAGCAGCATGCCCACCGAGTTGGCCAACGCCACGGCGAGCACCCGGTCGGCGACCGGCAGCAGCGCCGACAACGGCACCAGGGCCAGCGGGACGGCCAGCCATCCGGCGGTGATGGCGGCGGTGGCCGACCGGGTCGCTCCCCGGGCGTACAGGGCTCGGGAGAGCACCGCGAACAGTCCGTACCCGAGCAACCCGGGCGCGTAGCCGGCGATGGCGGCCGCGGTGGCCTCGGCGTCGAGCGGGAAGAACCGCCCGATCGGCCCGGCCGCGCCGACGAGCACCGCGACACCGAGGAAACTGAGCAGCAGCACCCCGCGCAGCGTCGCCGACAGGGTGTCCCGGTAGGTCTGCTCGTCGCCGCCGGCGGCGGACGCCGCGAGGGTGGGGTACGCGGCGGTGGCCAGCGGCACCGCCAGCACCGCCCAGGGCAGCAGGTAGAACGTCTGGGCGAGGTTGAACACCTGAGGTGCCTCGGTGAGGCCGCCGGCGATCCGGTAGAGGATCACCGCCAACGCGACCTGTTGGGCGGTGACCGTCACGACCCCGGCGACGGCCAGCCCACCCACCCGGGCCCGGGCGTCGGCGGCGAAGGTGTACCCGGGACGTGGCCGCAGCCGCAGCCGGCTGATCGGGATCAGCAGCGACAGGGACAACACCACCACGCCGAGGGTGGTGCCCGCCGACAGGATCAGCTCGGCACCGCGACCGGCCTGCGCCACGCTCGCTCCCGGCCCCGCGACACCGGCGAAGACCAGGTACACGACGATCACGGTGAGGCTGGACAGCAGCGGCGCGATCACCGGCCAGGCGAACCGGCGATGCGCCTGGAGCACACCGGTGAGCACGATGCCGATGCCGTACAGCGGCAGCTGCGGCGCGAAGACCCGCAGCATCCGGGCCCCGGCCGCGAGTTCCTCCGGCGACCGGTTGTCACCCAACAGCGAGATCAGCGGACCGGCTAACAGGGCCACCAGCACCGCCAACGGCACCAGCAGGGTCACCGTCCAGGTCAGCAGGGCACCGGTGGTGGCGGTCACCGCCTGCCGGTCACCGGCCGCGACCGCACCGGCGAGCAGCGGTACGACCAGACTGGCCAGCGCTCCACCGGCGACGATCTCAAAGATGATGTTGGGTACGGCGTTGGCCAGGACGTACATCGCACCCAGGTCGCTGTCCTGGACCACCCAGGTGAACACGGCCGTACGCCCGAACCCGGCCAACCGGCTGAGCACGGTGAGTACGGCGATGAGCGCGGCCGCCGAGGCCACCCGGCCGACGCCGGCCAGCGTTGCCGGTCTGGTCACGTCAGTCGGGGCGGCGGCCCAGCGCGTCCAGGTCACGCAGTCCCGGCGTACTCGCGATGACCTTCGTGAAACTGACCTTCTCGCTGGCGGCGGTGAGCCCGGCGAGCACCGTGAGCAGGGCGGCCCGGCCGATCGGTCCGGTACGCGCGGCCAGCGCCACACCGAGCACAGCACCGAGGGCGTTGGCGCCGCTGTCGCCGAGCATCACGTCCTCATGCAGATCGGCGGGGAGCAGCCCGGCCGCAGCACCGACCGCCCCGGCGGCGATCCCGCCCTGTCGGCCCGCGGTCAGGGGCGTGCCGAGCAGCAGACCGGACTTCAACGCCCGCCCGGGCCGCAGGTCGAGCAGGTTGAGCAGGTTGGCGGTGCCGGCCACCACGCCCGCACCGAGCAGCACGTCGACGCCCCGGCCCAGCGGGCTCTGCCCGCGTCGTCCCCGGTGCCCGGCCACGCCCGGGTCGGCGGCCAGCAGCGTCGCGGCGCCCAGACCGGCCGCACCCACCCCGACGATCTTGACCAGTCCGGCGGTGACCCGGCCCTGCCGCAGCGCGGCGAGGTGCCCTGCGAAGCCCTTGTACGCCTTCTGCTCCGGTCGGGCGCCGACCACGTCGTCGTACAGTCCGACGGCCCCGGCACCGAGCCCGGCCACCAGGGTCGCCGCGCCGGCCGGCACGCTCGCCGCCCCGCAGGCCGCCGCGCCGCTGGCACCGGCGGCGAGCGCCGGCCCGGCGGCCAGGGTGACGGTACGGCCGCGGAAGTTGCTCCGTTCCAGCCCGGCTCCCGCCGGGGAGGTACGCACCTGACGCAACGCGTACCGGGCGGCAGCCGCCCCGAGGCCCGCCACCAGCAGTCGACCGACGATCCTCACGCCACCGCCTCGCTACGCACGCTCACACGGCCCTCCCTGCCAGTCGGCGTAATCGTCGAATCCGGACACCGGACGCACCCGGGCTCACTGGGGCAGTCTAGGCACCAGTGACGCGGCGTTGTCGCCCACGCCGTAGTGGCCGGCCTTGCGCTCGGTGAGCTGCTGCACCAGAGCCAGCGTGGTAACCAGTTGTCCCTGCACGGTGTTGGCGTTGTCGATGGTCGAGATGGTCTGCGCGAGTACCGCGTCACCACGGACGAAGGCCACCAGGTTGCCGTTGGCGGAGCCGTTGCCGGCCACCACGATGCCTCCGGTCCGGTCGAACTGCTCGGCGATCTTGACCACCGACTCGTCCTTCTTGGCGGAGTCCTTGTCCACGTACGGCAACCCGCTGACCACCACCACCGCCTCGGCCGCCGTGGTGATCCGGTCGGCGATGCTCAGATAGTTGGCGTTGCTGTACGCGGCCAGCACGGCCCGCCGGTCGGCCTCGGTGACCGGCTCCGACCCGGCAGGCTGGTCCAGCAGCACGGTGGCCAGCAGGGCACTGGAGGTCTCCACGCCGTGACCGTTGCCGGGCAGGTTGGCCGTCGGCGCCCCGGTCGGCCGCGCCGCGGTGACCGCCAACTCCAGCAGGTTGTTGTTGTTCTCCGGGTTGATGAACTTGTCCTGCAGATCGATCCGCCCCGGGATGTCGGCGCCCGCCAACTGCAGCATCTTGATCACACCTTCGGCGTGGTCACGGCCGGTCGGGGTGGTCAGCACCAGCACCCGCTTGCCGGTCAGCGTGCCCGGCAGCGTGATCTGCGCCATCTCGGCGGCGAACTCCTCCTCCAGCTCCAGCTCCCGCTCCATGCTCTGGACTGTCTGGCGCATCTGCTGGTTGGCCTTGCTCAGCGCGTCGACGTGCTCCTTGAGCGAGTCGGCCACCGGGCCGTTGAGCGCGGCGGTGCCGACCACCAGGCCGATCGCCAGTGCCAGGAAGACCGCGGTCAGGGACACCACGTGGTACCGAAAGTTGATCACGCTTGTAGCCTCTTGATAGGTCGGGGGCTAGAGGAGCTGGCCGAGCTGGAACACAAAATTGTCCCACCACTCGGAGACCACACCCAGGTACGCCTTGCCGACGGTGGAGACGGCCACCGCCGATGCCATGGCCGCGACCGCCGAGAGCACCAGCAGCAACAGCGAAGAGCCGGAGATGCCCTGCCGGTAGAGCCGGCTGACGCCCTTGGCGTCGACCAGCTTGCCGCCGACCTTGAGCCGGGTGAGGAACGTCGAGGCCATCCCGCCGCGGCCCTTGTCGAGGAACTCGACCAGGGTGGCGTGGGTACCCACCGCCACGATCAGCGAGGCACCCTTCTCGTCGGCCAACAGCATGGCGAGGTCCTCGCTGGTGGCGGCGGCGGGGAACGTCACCGCCGGCACCCCGAGGCCGTTGACCCGGGGCAATCCGGGCGCCCGGCCGTCCGGGTACGCGTGCACGATCACCTCGGCACCGCAGCGCAGCACGTCATCGGTGACCGAGTCCATGTCACCGATGATCATGTCCGGCGTGTAGCCCGCCTCGACCAGCGCGTCGGCGCCACCGTCGACACCGATCAGCACCGGCTTGAACTCCCGGATGTACGGGCGCAGCACGTCCAGGTCGGCCTTGTAGTCGTAACCCCGGACCACGATCAGGCAGTGCCGACCCTGGATCTCGGTGGCGATGTCCGGCACACCGACACCGTCGAGCAGCAGGTCACGCTCCTGCTTGAGATAGTCCATGGTGTTGGCGGCGAACGCCTCCAACTGCACCGACAGACCCTCTCGGGCATCCGTCATCGCCTTGGCCACGCTCTCGGCGTCCTGAAGACTGCCGTGCGCCACCGGATCGTCACCCAGGAAGACCGTGTTGCCCTCGATCCGCACGGTGTCGCCCTCGCGGATCCGCTCGAAGATGCCCTCACCGAGGTCATCCAGCAGCGGAATGCCCGCAGAGATCAACACCTCAGGTCCCAGGTTCGGATACCGACCGGAGACCGACGGCTTGGCATTGAGCACCGCACCGACACCGACCGCGACCAGCGAGTCGGCGGCGACCCGGTCCAGATCGACATGGTCGATGACCGCGACATCACCGGGTCGGAGCCGCCCGACCAGCCGTTTCGTCCGGCGATCAAGGCGCGCGGTGCCAAGGATCTGTCCCGGTTCCGCGTTCCGGGTCCAGCGCAACGTGGGTAGACGCATCGTGACCATCCTGGCATGTGAGGCAGGTGAATCTGTCGCGACATGCCTGAGCAGGGCCGCCTACCCAGGGAAGCACATACCGGCGAAGGCCGGTGTGCCTCCGCTCACAATGATGGTCTCACGACCGTCGTTCCCTGGCCGCCACGGCCAGCAACTCCTCCGCGTGAGCGATACCCAGATCGGAGTCCGGCAAACCCGCCAACATCCGGGCCAACTCCCGCGCCCGCTCGGTGTCCTCGACCACCCGCACCCCACTGGTGGTCACCGCGCCACCGGTGTCCTTCGCCACCACCAGATGCCGGTCGGCGAACGCGGCCACCTGCGGCAGGTGGGTCACCACCAGCACCTGGTGACTACGCGCCAGCCGGGCCAACCGCCGGCCGATCTCCACCGCCGCCTGACCACCCACACCCGCGTCGACCTCGTCGAAGACCAGCGTGGGCGGGCCACCGGAGCCGGCGAAGACAACCTCTATGGCGAGCATCACCCGGGACAGTTCACCGCCGGAGGCACCCCGCTGCAACGGCAACGACGGCGCACCCGGATGCGCCAGCAACCGCAGCTCGACCTCGTCGCCGCCGTCCGGCCCGACACCGACCTCGACCCCGTTGACCGGTAACGTCGGCTCGGCCCGACCCGCCGGTCGAGGCAGCACCGCCACCTCGACCCGGGCGTGCGGCATGGCCAGCCCGGCCAACTCGACGGTCACCTGCTCGGCGAAGCGTACGGCCGCCTCCTGTCGGGACGCCGACAACCGCCCGGCCAGCTCGGCCACCTCACCGGCCAGCCGGGACGCCTCCCGGTCCAGCTCGTCGAGAAGGTCGTCAGAGGTGTCCAGCTCGGACAGCCGGGAGCGGGCCCGCTGCGCCCAGGCGATCACCCCGTCGACGTCGTCGGCGTACTTGCGGGTCAGCGCCCGCAACGCCGCCCGACGCTCGTAGATGGCCTGCAACCTCGCCGGGTCGGCGTCCAACCCGGCAAGGTACGTCGACAGTTCCACCGAAACGTCGGCGACCAGGGTGGCCGCCTCCTCCAACCGGGCCGCCAACTCGCCGAGGGCCGGATCCGTGCCGGTCTGCGCCTCCAGCATCCGCCGGGCGGTACCCAGCAGCGTCGAGGCGTCCGGCGTGTCGTCGGTGGCCTCCAGACCCCCGGCCACGCACTGGTGCGCCAACTGCGCCGCGGTACGCAGCCCCTCGGCGTGCTCCAGCCGCTGCACCTCCGCCTTCAACTCGTCATCCTCACCCGGCTGCGGATCAACCCGGGTGATCTCGTCGAGGCCCAGCCGCAGCAGGTCCGACTCCTGATGGCGCTCCCGCGCGTTGCGCCGCCGGTCGGCCAGATCGTCGACCACCGCCCGCCACTGCGTGTACGCCTCCCGGGTCGCCTCCAGCAGCTTCTCGTGCTCCGGGCCGGCGAACCGGTCCAACGCGGCCCGCTGCTCGGCCGGCCGCAACAGCCGCAACTGGTCGGACTGCCCGTGCACCGCCACCACCTGCTCGCCCACCTCGCCGAGCATCGACACCGGCATGGCGCGCCCACCCACGTGCGCCCGGGACCGACCCTCCACGGTGACCGTCCGGCTCAGCAGCACACAGCCGTCCTCGTCGGGATCGCCACCGGCGTCGATGATCCGGGCGTGCACCGTCTCGGCAGCCCGCCCGGCCAGGCGCAGCCGCCCCTCGACGACCGCCCGCCCCGGTACGGCACGCACCCGCCCCGCGTCGGCCCGACCGCCGAAGAGCAGGCCGAGACCGGTCACCACCATGGTCTTACCGGCACCGGTCTCGCCGGTGATGACGTTCATCCCGCCGGTCAACGGCAGCGTGGTGTCCTCGATGACGCCCAGTCCGGTGATGCGCAGCTCTTCCAGCACAGCACCCGACAGTAGACGCGGTGCCCGACAGTTGACCAGCCGACGCGGGCAGCGGCATGCCCCGACCGGCGGCGTCGACTCGTCCGGCAGGGCGTCGCCGGGCCGGATCGATCAGCGGCGGGAGCCGCGCCAACCGTGCACCGGCAGGTCGAACTTGGCCACCAGCCGATCAGTGAACGGGCGGTCCCGCAGCCGCACGACCCGCACCGGAAGGGCGCCCCGCCGCACGGTGATCCGCGCCCCCGGCGGCACGTCGTAGACGCGCCGACCGTCGCAGGAGAGCACCGCGAGAGTGGTGTACGGGTCAACGGTGATCGAAATGGTCGACGTAGGCGCGGTGACCAGCGGACGACTGAAAAGGGCGTGGGCGCTGATCGGTACCAGCAGCAGCGCCTCCACCTCCGGCCAGACCACCGGCCCACCGCCGGAGAACGCGTACGCGGTCGAGCCGGTGGGCGTGGCGCAGACCACTCCGTCGCAGCCGTACCGGGACAGCGGCCGACCATCCACATCGACCATCAGCTCCAGCATCTGGGCCCGCTCGCCCTTCTCGACGCTGATCTCGTTGAGCGCCCAGGACTCGATGGTCGGCCCACCGTCGAACTCGGCGGTGACATCGAGGGTGAGCCGCTCGTCGACGGTGTAGCTGCGGGAGACCACGTCGCTGACCGCGCTGTCCAGGTCATCGATCTCCGCCTCGGCGAGGAACCCGACCTTGCCGAGGTTGATGCCGAGCAGCGGCACCTTCGCCGGACGGGCCAGCTCCGCCGCGCGCAGGAAGGTGCCGTCCCCGCCGAGCGCGAAGACGATCTCCGCGCCCTCGGCGGCCTGCGGACCACTCACCGGGATGATCCCGGGCAGGTCCAGATCATCGGCCTCCTCGGCGACCACCCGTACCGCGAAACCGGCCGCGATCAGGTCGCAGGCCACCGCCCTAGCGTGCTCCGTGCTACGCCGACGGCCGGTGTGGGTGACCAGCAGAGCGGTCCGACTCACCGGCTCCACCCTCCGGTCGCCACGCCGCCCCACCGGCCGGCGAGCGGCCGGTACGTGCCCGCCGTCCGACGCCCACTGCCCACGCTCACCCTGCGACCTCCTCCGTCGCCACGCCCGGTACCTCCCCGGGCATCGTCGGGCCCTGCGGCCCGGCTGCGACCACCGCCCGGACCCGTTCCGGATCGACCGACGGCGCATCCCGGCGTAACCATACGAAGAACTCGACGTTGCCGCTCGGCCCGGGCAACGGACTGGCCGCGACGTCCACCAGACCCAACTGCTGTCCTGCGGCCGCCGCCGCGACATCGAGCACCGCCTCGGCCCGAAGCGCCGGATCACGCACCACCCCGCCCGTGCCCACCCGCTCCTTGCCCACCTCGAACTGCGGTTTGACCATGAGCACCAGGTCTCCGTCGACGCCGGTGCAGCCGGCCAACGCCGGCAGTACCAGCCGCAGCGAGATGAACGACAGATCGGCCACGGTCAGCTCGACCGGTCCACCGATCCCCTCGGTGGTGAGCGTCCGCACGTTGGTGCGTTCGAAAACCCGTACCCGCTCGTCGTTGCGCAGCGACCAGGCGAGCTGCCCGTAACCGACGTCGACCGCGACCACCTCGGCCGCGCCGGCGCGCAGCAGCACGTCGGTGAAACCTCCGGTGGACGCGCCGGCGTCCAGACAGCGTCGGCCGGCCACGGTCAGCCCGGCGGGGGTGAACGCGGCGAGCGCCCCGGCAAGTTTGTGGCCGCCTCGGGACACGTACTCCGAGGTGGGATCGTCGCCGGTGACCAGCAGCGGATCGGCCGGGTCGACCATCGCGGCGGCCTTACGGGCCGGCACTCCCCGCAACTGGACCCGACCGGCCTCCACCAGGGCGGCGGCCTGCTCCCGGGAACGGGCCAGGCCACGGCGGACCAGTTCGGCGTCCAACCGGTTTCGACGTGCCATGGACGAACGGCCTCCTCAGGCCTGATCGATGGTGGCCAGCGTTTCCCGCAATGTCTGGTACGCGGCCTCGTACTGTGCGATCTGGTCGGCCGGGGCCAGGACCGCGGCGTTGGCCATCGCCTGCACCACGGCCCGCACCACCGGATGCCCGGCCTCGTCGGCGTCTTCGCCGGACCAGCGGCGCGGCGGCGGACCCGGGCGCGGGCCCGGCGGCGGACCCGGGCGCGGGCCCGGCAGCGGTACGGCTTCAGTCACGCCGCGCCGTCCGCATCCGGTCGACGTGCCGGGGTGGCCTTCGCCGGCCGGGCCGAGGCAGTCCCAGCACTGCCGGACTTCTTGGCCACCGTCTTCTTGGCCACGACCTTCTTCGCCGGCCGCTTGGCCACCACCTTGTCGGCCCCGGCGTCCTGCGGCGCGACTTCGCCCGCCACCGCCTTCTTGGCGACAGCTTTCTTGGCCACCGCCTTCTTCACCAGGGCCTTACTGGGCGGAGCGGCCGCAGCGGTCGCGGGCGTACCCACCGACGACTCGGCGCCGGCCGCAGCCGTCACCGGCCCGCCCGCTGCGGCGGCCGTACGCAGCCGGCGCTCCAACTCCAGCACCCGGCGTTCCAACTCGGCCACCTCGTCGGCGCTGGCCAGCCCCACCGCGCCGAGCGCCCGCTCGACCTCGAACCGCACCAGCTTGGTCAGCGCCTCCCGGTTGGCCGCCCCGGTCGAACGCAGTTCGTCGGCGAGCGCCTGGAGCTGGGCGGCGGTCGCGCCGGTCGAGCCCATCGCCCGACGCACCGCGTCCTGCGCCTTCTTCCGAGGCGCCTCCGTCAAGCCCATGGCCAGTTCGAGGTAGGCGCGCCACGCATCCTGCATGCCTGATTCCTTTCACCCGGCGAGTCTGCAGGTGTCACGCTACCGGGCCACCGGGACCACCCCGTGCGGTACGGTGCCCGAGAATGACGTGGTGTGGCGAGGAGGCGATGGTGGCCACGGTGGACGAGTGCCGGCAGGCGTTGCAGGATCTGGCCGACCGGCTGGAACGCAACGCGGAGACCGTCCGTGAACGGGTCGACCTGGATCGCACTCTGGCCTGCCGGATCACCGACCTGGAGACCGCCTTCCACGGCCGGATCAGCGACGGCCGGCTGGTCGACCTGTCCGACGGCGACAACCCGCAGGCCAAGATCGCCATGAGTACGACCAGTGACGACCTGGTCGCCCTGGTCCGCGGTGAACTCGATGTCACCCGCGCGGTCGCCAACCGCCGGGTGTCGATCAAGGCGAACCCGTTCGACCTGATGAAGCTCCGCAAGCTGCTCTGACGTGCGCTCAGGAGGCCAGGCCGAGAGCGTCCAGCGCCTCCGCCGCCTCCGACGACGCCGGCCGGGGCGACCCGGCCGGACGGTGCCACCAGGCCACCGCGCAGAGCGCCGCGAGAGCATCCAAGGGGCGTCCCGCGCCGGCCAGTTCCCAGCCGTCGGCGCCGGTGACCACGTGCCAGCCGCCGAGGTCACCCGCAGGCGCCGGCACCCGCACCACCTCCGCCGGGTCGAAGAGCCCGGCCAGGTTCCACGCGACGTACGTGGGCCGGCGCTCTGACGGCGCGGCCAGCAGCTCCGGCACGTCACTGACACCGGTCAGGACCAGCAGACTGTCCAGGCCGGCACGGTTGGCGCCCTCAATATCGGTGTCCAGCCGGTCGCCGACCACCAGTGTCCGGCCTTCACCCGCCCGACGTGCGGCAGTGGCGAACAACTCCGGTGCGGGCTTGCCCACCACCTCGTCCGGCTCCCGGCCGAGCGCCGTGGCCAGCGCGGCCACCAGCGCACCATTGCCCGGCAGCGGTCCCCGACCGCTGGGCAGGGTCCGGTCGGTGTTGGTCGCGATCCAGGCCGCACCCTGTCGCACGGCCACCGCGGCTTCGGCCAGGTCGGCCCAACCCACCTGCGGACCGTAGCCCTGGATCACGGCCACCGGCGAGTCCTCGGCCCGTGACACCGGCATCAGCCCGACCGCAGCCACCTCGGAGCGCAGCGCCTCCGCGCCGACCACCAGCACCGGCACCCCGGCGGGCAGCCGCTCACCCAGCAGTTGGGCAGCGGCGGCGGCGCTGGTCAGCACCTCGTCCGGCCGGGCCTGCACACCCATGCCGGTGAGCAGGTCGGCCACGTCGGCCGCGCGACGCGAAGCGTTGTTCGTCGCGTACGCCACAGCCCGGCCCTCGCCGTGCAGTCGCGCGACGGCCTCGACAGCGCCGGGGATCGGCCGGTCGATCAGGTAAATGACCCCGTCCAGGTCGAAGACGACCAGGGCGTAACCGTCGACCAGCCGTTCCCCGACACCGCTCATCGCCGCTGCGCCTCCGACTCCTGGGAGCCGACCTCCTCGGGCCGGTCCCCGCCGTCGACCGGCGCCGACTCGACCCTGGGCTTCGCCACCGCGTCGGCCCGATCGTCCGCGACCTCGCCGTCCTCGCCGGTCATGTCCTCGACCGCGTCGGCCTCGACGGCAACCTCGCCGGCCGCGTCATTGCCCGCGGCCTCGCCGGTCACACCCTCGTTGTCGTCCGCAACGTCGCCGGCCACGCGGTCAGCAGCGTCGTCGTCTCCGGTCGCTTCGGCCAACGCGACGGCGGCTCCGGAGAGGTCGGCATCCGACTGGGCCGGGACGGCTCCCGGGGCGCCGGGGCCGGCGACCAGTTCCTCGGCCACCTCGTCCTCGTCGTCCCCCTCGATGACCACGCCGTCCAGTTCGAGCAGCCGCTCAGCCGCGTCGGTCTCGGCGTCCGCGTCGACCTCCGCCGCACGGGAGAACCATTCCCGGGCCTCCGCCCGCCGCCCGACAGCCAGCAAGGCGTCGGCGTACGCGTACCGCAGCCGCGCCGTCCACGGCTCCGCCACGTCGGTGGTCAGCTCACGTACCTGGAGCATGGCCACGGCCGCGTCCCGCTGGCCGAGGTCACCTCGGGCGCCGGCGGCCACGATCAGCAGTTCGATCGCAACGGCCCGGTCCAGCTTCTCCTGGTCGGCGCCACGGAACAGGTCGATCGCCCGCTCGGGACGGCCCAGTGCCCGCTCACAGTCCGCGATGACCGCCAGGTGGCTCTGCAGACCACTCATCCGGTGGTACGTCCGCAGTTCCGCAATCGCGGTCTGCCACTCCCCCGTGTGGTACGCGGCCAGCCCGACCGCCTCCCGTACCGCGGCGATCCGCGACGCGAGGCGACGCGCGGCCAGGGCGTGCGCCAGCGCTTCAGCCGGGTCCTCGTCGATCAGCTGCCCGGTCGCCACGAGGTGCCGCGCCACGGTCTCCGCGACCGGCTTGGCGATCGAGAGCAGCTCGGCGCGGACGTCCTTGTCCAGGTCGGTCGCGAGGATCTCCTCGGGCAGTGCCGGAGCCGCCGTACCCTCGGCCTGCTCCGCTCCGTCCCGTCCGGCACGCGCCCCCTCGTGACGCTCCCTGTCACGGAAGCCACCTTCACGACGGTCGCCGCCACGGAAGCCACCCTCGCGACGGTCACCGCCGGAGCGCTCGCTGTTGTCGCGACGGAAACCACCCTCGCGACGGTCACCGCCGCCGAACCCGCCCTCGCGACGCTGACCGCCGCCGAAGCCACCTTCACGGCGATCCCCGCCACGGAAGCCACCCTCGCGACGGTCACCGCCGCCGAAGCCGCCCTCACGGCGATCCCCGCCACGGAAGCCACCCTCACGACGGTCACCGCCGGGCCGCTCGCTGTTGTCGCGACGGAAACCACCCTCACGACGGTCACCGCCGCCGAACCCGCCCTCGCGACGCTGACCGCCGCCGAAGCCACCTTCACGGCGATCCCCGCCACGGAAGCCACCCTCACGACGGTCACCGCCGGGCCGCTCGCTGTTGTCGCGACGGAAACCACCCTCACGACGGTCACCGC
>NZ_JBFBAY010000022.1:55675-56982 GCF_040682415.1 Micromonospora sp. NPDC051196
CGCCGCCGAACCCGCCCTCGCGACGCTGACCGCCGCCGAAGCCACCTTCACGGCGATCCCCGCCACGGAAGCCACCCTCACGACGGTCACCGCCGGAGCGCTCGCTGTTGTCGCGACGGAAACCACCCTCACGACGGTCACCGCCACGGAAGCCACCTTCACGGCGATCACCGCCGCCGAAGCCACCTTCACGACGGTCACCGCCACGGAAGCCACCCTCACGACGGTCACCGCCGGAGCGCTCGCTGTTGTCGCGACGGAAACCACCCTCACGACGGTCGCCACCGCCGGAGCCACCTTCACGACGCTCACCGCCACGGAAGCCACCCTCGCGGCCGGCACCACCACGGAAGCCACCCTCACGACGGTCACCGCCGGAGCGCTCGCTGTTGTCGCGACGGAAACCACCCTCACGACGATCCCCGCCGCCGGAGCCACCCTCACGACGCTCACCGCCACGGAAACCGCCCTCACGGCGATCACCGCCACGGAAACCACCTTCACGGCGATCACCGCCGCCGAAGCCACCTTCACGACGCTCACCGCCACGGAAACCGCCCTCACGGCGATCACCGCCGCCGAAGCTGCCCTCGCGACGCTCACCGCCACGGAAACCGCCCTCACGACGGTCGCCATCACGGAAACCGCCGGAGCGTTCGCTGTTGTCGCGACGGAAACCACCCTCGCGACGCTCACCGCCGCCAAAGCTGCCCTCGCGACGCTCACCGCCACGGAACCCGCCCTCACGACGGTCGCCACCGCCGGAGCCACCTTCACGACGCTCACCGCCACGGAAGCCACCCTCACGGCCGGCACCACCACGGAAGCCACCCTCACGGCGGTCGCCATCACGGAAACCGCCGGAGCGTTCGCTGTTGTCGCGACGGAAACCACCCTCACGGCGATCCCCGCCGCCGAAGCCACCTTCACGGCGGTCACCATCGCGGCGGAAGCCGCCGGACCGGGAACGGTCAGCCCCGTCACCGCGTCCGTCGCGGGAGCCACGCTCCCGATCGCGATCGTCGCGGTACGACGGGCGGTCGTCCCGGCGGAAGCCGCGGTCACGGCCCTCGGGCCGGCCCTCGTGGCTCCGGGGACGGTCTCCGCCCTGAGCTCCTGAACTCACAGGTACATCCTTCCTGAGTGCGCCATTCCATGACGCAACGCAGTCGAGGGCCGGCCCGATTCCGGGCGGCCCTCGACTGTGACGTGTGTCCGGCGGTGTCCTACTCTCCCACACCCTCCCGAGTGCAGTACCATCGGCGCTGGAGGGCTTAGCTTCCGGGTTCGGAATGTAACCGGGCGTT
>NZ_JBFBAY010000023.1:0-56874 GCF_040682415.1 Micromonospora sp. NPDC051196
GCCGGTGGAACTCGAAGCTGGACCTGGTCCTGGAAGTGGTCACCACCGCCGCCGGGGGGGGGGGGGCCCCCGCGGGGCCCCCCCGCCCCCCCCCCCGGCCGTTGCCGTACCCGTCGATGCCGCGCGTCCGGAAGTGCCGGCCGCCCCTCGCCTCACCGACGCGCCGAGGTCCATCCCTGCTGCTGCAACCGCTCGATGCCGTCCAGCAGCAGGTCCAGCGCGAACTCGAACTCGAACTGGTCGTCGCAACCGGATCCCACCACCGATGCGTCGTCGTGGGACGCCGCCGTGGCGATCTCCGCGAGGTGCGGGAACCGGGCGGCGACCTCCGGCGGCATGGCGACCGGCTGCTGCTCGGGGGTCGGGCCGGAACGCCCGGCGTCCCGGGCGGTGTCGAACAGTTCCTGGCTGAAGCCGAGGACCCGGCTACCCATCGCGTGCATCACGTGGTGGGCGAGGTCGGCGGAGAGTCCGCCGGATCGCAGGGTGGCGACCACCGAGTCGAGGTAGGCCAGGATCGCCGGCGTCGCCATGTTCCGGGCCTCGATCGCGAGCGCCGCCCAGGGATGGCACCGCAACGCCGCCCGCGCCGACAGGACGCGCTGCCGGACGGCCTGCTTCCAGTGCGCGTCGGGCATCGGCGGGTCGATCTCGCCGACCACCATGTCGATCATGGCGTCGAGCAACTCGTCCTTGTTGGCCACGTGCTTGTAGAGCGCCATCGGCACCACGCCCAACTCCTGGGCGAGGTTGCGCATGCTCAGCGAATCGATCCCGGCCGCGTCGGCGAGCGCGACGGCGGTGCGCAGGATCCGATCCCTGCTCAGCGGCGCCCGGCGGGACGTTGCTGCCTGCTCAGCCATCGTGATCCTCGTCTTCGGGTTGCCGATGAAACCATAACCGGCTTGACAGGTGTACGCCGTACACCTACCGTTTTCCTCATCAGGTGTACGCCGTACACCGCGATCAGGGGAGCGAAGATGAAAGCGATCGTCCAGGACCGGTACGGCCCACCGGAGACGCTGCACCTGGCCGAGGTCGACGTGCCGGTGCCCGCCGCCGACGAGGTGCTTGTGCGGGTCGAGGCCGCTGCGCTCAACGCGTACGACTGGCATGTCATGCGGGGCGATCCGCGGATGGCCCGGCTCAGCCTGGGCCGGTCGAAGCCCAGGGCGCGCATCCGTGGCCGCGACTTCGCCGGCCGGGTGACCGCCGTCGGCGCCGACGTGCGCCAGGTACGCCCCGGCGACGCCGTCTTCGGTGACCTCGGCGACGCCAACGGCGCGTTCGCCGAGTTCGTCTGCGTACCGGAGACCCTGGTTGCACCCGCGCCGGCGAACCTGACGCCGCAGCAGGCCGCCGCCCTGCCCCTGGCCGGGGTCACCGCACTCATGGGACTGTCCGACGTCGGGCGGGTCGAGCCCGGTCAGCGGGTCCTCGTCAACGGTGCCTCCGGCGGCGTCGGCACCCTGGCCGTGCAGTTGGCCAAGGCCCTCGGCGCGACCGTGACGGCGGTGTGCAGCACCCGCAACGTCGACCTGGTCCGCTCCCTCGGCGCCGACCACGTGGTCGACTACACCCGCGTCGACTTCACCCGCGACGGTCGCCGCCACGACCTGGTGTTCGACCTGGTCGGCAATCGCTCACTAGCCGCGCTGCGGCGGGCGCTGACCCCGACCGGGACGCTGGTGCTCTCCGGCGGTGGCATCTACCGCGGTGGCAGTCTCCTCGGACCGGTCTGGCTGCTCGCCCGAGGCCGACTGCTGGCACCCTTCGTCCGACAGCGCATCGCCATCCTCACCACGACACCCAGCCGCCCGCACCTCGACACCCTCCGGGCACACGCCGAGGCCGGCCGCCTCACCCCGGTCATCGACCGGACCTATCCACTGCGCGAGGTCCCCCGGGCCATCGATTACCTCGAAGGCGAACACGCGCGGGCGAAGGTGGTCATCACGGTCTGAGCACGACGTCGCCCCTTGTGGCCGGATCGCCGGACGAGTGATGTTCGACCCGTTTTGCCGCTGGTGAGCCGGGTATCGCCCTGGCATCCGCTCGTCGTGTCACATGGAGGTATCCGTAGAGATGGAATCCCGTAACCCCGCCAAGGCGGTCAAGGACGTCGTGGAGTCGGCGGCGGAGAAGGTGGCCGATGTGCTGAGCCCCGACGTGCCCGGCGTACCGGGCAGCGCTCCGCCGACGGTCGAGGAGCCGACCACCCCACGCGGTCCGCTGCCGCCGAAGCCGGAGCAGGGTTCCCCGCAGACCCGTACCCCGACCGGTGCCCGTACCGGCGCGCCGGCCACCGCCAACGGCCAGCAGGGCGCCTACCTGACCACCTCCCAAGGGGCCCGGCTGCGCGATACCGACCATTCGCTGAAGGCGGGCCCGCGTGGGCCGATCCTGCTCCAGGACCACCACCTGCGGGAAAAGATCACCCACTTCGACCATGAGCGCATCCCCGAGCGTGTCGTGCACGCCCGGGGTGCCGGCGCGCACGGAGTGTTCACCGCCTACGGCGCCGCGGAGAACGTCACCCGGGCCGCCTTCCTGCGCAAGGGCCGCGAGACCGAGGTGTTCGTCCGGTTCTCCACCGTGCTCGGCTCGCGCGGTTCGGCCGACACGGTACGCGACACCCGTGGCTTCGCCACCAAGTTCTACACCGACGAGGGCACCTTCGACCTGGTCGCCAACAACATGCCGGTCTTCTTCATCCAGGACGCCATCAAGTTCCCGGACATCATCCACGCCGCCAAGCCGCACCCGGACCGGGAGATCCCGCAGGCGCAGAGCGCCCACGACACCTTCTGGGACTTCGTCTCGCTGCACACCGAGGCGCAGCACCACACCATATGGAACATGTCCGACCGGGGCATCCCGCGCTCGTACCGGACCATGGAGGGCTTCGGCGTACACACCTTCCGCCTGGTCAACGCGGCGGGGGAGACGGCCTTGGTGAAGTTCCACTGGAAGCCGAAGCTGGGCGTGCACTCCCTGGTCTGGGAGGAGGCGCAGCTGCTGAACGGGATCGACCCGGACTTCCACCGCCGTGACCTCTACGACGCCATCGAGGCCGGCGCGTTCCCCGAGTGGGAACTCGGCATCCAGGTCTTCCCCGACACCCCGGAGGAGACGTTCGCCGGCATCGACCTGCTCGACCCGACCAAGATCGTGCCGGAGGAACTCGCGCCGGTGCAGCCCGTCGGCCGGCTGGTGCTCAACCGCACCCCGACGAACTTCTTCGCCGAGACCGAGCAGGTCGCCTTCCACGTCGGCCACCTGCCGCCGGGCATCGACGTGACGAACGATCCGCTGTTGCAGGGCCGGCTCTTCTCGTACGTCGACACCCAGCTGACCCGTCTCGCCGGGCCGAACTTCTCCCAGATCCCGATCAACCGGCCGCACGCCGCAGTCAACGACATGCTGCGCGACGGCTTCCACCAGCACGCCGTGCACGCCGGGGTGGCGCCGTACCGGCCGAACTCCCTCGACGGCGGCAACCCGTTCCCGGCCGGCGACGACGACCACCCGTTCGTCGACGTACCGGTCCAGGTGGCCCAGGCACCCAAGGTACGGCAGAGCCCGGCGTCTTTCGACGATCACTTCAGTCAGGCCCGACTCTTCTGGTTGAGCATGTCCCCGGTCGAGCAGGAGCACATCATCCGGGCCTACACCTTCGAGCTGGGCAAGTGCTACCACCAGGCGATCAAGGAACGTCAGCTGCAATGCCTGGCCAACATCGACCCGGTGCTCTGCGCCCAGGTCGCCACCGGCCTGGGGTTGCCCGCGCCGGAGCCGACCGTACCGTTGGCCGACGTCACGCCCAGCCCGGCGTTGTCGCAGGTGGGCCGGCAGTGGCCGGTCGACGGTCGGGTGGTCGGCGTCGTAGTTGCCGACGACAGTGACCTCGACACCGTCCACCAGGTGCGTCGGGCCGTCTTCGCCGCGGACATGGTGCCGCTGCTGATCGCCGGGCACGGTGGCATGGTCGGCGACCTGCCGGTGCAGCGCACCTTCGCCACCGGCCGCTCGGTCGAGTTCGACGCGCTCCTGCTCGCTGCGGCGCCGCCACCGGCACCCGACGCGCTGGCCGCCCGCGACGCGAAGGCCGGTGCGGCGAACTCCGCCACCGTCGACCCCCGGGTGTTGCTGCTGGTCGAGGAGGTCTGGCGGCACGCCAAGCCGATCGGCGCCTGGGGCACCGGCGTCACCGTCCTGGAACAGGCCGGTGTGACCGGTAGCCCGGGTGTGCTCACCGGCGACTCCGGCGGCGACGTCTTCGGCAGTGTCCAGCAACTGATGACCAACCACCGGGTTTGGGAGAGGTTCCCCGCCTCGGTGTCCTGACCCTGCCGCAGTCACACCGTTGAGGCCGCCCCGCTGTCCCCGTCAGCGAGGCGGCCTCAAGCGCCGTATCGCCGAAACGGCGGGGTACGCAGCGGCGCGAGACCGCCGTTTCGGCAGAACGGAGTCGATCAGTGGGTGCTCAGCGGCGCGGCGCTGCGGCTGGGTACGGCCATCACGAGGCCGCTGACGGGTCGGGTCGGGATCCGGTGCAGCGGGATGTCCAGGTCCTGGGCGGGCACCCGGTGGTCGAGGCGGGCCAGTCGTACGGCCAGGGCCTTCAGCAGGGCGACGGTGATCTGCTCACCGGGGCAGCGGTGGCCGGTACGTGGATCACCACCGCCCTGCGGTACGAGGTCGAAGGCGCCGATGTCCCGACCGACGAACCGGTCCGGGTCGAACCGGTACGGGTCCGGCCAGAGTCGCGCGTCGTGGTTCTGGCCGTACAGGTCGAGCAGGACGATCGCGCCGGCCGGAATGTCGGTGCCCTGCCAGGTCAGGTCGGTCCTGGCCCGACCGCCGATGAAGGGTGCGAACGGGTAGAAGCGGCGCACCTCGTGGGCGAACGCCTCGGCGAAGACGGCATCGCCCTGTCGGAGCCGATCCCGCTGCTCGGGCCAGCGGTGCAGGGCGTGCCCGGCGAAGGTCACGAACCAGGTCACCGCGACCGTCGGCCGAATGATGTTGAGCAGTTCCACCGCGGCGATCCGCGGGTCGAGCAGTTCACCGTCGCTGTCCCGATGCTCGGCCACCGCCGCCAGCGCCGAGCCCGGCGGCACGGCCAACTCACCCCGCCGGAGCTGGGTGACGATCCCGGCGAGCCAGCGCTCCCGGCGCCCTCTCGCCCGGCGGGCCCGCCAGTGCCGTGGCCCGGCCGTGGCGAAGCCGTCGACCATAGCGACCAGGTCGGCCGCGAGTGCCGGGAGGTCCTGCGGCTGCACGGGGATACCGGTCCACTCGCAGACGGCGCGGGTCAACACCGGGGCCGTCTCGTCGAACAACACCACCTGCCGCCCCGCCCAGGATCGCGTGGCCGCGTCCCACGCCGTTTCGGCCCGCTCCACCAGGCCGTCGTAGCCGCCGTTCATCAGCAGTGCGGTGAACATCGCCTTGCGTACCCGGTGCGGCTCGCCGTCGAGGGTGTGTACGGCGCCCTTGCCGAACAGCGTCCCGCGCAGCGGCTCGGGGACGGCACCCTGGCGCCGGATGTGGTTCTCGTCGTAGAAGAAACGTGCGGCGTCGGGCCCGCGCAGCGCCACCGCGGTCTGACCGAGCAGGCGGGTACGCACCACGTCGTGCGGGCTGTGGCGCAGGCGGTTGGGCAACCATCCGTAGCCCTGGATCGCGAGCGTCAGCGTGTCGTCCATACGTCCTACCAGGTCAACCAGCATGAGGCTGCTCCTGCCCACTGCGGCCGTGGTCAAACCAGGGTCTTACGCATCTGCTGCGTGATCACCCGGTATCCCGAACTGCCGTACAGCCCGACGGCGCGGGCGTTGTCACCGAACACGTTGAGTTCGATGGCCGCGACCCCGTGTCGGCGGACGGCGTCCTCGCCGGCGGCCAGCAGGGCCCGTCCGTATCCCGCCCCACGATGGTCCGCGCCGATCTCGATGTCGTAGAGGAACGCGCAGTCCGCGGCGCCACGCGGATGGGTGAGCCCGATCCACAACACCCCGATCGACGTCCCGTCCCCGAGTTCACCGGCGAGAAACAGCATCCCTGGCGTGCCGAAACCGTCCGGCAACAGGGCGTCGTTGCCCTGCCGGGCCAGTTCCTGGGCTTCGTCGGCGGGCCAGTTGCCGGCCGCCACCTGTGCGTCCGCGAAGGCCCGCACAGAATCGGCCCGCCACTGATCGAACTCGGCCTCGGTCATCGATCGCACGGTCAGCTCAGCCATGCGCGCGATGCTGACACATCACGTCAGCGTTCGGGGTGCCGAACCAGCGCGGTAGCTGGCCGAGCAACTCCTGCTGTTCGGCGCCGGCCCAGGCGACGTGACCGTCGGGTCGCAGCAGGACGGCGGGTACGTCCAGTGCGCCGCTGGTGTCGACGACGTGGTCGATCCGGTCGGCCCAACCGGCGATAGAGAGCCGGCCGGTCTGGTCGAGCAGCAGGCCACGGCCGGTCCGGGTCAGCTCGTAGAGGCGCCCCCGCTCCAGCGGAACGTCGCGCATCCGTCGGCCCAGCAGGTCGTGCCCCGCGCCGAAGTCGTACCGGACGCCGATCGCGGTGATCTTCTCGGTCAGGTGCCGGTTGACCTCCTCGAAGTCCATCAGCTCCGACAGCAGCCGGCGCAGCGACTGCGGGCCCGGCTCGGTGGAGAGCAACTCCATCTGCGCGCGGGTGTTGTCCAGCACGTCGGCAGCGACCGGGTGCCGTTCGGTGTGGTAGCTGTCCAGCAGCCCGTCCGGCGCCCACCCGTTGACCTCGGCGGCGAGTTTCCAGCCGAGGTTGAACGCGTCCTGGAGGCCGAGGTTGAGGCCCTGCCCGCCGGTCGGCGGGTGGATGTGCGCGGCGTCGCCGGCCAGCAGCACCCGGCCCACCCGGTAACGCTCGGCCAGCCGGGTGGCGTCGCCGAAGCGAGACAGCCAGCGCGGTGAGTGCACACCGAAGTCCGTGCCGGCGTACGCCCGCAGTTGCTGTTTGAACTCGTCAAGCGTCGGCGCGACGGTCCGGTCGACGGCCACTTTCTCGGCGGGCACGATGACCCGGTAGACCCCGTTCCCGATGGGCCCGAGACCGAACCGCTTCTGGGTCTTGCGGATCTCGGCGACCATGGCGACGATCGTGTCCAGCGGGTCATCTGCCTCCATCTCACCGAGCAGCGTGTCGACCCGGCTCGGCTCGCCGGGGAAACCGACACCGAGCAGTCTGCGTACGGTGCTGCGGCCGCCGTCGCAACCGGCCAGGTAGCGGGACCGCAACTGCGTGCCGTCGGCCAGTTCGGCGGTGACGCCGTGCTCGTCCTGGCTCAGCCCGACCAGTTCGCAGCCCCGCCGCAGTTCCGCGCCGACCATGACCGCATGTTCGGCCAGCAGCCGGTCGGTGGTGGTCTGCGGAATGCCCAGCACGTACGCGTGCGCGCTGTCCAGTTCGGGTGCCGGCTTGTCGATGGCGGCGAAACCGCCGACCGGGTACCGCTGGCCGTTGGCGAGGAAGATGTCCAGCAGTCCGCGCTGGTCCAGCACCTCGATGCTGCGTACGTGCAGGCCGAGCGCGCGGACATGGTTGGTCGGCTCCGCCTCCTTCTCTATTACGACGACCCGTAGCCTGTGCAGCCGCAATTCTGCGGCCAGCATCAGGCCGGTCGGTCCGCCGCCTACAACGATCACGTCAAACATGCGCCGCCCGATCACATGGAGTGGATGAGTCGGCCATCGCGCGCTGCCGCATCACGGAAAGATCTCCCGTTTCCGCAGCTCGTGGCCTCGGTCGCAGATTCTGCGGCATCACCCGGGTCTTGCCGCAAGCCCCCATGTGCGCTATACGTTAGGAGTGGCAGGAAGCGACCGCTTCCTGCTTTTTGCATTTCCCTGCCGTGCGGATCGTCTTTTCCGGGTGCGCACCCTGTCGAGCTTCGGGCGCGCACCCTGTCGAGCTGAGAGCGTGCACGGATCGCGGTGACCGGCTGTCGATGGCACCGGCGTCAGCACCGGGATCAGTGCAGTGCGACGGCCACCGGTTCCGAGTCCACCGCCGCGAGCTGGTCGGGGCGGGCCACGACGAGCAGGGCGAGCAGCGCTGAGGCCAGGCCGCCGGCGATCACCGCGGCCATCGCCACCGCGCCGTTGCCGAGCATGCCGACCAGCGGCGCGGCCAGCGCACCGACGCCGAACTGCACCGCGCCGAGCAGGGCGGAGGCGGTACCGGCCGCCTCGCCGTGCCGGGTGAGCGCCAAAGCCGGCGCGTTGGGCAGCGCGAGACCCGTCGCGGCCAGTACCAACCACAGCGCGGCCAGCAGCGCCGGCAGCCCGCCGAAGCCGGTCACGGCGAGCGCGACGAGCACCAGAGCGGCGCCGGTGCCCGCCAGCAGGGCGAACAACAGGATTCTTTGGGGGGTGTAGCGGCGCAGTAGTCGGACGTTGCCCTGGGTCGCGGCGATCAGACCGATCGCGCCGGCACCGAAGGCGATCCCGAACTGCTGCTCGTCCAGCCCGTACTGCTCCTGCATGACGAACGATGACCCGGCGACGTAGGCGAACAGGGCCGCCATGGCCAGGCCGGCGACCATGACCAACCCGACGAAGGCGCGGTCGCGCAGCAGAGAGCCGTAGAGCCGCACGATGTGCAACGGCCCGCCGCGTTGGCGCCGCGCGGGCGGCAGCGTCTCCGGCAGGCCCAGCAGGGCGACAAGCATCAGCAGTACGCCGAAGACGGCCAACGCCACGAACACGCCACGCCACTGCGTCCAGCGCAGCAGTTCGCTGCCGAGTGTGGGGGCGAGCACCGGCGCGGCACCCATCACCAGCAGCAGCCGGGAGAGCATCCGGGCGAAGGCCGTGCCGGTGAACAGGTCGCGGACCACGGCAGTGGCGATCACGGCGGCTGCCGCCGCGCCGAGGCCCTGCACGACCCGCAGCGCCCCCAGCACGGTGATGTTCGGGGCGAGTGCGCAGCACACCGAGGCGACGATGTGTAGCGCGGTGCCGGCGATCAGCGGTGCGCGGCGGCCGACGGCGTCGGAGAGGGGACCGATCAGCAGTTGGCCCAACGCGAGACCGATAAGCGTGCCGGTGAGGGTCAACTGCACCGCCGCCGAACTGGTCGCGAAGTCGTCGACGATCGCGGGCAGCGCCGGCAGGTACATGTCGATGGTCAGCGGGCCCACCGCGATCAGTGAGCCGAGCACGAGGATCAGCCGCAGGCGCTGCCGAGGGCTCATCAGGTCGCCGGGCATCACCGGCTGCGCCGGTGCCGCGGCCGTGTCGACTGAGGTCATCGGGTCGTCTCCACGAAACTGGCGGTCAGGGCAGTCAGCGGCGTGATCGTCACAACTGGCTGCAACCCGTGACCGGCGAGCTGATTCCCGCTGCGGACGTTGGTAACGCAGGTCACAGCCCTGCCTGGCCAGCCGCCCGAGCGGCCGGGCCGGCAGCACGAGCCACCGCCTGGTAACTCTCCGGCACCGACCCTTGCCAAGGGCATTCAGGCGCGCCGAACCGGCGGTTTCTCTTCAACCTATCTGCCTAGGACACTCTACGGGTGGTGTCACGGTCAACGCCGGTGACAGCCACGCCAGCAGGATCAGATGATCGGCCCTGCGCCGCTAGCCGGCGTCCGTGACGGGCACGCCGATCGCCGAGGTGCGGCTGCCGGTTGCTGGGGGATGCGGATGCTGGTCGGGGGAGGGGCGGATGCTGGTCGCGGAGAGGTGGGTGTGGCGGCGGTCAGCGGTCGGCGCGGATGAGGTCGGCGGCGCGCCAGGCCAGCGCCATCACCGGGGCGTTGAGGTAACCCGAGACGAGGATCGGCAGCACCGAGGCGTCCACGACGCGCAGGCCGGTCACGCCGCGTACCCGCAACTGCGGATCCACCACGAAGTCGTCGCCCGGTCCCATCGCGCAGGTGCCCACCGCGTGGTAGCCGCAGTAGCCCAGCGCCAGCCCCGCCTCGATGATCTCCTCGTCGTCCTGCACGGCCGGGCCGGGCAGCGTCTCAACGGAGATCCGCTTGGCGATCGGTCCGGTGCCGAACAGCTCTCGGGCTCGCCGGAAGGCGCCGACGGCGACCCGACGATCATGGTCGGTGGTGAAGTAGTTCGCCACGATCCGGGGTGCGGTGCCGGGGTCCGCCGAGGTGATGGCCAGGCTGCCTTCGCTCTCCGGCCGGGTCACGGTGATCTGGGCCATCAGCCCCGACTCGGATTCCAGCTCGATCGCCCGCCCGGGACGTCGAGGCGCCGCCGAGAACGGCGCGAGGAGCAACTGCGCGTCGGGATGCCCGACGTCCGGCGCGGAGCGGAAGTACGCCCCGACGTCGTACACCGGCAGGGCGAGCAATCCCCGCCGGGTGGTCAGGTAGCGCAGCATCTCCCGGGCCTGTCCGAGCGGCCCGCTCAGGCGGGCGTTGTAGCCGGCCCTGCCGACCAGCCGGAACTGCATGGGCGTGGTGCGGTGCTCGCGCATGCCGGCGCCGACGCGCGGCCGGTCCAGTAGCACCGGGACACCGGCCTGGCGCAGGGTGTCGGCCGGCCCGATGCCGGAGACCTGCAACAACTGCGGGGTGGCGATCGCCCCGGCGGCGAGGATCACCTCGGCGGCGGCCCGGTGGTCGACGGTCTGACCGTCCCGTCGGGCGCGTACGCCGACGGCGCGTCCGTTGTCGACCAGGACACGCACCACGACGGTGTCGACCAGGACGGTGAGGTTGGGGCGGTTGCGGACCGGGTGCAGGAAGGCGTCGGCGGCGTTGCTGCGGCGACCGTCGCGGATGGTCGCCATCAGGTAGCCGATGCGCTCGTCGTCGGTGGCGTTGAGGTCGTCCACCCGCTGCCAGCCCAGTTCCACCCCGGCAGCGATGGCGTTCTCGCTGATCTCGTCGGTGCCGGTGGCGGTGGACAGGCGCAGCGGTCCACCGGCGCCGCGCACCTCGGAGGGGCCGAGCGGATTGTCCTCCAGGCGCTTGAAGATCGGCAGCATGGTGTCCCAACCCCAGCCGGGGTTGCCGAGACGTTCCAGCTCGTCGTAGTCGAGCCGGTCGCCGCGGCCGTACACCATGCCGTTTATCGAGCTGGACCCGCCGACCAGCTGGCCGCGCTGCCAGACCTCCTGCTGGCCCGCTCGGACCTGCGCCGGGTAGTGCCAGGCGGTGCGTCGGTCGTCCATCAGTCGGCTGAAACCCTTGGGAATGCGGACCCAGGGGCTGCGGTCCCAGCCGCCGGCCTCGATGAGCAGGACCCGGGTGCCCGGGTCGGCGGTCAGCCGGTTGGCCAGCACGCAACCGGCCGATCCCGCACCGACCACGATGTAGTCGAACTCCGCCATGTTGGCCCCCCCGGTCGGCTGGCGTGCCGCACACACCGTATTGCCCTGATCACTGATGGGGAAGGGTGCGCTGCGCCGGAGAAATCCGGCAGACGGGTGAAACCCGCCGCCCATCTCATGCGTCATCAGGCTGAATCGACCGAGGACCGGCCGCCGGTGGGGCTGCTGGCCGCAGTGGTCGGGACAACCGGGAGGCAACTGTGGTGCTGGGTAGGTGGCTCGCTGGCGCGAGTCTGGTGGCGCTGACCGGCGTCGCCGCGACGGTTTACGGTGTGGCCTCGGCGTCCGAAGACGCGGCGGCGCCCCCAGCGACGGCGGTGGAGGTGGCGGCGGTGGAGGTGGCGGCGCAACCGCCGGCCGCCGCGAAACCGAAACCGAAGCCGACCGCGAGCACCGATCCGGTGCTCTCCGGCAAGCGTCGGATCACGATCGTACGGGTGGGTGCGTTCGAGTCGGGCCTGTCACTGCTCGACGGTGGCCGGCTGGCCGAGGTGGACGACGACCGGGGCCGACAGGTGTTCGTGCCGACTCCACTCGGCGCGGGAGAGTTTCTGATCAAGGCGTACTACGGTGGCGGTACCGGCAAGGCGATCTGCTGGCAGGCGCACAACCCGCAGAACACCCAGCCGCTGTACGTCCGGGGGGCCACCTGCCGGGCGAACGACCCGGCGCAGCGGTTCACCATCGCTCCCGCCGAGGCCGGCGGTCCCCGCGAGTACGTGATCAGCAACCGGTGGGCGTACCTGCGTGACTCCGCGCGCTCCGGGCTGATCCTGGAAGAGTTGGGCGACGCCGCGCCGTTCAGCAGTTTCCGGTTCAACGACACCGGACCGGCCCCGCGCAAGTGACACCTTCGGCGACCCGGCCGCTCACCTCGGGCCGGGTCGCCGCCGGTGTGATCGGGCCGTTGTCGAATTCGACCAGGTCGGGGGAGACTTTGACCGATGCGTGACGCTGCGGAGTTCGACGCCTTCTACTCCGCGTCCGTGCAACGGGTGCTGGGACAGTTGTACGCGATGATCGGCAACCGGGCCGAGGCCGAGGACGCGGTGGCTGAGGCGTACGCCCGGGCCTGGGACCGCTGGGCCTCGGTGCGTGAGTGCGACAGCCCGGAGGCGTGGGTACGCCGGGTGGCCTACCGGGTGGCGGTCAGCGCGTGGCGTAAGACCGTCAACCGGCTGCGCGCCCACCGCCGGGACGCCACCGGGCAGCCGGTCGAGGCCACCTCGGTCGATCACGTCGCGGTGGTGACCGCGTTGCGGCGCATCCCCACCGAGCAGCGCCGGGTGGTGGTGCTGCACCATCTGGTCGGGCTCAGCGTGAGCGAGATCGCGACGGAGGTCGGCAGCAACGAGAACACCGTCAAGACGCGGCTGGCCCGGGGCCGTCGGGCGCTGGCCGCCCACCTGACCGAACACAGCAGTTCCAGCATGGACGGAGGGCGTAGCACGTGAGCTTCGACAGTCAGCTCGACGGCGCCCTGCGGGCACGGAGGGCACAGCCGTGAGCGCTGACAACCAGCTTGACGACGCACTGCGGGCGCTGGCGCGCCACGGCGGGCAGAGCAGCCTGATCCCGGTCGCCACGGACATCCGGCGACGCGGCGAACGCCGACGCCGACGCCGCCGGGCGGCCTCGGTCGCGCTTGCCGCCACCGCCGTCGTCGCGCTCGGCGCGGGTGTCGCACTGGCCCGCCTCGACGGGTCCGCGCCGCAGATCCCCATCGGCCCGGCCGGCCCGACGCCCGACCCGCCCATCGTCACCGGACCATCCGTAGCGCCCACCGCCGAACCCTCGGTTCCGTCTGTTCCGCCGACCTCGCCCACCGCTTCGTCGACCTCGCCAACGAGGTCGCCCGACGCGTCCACCAGTTCGCCTGCCGTGCCTCCGAGCAGCAGCGATCGTCTGCTGTCCGGCAAACGTCAGGTCGCCATCGTGCGGACCGGGGCGTTCGAGTCGGCGCTGTCGCTGCTCGACGACGGCCGGCTGGCCGAGGTCGACGGCGACGAGGGTCGACGGCTGTTCGTGTTCACGCCGCAGGGCCCCGGCACGTACCAGATCCGTACCGCCGAGCCCGGCACCGACCTGACCGACACCTGCTGGGAAGTCCGCTCAGCGGGCAGCCAGCCACTGCGGGTGGAGGGCGTCCCCTGCGACCAGGACGAACCACGCCAACGCTTCTCCGTCACTCGTGACGACGGGTCGACATACCTGATCAGCAGCAACTCCGCCTACCTCCAGAACTCCCCGACCCGGGGCCTGATCCTCGAAGAGGCCGGCGACGCCCCGGTAACCACCCGCTTCCGCCTGGTCGACAACGGCCCCGCCCCCAACTAACGCCCACCCCCTCCCACCCCACCCCACCCCACCCGCCCCGCCCCGCCCACTCGCTGCGTCGATCATGGAGTTTTGGTCGCCGAAATACGGCTTAGCACCCTACTTGTCCCGACGAAAACTCCATGATCGACGGGGAGAGGGCGCGGGAGTGTGGGGCGGGGCCAGCGGGTTTCGCCTGATGGTGGTGTCAGTCGCAGTCCAGCCGCCACTGACAGTCACTTGGTCGTTGCACGGCAGCAGGGGCTTTCTGCGGTGTGTCGAGCGAAGATCGTGCTCGATCCCAGATCTAGTGGTATCCGGTTGTCAGAGTTACCACTCGATCTCGGATCGAGCACGATCTTGGCGTGCGGAAAGCCGACAGCGGCACCGGCTCGCAGTCTCATCGGACCGGCAGCCTAGATCCGTTCTCGCTCTCAGCTCGACAGGGCCGCACACCACATGGCTCGGCGACCACCGTCGGAGCCGTTCTCGCCCGCCTCACCGCCGCAGCAGTGCGTTGTCGACGTCTGAGATGCTTCGGGGCGTGACGACCGGCCACCCCCGATCACACCGGCGCAGCCGCAGGCGCCCGCTGCGGCTGCTGCTGGTTGTCGGCCTGGTGGGCGTGCTCGCCGCTGTCGCCTACGTCGTGGTGCCGCAGCTGTTGCCGCCAGGGCCGCGACCGTTGTTCCAGATGCCGGTGGGCTGCGGGGAGACCTGGCAGTTGGGCACCTATCCCGGTCACGGCGACAACGACGTGGACTTCTTCCCCCTCAAGGGTGACCCGTGGGGGCAGCCGGTGCTCGCCTCGTACGAGGGCACGGTCACCGTGGCGGGCATCAACGGGTCGCTCGGTGGTCGTACGCCGGAGAACCCGGACGGTCCCCGGGGTCGGGGCGGCGGCTACTGGGTGAAGATCGACCACGGCGGCCGGTGGGAGACCCAGTATCTGCACCTGCTCGAACCGCCGATGGTGCAGGTCGGTCAGCGGGTCACCCAGGGTCAGCAGATCGGGCGGATCGGCAGCACCGGTAACTCCGGGGCCCCGCATCTGCACTACGAGCAGCGGCAGGGCTGGCAGAAGGTGGAGACCTGGTTCGACGGTCAACCGTCCGGCATCACCCACGACGATGCCGAGTACACCGTGCACCTGACCAGCAACAACTGCGCCGCTGCCGGTAATTGACGCCGGTCGTGCCCTGCCGGGTGACCGGTTTGCGGCTAGCGTGGGGTCAAGCAGTGGCCGCAGGATGCCTGGGGGAGGACCATGTCCAGCACCAGATTCGGGTTGGCCGGCGCGACGCTCGCCCTGCTGCTCACCGTGTCGGTGGGCTGTAGCGCGGGGGAGGGCGTCGATGTCGACGGCGGGAACGGAACCGCCGCAGGCGGTGTCCTCAATGCCGCCATCGGTGGGGAACCCGACCAGCTCGACCCGCACAAGACCTCGGCCTACTACAGCTTCCAGGTGCTGGAGAACGTCTTCGACACTCTTGTCGAGCCGGACGCGAACCTTGCGATGCAGCCGTCGCTGGCCACCGAGTGGACCACCAGCGACGACCAGCTGACCTGGACGTTCACCCTCCGCGAGGGGGTCAAGTTCTCCGACGGTACGCCGTTGACCGCCGACGATGTCGTCTACTCGTACAACCGGATCATCGACGAGAAGCTGAACACGGCGTACAAGTTCGGCACGGTCAAGTCGGTGGCCGCGTCGAACCCGACCACCGTGGTCATCACCCTGAACGCACCCACCCCGAACCTGCTGGCCAACCTCGGCGGCTTCAAGGGCGTGGCGATCGTGCAGAAGGCCAACGTGGAATCGGAGGAGATCATCACCAAGCCGATCGGCAGCGGACCTTTCGCGCTCAGTGGCTACACCTCCGGCGACAACATCCAGTTGGTCCGCAACGACAACTACTGGGGTGAGCGGCCCAAGCTCGACGGGGTGCGGTTCACCTTCGTCAGTGACCCCACGGTGGCGTTGCAGAACCTGCGCGGCAACGAGGTGCAGTGGACCGACAACCTGCCGCCTCAGCAGGTGCCCGCGCTGCTCGACGGCGACGAGCCGACCGTCCAGTCGGTGCCGTCGACGGACTACTGGTATCTGGCCCTCAACCAGGGGCGTAAGCCGTACGACGACGTCAACGTGCGGCGGGCGATCGCGTTCGCGCTGGACCGCGAGGCGATCACCAAGGCCGCCAAGTTCGGGCTGGCCACGGTCAACCAGACCGCCATCCCGCAGAACAGCGCCTTCCACTACGAGTACGCCCCGTACTCGCATGATGTGAACCAGGCTCGGCAACTGCTCGACCAGGCCGGGGTCAGCGACCTGACCATGGACCTGATGGTGACCAGCGAGTACCCGGAGACGGTCACCGCAGCGCAGGTCATCGCGTCGCAGCTCGCCGGCATCGGCGTCAACGTCAAGATCCGTACGCTGGACTTCGCGCAGTGGCTCGACGAGCAGGGCAACGGCAACTTCGACTCGTTCATGCTCGGCTGGCTGGGCAACATCGACCCGGACGAGTTCTACTACGCCCAGCACCACAGCGGCGGCACGTTCAACTTCCACAAGTACAACAACCCCGCCGTCGACCAACTGCTCGACCGGGCCCGCACCGAGACCGACCAGGGCGCCCGCAAGCAGCAGTACGAGCAGGTGGCCAAGCAGATCGTCGACGACGCCAGCTACATCTACCTCTACAACCCGGATGTGGCGCAGGGCTGGTCGAAACAGGTCAGCGGTTATCAGGTACGCACCGACCGGGCGATCCGGTTCCGCGACGTGGCCCTGACCCGGTGAGCCGGCAGGGGACCGCAGGTGGCCCGCTTCGTCATCCGCCGACTGCTCCAGTCCACCATCGTGCTGCTCGGTGTGACGCTCGTGGTGTTCCTGCTGCTCCAACTGGTCCCGGGTGACCCGGTCCGGGTGGCGCTCGGCACCCGGTTCGACCCGCAGACCTACGAGGCGCTGCGGGCTCGGGCCGGGCTGGACCAGCCCCTGGTGGTGCAGTATTTCGACTATCTGCGGCGGGCGCTGACCGGCGACCTGGGGGTCAGCTTCCGCAGCGGACGGCCGGTCACGGAGATCGTGTTGGAACGGCTGCCCGCGACGCTGTCACTGGCCGTCACCGCTGTGCTGTTCGCGTTGCTGATCGCGCTGCCGCTGGGCATCCTCTCGGCGATGCGCAGCGGGTCCTTCGTCGACCACGCGGCCCGGGTGTTCAGCCAGTTCGGTGTCTCGGTGCCGGACTTCTGGATGGGCATCATGGGCATCCTGCTCTTCGCCGGGGTGCTCGGCTGGCTGCCGCCCTCGGGGTACGTGGCGTTGACCGAGGACCCGGCCCGGTGGGCGTCGCACGTCGCGCTGCCGGCGGCGACGGTGGGTCTGGTCACCGCGTCGATCCTGACCCGGTTCATCCGCTCGTCGATGCTGGAGGTGTTGTCGGAGGACTACGTCCGCACCGCCGAGGCGAAGGGGCTGCGTACCCGGGTGGTGGTGCTGCGGCACGTGCTGCGCAACGCGTTGATCCCGGTGGTGACCGTGGTGGCGGTGCAGTTGGCCAGCCTGCTCGGCGGCGTGATCGTGATCGAGGTGCTGTTCGCCTGGCCCGGCATCGGCCGGCTCACCTTCGACGCGGTGCAGGCCCGCGACTATCCCGTACTCCAGGGCGCGGTGCTGCTGGTCGCGGCGCTGTTCCTGCTGGTCAACCTGCTGGTGGACATCCTCTATGCCCGCCTCGACCCGAGGATCACGGTCAAATGAGCGCGCCGACCGCGCACCGGAGCGAGGGGCAGTTGCGGCGTGCCCTGTCGGCGTTGCGCCACGACCCGTTGGCCTTGACCGGCACCGCGGTCCTGGTGCTGCTGGTCGTGGTGGGCGTGGCCGGGCCGTGGCTGGCGCCCGCCGGCATCAACGACGTGGACGTCGACCGGATGCTCCAGCCACCCAGCTGGGCGCATCCGTTCGGCACCGACGAACTCGGCCGCGACGTGCTCAGCCGGGTCATGGTCGCCGCCCGGGTGTCGCTGCAGGTCGGCGCGGTCAGCGTCGGCATCGCCCTGCTCGCCGGGGTCACCCTGGGACTGTTCGCCGGCTACTACCGGGGCTGGCTGGACAACCTGCTCATGCGCTGCATGGACGTGCTGTTCGCGTTCCCGGTGCTGCTGCTCGCGGTGGCCATCGTGGCGGTGCTCGGGCCGGGCCTGCTCACCGCGATGATCGCCATCGGGGTGGTCTACACGCCGATCTTCGCCCGGGTCACCCGAGCCGGTGTGCTCTCCGTGCGGGAGCAGGTCTTCGTCCGGGCGGCCGTCTCCATCGGCGCCTCCGACCTGCGGATCATGCGCCGGCACGTGTTGCCGAACATCGCGGCACCGCTGATCGTGCAGACGTCACTGTCGCTGGCCTTCGCGATCCTGTCCGAGGCGGCGCTGTCCTTCCTCGGCCTCGGCGTGCAGCCACCGGCACCCGCCTGGGGGCGGATGCTCTACGACGGTCGGGGTTTCGTCACCGACGCCTGGTGGCTGGGTGTCTTCCCCGGCGCCGCGATCTTCCTCACCGTACTGGCGTTCAACCTGGTCGGCGACGCGTTGCGCGACGTGCTCGACCCCCGACAGCTCACCGTCAACGAGGCCAGGAGGAGCACCGGATGAGCGATGCCGCCGTACTGGCCGTCTCGGATCTGACCGTCACCATCGGCACCCGGCGCGGTCCGGCCCGCGCGGTGGCCGGAGTCGACTGGTCGGTCCGGGCAGGGGAGACCCTGGCGTTGGTGGGGGAGTCCGGCAGCGGCAAGAGCATGAGCGTGCTCGCCGCCACCGGCCTGGCACCGCGCGCCGCGCGGGTGACGGGAAGCGTACGACTGCTCGACGCGGACTTCACCGCGTTGCCGGCGGATCGGCGGCGGCGGATGCGGGGGCGACACGTCGGTTTCGTCTTCCAGGATCCGATGACCTCGCTCAATCCGGTGCTGACCGTGGGCCGGCAGGTCGCCGAGGCCGGCGAGGAGCATCTCGGGTTGACCCGACGGGCGTCCCGCGCTCGTGCCGTCGAACTGCTCGACCTGGTCGGCATCCCGTCGGCTGCGCAGCGGGTCGACGCCTACCCGCACCAGTTCTCCGGCGGCATGCGCCAGCGGGTGGTGATCGCCATGGCGTTGGCCTGCGAACCTGATCTGCTGATCGCCGACGAGCCGACCACCGCGCTGGACGTCACCACCCAGGCGCAGATCGTGGAGTTGGTCGCCGATCTGCAACGGCGTCTGGGCACCGCGGTCGTCTGGATCACCCACGATCTGGGTGTGGTCGCCGGCATCGCGGACACCGTGGCGGTGATGTATGCCGGGCGGATCGTCGAACAGGGGCCGGTCGACGCGGTGTTCGGCCGGCCGGGGCACCCGTACACCTCCGCTCTGCTCGCCGCCCGACCCGACCCGGGCGGCGGCGGTGGCGACCTGGTCACCATCGCGGGCGCCCCGCCCAGTCCGCTGGCGTTGCCCGCCGGCTGTGCCTTCTGGCCCCGCTGTCCGGTCCGGAGTGACGCCCGATGTGAGCACGAGCTGCCGCCGCTGGTCGGCGTCTCCCCGGCACACCACGTCCGCACCTTCTACCCGCAGCGAACCGACGGGGAGGGCCATGAAGCGTCGTGAGCGGGAGAACACGCAGGTGACACCGGCCGGCGGGGTGCCGACGCAGCGGGGCTCGGCCGACGTGGTCGCCGAACTCGACGACCTGCGGGTCTGGTTCCCGACGTCGGCCGGTGTGGTTCGAGCGGTGGACGGGGTGTCGTTGCAGGTACGCCGGGGCGAGACACTGGGACTGGTGGGGGAGTCCGGCAGTGGGAAGTCGACCACCGGGCTGGCGCTGCTGCGCCTGGTCGATCCCACCACCGGCAGTGTCCGGGTGGCCGGGCAGGACGTGACCGGCTGGTCGCGGCGTCAGCTGCGGGCCCTGCGGCGTCGGGTCGCGATGGTGTTCCAGGATCCGCAGGCGTCGCTCGATCCCCGTCGTACCGTCGGGTCCAGCATCGCCGAGCCGCTGATCGTGCACCGGCTCGTCGACGGTGGCGCCGCGCGGCGCCACCGCGTCGAGGAACTGCTCGACATGGTGGGGCTGCGTCGTGATCTCGCCGACCGGCATCCGCACGAGCTTTCCGGTGGTCAGCGGCAGCGGGTGGGTATCGCCCGCGCGTTGGCCGGCGAGCCGGATCTGATCGTCCTCGACGAGCCGATCGCCTCGCTGGACCTCAGCGTGCAGGCGCAGATCATGAATCTGCTGCGTCGTCTGCAACGGGAGTTGGGACTGACCTACCTGTTCATCGCCCACGATCTGGCCGCCGTCGAGCACATGAGCGACCGGATGGCGGTGATGTATCTGGGCCGCATCGTGGAGAGCGGTACGCCGACGCAGATCTGGCGGGAGCCGGCCCATCCGTACACCGCCGCGCTGCTGTCGGCGATTCCGGTAGCCGACCCGAAGGTCGAGCGGGAGCGTCGGCGGGTCATCCTGCGCGGTGACATTCCCAGCCCGGTGGACCCGCCCGGCGGCTGCCGATTCCGGACGCGCTGCCCCCAGGCCCGACCCGACTGCGCCGAGACCGATCCGGCGTTCGTCGAGGTCGCCACCGGGCACCGGGCGGCCTGCCTGTACGCGGGAGAGGCGGTGCGGGCGATGCGCGTGTCCTGAGGCACCCGCCGGGGAGTGCTCTTGACGCGCCGCACAACGCTGTCCAGTATTCCTATATGTTCGATGGAGTATGTAGGGCATCGGGAGCGTAGTCGTGTATGTGTCAGCGCGATCGGACTACGCCGTACGGGCCATGCTGGCGATGGCGCACCGGCATCCGGAGCTGGTGAAGGCGGCCGTGCTCGCGGCCAGCCAGGACATCCCGTACTCCTTCCTCCAGGGCATCCTGTTGGACCTGCGTCGGGCCGGCCTGCTGCACAGCTCGCGCGGCTCCGACGGCGGCTACTCGCTGACCCGCGCGCCCGAGGAGATCACCATCGGTGACGTGTTGCGGGCGACCGGCGGGCCGTTGACCACCGTTCGGGGTGCCCCGGCCGAGGTGGCGACCTACCACGGGGTGGCGGCCGGACTGGGCGAGGTGTGGCTGTCGGTGCACCGCGCGATCGAGCGGGTGGTCGACCGGTCCAGCCTCGCCGACCTGCTCGTCCCAGTCGACAAGTCGACCCGCGACACGGCCGATCGTCGGGGTGTCCGCCCCGGCCCCGCTCGGTAAGGCTTGAAAACCTGTCGAGTTAGTGGGATATTCGGTGCGCGGTCGGGGCGGGCGATCGATGCTGCCGCGCCGGCGGGAGCCGAGTGCGGCGGCGAGTCGCGCTGTCCCGGCAATCGCTGGTCGGGCATCGGGGCCCGGTCTGCGGCCGTGACCTCATGTTGTTTTCTCGTTGCACCTCAAAACGGGCATATTCCCTATCTAGTCGGTCGGATTTATAGAGTGCGGGCGCGCACTGGAGGAGGACAACTGCGATGAGGCTCCGGATCAGAACGGCCATCGCCCTCGCCATGGTCACCGGCCTGGCCCTGTCGGGCTGCGGCGGAGGCACCTCGGCGAGCGACTCCAGCACGTTGAACATCGTCGGTTTCGCGGTGCCCGAGGCGGCCAACAAGGCCATCGCCGCGGAGTGGAACAAGACCGATGCGGGCAAGGGCGTCCGCTTCAAGTCCTCGTACGGCGCCTCCGGTGACCAGAGCCGCGCGGTGGTCTCCGGCCTCAAGGCCGACTACGTGCACTTCTCGGTGAGCAGCGACGTGACCCGCCTGGTCGACGCCGGCCTGGTCGACCAGGGCTGGGACGACGGCCCGAACAAGGGCATCGTGTCCTCGTCGGTGGTGGTCCTGGCGGTGCGCAAGGGCAACCCCAAGAACATCCAGGGCTGGGACGACCTGATCAAGCCGGGCATCGGCATCGTCACGCCCAACCCCGCCTCCTCGGGTGCCGCCCGCTGGAATGCCCTCGCCGCCTGGGGACACGTCGCCGCCAACGGTGGCACCGACGCCCAGGCCGAGGAGTTCATCACCAAGCTGTTCGCCAACGTGGTGTCGCTGCCCAACAGCGGCCGGGACGCCACCACCACCTTCCTCGGTGGCACCGGCGACGTGCTGCTGGCCTACGAGAACGAGACGATCCTGGCCCGGCAGAACGGCGAGGAACTCGACTGGGTCCTGCCCGCCACCACCATCCTGATCCAGAACCCGGGTGCGATCCTCAAGGATGCCGACCCGAAGGCGAAGGAGTGGCTGGACTTCGTGCTCGGCCCGCAGGGGCAGCGGCAGTTCGCCCTGACCGGCTTCCGCCCGATCATCGACGGCGTCGACACCAGCGGCATCGAGGGCGCGCTCGACCCGAGCAACCCGTTCCCGGCGCCGCAGAAGCTGCTCACCGTCGATGCGGACTTCGAGAGCTGGTCGGCACTGTCCAAGAAGTTCTTCGACGAGAACGAGGGCATCGTCACCAAGGTCATCGCGGCCTCCGGGAAGGCGAAGTGACCTCGGCAACCCTTGCTCCGGACCGGCCGGCGGGCAACCGCCGGTCGGTGCGGGGCGGCCTGCCGCTGACCCGGGTGTCCGGGCTGGGCCTCGGCGTGGCGATGGTGTGGTTCAGCCTGCTCGTGCTGATTCCGCTGGCCGCCGTCGCGGTGGCCGCCGCCGAAGGCGGCTGGGCAGGCTTCTGGCGGTCGGTGACCAACGAGCAGACCGCCGCCACCATCCGACTGACCGTGGGCACCGCGCTGCTGGTCACCCTGGTCAACATCGTGATGGGCACCCTGATCGCCTGGGTGCTGGTACGCGACAGGTTCTTCGGCAAACGGGCGCTGGAGATCCTCATCGACGTACCGTTCGCGCTGCCGACGATCGTCGCCGGCCTGGTGCTGCTGTCGCTGTACGGGCCGAGCAGCCCACTCGGGGTCAACATCGCCAACACCCGGATCGCGGTCTTCCTCGCCTTCCTGTTCGTCACCCTGCCGTTCATCGTGCGGACCGTGCAGCCGGTACTGGCCGAACTCGACCCGGAGGTGGAGGAGGCCGCCGCGTCGTTGGGCGCCAGCCGGTACACCACCTTCCGGCGCATCGTCCT
Source organism: Micromonospora sp. NPDC051196 (assembly GCF_040682415.1). Classification (NCBI taxonomy): domain Bacteria; kingdom Bacillati; phylum Actinomycetota; class Actinomycetes; order Micromonosporales; family Micromonosporaceae; genus Micromonospora; species Micromonospora sp. NPDC051196. The sequence continues at coordinate 22,747 of NZ_JBFBAY010000023.1, forward strand.
GCCGAGCCTCACCCCGGCCATCGCGGCGGGCGCGGCACTGTCGTTCGCCCGCGCGGTCGGCGAGTACGGCTCACTGGTCCTGCTCACCGGCAACCTGCCGATGCGTACGGAGGTCGCGTCCGTACGCATCCTCAGCAGCATCGAGAACGACAATCTCGACAGCGCGGCGGCGGTCGCGGTGGTGCTGCTGGCCATCTCGTTGGCCGTCATCGTCGTGCTCGACGTCATTCAGCGGAGGGTGATGCGCCGTGGCTGAACACTCGATCACCACCCGCAACCAGGTCGGCCGCCGACCCGGCCGGTACGTGCTGCGGACCGTGGTCGCCGCGTACCTGTTCTTCCTGGTGGCGTGGCCGTTGTACCTCGTCGGCCGCAACGCCTTCGCCGACGGTTTCACCAGCCTCAACGACATCCTCACCGATCCCGACGTCACTCACGCGTTGCGGCTTACCGTGGTCATCGCGGTCACCGCGGTCGTGATCAACACGGTGTTCGGCGTCGGCATCTCGATCCTGCTGGTCCGCTACGACTTCCCCGGCAAACGGCTGCTCAACGCCATGCTCGACATGCCGCTGTCGGTCTCGCCCATCGTCGTCGGCCTCGCCCTGGTGCTGGTCTACGGCGGTCGGGAGGGCTGGTTCGGCCCGACGCTCGAAGCGGCCGGCCTTCAGATCATCTTCGCCACGCCGGGCATGGTGCTGGCCACCGTGTTCGTGGCGTTGCCGCTGGTCATCCGGGAGGTCGTACCGGTCCTTCAAGAGATCGGCGACGAGCAGGAGCAGGCCGCGCGCAGCCTCGGCGCCAACGCCGTGCAGACGTTCCGCCGGATCACGCTGCCGGCGATCAAGTGGGGCGTGATCTACGGCGTCGTGCTCAGCCTCGCCCGTTCCCTCGGCGAGTTCGGCGCGGTCAAGGTCGTCTCCGGCAACGTGCTCGGCGAGACCCGTACGGCCACCCTCGTCGTCGAGGAGAAGTACCTCAACTTCGACAAGGGCGGCTCGTACGCGACCGCGTTCCTGCTGGCTCTCGTCGCTGTCGCCTGCATCATCGTCGTGTCCGTCCTCAGGCCGAAGGAAGACCGTTGAGCATCGAGATTGTCAACGTCGGCAAGCGTTTCGGCGACTTCGTCGCGCTGGACGACGTGTCGGTGAGCATCCCGTCCGGCCGCCTGACCGCCCTGCTCGGTCCCTCCGGCGGCGGCAAGTCCACCCTGCTGCGGATCATCGCGGGCCTGGAGCGCGCCGACACTGGGAAGGTGGAGATCGAGGGCGTGGACGCCACCGGTCTGCCGCCGCAGAAACGCAACGTCGGCTTCGTGTTCCAGCACTATGCCGCGTTCAAGCACCTGACCGTACGCCGCAACGTGGCCTTCGGCCTGGAGATCCGCAAGCGACCCAAGGACGAGATCCGCCGGCGGGTCGACGAACTGCTCGCCCTGGTCCACCTGGAGCAGTTCGCCGAGCGGCTGCCCGCGCAGCTCTCCGGCGGGCAGCGCCAACGGATGGCGCTGGCCCGGGCGCTGGCCGTCGAGCCGACCGTGCTGCTGCTCGACGAGCCGTTCGGCGCGCTGGACGCCAAGGTCCGCAAGGAGTTGCGGGACTGGCTGCGCCGGCTGCACGACGAGGTGCACGTCACCACCGTCTTCGTCACGCACGACCAGGAGGAGGCCCTGGAGGTGGCCGACGAGATCGTGGTGATCAACGAGGGGCGGGTGGAGCAGATCGGCTCGCCCGACGACCTGTACGACCGCCCGGCCAACGAGTTCGTCATGCGCTTCCTCGGCCCGGTCACCCAGCTCGGCGACCAGTTGGTCCGCCCGCACGACCTGCAACTGTCCACCGCAGGCACCCTCGGCCTGGCGGCCCGGGTCACCCGGGTTACCCGGATCGGCTTCGAGATCCGGGTCGACGTGACCACGACCGGCGGTCAGCCGGTGACGGCGACGCTCACCCGCAACGAGTTTCTCGCCCTGGGCGTCGCGGTCGACTCCGAGGTGCGGGTCCAACTCGCCCCGGGCAGCCCCAGCACGACCGTGAGTACGCCCGCCACTCGGTCCGTCCCGCCCACCCTCGCCGTGACCGGCTGATCCACGAGGGACCGGTGACCGACACCGGCGACCCGGTCGTCGGGTCGTCGGTGTCGGCCCTGTCGAGCGACGGCACGAACGGTTCAGCTCGACAGAACGCAGCGCGCGATGCCGCCTCCGGGGCAGCTGTGCGGTGGGGTGGCCTGACGCTGGGCGGCACCACGAGTCCCGTGCAGCGGACCGGGACGGTCCTGGTGATGACAGTGGCGTATGGCACGCGAATTGACGGTGCCTCCCCGCAGGCGCAACACTATGCCCTATCTAACAGGTAGGAATAGAGTGCTGTCTACCAGGGGTAACTGGCGGCACTGCGCTCGAAGGAAGGTGGGCTTGTGTCGACGACCCAGCTGATCCGTACGGATGAGGAGGCCACCCAGATCGCCCGGAAGCTGGCGGCCTCGTACGCCCTGCACGCCGGCGACCGGGACCGGGAGCGACGCCTGCCCGAGGCCGAACTGGCCGAGTTGTCCGCCTCCGGCCTGCTGGGGATCACGGTGCCCGCGGCCTTCGGCGGGGCCGAGGTCTCCGTCGCGACGCTGGCCGAAGTCTTCCGGACGCTGGCGACGGCGGACGCCAGTCTGGCCCAGATCCCGCACAGCCACGTCGTCTTCCTCGAGGCGCTGCGCTTGCAGGGTACGGAGAGTCAGCAGCGACGCTACTTCGACGCCGCGCTGGCCGGGCAGCGGTTCGCCAACGCGCAGGCGGAGCGGGGCGGCCGTACGGCCGCCGACGACGCCACCACCCTGCGGCCCCGTGCCGGCGGCGGGTATGTGCTGCACGGCGAGAAGTTCTACTGCACCGGGGCGCTGTTCGCCGACTGGCTGGTGGTCCGTGCCGTGCTGTCCGGCGCCGGGCCGGCGGTGGATGCACCACCCAGCACCCCCGGTGCGCCGACGTCCAAGGTGCTTGCCTACCTACCCCGCAACACCCCCGGGGTGACGGTGCATGACGACTGGGACGGGATGGGGCAGCGCACCACCGCCAGCGGGACGGTGCTGCTGGAACAGGTGCTGGTGGAGGAGACGCAGGTGGTGCCGTACACCTCGATCTTCGAACGGGCGACCACCTACGGTGCGCGGGCGCAGGTGCTGCACGCCGCGCTCGACGCCGGCATCGCCCGTGGCGCGTTGGACGCCGCGATCGTCCAGGTCGCCCGGGCACGTCCGTGGTGGGAGTCCGGGGTGGCGCGGGCCAGCGAGGAACCGCTGCTCGTCCAGCAGGCCGGTGAGTTGGAGATCCTGGTTCGGGGCGCGGAGGCGCTGGTCCGAGAGGCGGCGCTCGCAATCGACGCGGCAGAGGCGAACCTGACCGAAGACAGCGCCGCGCGCGCCTCCGTCGCCACCGCGATCGCCAAGGTGGCCACCGCCCGGGCTGCGGTGGAAGCATCCTCGGCGCTGTTCGACATCGGTGGAACCAGATCGGCTTCGGACTCGCTGAACCTGTCCCGCTACTGGCGGGACGCGCGCACCCACACCTTGCACGACCCGGCGCGGTGGAAGGTCCAACACGTCGGCCGCTGGCTGCTCGACGGCACTCTGCCGCCTCGGCACGGGCAGCTGTAGCGCGTTGCGGGCAGCGGGCGTCCGCCTCCAGCTCCTTGTCACGGACTGGAGGCGGCCGCATAATACCTATAACCCATCGGATAGGTAGGTATATCGTCCGGACTCCTCGGCCGCCGGTCGTAGGCCCTGGCCGAGGGCCTGTTCGCGGCCGTCGGTCGGCATCCGGCGGGCCGGCGCCGACCGTGGCCCCCTTCGAACCCCGGGAGGACCCCATGCCACCGTCCATCGATGATCTCGCGCCGGTCGACGCCGACGTGGTGGAGATCCGGAATCTGTTGAGTCACCAGGCGAACACGGTGACGGTGGTGACTGCGCCGGGGGCGCCGGCGGTCGGGTTCACGGCGACGTCGTTCACGTCGGTGTCGTTGGCGCCGCCGGTGGTTTCCTTCTGCGTGCACACCGGATCGTCGAGTTGGTCTGCGGTTGCTGCCGCGCGGCATGTGGGTGTGCATCTGTTGGCGCATCATCAGCAGGACCTCGCGCGGACGTTCGCCGCCAGCGGGGTCGATCGGTTCGCTGCGCCGACTCGATGGTGGCCGGGGCCGCAGGGGGTGCCGATTCTCGACGGCGCGTTGGCCTGGTTGTTGTGCCGGGTGATCGACCGAGTGACGGTGGGTAGTCATGCCATCGTGTTGGCCGAGCCGGAACTGGTCCGTCGTGCGGAAACCAGCTCGCCGCTGCTCTACCACCGTGGCCGATACACCGGGCTGGCACCGGTACCGGTGGTCGCCTGACGAGCCGCCCTGCTCGCCGGTCACCTGCTCCCTCTGGAGGCATGCCGCGGCCCGGTGACGCTGTCAGACGGCCGGGAGTGGACCGCCCGCACCCGCGCAACCCGTCAACTCCTCCCGACAGGGTGGGTCGGCGCCCGCCCGGGTGCAGGTGACGGCGGCGACCTCGACCGCGTACCGCAGCGCGGCGGCGACATCCTCGTCGGTCCACCCGTCGGCGGCGTGGGACAGTTCGGCCAGCAACCCGGCGGTGAACGCGTCACCGGCGCCGATGGTGTCCACCACCTCGACGGCCGGTGCCGGTTGCCGGAACCTGCGGGTGCCGGAGAGGGCGAGCGCCCCGTCGGCTCCCAGGGTCACCACCGCGAGGGCGGCCCCGAGGTCTCGCCAGTGTCGCAGGACGTCCTCGACGGGCCGGCCCGGATAGAGCCAGGCGACATCCTCCTCGCTGGCCTTGACGAGGTGGGCCAGTGCCGCCAGGTGCTCGATGCGGGCGCGGGCCTGAGCGGGGGTGCCGATCAGACCGGGCCGGATGTTCGGGTCGATGCTGATCAACGCGCCCCGGGCCCGCGCGGTATGCAGGGCGTCGGCCACCCGGTCGGCGCCGGGGGAGAGGAACACCGCCAGCGAACCGGTGTGCAGGATGCCCCGGCCGGTCAGCGCCGGGGACAACTCCTCGTCGCGCCACTGCCAGTCGGCGGTGCCCTCGACGTAGAAGTCGTACGCGGCCACCCCGTCGCCGCGCAGCGAGGCGATCGCCAGGGTGGCCGGATCGTCGGTGTCGACGGCGTGGCGCAGGTCGACACCGTTGCCCTCGGCATGCGTACGCAGTTGCCGGCCGAACCGGCTGGTGGAGAAGCGGGCCAGCAGCGCGGCCGGTACGCCGAGCCGGGCCAGCCCGACGGCGACGTTGAGCGGGCTGCCGCCGGGATGGGCGGTGAACCGGCCGTCCGGGGCCTGCACCAGGTCGACGACCGCCTCACCGAGTACGGTGACTCCCAGGCCGGGCCTGCTGTCCACTGCCCGCACCTCAGCTGCCGGTGGCGGCCGGTAGCCGGGGGAGCAGGCCGACAGCCGGGTCGTAGCGGACCGGGACCGGGTCGCCGATCTCACCGACGAACTCACCGTCGACGTGGTCGACGAAGCCGATCAGCGCCCAGCCGTCGCCGTCGGGCACCAACCGTGGCGCGTACAGGTGCGGTAGCGCGATCGGCTGCGCGGCGGTCACGTCCCACGGGCCCTGGACCGTCGGCGCGGGGACCACCCAGAGTTGGTGCTCGGCCGTGCGGGTGGCGGCGACGGCGTTGGTGCAGAACAGCAGCAGCGGCTGGCCGTCCACCACGGCGACCTGGGGCACCTCGAGGTGACCGAAGCCGGCCGGTGCGGACAGCGGCGGCTGAACGGTCCAGTTGAGCAGGTCCGGGGAGGTGGCGTGACCGATCACGCCTCGCCCGTCGGCGGGTCCCTGGTTGGCGCGGGCGGTGACGAGCATGTGCCAGCCGTCGCCGGTCGGGTCCGGGAACACCCACGGGTCACGCCAGGCCTGCTCGTACCACATCTCGCGGTCGAGCAACTCGTACCACGTCGGGTCGGCCTGCACGAGTGGGCCGTCGCCGTGCCGGTGCCAGGTGGTCAGGTCGTCGGAGACGGCCAGGCCGATGCGCTGCACGAGGCCGTCTTCTGCCCGGCCGACGCCGGTGTAGAACAGGTACCACCGCCCGTCCGGGCCGCGGACCGTGCAGCCGGTCCAGGTTGCCAGGTCGTCCCAGCCGGGGGAGTCGGCGGGCACGAGCGCGTCGGGGACCAGCCGCCAGGAGCGTAGGTCGGTGGAGACGGCGTGGCCGATCGAGGCACGCCGGTGGCGGCGGTGTGGGTCGAGCAGGGCCCGGGAGGCACGCAGGAAGAACGCGTGCCACGAACCGTCGTCGTCCTGGGCGTACCAGCTGTCCCACACCCAGTGGTCGGGCAGACGTAGCATGGCGGGGAAGGTATCAGTAAATCGGTTTAGCGGCCAGGGTGGGCTGCTCTCAGTCGTGCTCCGCCGCAGGTGATCCGCTCGGCGGCGCCACCGACCGGCGCCGACGTAGCGGCATCGGGACGAGCGACTGCGCCGGAGCGTTGCCGTCGAGCAGCAGTTCCACCGCCCGGCGCCCCATCTGCTCGTGCGGCAGAGCAGCCGTGGACAGCCGGGGGCGCAGCCAGGAGGCGGTGGGGTCGTCGTCGAAGGAGATCACCGAGAGGTCGTCGGGGATGGTCAGCCCCGCCTCACCGAGCGCCTGGTAGGCGCCGAAGGCGAGCCGGTCGTTCATACAGATGATCGCGGTCGGCCGGTCGGGCCGGGCCAACAGTGCCCGGGTCGCGGTGTAGCCGTGTTCCGGCAACCACTCGGGGCAGAAGTTCTCGACCAGCAGTTTGACCCCGGCTGCGGCGAGGGTGGCCCGGATGCCGCGCAGTCGGGCCTCGGCGGCCAGCGAGATCTCCGGATCGCGTTCCTTCTGCCGGTTGCGCCCGATCAACGCGATCCGGTCGCGGTGGCCGTACCCGAGCAGGGTCTCGGCGATGGTGACCCCGGCCCCCTCGTCGTCCGGTAGCACGCAGGGCAGTTCCTCGGCGCTGGTCGCGTTGAGCAGCACCACCGGGCCGCTGAGGATGGCCGGCGGCACCGACAGGCGGCGGGTGGCCATGGCCGCGTAGATGACGCCGTCGACCTGGCGATCCAGGATCGCCTCGATGGCGTACTGCTCGAACGCCGCGTCGCCCTGGGTCTCGGTGATGAGCAGGACGTGGTCGCGCTCGCGGGCGGCGTCCAGGGCGCCGCGGATCAGGCCACCGGCGAAGCGGGTGGTGGCGACGATGTCGGAGACGAACGCGATGGTGGCGGTCTTTCTGGTACGCAGACTCCGCGCGGCCACGTTGGGCCGGTAACCGAGTTCCTCGGCCGCCGCGAAGACCCGCTGGTGTGCCTCCGCGGACAGTCGGGTCCCCTCTCGCCCGTTGAGCACCATCGACGCGGCGGTCTTGGACAGCCCTGCCCGCTTGGCGACATCGGCCAGGGTTGCTCGGTCACGGCCCATCAGTCCTCCGATCGCGGCGGTCCGTCGGGCGCCGCCGTCCCCCATCATGATGCGTTGCGGCGCGCGACCGGTCACCGGCGGGCGGCCCGACCTCGGTCGGGGTCCGCCGGGTGAACTGGCTGTTTCCGGACCGTTGCGAACTGCTGCTTGACAGTGCCCGGCATCACGCGCATGCTCTGCTAAATCAGTTTAGCGACGTGATGTAGCCGCTGGCGGAGGGCGTGATCCGCCGAATTTGTCATTGGATACCGCGAGCCGGAGTTCCGGCGCGACGTCCGACGAATGCCGGCCGGTAGCCGGCATCGGTACGACGTCGCCCCGGCCGCCAGGCGGCGAGGCGCGCGGACGAGTCAAGGAGCATTGAGGTGCCGGAGTTCTCGACCAGGTTCACCCGACGCCGGCTGGCACTGCTGGTGCCGCTGCTTACCGCCGGCCTGACGATCACCGCCTGTAGCGCGCCGGGCACGGAGCAGACCACGTCGGGTGACGCCGACGCCGCGGTCAGCACCGAACTCGGCACCGACCCGATCATCCTGGAGATGTACGCCGAGACCGGCTTCCCGTTGGCCAAGGCGCTCGCCGACGAGTTCACCAGGCAGCATCCGAACGTCACGTTCAACGTTCGCGAGGACCAGTTCACCGTCATCGTGGAGAACGCGCCGCGCGTACTCGCCTCGGACAACGCGCCCGACATCATCCGGCTGCCCACCATGGTCGACCTGGTCAAGGACGGGTTGCTGAAGAATCTCGACCCGTACTTCGACGCCCACGGCTGGGACAAGTTCCCCGCCTCCCAACTGGTGCAGTTGCGGCTCACCGACGGCGGCGCCCAGCGCGGCAGCGGCTCCCTCTACGGCATGGGGCTGGGCTACAGCGTCACCGGCGTGTTCTACAACAAGAAGCAGGCCGAGCAGATCGGCATGACCCAGCCGCCGGCCACCATCGCCGAGTTCGAGGACCTGCTGGCCAAGGCCAAGGCCGCGAACCTGCTGCCGATCATGCAGTTCAACAAGAACACCGCCGGCATCAACTTCCCGCACCAGGCGCTGCAGAACCAGTTCGGCGACCCGCAGCAGATCGCGGACTGGATCTTCCAGAAGCCGGGTGCCACCTTCGACACCCCGGCCGCGCTCAAGGCCACCGAGACCATCCAGAAGTGGGCCCAGGCCGGCTACTTCCCGAAGGACGCCAACGCCATCGACTACACCGCGATGATGGGCGAGTTCATGAAGGGCAACGGCGTGTTCATGTTCAACGGCGACTGGGAGTCGGCGAACCTGGACAAGAACATGGCCGGTGAGGTCGGCTTCTTCCTCTTCCCGGGCGAGACCGCCGAGGCCAAGCGGGTCGCGATGTCCGCACCGAACACCTTCGGCGTCGGCGCCAAGGCCAAGAACGCCGACGCCGCCGCGTACTTCCTGAACTGGGCGCACACCAACGAGAAGGCCCGGGACATCTCGGTGAACGTCGGCGGTTCGCACCCGGGCGGCCCGAGCGCACTGGCTCTGCCGGCTGTGGGCGACGGCACCGTGCTGGCCGAGACCCTCAAGGCCTCGCAGCAACTCGGTGCCGACAACGGTGCCGTCGACTTCACCGCCAACGCCACCGGCGGCATCTTCGCCTCGGCCATCACCCCGGAGATGCAGAAGCTGATCGCCGGCCAGCAGAACCCGCAGGGATACGTCAAGGCGGTCCAGGCCGAGTACGAGAAGGAACTGTCCCGTTGACATCGGCCCCGGCCTGAGGGCCGGGGCAGCCACGGAAGGAATCCGATGACGTCTGCCCTCGGCAGCGTCCCCGCCGGGCCGGGCACCGCGTCCCGGCCCGGCGGGGTGGACCCTGCGCGATCCGTGCGACCACGTCGAAACCGCCGGGGTCGTACGGCCCGGTGGATCGGCTGGCTCTGGGTCCTGCCCGCCCTGCTCATGTACGGCTTCTTCGTGCTGCGTCCGCTCACGCTGACCGTGCAGTACTCGCTGTACCGCTGGAACGGCATCGGGCCGGCCCGGTGGGTCGGGTTCGACAACTACCTGACCGTCTTCACCGACCGGGACCTGCTGAAGATCATCACGAACGCGTTCGTTCTGATCATCTTCTTCAGCTTCATCCCGGTCGCGCTCGGCCTGCTGGTGGCCAGCCTGGTGCGGCGGATCACCACCGGACCGGGCGGCACCCTGGTCCGTACCGTGCTGTTCCTGCCGCAGGTGATCCCGCTGGTCGCGGCCGGCATCGCCTGGAGTTGGGTGCTGTCCAGCAACGGCCTGGTCAACCAGTTGCTGCGGGCCGTCGGCCTGGACCGCGTCACGCGACCCTGGCTCGGCGAGTTCAGCACCGCGCTGCCGGCGGTCGGCGTGATCGGCACCTGGATCATGCTCGGCCTCTGCACCATCCTGCTGGTCACCGGCATGAGCAAGATCGACCCGTCGCTGTACGAGGCGGCCCGGATGGACGGTGCCGGCCCGATCCGCGAGTTCTTCGCCGTGACCCTGCCCAGCCTGCGCCAGGAGATCGGCGTCTGTCTCACCGTGACCGTCATCGCGGCGCTGGCCAGCTTCGACATCGTCTACATCTCCACCAGCGGCGGACCGGGCATCCAGACCACCGTGCCGGGCCTGGAGATCTACCGCCTCGCCTTCTCCCAGCGGCAGGTCGGGCTCGCCTCCGCCCTGGGCGTGGTGCTGATGCTGCTGGTGCTGGTCTGCGTGCTGCCGATCCAGCGGCTGACCCGAGGGGAGAAGCCATGAACCTGACCAGTCGCAGCGAGCGGGTGAGCGGACGGATCTTCCTGATCGCCCTGGTCGTGGTCACCCTGCTGCCGTTCCTGAGCATGCTCTCGGCCGCCCTGCAACCACGGGGTACCGTACCCACCGGTCTGGCCTGGCCGTCGGACCCGCAGTGGAGCAACTTCGCCGACGCCTTCACGGCCGCGAACATGGGGGCCCTGCTCAAGTCGAGCATGCTGATCGTGGCCGGGGTGGTGCCGATCGGAGTGCTCATCGCGACCATGGCCGGCTTCGGACTCGGTCACCTGCGGGTGCCCGGCGGTCACCTTGCCTTCGGGCTGCTGCTGCTCGGCCTGACCCTGCCCTTCGAGGCGGTGGTCACTCCGCTGTACTACCAGATGCGTGACCTGGGCCTGCTCAACACCCGCTGGGCGATCATCCTGCCGCTGATCGGTCTCTACATGCCGTTCGCGGTGTTCTGGATGCGGGCCCACTTCACCAACGTGCCACCCGAACTGTCCGAGGCGGCACGGGTCGACGGCAGCAACACCTGGCAGTTGTTCTGGCGCATCCACGTGCCGCTGGCCCGCCCGGCGATCGCCTCGCTGACGATCCTGCTGTTCCTCTGGACCTGGAACCAGTTCCTGCTCGCCATCGTCATGGTCGACGATGCCACCAAGCGGACCATGGCTGGTGCCCTCGGCGCTTTCCAGGGACAGTGGGGAACGGATCTGGTGCTGCTGTGCGCCGGATCGCTGCTGATCCTCACCCCCACACTCATCGTGTTCCTGATCTTCCAGCGACAGTTCATCAAGGCCCTGCTCCAGGGCTCAGTGAAGGGATAACGGGTTGAGCGACACCCAGATCCACGGTCAGGCCGACGACGGCTTCGGTCGGGTCGCCGACGTGTTCCGTGACAACTTCGCCCTGCGACAGGAGGTGGGCGCCGCGGTCGCCGTCTACCTGCGGGGCCGCAAGGTCGTCGACCTGTACGGCGGTTCGGCCGACCCCCGCTCGGGACGCCCGTGGACCGCGCAGACCCCGGCCGTGGTCTTCTCCTGCACCAAGGGGATCATGACGATCTGCGCGTACCTGCTGGTCCAGCAGGGCCGGCTGGACCTGGACGCGCCGGTCACCCGCTACTGGCCCGAGTTCGGCCAGCACGGCAAGGCGGAGATCCCGGTACGCTGGCTGCTCACTCACCAGTCCGGCCTGCCGGCGTTGGACAAGCCCTTCACCCGCGAGGAAGTGCTCGCCTGGGAACCGGTGATCCAGGCGATCGAGGCGCAAACGCCACTGTGGAAGCCGGGCACCGCGCACAGCTATCACCCGATCACCTTCGGCTGGCTGATCGGCGAGGTGATCCGTCGGATCACCGGCGAGATGCCCGGCGCCTGGTTCGCGCGGGCCCTCGCCGAGCCGCTCGGCCTGCGAACCTGGATCGGACTGCCGGCCGCCGAACGCGACGCGGTCGCCTGGATGTTGGGGCCGATCGGCGATCCCGGCCCGGAAACCGACGCGGTTTCCGAACGCGCCATGACCATGGGCGACGCCTTCCCCTTCCCCGCCGACTCCAACGGCCTGGTCAGCTTCAACGACCCGGCCATCCAGGCGGCGCAGGTCCCCGGCGCGGGCGGGATCAGCACGGCCGAGAGCCTGGCCCGTCTCTACGCCGCCTGTGTCTCCGAGGTCGACGGCCCCCGCCTGCTCACCACCGCGTCCGTCGACGACGCGCTCACCGTCCGGGCCGCCGGGCAGCAGGTGTACGGCCACCCCGACGCCGGGCACCGCTGGGGCACCGGATTCCTCGTGCACTCACTGCCCCGGCCGATGCTCGGGCAACGCAGCTTCGGCCACGACGGTGCCGGCGGGCACCTCGCCTTCGGCGACGAAACCCACCAGGTCGGCTTCGGTTACGTGGTCAACCAGATGGGCGGCTTCGACGACGAACGGGCCAACCTGCTCAGCGCCGCGGTGCGCGACTGCCTGGGCGATTAGCAAACGGGTGCCGCCGTCGGGCCCGGCGGCCCGACGGCGGCACTGTCCCTCTCGGTCCCGGACGCCGTGCACACGTCGACCAGAGGGCGCGCGACCGGTCAGTCCAGGCAGAACTCGTTGCCCTCGGGATCGGTCATCACGATGAATCCCGCTTCGAACGGCGCGGCGGGTTCGACCCGGCGTACCCGGCTGGCGCCCAGCGCGACCAGTCGAGAGCACTCGGCCTCCAGTGCGGCCATCCGCTCGTCGCCCTGCAACTCGGGCGCGACCCGCACGTCGAGGTGGACGCGGTTCTTGGTGACCTTGTCCTCCGGCACCTGCTGGAAGAACACCCGGGGGCCGTGCCCGTCCGGGTCCTCGATGGCCGATCTGGTGTTGCGCTGCTCCGGCGGCACCCCGAGGCGGGCGAGGAAGTCGTCCCAGGCGGCCAGCGGGTCGGCGCCGTCGGGCAGATCGACGCCGGGCGGGCCGGGATGCACATAGCCCAACACCTCCCGCCAGAAGGACGACAGGGTGATCGGGTCGTGAGCGTCGAAGGTGACCTGGACGTGGCGGCTCATCGGGTTGCTCCGTTCGGTGTCGGATAACGTAGCCACCCTGCCACCCCGCGGCGGCGCCCTGGGCCCCGGCGCGTCGGGGCCGGCCACCGACCTAGCAATTCCAATGCTGTCGATGTTAACGTTCGCAGGCGCATCCGCGTGGCAAAACGTCGATCTCCGAGCGCGGTGATGTGACCGCCAACATCGGCCCGGCGCCGCGCGACCGCCGTCCCGCCCTGTCGAAGGACCGTGTCGACGGCAGGTGGCCGTCCCGGGGGAAGTCATCTGATGACTCGGGCTGCACTCTCGCTGCAGTCGTGAATCAATGCGAGGTTTTCCCGTTTCCGGGGCGTTGACGTCATCGGATGGTAACCCCTAACGTCTGATGTCTAAAGCACGTGAGCACCACCACCGCCATCCGTGTTTTGGAGGGATCGTCATGTCCCGTCCCCCTGTCACCCGTCGTACGCTGCTGGCCGCCCTCGGCGCGGGTGGGGCCGCAGCCGCAGTCGGCGCCGGCGGCATCTTCCGCCCAATGCCCGCGCACGCCGCCATCCCCGGCCCGTCCAACTACACCGAGAGTTGGGCGTCGGTGGGTCAGCACCCGCCCGCGGCCGAGTGGTTCCAGGACGCCAAGTTCGGCATCTACTACCACTGGGGAGCGTTCAGCGTCCCGGCGTTCGCCAACGAGTGGTACCCGCGCAACATGTACAACCCCGGCTCGGGCGAGAACAACCACCACCGCAACACGTACGGCGACCCGTCGGTCTGGCCGTACCACAACTTCATCAACGGGGCGAACGACCGCTCGGGTCGGTTCGTGCAGTTCGCCCCGCGGCTGCGCTCGGCGGGTGGCAACTTCGACCCGAACGAGTGGGCGCAGCTCTTCGTCGACGCCGGCGCCAAGTTCGCCGGGCCGGTGGCCGAGCACCACGACGGCTTCTCCATGTGGAACAGCCAGGTCAACGAGTGGAACCCGGTGGCCAAGGGCCCCCGCCTCGACCTGCTGCGCCTGCACACCGACGCGATCCGGGCCCGGGGAATGAAGGTCATGGTCGCCATGCACCACGCCTTCAACTTCACCGGCTTCTTCCAATGGGCCCCGCAGCAGTCCGACCCGAGCCTGCGCAAGCTCTACGGGCAGCTGGGCACCGCCGCGCAGGAGCAGCTCTGGTTCGACAAGCTGCGCGAGGTGATCGACCAGGCCCAGCCAGACATCCTCTGGCAGGACTTCGACCTGCACCGCATCAGCGAGGCCCAGCGACTGCGCTTTCTGGCGTACTACTACAACCGCGCCGTCGCCTGGGACAAGGAGGTCGTCGCGACCTACAAGGACGGTCTGGAGCGCGGCGGCGCGGTCTACGACTACGAGCGCGGCGGCCCCGCCGAGCTGCGCGAGCCGTACTGGCTGACCGACGACAGCATCAGCAGCTCCAGCTGGTGCTACACCGTCGGGATCGGCTACTACTCGCTCAACCAGATGCTGCACTCGTTGATCGACCGGGTGAGCAAGAACGGCAACATGGTGCTCAACATCGCGCCGATGGCCGACGGCACCATTCCGGCCGGGCAGCAGACGATCCTGCGCGGCATCGGTGACTACCTGCGGCGCTTCGGTGAGTCCATCTACGCCACCCGGGCCTGGACCATCCACGGTGAGGGGCCGACCCGGATGGGCGGCGGCTACTTCGTCGCGCCGGTGGTCGGCACCCCACAGGACATCCGGTTCACCCGCAGCAAGGACAACCGGGTGCTGTACGCGACGATCCTCGGCTGGCCGGGCAGCTCGGTGAACATCACCACGCTCTCGTCGAACCGGATCAACCTCAGCTCCCTGGCGGGCGTGCAGATGCTCGGCAACACCGTCGGCAGCTACGTCAACCTGCCGAACCGTACCCAGGACGCCGGCGGACTGCGGATCACCTTGCCCTCGGCGAGCGCCCCGTTCAGCGCGTCGGCGTACGTGGTGAAGCTGACCTTCAACGGGCCGATCCCCACCCTCGGCGGCGGACCCTCGGTGTCGCCGGTGGTCAGCGTCTACGCCAACGTCGGCTACGACAGCGGTGCCAACCTGTCGATCGGCAGCTACACCGCGGCGCAGTTGCAGACCGCAGGCATCGGGCTGCGGAGCATCTCGTCGGTCCGGGTCACCGCCGGTCACCAGCTCGTCGGGTACGCCAACGACAACCTCTCCGGCACCAGCTGGACGTTCACCGCCGACAACAGCGACCTGCGTAACACCGGCAACAACGATGCCATCGCCTCGCTGCGGGTGACCTTCAACCCGAACACGTACCAGCGGATCACGAACGTGACCAACGGATTGGCGCTGGACAGCGGCGGCAACGTCTCCTCCGGCTCCGTGCTGAAGCAGTGGAGCTGGGACGGCAGCACCAATCTCCAGTGGCAGCTCGTCGACCTGGGCACCGGCTACTACCGGATCGTCAACCGCACCAACGGCATGGTCGTCGACGGCTTCGGTCAGACGGGCAACGGCGCAGCGGCCCAGCAGGCGCCGTGGAACGGCAGTAACAACCAGCAGTGGCAGATCACCGACCAGGGCAACCGGCGGTACCGAATCGCCAACCGGGCCACCGGCCTGGTGCTCGACGGCGGTGGCCAGGTCGCCTCCGGCTCGCCGGTCAAACAGTGGAGCTGGGACGGCAGCACGAACCTGTTGTGGAACATCAGCCCCGCCTGATTCTTCGCACCAACCGCCGACGCGTGCCGCTCCGTGATTCGTCACGGCGGCCCGCGTCGGACCATCTACCGACATGCATGGAGGATCTTCGATGAAGCGTAGCGCTCTGCTGAGCGTCGGGCTGGCCGCGCTGCTCGGCGCGTCGGCCACCCTCACAGCCGGTTGCGGCGAGACCGGCGGGACCGCCGCGGGCGATTCCCGGTCGGTCGTGGGGGTGGACTACCCGCGTTCCGACACGGACTTCTGGAACTCGTACATCAAGTACGTCCCCCAGTTCGGTGACGAACTGGGCATCGATCTGAAGACGACCAACTCGCAGAACGACATCGCCAACCTGATCTCGAACACGCAGACGTTCATCAGTCAGGGCGTCAAGGGCGTGGTGATGGCGCCGCAGGACACCGCCGCCATCGCGCCGACCCTGGCCCAGTTGGAGAGCAAGGACATCCCGGTGGTCACCATCGACACCCGGCCGGACACCGGCAAGGTGTTCATGGTCGTCCGCGCCGACAACCGCGCCTACGGCACCAAGGCCTGCCAGTTCCTCGGCACCAAGCTCGGCGGTAAGGGCAAGGTCGTCATGCTCCAGGGCGGCCTGGACTCGATCAACGGTCGGGACCGCACCGAGGCGTTCAACGAGTGCATGCAACAGAACTTCCCCGACATCACCGTCTTCGGCGAGGCCACCGACTGGAAGGCCGACGTGGCGGCGTCGAAGCTGCAGACCCGGTTCGCCTCCGATCCGGACATCAAGGGCATCTACATGCAGTCGTCGTTCGCCCTGTCGGGCACGATGCAGATCCTCAAGCAGCGGGGTCTCCAGGTGCCGCCGACCGATCCCAAGCACGTCTTCGTGGTCTCCAACGACGGCATCCCGGAGGAGCTGAAGAACATCGGCCAGGGGCTGATCGACGCCACCGTCAGCCAGCCGGCCGACCTGTACGCCAAGCACGGCCTGGAGTACGTGAAGGCGGCGATCGAGGGCAAGACCTTCCAGCCCGGCCCGACCCCGCACGGCAGCAACATCATCCAGGTGCGCGACGGCCTGCTGGAGGACCAGTTGCCGGCGCCGCTGGTGACGCTCGACGGCGCGCCGGTCGCCGGTGAGCCCACCCTGAAGTTCGACGACCCGGCCCTGTGGGGCAACAACCCATGAGTGCCAGCCCAGCCGGCCCGACCGACGGGCTGGTCGCTGCCGACCAGCCCGTCGTCGAGGCCGTGAACATCACCAAGCGGTTCGGCTCCACGCTGGCCCTGTCCGAGGCGGGAATCGTGGTCCGCCGCGGTGAGACGCACGCCCTGGTGGGACGTAACGGCGCCGGCAAGTCGACCCTGGTCGGCATCCTCACCGGACTACAGGCCGCCGACCACGGCACGGTGGCCTTCGACGGACGTCCGGCGCCACCGTTGGGCGACCGGGACGCCTGGCGCCGGCGGGTCGCCTGCGTCTACCAGAAGTCCACGATCATCGACACCCTGACCGTGGCGGAGAACCTGTTCCTCAACCGGCACGCCCGGGGCCCGGCCGGGCTGATCCGCTGGGCGCGGCTGCGGCGCCAGGCGGAACAGTTGCTCGCCCAGTGGTCGGTCGAGGTCGACGTACGCCAGCCCGCCTCGACGCTCTCGGTCGAGCAGCGGCAGTTCGTCGAGATAGCCCGGGCGTTGTCCTTCGGTGCCCGGTTCATCATCCTCGACGAGCCCACCGCCCAGCTCGACGGCGCCGGCATCAACCGCCTCTTCACCCGGATCCGGGACCTGCGGGCGCAGGGCGTGACCTTCCTGTTCATCAGCCACCACCTCCAGGAGATCTACGAGATCTGCGACCAGGTGACGGTCTTCCGCGACGCCCGGCACATCGTCACCGCCCCGGTGGCGCAGCTGAGCCGTCCGGCGTTGGTGGCCGCGATGACCGGCGAGGAGGTGACCATGTCCGAGGTCGACCACCGACCACTGCCCACCGACGCGCCGGTGCTGCTGTCCGTGCGTGACCTGGTCACCACCTCCGGCGCCGAACTGTCGGTCGAGGCCAGGTCGGGCGAGGTGGTCGGCATCGCGGGAGGCGGCGGCAGCGGCAAGGTCGAGGTCGCCGAGGCGATCGTCGGCCTGACCCGGCCGGTCGGCGGCACGGTCGTCGTCGCCGGCCGTACGCTGCGCCCCGGCAGCGTGCCCGACTCCCTCGCCGCCGGCGTGGGGCTGGTGCCGCAGGACCGGCACCGGGAGGGCCTGGTGCCGCTGCTGTCGATCGCCGAGAACGTCACCATGACCGTGCCCGAGCGGGTCGGTCGGCGCGGCCTCATCTCGCCGAGCCGCCGCGACGCCCTCGCCCGGGACACCATCGCCGATCTGGCGATCAAGGCCTCCGGGCCGCACGTGCCGGTCTCCGACCTCTCCGGCGGCAACCAGCAGAAGGTGGTGATGGGTCGGGCGCTGGCCAGCGATCCGAAGCTGCTGGTGCTCATCACCCCGACCGCCGGTGTCGACGTGCGGTCGAAGCAGACCCTGCTCGGTGTCGTCGACGAGGCGCGTCGGCGCGGCACCACCGTGCTGGTCGTCTCCGACGAACTCGACGATCTGCGGATCTGTGACCGCGTACTGGTGATGTTCCAGGGGCGGGTCGTCCGGGAGATGACCCACGGCTGGAGCGACAACGATCTGGTAGCCGCGATGGAAGGGGTGGATCTCCACCATGTCTGAGACGCTCTCCAGCACCTCGCGACCAGCCGCGTCGCCGCCGCCGGAGCCGGGCTCGGCGTCGCGCAGCCTGGCCATCGCCCGACTGCGGGACCTCGCGCTGGTCCCGGCGATCATCGCCGTCGCGATCGTCGGGTCGATCGTCAACCCGGTCTTCCTCAGCACGGACAACATCATCAACGTGCTGCAGAGCATGTCGGAGATCGCCATCGTGGTCCTCGCCCAGACCATCGTGCTGATCACCGGCAAGATGGACCTGTCGCTGGAGTCCACCTTCGGTCTCGCGCCCGGCATCGCGGCGTGGCTGGTCGTCGACCCGGCGCTGACCCGGGGGCTCGGTCTCGACGTGTTGCCGGAAGTTTGGGCGGTGCCGGTCGTGCTGCTCGTCGGCGCTCTCGTCGGGGCCTTCAACGGGCTGCTCATCGTCCGGTTCGGTCTCAACGGCTTCGTCGTCACCCTGGGCATGCTCATCGTCCTGCGCGGGCTGCTCACCGGCATCTCCGGCGGGCAGACCTTCTTCGCGCTGCCGGAGTCGATGACCTATCTCGGCTCCGCCACCTGGTCCGGCGTACCGGCCTCGATCTGGCTGTCGCTGCTGCTGTTCGCCGGTGGGGTGGTGGTCCTCGGGTACACCCGGGCCGGTCGGGCGCTCTACGCCATCGGCGGCAACGCCGACGCCGCCCGCGCGGCCGGAATCCGTACCGATCGGGTGCTCTGGATCGCCCTCATCGTGGCCAGCGTGCTCGCGGCGCTCGCCGGTCTGCTGATCAGCGGCCGGCTCGCGGCGGTGCCGGCGGCCCAGGGCACCGGCGCCATCTTCCAGGTCTTCGCGGCGGCGGTGATCGGCGGAGTCAGCCTCAACGGCGGCAAGGGCAGCGTCTTCGGCGCCTTCACCGGTGTCCTGCTGCTCTTCATGATCATCAACGTGTTGACCCTGGCCGGGGTGCCGGCGCAGTGGACGAACTTCCTCAACGGCACCGTCATCCTGGTGGCCCTGGTGGTCTCCCGCATCACCGGAGGTAAGGCGCAGACATGAGACCAGCCGGCCGGCGGCCGGTCCCCTCGCCAGGCAGACACCCGAGCCAACCTGTTCGACCCTCAGGAGTTGTGGTGATTGAGCGCATCTCGTCGGTAGAAACCCTCGACGTACGGTTCCCCACGTCCCGTCATCGCGACGGATCGGATGCGATGAACCCGTTTCCCGACTACTCCGCGGCGTACGTGGTCCTGCGGACCTCGGCCGGCGCCGAGGGGCACGGACTGGTCTTCACCGTGGGACGGGGCACCGACCTCCAGGTCGCGGCCGTGCAGGCGCTCGCCCCGATGGTGGTCGGTCAGCCGGTCGACACCCTGCTCGCCGACCCCGCGGCGCTGTCCCGTCGGCTCGTCGGCGACAGTCAGATCCGTTGGCTGGGGCCGGAGAAGGGGGTCGTGCACATGGCCGCCGGCGGTCTGGTCAACGCGGTCTGGGATCTCGCCGCCCGGCGGGCGGACAAGCCACTGTGGAAGCTGCTCGCCGACCTCACCCCGGAGCAGGTGGTGGCCCAGGTCGACTTCCGCTACCTGCGCGACGCGCTGACCGAGGACGAGGCGTTGGCGCTGCTACGGGCCGCCGAGGGTGGACGCGACGAACGCGAGCGGCGGCTGCGGGCCGAGGGTTACCCGGCGTACACCACCACACCCGGCTGGCTGGGCTACGACGACGAGAAGCTGGCCCGGCTCTGCCGGGAGGCGGTGGCGGACGGGTACCGGCTGATCAAGCTCAAGGTGGGGGGCAACCTGGCCGACGACGTACGCCGGATGGGTATCGCCCGGCAGGCCGTCGGAGCGGACGTGCGCATCGCGGTCGACGCCAACCAGATCTGGGGCGTGCCCGAGGCGATCCGCTGGATGCGCGAACTGGCCGCCTTCGACCCGTACTGGATCGAGGAACCGACCTCGCCGGACGACGTGCTCGGGCACGCCGCCGTGCGTGACGCCCTCGCCCCGATCAAAGTGGCCACCGGCGAGCACGTGCACAACGCGGTCATGTTCAAGCAGTTGCTCCAGGCCGACGCGGTCGACGTGGTGCAGATCGACGCCTGCCGGGTCGCCGGGGTCAACGAGAACCTGGCGATCCTGCTGCTCGCCGCCAAGTTCGGGGTGCCGGTCTGCCCGCACGCCGGGGGAGTGGGCCTGTGCGAGCTGGTGCAACACCTGGCCATGTTCGACTTCGTCGCGCTCAGCGGCAGCACCGACGACCGCGCCATCGAGTACGTCGACCACCTGCACGAGCACTTCACCGACCCGGTACGGATCAGCGAGGGGCGTTACCTGGCGCCCACCGCGCCGGGCATGAGTGCCCAACTCGTACCCGCCGCGCTGGCCGACTACCGCTACCCGGACGGCCCGGAGTGGGCGGCCCCGACCAAGGCGGGAGCACCGATCGCATGATCATCGACGCGCATCACCACCTGTGGCGGCCGGAACGCGGCTACACCTGGCTCGACGAGCCGGAACTGGCCACCATCCGCCGCCCGTTCACCCCGCAGGACCTGACCGCCGAGCTGACCGCGACCGGGGTGCACGGCACCGTACTGGTCGAAGGGGGTCGCTGCCATCGCGACGAGGCGGCCGAGTTCCTCGGCTACGCCGCCGACACCGCGCCGATCCTCGGGGTGGTGGCCTGGCTCGACGTGGCCGGCGGGGACGTCGCCGAGACCGTCGCAGACTACCGGCGGTTGCGCGGCGGCGAACTGCTGGTCGGGCTCCGCTCGCAGGTGCAGGGGGAGACCGACCCGGACTACCTCGACCGGCCCGAGGTGCGCCGAGGGTTGGCCGAGGTCGCCGCCGCCGGGCTGGTGTTCGACCTGGTGATCCGAGCCGATCAGCTGCCGGCGGCAGCCCGGGCGGCGCAGGCGCTGCCCGAACTGCGCTTCGTCCTCGACCACCTCGGCAAGCCCCGCATCGACCAGGGCGCGGCGGGGCTGCGGCGGTGGCTTACGCCCTTCGCCGACCTGGCCGCCAACCCGAACGTGACCGCCAAGCTGTCCGGCCTGGTGACCGAGGCGCGGCCGGACTGGTCGCCGGAGGACCTGCGCCCGTTCGTGGAGGTGGCGGTCGAGCAGTTCGGCCCGGATCGTCTGATGTTTGGCTCGGACTGGCCGGTCTGCCTGCTCAGATCGGATTATCCGGGCGTGCGGCGGGCGCTGGAGGCGGCCCTGCCGGCGCTGACCGACCGGCAGCGGGACGACATCTTCGCCGGTACGGCGGTGCGTACCTACCACCTGGCCGGGCCGGCCGGACCACCGGTGTGAGCGCGTCGCTAGGCGTCCGCCGCCTTGGCCGCGAGCACCGTACGCAACCACGCCTCGGAGGTGTTCACATGGATCAGCGCACTGGCCTGGGCGAGCAGTTGATCGCGCGAGCGCAGGGCGAGGTAGATCGCGTGGTGCTCGTCGATCGTCTTGTGCGCCGAGTTGCCCTCGATCAGACCCCGCCAGACCCGGGCCCGCAGCGTACGGCTGGAGAGCCCGTCCAGCAGCGAGGTGAGGGTCTCGTTGCCGGTGGTCGCGATGACGGTGTGGTGGAAGGCGGTGTCGAACTGGATCAGCTTCTCGGCGTCGTCGGCCGCCGCCAGCATGTCCTCCAGAATCCGGGCCAGTTCGTCGAGTTCGGTGTCGGTCATCCGCAGCGCCGCCAGGCCGGTGGCCACCGGCTCCAGCATCCGGCGTACCTCCATCACCTCCAGCAGGGTGTCGTCGCGCAGCAGTTCCACCGCGACGCCCAGCCCTTCCAGCAGCAGTCGGGGAGCGAGGCTGGTCACGTAGGTGCCGTCGCCGCGTCGTACGTCGAGCACCCGGGCCGACTCGAGCACCTTCACCGCCTCGCGGACCCCGCTGCGGGACAACCCCATCTGCGCGGCCAGTTGCGGTTCCGGTGGCAGCCGCGCCCCCGGTGGCAGCTCACCGCTCTGGATCATGCTCCGGATCTTCGCGATCGCGTCGTCGGTCAGTGCCATCCACGCCCCCTTCGGACCGGCCTGCCTCGCGTCTTCGGCGTGGATCCGCCTTTCGTGGCCGGCACCGGCAACCCTCACCACTATAGAGACGTCGGACGTTTGTCGCCGTCGAGGTCCGTCGCGCCGCCCAGGCACCGGAACCGGCGCAACGCCCTGTCACAGCACCTGACCGAGGAGGCGGCGTGAACCGCAGCGCGTACTACATCGGCGAGCAGACCTTCGTCGTGAAGCAGGCCGACCCGGTGCCGCCCGGCCCCGGGCAGGTCCGCATCGACGTCGCCTACACCGGCATCTGCGGCACCGACCTGCACATCGCCCACGGCGCGATGGACCAGCGGGTTCGCGTACCGGCGGTGATCGGGCACGAGATGTCGGGCCGGATCGCGGAACTCGGCACGGGCGTCGAGGGCCACCGGGTGGGTGATCCGGTGACGGTGATGCCCCTGGACTGGTGCGGCGACTGCCCTGCCTGCCGTGCCGGGCACACCCACATCTGTCATCGGCTCAACTTCGTCGGCATCGACTCGCCCGGCTCGATGCAGCAGTCCTGGACGGTGCCGGCGCGGATCCTGGTACCGCTGCCGCAGGAGTTGTCGCTGGCACACGCCGCGCTGGTGGAGCCGACCGCAGTGGCCGTACACGACGTGCGGCGGTCCCGGCTGGTCGCCGGTGAACACGCGGTGGTCATCGGCGCCGGCCCGGTCGGGTTGCTCATCGGCACGGTCGCGCGGGCAACCGGTGCCGAGGTGACCGTGCTCGAACTCGACCCGTGGCGCCGCGAACTCGCCGCCGACCTCGGCCTGTCCACGGTCGATCCGACCACGGTCGATGTCGCCGGGTACGTCCGGGAGGTGACCGGGGGAGCCGGTGCCGAGGTGGTGTACGAGGTGTCCGGCTCGGCGGCCGGTGTCCGTACCGCGACCGACCTGCTCGCCGTACGCGGTCGGCTGGTCGTCGTGGCGATCCATCCCACGCCGCGCGAGGTGGACCTGCACCGGATCTTCTGGCGCGAGCTTGAGGTGATCGGGGTACGCGTCTACGAGCACGCGGACTACGTCGAGGCGGTCCGCCTGGTGCACGGCGGCCAGGTGCCCGCCGATCGACTGATCTCCCGCATCGTGCCGCTGACCGAGGTGGCGCAGGCGTTCCAGGCTCTGGCCGCCGGTGGTGACGTCAAGGTGCTCGTCGACTGTGGAGGAAACGCGTGAACCTGTTCGACCTCAACGGCCGGCTGGCCGTGGTGACCGGCTGCCGGCGCGGCATCGGCCTGGCGATGGCGGAGGCTCTCGCGGCGGCCGGTGCCGACGTGATCGGGGTGAGCGCCGCGCTGGAACAGACCGGCAGCGAGGTCGCGGACCGGGTGCACGCGCACGGTCGATCCTTCCTGCCGTACCGGGCGGACCTGTCCGACCGGGACGCCGTCCGGGCCCTCGCACGGTGGCTCGGCCAGCGGGACCGGCCGATCGACATCCTGGTCAACAACGCCGGCACGATCCGCCGCGCGCCGGCTGCCGAGCATGCCGACACCGACTGGGACCATGTGCTGGAGGTCGATCTCTCCGCCCCGTTCGTGCTCGCCCGTGAGGTCGGTCGGGGCATGATCGCCCGTGGTAGCGGAAAGATCATCTTTACCGCGTCGATGCTGAGCTTCCAAGGGGGCATCACGGTGCCCGGCTACGCTGCCGCGAAGTCGGGAATCGCCGGGCTGACCCGTGCGCTGGCCAACGAGTGGGCGCGGCACGGGGTCAACGTCAACGCCATCGCACCGGGCTACATCAGTACGGACAACACCCAGGCGTTGCGCGAGCAGCCGGAGCGTAACCAGGCGATCCTGGAGCGGATCCCGGCCGGGCGCTGGGGCCGGCCCGAGGATCTCGCCGGAATCACCGTCTTCCTGGCCTCCGAGGCAGCCGCCTATCTGCACGGGGCGGTCATCCCGGTCGACGGTGGCTGGTTGGCCCGCTGACCAGCCGTGCCATTGACTCTTCCCATGTTATCGATAACATTTTATCTTCCGGGGTCAGGGGGTATGACACCTTCGTCGGCTGCGACGGCCACCGTCAGGTCGAAGGCCACTCCCGGATTCCGCTGGCAGGAGGGGAGCTTGATGCGGGTGCCAGGCCAGGTGAGGTACGCGGGGCGCACGCCGAACGGCACGGTCGCCGCGTTCGTCGAGCAGCTTGACCGGGTGCGCCACCAGCCCCTCGAAGCGACCGGGCAGGAGCGAGCCTTCGACCTCTCCTACCGGGCCCTGCCCGCCAGCCGGCGGCGGTTGTTCCGGTATCTGGGCCTGCACCCGGGTCCGGACTTCGACGTGTGCGCGGCCGCGGCGTTGGGCAACTTGACCCTGGTGCACGCTCGACGGACCTTGGCCGACCTGTGCGAACGCCGTCTGGTCGTCGAGTGCGGGACCCGCTACCGGATACCGGACCTGATCGCCGAGCACGCCCGGCGGCTCGCCGTCGACGAAGCCGCCGTGCTCCGTGCCGCCGCGCTCGACCGGCTGGCCCGACTCGGATCGGAGCACCACTCTGACCACCTGTCGCGGCCGGGCCGGCAAGCCGCCACCGAACAGCCCTGATACCGGGCGCACATCCGCCAACATCTGATGTAAGCCGCCCCGCTGACCGGGTCCGCCGGCCTGCCCGAGGGTCGTCGGCGGGCGGTGTTCGGCTGCCCGCAAGTGCCTGTTCATCAGCGACTTCGACCAGGTTGAACCGGACGCGGCGGTCAAATATCGACCATTGCCTATCACCTCGGCCGGGAGTAACATTTCCGAAACACATCAGATGTCTGCCTGTTCTGCAGGCTACCGGCGACCTGACGCATCGCGGCCGCGGCTGGCCCGACGGGCTGATTCAGAGGTTGGCTCATTCAGTTTTCCGCGCTTCGGGTGGCCGGGATCGGTCACCGCTTGGAGGATCGATGTCAGACCTGACCCGACGGCAGGCCCTCAAGATCGGCGCGGCGGGTGCCGGAGGTGCCCTGCTGCCGCTGCCGTGGACCGCGATCGCCCGTGCCGACTCGGTGGCACCCCCACAGGTGCTGGCGGCCGGCGACCTCGCGCTCTGGTACGACCGGGCCGCCGGCACCGACTGGCTACGTGCGCTCCCGATCGGCAACGGTCGACTCGGCGCCATGGTGTTCGGCAACACCGACACGGAACGACTGCAGCTCAACGAGGACACCGTCTGGGCCGGCGGACCGCACGACTCGAGCAACCCCAGGGGCCTGGGCTCCCTCGCGGAGATCCGGCGGCTGGTCTTTGCGAACCAGTGGACCCAGGCCCAGAACCTGATCAACCAGAACATGCTCGGCAACCCGGTCGGACAACTGGCCTACCAGACCGTCGGCAATCTCCGACTGGCCTTCCCCGGCGCCACCGGCACCTCGCAGTACAACCGGCAGTTGGATCTCACCAACGCGACCACCTCCGTCAGCTACCTGATGAACGGGGTGCGCTACCAACGGGAGGTCTTCGCCAGCGCACCGGACCAGGTGATCGCGATGCGGTTGACCGCCGACCGGTCCGCCTCGATCACCTTCACCGCAACCTTCGACAGCCCGCAGCGGACCACGGTGTCCAGCCCGGACGGGGCCACGATCGCGCTCGACGGGGTCTCCGGCAATCAGGAGGGCGTCACCGGCGCCGTCCGGTTCCTCGCCCTGGCGCACGCCACGGTGAGCGGCGGCAGCGTGAGCAGTTCCGGTGGGACGTTGCGGGTCACCGGCGCCACCAGCGTGACCCTGCTGATCTCGATCGGCTCCAGCTACGTCAACTTCCGCAACGTCGGCGGCGACTACCAGGGCATCGCGCGTCGGCACCTCACCGCCGCGCGGGCCAGCAGCTACGACCAGTTGCGCGCCCGGCACGTGGCCGACTACCAGGCGTTGTTCGGTCGGGTGAGTCTCGACCTGGGGCGTACCTCGGCGGCCGACCAGCCGACCGACGTACGGATCGCGCAGCACAACACGGTGAACGATCCGCAGTTCTCGGCATTGTTGTTCCAGTTCGGTCGATACCTGCTGATCTCCTCATCCCGGCCGGGCACCCAGCCGGCGAACCTCCAGGGCATCTGGAACGACTCGTTGACCCCGGCGTGGGACTCGAAGTACACGATCAACGCGAACCTGCCGATGAACTACTGGCCGGCCGACACCACCAACCTGTCGGAGTGCTACCAGCCGGTGTTCGCCATGATCCAGGATCTGACCGTCAGCGGTGCCCGCACCGCCCAGGTCCAGTACGGCGCGGGTGGCTGGGTCACCCACCACAACACCGACGCCTGGCGCGGCTCGTCCGTGGTCGACGGTGCCTTCTGGGGCATGTGGCAGACCGGCGGCGCCTGGCTGGCCACCATGATCTGGGACCACTACCTGTTCACCGGCGACCTCGACTTCCTGCGCGCCAACTACCCCGCCATGAAGGGCGCCGCCCAGTTCTTCCTCGACACCCTGGTCACCGAGCCCAGTCTCGGCTACCTGGTCACCAACCCGTCCAACTCACCGGAGATCGGCCATCATGCCGACGCCAGCGTCTGCGCGGGCCCGACCATGGACAACCAGATCCTGCGGGACCTCTTCGACGGCTGCGCCCGGGCCAGCGAGATCCTCAACACCGACGCCACCTTCCGCGCCCAGGTCCGGGCCACCCGCGACCGGCTCGCCCCGACCCGGGTCGGGGCGCGCGGCAACATCATGGAGTGGCTCTACGACTGGGTGGAGACCGAACGCAATCACCGGCACGTCTCGCACCTCTACGGCCTCGCTCCCAGCAACCAGATCACCCGGCGCGGCACCCCACAACTGTTCGAGGCCGCCCGCCGGACCCTGGAGATCCGTGGCGACGACGGCACCGGCTGGTCGCTGGCCTGGAAAATCAACTTCTGGGCCCGCCTCGAACAAGGCAACCGCGCCCACGACCTCATCCGCTACCTCGCCACCCCCACCCGCCTGGCGCCCAACATGTTCGACCTGCACCCGCCCTTCCAGATCGACGGCAACTTCGGGGCCACCGCCGGCATCGCCGAGATGCTCCTGCACAGCCACACCGGCGAACTCCACCTGCTGCCCGCACTGCCGGCGGCCTGGCCCAGCGGACGGGTCAGCGGCCTGCGGGGCCGGGGTGGGCACACCGTCGGCATCACCTGGAGCAACGGCCAGGCCACCGAGGTCCTCATCCGGCCGGACCGCGCCGGCACGGTACGCGTCCGTGGCCGGATGTTCACCGGCACCTTCACCGTGGTGGACACCACCGACGGCACGCCGGCCAGGATCACCCGGATCGAGTCCGACCTGATCGAGATCACCGTGCAGGGTGGACGCCCCTACCGGGCCACCGGCTCGGCGACCACCACACCGACGCTGGAACAGAGCTTCACCAACGCCAGCACCACCAACGACACCAACACCGGCGCGGCCAACTTCGACGGCAACGGCGCCAGCCTCTCCGCGCAGGCCCTGGCCCAGGCCGGGGTCACCCCGGGCAGCACCGTGAGTCGTAACGGCGTGAACTTCCGCTGGCCCAACGTGGCCCCCGGCGGCGCCGACAACGCCATCGCCTCCGGGCAGTCGATCAGCGTGACCGGCACGGGGCGTACGCTCGGCTTTCTCGCGACCGGCACCTACGGCGCCGTGTCGGGCACCGCCACGGTGGTCTACGCCGACGGCACCCGGCAGGGCTTCACGTTGAGCACCCCGGACTGGTACGGCGGACCGCACGCCGGTGGCACCGCCGCCATTGTGACGGCGTACCAGAACCGCCCCGGCAACCAGCGGCACAACGTCTCCGCCTGCGTCTACTACGTCGGGGTGGCGTTGCAGAACAAGCCGGTGAGCCGAATCGAGCTGCCCAACATCAGCGCACGACCCGCGGCCAACGTACCGACCATGCACATCTTCGCCATCGCGATCGGGGGCTGAGGCACGTCCGTGCCCGCTTCCAGCGCGGGCACGGATCAGCGCGGGCACGGATCATCGGACCGGCGCGCCGGCCGCGTACCACGGGGGTGCCGCGGCCGGCGTGCACCGAGTCAGGGTGCAGCGGTCACCGGTTCGTCACCGCTGGGCCAGCAGCCACCGCAGGATGCTGCTGTCCTCGTACGTCGGGCCGTAGGCGGCGTGGTGGTCCGGCAGGGAGAACGCCTCGTTGCCGTACTCGGTGTAGCGCAGCAGTTCGGCGATCTGCTCGGGCGACTTGCCCCGCGCTTCGTACGCCGTCCGCAGCGCGGCATGCGTGTTGCGTGCCAGCGAGATGTTGAGCAGGTGGTCGTTGACGCCGTGGGTGATCCAGAGCGGGACCTCACCGGCGGCGATGGCGGTCGCCTGGCCGGCGCTGACCTGGAAGCCACCGGTGACCAGGCCGGCGGTGAACAGGTCGGGCCGCTTGGCGAACGCCTCCCACAGCAGGCGCGAGCCGTACGACACGGTGGTGGCGTACACCCGGCCGGTGTCCACCGGGTGGTCCTTGACGAACTGCTCGACCAGCCTGATCAGCAGGTCACCCTCGGCAGGCAGGCCCACCCGCTGGTTCTGCGGGGCCAGCACGATGACGTCCTCGGTGCTACCGGTCCAACTCGACTGCAACCAGGCCGTCGCCGGGATGTCGGCGGCGATCTGTACGCCCAGGTTGTCGCCGTCCCAGCCCATGCCGTGGCCGGGCAGGACCACCATCAGCGGGTACGTCCTACCGGGCTGGTGGTTCTTCGGCAGGTGGTAGTGGTACGGCAGCACCATGCCGCCGCTGAGGTACGAGCCGTACCGGAAGTCGTCGACGAGCAGGTTGACGGCCTTCTCGGTGACTCGGTGCGAGGTCTTCGGTGCCGCCTTGGACAGCACCGGACCCTTGCCGTTGCCCTTGCCCGGCTGGGCGTGGACATCCTTGCGCTGGACCACCCGGGTCGGCAGGTCCTCGTTCACCTTGACGTGGCACAGGAAGGTCGGGCACTTGGAGAGCACGACCGTCCAGCCGAGGTTCTCGTCCGGGTCCAACTCGACAATGACGTACCGGCCCGGCGTCGACCGGCGGTCGGCGCGGGTGGTCGGCGCGTTGTTGGTGTAGGTGTGGGTGATCTTCCGCTCGGCCAGCTTGGGCAGGTCCTCGATCGGGTTGAAGCGGAAGTTGTACGTCGTGTCGGACACCGTGAACGTCGAGTTGTCCAGGGTGCGCGGGTTGACCGTCGTCGGGTACTCGACGGCCACGGCCGAGACCTTCTGGCCGTAGGTGTAGACGGTGGTGATGGGGGTGATGCTGGTGATGTTGCCTGTGCCGCCCCGGTCACCGGCTGCGGCGTAGGCCGTGCCGGACATGCCGATCGCCAGCGCCGTGGCGACGGCGATCAGCGCCCTGCGCAGTCTCATCGATCCTCCTTTGTGGCACGCGACTGGCCCGTCATCCCGGGGCACGCGTGTCCTGGCAGTGGCTGAGGTGTGTCCGGGGATACAGTCGCTAAACTGATTTAGCAGAGCATCTGCCCCGGCGCTTCCGGTGTCAAGGCCGGGCCTGGCGGCATGCCGGAAAGGCCGGGTTCGCCGATCGGCGCGCCGGTGGTGGTCCACGAGCCCTCGGGTATCCGGTGTGGGCGGGCGTGGCTGACGGAATGCGCTCGGTGTCACCGGTCGGATCGGGCGTATCATCGAGCGTCGATGTCGGGTGCGGAAATGCCCGCCACGCTTGTCGGTCTGAGCCTCACCACACCGCTCTGACCTGCGGATACCTGACCGATCGGAGGAGCGGTGGGAACGTTACGAGACCGTGACCGCTGGATTTCGGAGCAGGTGTTGACCTGATACATGTGAGCGCTAACACTTGGCCTCCAAGTGCGACCCACGCAGCCGGCTGACGGCGCGAGTTCAGATTGGGGAAGCCAGTGAGCAGAAAAATCCTGGCCGCTCTCGGTAGCGTCGTCCTGGCGCTGAGCATGGCGGCCTGCAGTGGTGACGGCGCCGGCGGTGGCGGCAATGACAGCGACAAGCCCGGCGATCTGACCATCGGCGTCTCGATGCCCACCCAGACCTCCGAGCGGTGGATCGCCGACGGCAACTCCGTCAAGGAGAAGCTGGAGGCCAAGGGCTACAAGGTGGACCTTCAGTACGCCGGCGACGACATCCCCACCCAGTCGCAGCAGGTCGACCAGATGATCACCCGTGGTGCCGACGTGCTGATCATCGCGGCGATCGACGGCACGGCGCTCAGCGGGCAGTTGCAGGCGGCGGCCGATGCCAAGATCCCGGTCATCGCCTACGACCGGCTCATCCGGGACAGCCCGAACGTCGACTTCTACGTCAGCTTCGACAACTTCAAGGTCGGCGTGGCGCAGGCCACCGCGCTTCTCGTCGGTCTGGGCCTGCAGACCAAGGACGGCGGGAAGGGCGAGGCGACCGGGCCGTTCAACATCGAACTGTTCGCCGGGTCGCTCGACGACAACAACGCCCACTTCTTCTTCAACGGCGCCATGGAAACCCTCAAGCCGTTCCTGGACGCCGGCACGCTGAAGGTGAAGTCCGGTCAGACCAAGATCGATCAGGTGGCGATCCTGCGCTGGCAGCAGGAGGGCGCGCAGAAGCGGATGGAGGACCTGCTGACGTCGAGCTACAACGACGGCAGCAAGGTCGCCGGGGTGCTCTCGCCGTACGACGGCCTGTCGCGCGGCATCATCACCGCCTTGCAGAACGCCGGCTACCGCGGCGACATGCCGGTGGTGACCGGACAGGACGCCGAGATCGCCTCGGTCAAGCTGATCAACGACGGCGTGCAGAGTTCCACGATCTTCAAGGACACCCGGCTGCTGGCCGAGCAGGCGGTGGTCGCCGGTGAGTCGTTCCTCCAGGACAAGACCCCGCAGGCCAACGACACCGAGACCTACAACAACGGCGTCAAGGTCGTCCCGTCCTACCTGCTGCCGGTGCAGACCGTGTTCAAGGACGACATCAAGTCGGTGCTGATCGACTCCGGCTACTTCACCGCCGAGGAGGTCGCCGCCGGTCAGGCCAAGGGCTGACGGCGATATCCCCGGGCTCGGCGGTGGGTATCCGCCGCCGAGCCCGGACCACCCCTGACTGCACCACTCTGCCCCGCACCACGATCGAGACCGCAGGACGGTGATCATGGACGACAACATCCTTGAGATGCGTCGCATCACCAAGACCTTCCCGGGGGTGGCGGCGCTACAGGACGTCTCGCTCGCCGTACGACGTGGCGAGATCCACGCCATCTGCGGCGAGAACGGCGCCGGCAAGTCCACCCTGATGAAAGTGCTGTCGGGTGTTTATCCGTCCGGCAGTTACTCCGGCGAGATCCTGCTCGACGGCAAGCCGGTGGACTTCCGCGGCATCCGCGACAGCGAGGCCCACGGCATCGTCATCATCCACCAGGAGCTAGCCCTGGTGCCGTACCTCTCCATCGCCGAGAACATCTTCCTCGGCAACGAACGCCGTGGCCGCAGCGGCCTGATCGACTGGAACCGCACCAACGCCGAGGCGGCGCGGCTGCTCGCCTCGGTCGGCCTGCACGAGAACCCGGTCACCCCCGTGGTGCAGCTCGGCGTCGGCAAACAGCAACTGGTCGAGATCGCCAAGGCGCTGTCCAAAGAGGTCAAGCTGCTGATCCTGGACGAGCCGACGGCCGCGCTCAACGACGTCGACTCGGCACACCTGCTGGACCTGATGCGGCGGCTGCGTGACCAGGGCATCACCTGCATCATGATCTCGCACAAGCTCAACGAGATCACCTCGATCGCCGACTCGACCACCGTGCTGCGCGACGGCCGGACGGTGGAGCGGCTGGAGATGGGCTCGGGTGAGGTGACCCAGGATCGGATCATCCGCGGCATGGTCGGCCGGGACCTGGACAGCTTCTATCCCGACCGGGTCTCCGCGCCCGGCGAGCAGGTGCTGCGCATCGAGGACTGGACCGTCCGGCACCCCACCCAGGACCGGCTGGTCGTCGACGGTGCCAGCCTCGACGTACGGGCCGGCGAGGTGGTCGGCATCGCCGGGTTGATGGGCGCTGGCCGCACCGAACTGGCGATGAGC
This sequence comes from Micromonospora sp. NPDC051196, assembly GCF_040682415.1. Lineage (NCBI taxonomy): Bacteria > Bacillati > Actinomycetota > Actinomycetes > Micromonosporales > Micromonosporaceae > Micromonospora > Micromonospora sp. NPDC051196. Next base: position 54,884 of record NZ_JBFBAY010000023.1, read on the forward strand.
GTCTTCGGGCGCTCGTACGGGCGGGACATCTCCGGCCGGCTGTACATGCACGGTAAGGAGATCAGGGCACGGTCGGTGTCCGAGGCGATCGGCAACGGCATCGCGTACGCGACCGAGGACCGCAAGCGCTTCGGGCTCAACCTCATCGACGACATCCGGCACAACGTGTCCTCGGCCGGGCTGCGCAGGCTGGCCCGGGCCGGATGGGTGCACGACAACGAGGAGACCCGGGTCGCCGAGGCCAGCCGGCGTGACATGAACATCAAGGCGCCGAGTGTGCTGTCCGTGGTGGGCAAGCTGTCCGGCGGCAACCAGCAGAAGGTCGTCCTCTCGAAGTGGCTGTTCACCGACCCGGACGTGTTGATCCTGGACGAGCCGACCCGGGGCATCGACGTCGGGGCGAAGTTCGAGATCTACACGATCATCAACCGGCTGGTCGCCGACGGTAAGGCGGTCGTCATGATCTCCTCCGAACTGCCGGAGCTGCTCGGCATGTGCGACCGCATCTACACCCTCTCGGCGGGTCGGATCACCGGCGTGCTGCCGGCGGCTGAGGCGACCCAGGAGAAGCTCATGGAACTCATGGCGAAGGACAAGGAATCCGTCAGATGACCAGCACCAAGCCCTCCTCGGTGCACAAGGGCGGGTCGGCCGAGAGTGCTCCCGCCGTCGCCCTGCACGTCGGCAGCAGCGACCCGCGTACGCTGATCATGAATAATCTGCGGCAGAGCGGCATCTTCGTGGCGCTCGTCGTCATCGTCGCGCTCTTCGCGTTCCTCACCGACGGTCTCTCGCTGAGCCCCGGCAACATCACGAACATCGTCCTTCAGTATTCGTACATCCTGGTGCTCGCCATCGGCATGGTCATCGTGATCATCGGCGGGCACATCGACCTGTCGGTCGGTTCGGTGGTGGCGCTGACCGGCGCGGTCTCCGCCGTGGTCGTCATCCGGCAGGGGCAGCCGTGGTGGGTCGGGGTGCTGGCGGCGGTGGCCGTGGGGCTCGCCGTCGGCGCGTGGCACGGCTTCTGGGTCGCGTACGTCGGTATCCCCGCCTTCATCGTGACGCTCGCCGGCATGCTGCTGTTCCGTGGCCTGACGCTGCGGGTGCTCGACAACATCTCGCTGTCGCCGTTCCCGGCGGAGTACAACCGGATCGCGGCCGGTTTCCTCAACGGACTGATCGGCGGTGACGGCTACGACGCCTTCACCCTGTTAATCGGTGGCATCGCGGTGGCCGGTTACGTGGTGAGCTGCTTCCGCACCCGGGTGGCGCGGATCCGCTACCAGCAGCCGGTGGAGTCGTTCGCGCTGTTCGTCGCGCGGATGGTCCTGGTCGGTGCGGTGGTCATGTGGTTCGCCTGGCAGTTGGCCAACGCCCGGGGCCTGCCCATCGTGCTGATCATCCTGGCCGTGCTGGTGCTGGTCTACGGGCTGCTCACCCGGCGTACCGTGTTCGGCCGGCAGGTCTACGCGATCGGTGGCAACCTGCCGGCGGCGATGCTGTCGGGCGTGAAGGTCCGTACGGTCAATTTCTGGATCTTCGTCAACATGGGCTTCCTGTCCGCGGTGGCCGGCATCATCTTCTCCTCACGGTCCAACGGCGCCCAGCCGGCCGCCGGCAACATGTTCGAGTTGGACGCGATCGCTGCGGCGTTCATCGGCGGCGCGGCCGTCACCGGTGGCGTGGGCACCGTGGTGGGAGCCATGGTGGGCGGCCTCATCATGGCCGTGATGAGCAACGGAATGCAGCTGATGGGCGTCGAACAGTCGATGCAGTCGGTGGTGAAGGGGCTGGTGCTGCTCGTCGCCGTGGCCTTCGACGTCTACAACAAGCGCCGGGCCGGCGCGAGTCGCTGACGCATCGGCGTGGGGGGGGGGGGGGGGGGGGCCCCCCCCCCGGGGGCGGGGGGGGGGGGGGCGCGGGGGGGCCCGGGGGGGGGGGGGGCCGAGGACCCGGGGTGCGGGCGGGTGGTGTGTGGGAGTGGGGGT
>NZ_JBFBAY010000024.1:0-56548 GCF_040682415.1 Micromonospora sp. NPDC051196
GGCTTATCAAGCACCCTGTTGAGTTCTCAAAGAACAACCACACACCATCAGACAACCCACCAGGGCCACCATCCGGGGCATCCGTTCCGTATCCCACACCCGCCGCTCTCGCGCCGGGTACTTTTACTACGTTACCTCACCGTCTGTCCCGTGTCAACCGGTGTGTCCCGGTCCGTCACGCTTCATGCGGTTCGGCACCCGCGATCCGGCGCAGCGGAGATCCGCTTCGCCAGTTCATCGGATTTGGCAGGCCGGCCGCTGCGGTCTCCCGCAAGCTCGCCCGGTGCCCTGCCGGACGTGAACCTTACCCGGTCGGTTTCGCTCCGCCAAATCCGCCTCCTGGCAGATCGGGCGAGCACCACCCGGCCACGTCCGCCGAGGAGTGAACCCCGGAGAACCTGGGCCCTCGCGGATCTGGCTCCCCGGAGGTTTCGCCCCGTTTCGCCCGTTCCGCGCTGGCAGAGAGAAACCTACGCGGCTGGCGGATTGATCGTCAAATCGAGTGGGAGCGGTGCCCGTCACACCTGCACACCGGCCCGGTACGAAGTGGAACGCGACCCCGTCGACGTCGACCCGACGCTCGGGCTTCAGGGCGTACGCCGGCGTGCTGCTTGCCAGGCGCGGACACCGAGCAGGCCGACGGTCGTGCCGATGGCCAACGACGTGCCGATCAGCAATGCATGCACCCACAGGAACCCCGTGGCCGGCCAGTCCCCGACCACCCCGCTGGACCACGACCTCGGGTCGTTCCAGATGGCCAGCGCGAAGCGCGGCCAGATCACCCAGGTCCAGACCCCGACCCCGGTGAGGAAGACCGCCCAGCCCCGCGACAACACCATGGTCGGCGAGTATGCCAGCGGCGCCACCGGGGCGGCTCCAAAGCTGACCGATCGGTACGGTTGACCGCATGAATCCGCCGCTTAGCCGTACCAACGCGGAGGCGCACCTCTACATGGATCTGCACGCCTGTTCGTGTGGGTCGACCCGGTTCCCTCGGCACAGTGCCGTCGTCGCGTTGGCCGACGGCGACCTGGCCAGCCGCTACACCGGCGCCTGTGAAGGCTGCGGCGAGGAACGTGAGTTCGTCTTCCGGCTTGCACCCACGCCGAGCAGTACGGGCGGCGGCTTCCACTACGGCAGCGCCGAACCGTCGCAGCTGCTGGATCCCGGCGAATGGCTACTGGTCGCCGACGCGTACGCCGGATCGGTGCCGGCGGAATCCACCGGCGAGGCCGGTCAGCGGGCTCGGGCCGCGCTCACCCGGGCGGTCGCCGCGCTGGACGAGGTGGCCAAGTTCGCCCCGGACGGGGAAGAAGTCCCTGGTGACGCCTTCGTCAGCGAACGCGGTCGGCAACTGCACCAGCGTGAGCCGGGCCGGTTCCGGCGGGACCGCCTCGCCGCGGTCCGTGACACGTACGCCGAACTGCTGGCGCGGCTCGGCTGAGCGGCTCGGCCCATCGCGCGAAACGAGCCCGCTGACCTGGCTCGAAGCAGCCCGGTGCCGCTCACCGCAGCCCGTTCTCGTGATCGGCGGCAGGGCCGGGCGGGGCGAACTGGGCGGGCGGAAGATGCGCCAGGTCCAGCGGAGTCAGTCGACCGATGAGCTCGGGCATCGACCCGGCCACCGGGCGCAGTTTGCGCTCCCGGGCAACGGATGCGGACGGGCCGGGCGGACCGAGCATGTCCTGCTCGTGCAGAAAACGGATCATGTCGTCGCCCGTCTCTGCCGCCGAGACCAGCAGTAGGCCCCCGGACGGTCTGGCGATCACCAGCCAGTCCCGCGACAGCCATGGATCCCGATGAACGCGCTGCGCGTGCACCAGGTCGAAGGACGGGTACTGCGGGTGCACCCCGAATAGCGGACGTTCCGGCATCAGGGTGAACGGAACGCCGGGAATGTGGTGTTCGACCTCGGGCAGCGCCCCGTTGTTCCGGCGCAGCCAGTCGCGGTACTCCGGCGGTAGCCGGACTCCGAGCGCTGCCTCGACCGACCGGAGTTGGTCCTCGTCGAGTTGGCCGTAGGGGCGTAAGCGCGCCGGTTTCCACAGCCGGCCGGTGGGCGGTTCCGTCGCCTCGTTGTGGTCCACCCGGCGGACGGTGACCTCCCACTCGTCCAGGCTGGACATGTCGAGGTCGGCGAAACGCCAGGTCTCCTCGCCGACCGTAAAGGTCTCGCCGAGCGTCACCTCGTAGGCGGAGTCCGCCTCGTCCCCGGACGGCGTGACGATGATCTCGGCGCGTACGGGCGGCCCGACGTCGACCCAGCGCACCCCGAGCCGAGCCGGTCCCACGATCGCCGTGGCATTGTTCGCGATGACGGCGACATCAGTGAACGAGCGCAACGCTTGTCTCCCGGTTCTCCCGGCTGGGCGCGACGGTGGACCTGGTCAGAACGGCCCGTCCTGGTAGTTGCGGGGGTCGGTGAAGGTGCCGGGCGGCAACATCTGGACCGGCGGCTGATCGTCCAGTTCCTTCGGGGTCAACAACCCGATGAACTCGCCCATCGACCAGGCCACCGCACGCAGCTTCCGCTCCCGTACGGCTGAGCCGGCCGGGCCGGGCGGACCCAGCAGATCCAGTTCGTGCACGAAATAGACGTTTGGGATGCCCGTCAGTGCGGGGATCACCAGCAGCCCACCGAACGGGTTCGCGATCACCAACCAGTCGCGCGAAAACCACGGATCCCGATGTATGCGCTGCGCGTGCACCAGGTCGAAGGGCGGGTACTGGGGGTGCACCCCGAACAGCGGACGCTCGGGCAGCAGCGAGAACGGTTTACCGGGAATGTGGTGCTCGACCTCGGGTTGCGCGCCGTTGTTCCGGCGTAGCCAGTCGCGGTAGTCCGCCGGGAGCGGGTGCCCGAGAGCCGCCTCCACCGACTGGAGTTGTGCCTCGTCGAGCTCGCCGTACGGGCGCAACTGTGCCCGTTTCCAGAGGTGACCGGTGGGCGGCTCCATCGCCTCGTTCTCGTCGACCCGACGGATCTTCACCTGCCAGTCGTTAGCGCTGGTCATGTCGAGATCTGCGAAGCGCCAAGTCTCCTCGCCCACCGGAAAGGTCTCGCCGAGCGTCACCTCGTACCGTGAGACGTCTTCATCCCACTCCGGCATGACCACGATCTCGGCCCGCACTGGTGGCCCGACGTCCACCCAGCGCGCTCCGAGGCGAGCCGGGCCGATGTCGGTGGGGATGTTGTTACGGATGGCGGTTTTCGCGGTGAAAGATCGCAACGGCTGTCCCCTCTGTCCCTGCGGCCGGCATCTTCAGCCGTCGATCATCTCGTGCAGCGCGGATTCCTCCGGCAGCCTAAACCCGAGCACCTCACGGGCGATCCGCTCGGCCTCCCCCCGACCGACGGCCACCGACCTGCCGATGCCAGGCTCTCCGGTGGTGGTCCAGCGAGCCTCCCGCTGGCCGCTTCCCGATGACAGCAGGACGGTCAAGCCGATCACGGTACCGCTACCGTCGAGAAGCGCGAGGTAGCTGATGTCGGCCCGCTCGTCTTCCAGGTCGGTACGGCCGAGGGTGTGTCGGCGCGGCCTGTCGCTCGCCGCCGGCTCCGCCGACCGGGGCACCGGGATCGGCGGCGTCAGCGGCATCGCCTGCGGGGTCGGCGGGACATCCGGGCTCGTCGCCGTGACGGTCTGCGGGGCGCTGCTCGTGCCACCCACGTCGAGGTGGGCGTGGTGAGGCGCCATCAGGTTCAGGAAGTCCCGCACCGGCATTGGCGCGGGATCCTCAACCCCCCACGGGTTGCGCAGTTGCACCAGACCGTTGGCCACCGACACCACCTCGTAGGCGTGCCCGGCGTAAAGCCCGAACGGCAGGGTGGTGAGTCCCGGTGGATAGCTCTTCTCAGGCAAGGTGCCGACGATCACCGGGCTTCCAGCGGCCAGGAGTGCGGCGAGTCGAGCAGCGACGGCGGCTTCCTGCCCTGGCCTGGTATCGAAACGCGACGACCGGCTCGGTGCGCCGGTCAGCTGGGTCATCAGCTCGGCCTGGAGATGGCCGGTGCTGCCGACATGCAGCCGGGCATAGCCGAGCGGAGCCGCCCGATGCGGATCGTCCTTGCTCTGCCAGGCGGTCCAGTCCTGCTGCCAGGCGACGCGACGCTGCATGGTCCACGTCCGGTCGACCGCCGCCAGCGCCTTCTCCAGCACCGATGCCCAGCCCGAACCGTTCCGGGACCGGTCCGCGTAGGCGGATTTGCCGGGAGGGCCGGCCCGCAGCGGCACGTCCGGCCGTACGGTGATCCGGAGGCGCCGTCCGGTGGGAGTCGACGTACCGCCGTGCAGAAGGCTCTCGTGCAGCAGCACGTCGACAGTGCCGTCCGGGTTCGGCTGGAAGAGCTGGGCCAGCGCATCCGGGCGGTGGCCGGCGACAGCGGCCATGGTGGCGAGCATCCCGCAGTCGCCGAGCGCGCCCTGGCGCACCTGCTCGCGCTGCGGCGGGCCGTCGAAGAGTGGCGCCGGTTGCCCGGTCCGCAGATCCAGTGCCTGGCCGTATCCGACCGGGGAGTTCGGGTCGGGGTCGGGCAGGGTGACCCGGTCGGCGACCACGGCCACCTCGCTGCCGCTGACCGACGGCTCGACCTCGATCTCGACATCGACGATGGTGCTGGGATCGGGGGGCAGCATCGCCCGCAGCGCGTCGGTCAACGCGTTCGGGACCAGCGCCATCAGCCGCGCGTCGGTCACGTAGTGGAAGCCGTGGGTGCTGAGCACCGCCATCGCGGCGGGGTTGGATCCGTACGCGGCACGGAAGGCGGCGGCGACCCGGCTGCGGTCCTCGGCCAGCAGTGACCTGCGACCGGCCTCGGTGCTCAGGTCGAACGCGGGGGCCGACCCGGTCAGTGGGAACTCCGGTGCGCCGTCGAGGGTGTAGGGGCGCAGGTCGAAGCGGCCGGTCAGGTCGACGTAGACGCCTTCGGCGGCGAGCCGGTCGGCCAGCCGTGGATCGGTTTGCCGGATGGAGTCCAGTGCGGCCGGCGGCAGGGCGATGACCTGCCCGGCCAGGGCCGGCATCCGGGGCAGCGAGGACTGAGTCTGCTCCCCGTGCACAGCCAGCTCGCGCAGCTTGTTGATGATTTCGGCGGCCGAGGGCGGCTGGAAGTTCGACGCCAGCCGGGCGCGGTAGTCGATCGCCCGGAACCGCTCGACCCGGTTCGGGTCCGGGTTGGCGGCGAGCACCCCGGCCACCGCCTCCGGCGTGATCGTCGGCACGCTCAGCCGGATCACGTGGTGCCACACGTCGGCGGGGAGCAGCGCCAGGCGGGCCGGTGCTTCGGGCGTACCCCAGCGCAGGCCGAGCCGGTCGACCAGCGCGTCGATCTCGCGGCGCAGGAACAGCCGGGTGCTCGGGTCGGAATTCGCGTACCCAGCGGCCAGCAGGCGAAGCTCGGCCAACCGGCCGCGGTCGCGGGCGGTGAGGCCGGCCGGGTCGATCGGTCCTTCGGCGCTGCCCTGGTCGAAGAGCCCGACCTGGGCATGGCCGGTTTCGTGCCGGGCCAGCAACTCGGCCAGCTCGTGGGCCATCGCGCGATCCACCACGGCGTCGGCGGCCCGGTCGGAGACGGTGAGGGTGAAGGTGCCGTCGAGGTTGCGAGTCGTCTGTGCCACCGTCGTGTCGGTGAGCACGCCGGTGCTGACCTGGACCCGCAGCGGTGCCAGACCGCCCGCCCGCACCTCGAAGACGTCCGGGCCGACGGCGACGACCTGGTCCGCGCCGATCGTGTCGGCCAGGGTGGGCAGCACCAGCCGGGCCCGGTCGAGCACCGCCGTCGGATCAGCCGCCGGTCGGCCCTGCCCGTGGAAGTCGGAATCCGGCAGCGCCGCCACACTGCTTTGCGCCACCTCGACGTGCCCGTACCAGGGGCTCATCAGGTCCAGGAAGGCGCGAACCGGCATCGGGGTCGGGTGGCTGGCATTCCACGGGTTACGCAGCTGCACCTCACCGTTCGCCACCGACACGACCTCGTACGCGTGACCGGGGATGAGCCCGTACGGCGGTTTGCCGGGGTACTGGGCGGCCGGCAGGGTTCCGGTGATCACCGGGCTTCCGGCGGCGAGCAGAGTGGCCAACCGGGCTTCGGCCTCGGCCTCCCGGCCGGGCGTCGGATCGAGTTGACTGACGCTGCTGGACAGGCCGGTGAGTTGGGTGAGCAGTTCCACCTGCACCAGCCGGCTGCTGCCGTTGCCCAGGCGGGCGTAGCCGAGCGGGGCGGCCTGGTGCGGGTCCACGCCGGGTCGGGCGCTCCACTGCTGCTGCCAGAGGTCGTGTCGCTGCTGGGTCCAGGTGCGGTCCACCGCCGCGATCGCCTTCTCCAGGAGCGATGCCCAGGAGGTGCCGACCGTCGACTGGTCGGCGTACGCGCTGCGACCGTTCGAGTTGGGGTGCAGCGGCACGTCCGGCCAGACAGTGACCCGCAGTTGGCGTCCGGTCGGGGTGACCGACTGCCCCGGACCGCTCGCCTCGTGCAGCAGCACGTCGACCGAGCCGTCCGGGTTGGGGTGGAACATCCGCGCGATCGTGTCCGGCAGGTGACCCGCGACCGCCCCGATCACGGCAATCATGCCGCAGTCGCCGAGCGCGCCCTGCTGCACGTCCTCGCGGACCGGCGGACCGTCGAACAGCGGTGCCGGCTGCCCCGTCCGGGCGTCGCTCGCCGGACCGTAGACCGGGCCGGGCGTGTTGGGTGAGTCCGGTGGCAGGGTCACCCGGTCGGCCACCGCCCGGGTGTCGCCGGAGGGCCCGTGCGTCGACGCGCTTTGCGCCGGGGTCGGCGGGACGGGGGTGATGCTGCGCAGCACGTCGGTCAGGACGTCCGGTACCAGCCCCATCCACCGGGCGGTGCCCTGGTAGTGGAACTCGTGGTCGGCGAGCAGTGCCGCAGCCTGGTCGCCGCGCAGTTGGCGCAGGGCGGCCCGGGAGCGTTGCCGGTCCTCGTGCAGTTGGGCCTGCCGGCCGGCTTCCGTGCTCAGGTCGAACGCTGGTCGCGCCGAACCGAGGTCGATCGCCGGTACGTCCGCCACCATGTACGGGCGCAGGTCGTAGCGGCCGGTCAGGTCGACGTAGACGCCTTCACGGGCGAGCCGGTCGGCGAGTTGGGGGTCCACCGCCCGGATCCGGTCGAGCTGTGCGGGCGGGATGCCGACGATCTGTCCCGCGAAGGCGGGCATTCTCGGCATGCCGGACTGTGCGTGTTCTGCCTCGACGGCCATTTCCCGCAGTCGGGCGGTCAGTTCCGCCGACTGCGGCACCTGGAAGTCGGGCGCCAGCCGGGACCGGTAGTCGATCATCCGGATCCGCTCGACCTCGGTGAGGGTGGGCGCCCCCGCCAGCACCGCCGAAACCGTCTCGGGGGCGGTCGAAGGCACGCTGAGCTGCATCAGGTGGGCCAGCACGTCGCGCGGGAGCAACGCCCATCGGGCCCGGACGCCAGCGTCACCCACCCGTAGGCCGAGGTCGTCGGCGAGGGCGTCGATCTCGGCGCGTACGGCCAGCCGGCCCAGGGCGTCGGTGGTGGCGTACCCGGCGGCGAGCAGCCGGATCTCGGCGAGCCGGCCGCGATCGTGGGCGGTGAGTCCGGACGCGTCGATCGGACCGCGTACGTTGCCCGGGTCCAGCGGGCCGACCAGCGCCCGACCGGACTCGTTCAGCGCCACCAGCTCGGCCACCTCGTGCGCCAGGGCCCGTACCACCGCATGGTTCGCGGCTCGGTCCGACACGGTGACCGTGAAGGTCCCGTCGGGGTTGCGGACCGACTGGGCCACCACGCCGTCGGCCAACGGCCCGGCGGCGAGCCGCACGGTCAACGGGTACTGCCCGGACGGCCGGATCTCGAACCGGTCGGGGCCGACCGGCACCACCGCGTCCACCTGCGCGTACGGCGCCACCTCCGGCAGCGCGACCCGCGCCACATCCAGCACCGCGGTCGGGTCGGCGGTCGGTCGGCCCAGCCCGTGGAAGGTCGAGCCCGGTACGGCACCGGCGGTGACCGAGCCGGCCGTCGATACGCTGCCGTCATGGCCACGCCCGCCGAGTTGTACGCCGCCATCCTGGCCGACCCCGACGACCTCGACCTGCGCCGGCGTTACGCCGACGCCATCGAGGCCACCGACCCCGACCACGCCGAGGTGATCCGCATCGACCTGGCGGGAGCCCGGCCCGACCGAGCCGCCGCTCTGCGGTACCGGCGAGTCGTCCCGCGTCTCGCCGCGCCGGTCGCCCACCTGCTGGCCGACTGGAAGCTGCGCAACGGACTGGTCGAACTGGTCACCATGACCGCCCGCGTCTTCGTCGACCACGGTGCCGAGGTCTTCGCCCATCTTCCCGTCCGCCACCTGACCCTGGTCGACGCGGCCGGGCTGATGCCGGAAGTCGCCGGCGTCGCCGGCCTGGGGCGTCTGGTCGCCCTCGACCTGAGCAACAACCCGATCGGTGACGACGGGCTCGCCGCGCTGGCCGGCTCCCCGTACCTGGGCCGGTTGCGTTGGCTGGGCCTGGCCAACTGTGGCATCGGGCCGACCGGCGCCGAGACCCTCGCCGCCAGCGGCAACCTCCCCGCCCTGCGCTACGTCGAGATGTGGGGCAACCCCGTCGAGGTCGTCGCCAAGGGCGTCGGGCAGGACATCGACGGCAAGCCCGTCGGGGTCGAGATGCCGCCGCTCGGCCGGGAACTCGACGAGCGGTACGGCCCCCTGCCCTGGCTCGACATCCGGTGGGGTTGGCGGTTGCTGGGCGTTGCCCGCTGGGACGAGGTCTGACGGCGCGGGCGGGGTGTTCAGGTTCGCTTCGGCGACCCGCTGGGCGTGGAACCGGATGCTGGGCGGGATGCCCCGCGAATCGTCCGGCAACGCGGTGGCCTGGTCCACGATCGTCTGCCGAAGGGCCGGGCCCACCTTGGCCAACAGCGGACCGGCCACGCCGGCCCCGCCGAGAACGCGCAACCGGCCGCTGGCGTCGCGCAGGCCCAGCACGTCGGCCGGGCCGTCGTGCGCGGTGGCCGGTCCGTCGAGCGGCGACAGGCTCACCTCGGAGAGCAGGTCGGCGACGCCCCCCGGATATTCGGGCGCCTGACCGATCGAGAAGACCACCCGGTCGTACGCCTGTCGGCTGCCGTCGGTGAACTCCACCAGGAATCCGCCGTCCACCGTGTGGCGCAGGCTGACGATCTCCCGCAACGACTGCTCGGCCTGCTCGCGTACGGAATCGGCGTAGGCACCGACGTCGGGCAGGGTGTTGCGCCGGTTGTAGCCGCCGCCGAAGCTGTACCGCAGCCGCACCTCGGCGTCGTGGACCGGGTCGCCGGTCAACTGGTCGGGCGGCGGCTCCGTGGCCCGGGCCGACCAGTCGACGCTGCTGGCCGGGGAGGCCACGGCCTGCTCGATGTCCCACGCGCCGGAGGCACCCGCACCGAAGACGAGCACCCGGTCACCGGGACGGTAGGCGTCCGCCAGATTCTGCCCGCCGAAGTCGACGGCGGGTGCGGACGGACGGGGGTCGCCGAAGGAGCCGTCCGGGGCGTGACCGAGCCGGGCGCGTACCTCGTCGGAGAGGGTGTCGAGGTCCACCGGTCCGCCGTCGGGGTCGAAGACCCGCCCGGTGGCGGGGTCGACGGCGTAGCCGGAGCTCGGATCGACCACCAGCGGATCGGTCGGCCGACCGGCAAGGTCTGCCAGCAGCGGTGCGGCGGAGCCGTTGGCACCGAGGACGGTCCGTACCGTCGCAGGGAGGGTGTCCGGGTCGACCGGGCTGCCGTCGGGGGCGCGGAACACCGGGGTCGGTCCGGACCGGTCGACCCGGTAGCCGCTCGTCGGGTCGACGTACTGGCCGCCTGCGGTGGCCGGCGCGTTCGGCACCCGGGAGGGCCCAGGCCCGGACGCGACATCGACGGACGCGGTGAAGAACGGCCGCCCGCCAACCGTCACCCGGTAGTTCGCGCCGTCCGGCCACCCCACGGCATCGGCCGGGCGGGGCGTGATCGCCGTCGCCGTGCCCTGGTAGGTCGGCATCCCACTCAACGCCCGCGCCGCACCCACCGCGTCGGCGAAGACGTCGGAGGGGGTGAACTGGGTGCCCTCCTCGGCCAGGTCGGCCGGCTGGAACGGCATCCCGGGAAGCTCCAACTCCGACGGGATCTGACCCATCAGGAGGGCCTGTCGATCCGCCCACGGGTCGTGACCCTGGGACACGCAGAGCACCGGTGGTAGGCCGTGCCCGGTGTCGGCGGCGGCTCCCATGGTGACGAAGTCGGCGGTGGCGGCCCAGCCTCCGCCGATCACCAACCGGCCGAAGACGTGCTCGGGCGCGACGTCCAGAGCCGCGTCCACCCTGGTGGTCAGGGCAAGGTCGGCGGCGTTGCGCAGGGCGGTGGCCTGCTGCGCCCAGGTACGGGCCTCGGCGCGGATCGCCGACTGCGCGGCCCGCAGGTCCGCGACGAGTTGCTGCCTGTCACCGGTCGCCAGGCCGATCAGGTTCTCGACCGTCGGGGCGGCCGGACCCAGGTGGCTCCGGATCAGTTCGAGTCGGGCCTGTGCCGCTTCCGGTCCGACCGTCGGCACGTTGCCACCGAGCCCGTGTACCGCATGTGTCGGGTCCTGCTCCAGCAGACCGGACGCGACGAGCAGGCTCAACGCCTCGGCCTGTAGCTGACCGGCGCGCGCCGGATCGGTGGTCGTGGTGCTGTCGGCGAGGACGACCCGCAGTTCGGCGAGGCGACCGATGTCCCGCGCGGTGAGGACGCGGTTGCCGTCGTACTCGGGTCGGGCGCCCTCGGCGAGCGCGCTGGTGGCGTCGGTACGCAGGTCGACGGCGCGTTCCTGGGCGACCGTGTCCACCTCCGCGAGCATCGCGGACACGGCCCGCCGGACATGGTCCGGGTGTGCGCCGGTGGACACCTGCACCACGGCACCGTCGGCGGTGTACCCGACGGTGGCGACCGGCACGGCCGGTACGCCTGCCGGCGGGTCGGTCAGCTCGATGCGTACTTGGTAGGGGCCGTCCGCCGTGTCCAGGGTGACGGTGGCGGCGGCCGGGTCCACGCTCGCCTGCTCGGGCAGCGGGCCATCGGTCAGCGCCGCCTGCACGGCCTCGGCGGTACGGGCGGGATCGGTGTCGAGCAGCGCACCGCCGAAGGTCGTACCGGCGGCGGCCTGCCGCAGGTCGGGCCCGGCGGAGTCGGTCAGGCCGTCGGTTCCGGTTCGGGCCAGACCTGCCGACCCTTGATCCGGCCCTCGCGTCGAGCCTGGGTGTATTCCTCCATGATCCGCCGAGGGGGCAGGCTGGAGTGCGCCGTGATCACTCCCGTCCGGTCGATGATGTAGCTGCCCTGACCCACGTGCATCCCCGAGTCCCGTTCCTGCTCCGAGAGTCTCTCCCGGGCCAGCCAGCCGAACTCGAACTCCCGAAGCACTATCGGATTCCGGGTCCCCAGCAACTGGCTGATCAGCGTCAGCGCCTCGTCCTCGGTCAACTCGCCCCTCTCCGTCAGGCACCATCATCGCCCAGAGCGCATGGGTGTCCCGCACGTCGGCGGCCGGCATGTCCACCGACGCCGTTCCCGTCTGGGGATCCCACCACACCGGCGCGTCGGCGTCGGCCGGGAAGACGATCACGAAGGCGTGCGAACCGTCGACCTGAGGTTGGCCGTTGCCGTCGAGGACGACGTTGCCGGCGGCGTCGAGCAGCAACCAGTCGGCGACCACGAGCGCCGATGCTCCGGGACCGGCGTCGGCCACCCGCTGGTAGAGGTCGGCGTACTGGGCGGCCACCGCGTCGGTACGGGACGACAGGTCGGTGGGCAGATCGTCCGGGCCCCCGGTCCACTGCCCGCCGATCCACGCCTCGGCCCGCTCCAACCCACCGCGCTCGCCGGAGAGCCGGTCGATCGAGCCGTCGTCCAGCCGATCCGGCCAACGTGGCCGCGACACCTGCGGATCACCGTGGAAGCTGGCCAACGCCGACAGCGAACTGTCCAGGCAGTTGTTGCCCCGACCTGGCTGGTCCGGCCCACCGTCGTTGACCAGCCGACCGTACGGATGGGTGGACGGGTCGGCGAACACGGCGTACCCGTGCGGGGTGACCAGGCTCGCGGCCAGGTCATCGTGGAAGCGGGCGTCCTCCAGCGGCGCCAACTCGCCCGGCCCGAACCGCCGGCTCTCCTCGAGCGACGGCGCGGGCCCTGCGGTCAGGTCGCCTGGCGGCAGATCTCCGTCAACTCGGCTTCCGTCGGCAACGGCACCGTCGTGAAGTGCGCCGCCTGGCGTTCCGCGGTCACCCGATCGACCCGCTCGATCTCGTGACGTTCCGGATTCGCCCAGAGGATCGCCGCCGCCACGTCCGGGCGAAACGTCCAGGCGCCCGTCGGACGGTCCCAGATCACCGCCTGGGTCGGCCCCGCGCTCTCCGCCTCCACGATCAGGTTGACCGGCGGGCCCGCCGGGTCGTCCGGTCTCCGGAGGAGGAAGTAGCCGAACGTCAGCGCCGCCATGCGGGCCCCCCATCAGGTCAGGATCCAGACCGGGCAGGTCGGACGCCGTCAATCCTCGCGCGGCGAGCACGTCGGCGAACGTCTGGCCCTGCTGCCCGAGCCAGTCGAGGTACGACTGGCGAATACTCGCCTGCCGGGGTGACGACATCCACTTCGCGAAGCTGGTGTTCTTCGGTGTGTCGAACCGCGCGGTGTCCATCCCGCCCGGCATGCTCGCCGCGATGCCGTTGGCCTTGTTGATCGCGAGGATGTCGAGAAACGCGTTCACCCGGGCGCCGGGCGACTGCGCCGGATCACGCATGACCTCGTACGGCCCGTGGGTCTGCTTGCCGATCGCGTAGCTGGTCGCCGTCGGGAACTGCAACTCGAAGGTGCGCCCGGTCGGCGAGGTCAGGGTGCAGTTCAGCCCGAAGAACCGGTTACCCGGGTGCCAGAAGTTCTTCAGGTCGGTGACCTGATAGCCCTGCTCCTCCAACGACGACAGGACGGCGTCCACCGACGGGCCGTACGCCTCGGTCTCCGGCCCCCGTACCGAGAACCGCACCACGTCGTTGACGGTGTCCAGCGCGGAGCCGAGGTCGTAGCCGAGCGGTTCCAACTCGGTACGGAACTTGCGGGCCAACGACTCGGCGCCCTTGACGCGGTGCTGCTCGCCGAGCGTGCTCAGCGCGTCCGGTCCGGTCAGCCCGAGTCGGGCGTTCACCTCGGCGTTGACGCCGTGCAGGTCGGCCAGGATCTGGTCGGCGTCCCGCTGCGCGTCGGCGAGCGCGTCGTGCAGGGTCGCCTGATCCGACTCCGCGAGCCCGTCCAGGTAGGGGCTCGCCGACGGATCACCCTCCGGCGTCGAGGCGCCGGAGTCACTCAGGCCGTCGGATCCGGTACCGGCCAGACCTACCGGCCGGTTATCCGGCCCTCCCGGCGTGCCGCCGCGTACCGCTTCACCGGGTTGTCCGTCCCCAGCAGCCTGGTCATCAGCTGCCGGGCTTCGTCTTTGCTCATCGACATGGCCGGGCTGCACCTCCATCGACCACAGGTTGTGCGTCAGTCCTACATAGTCACCAGGCACCGGATCGGTGGTGGTGCTGGCAAGTTGCGGATCCCGCCACACCGGCCCGTCCGCGTCCTGCGATGTCGAGTCGGGCGGCACTGATGGCTGGGTTTCGGTGTCCGTCGTCGATGGACGGTGCGGGTCGCCCTCGGCGTCGAGCACGATCGACCAGACGTTGCCCGGCTCGCCGTGCACCGGGTCGGTGTCGGAGATGAGCTGGTTCTGACCGTCGAGCCAGATGATGGTGCCGTCGTGGTTGACCGCATTCCAGGTGTGTGCGCCGTTGCCGTCCGGACGAGTGGTGATGATCAGGGCCGCCGAGCCGGGTCCGGCGGTACGGAGCGCGTCGGCGACCGCCTCCAGCCCGGCCGTGCCGGTGCCCTGGTGGGCGAATTCGCTGCGCAGCGCCTGCTCCTGCCGCGCCGTGCTGCCCAGCTCCACCTCGGCCGAGGCAGCGGTCGGCGCCGCCACCTCTGGCCGACCGAACCAGGTGGCCAGCACGGAGAGCCCGACGTCCGCACAGTTGTTGTCCCGCCCTGGGACGGTCGGACCGCCGTCGTTGACCAACCCCGCCCACTGCCCGACGCGCGGGTCCGGATGGACCAGCGGTCGACCGGTCGCCGGGTCGCGCGGCACGGCCGCGTCGAGTGCCTGCTGGTCGGCCTGGTCCGGAGGGACGAGGCCGTCGGGGTGGCCGTACGGCCGGCTGTCGTTCAGCGGCAGGCCGTTACCCACCACACCCGGGACCGGCGGCAGGTAGGTCTGGGTGTCCCGCTGCGGGTCCGCGACCGGCTCGATGGCGAACTGCGGCAGGAAGTGTGCGCAGGAACGGCAGGGCGGCCGGTGGTGCCCCAGGTCGTAGACGATGTCGTTCTGTCGAGCCGGTTTGACCTGATGAGTAAGGATTTTGGCGCCGTTGAAGGCGTCCAGCGCGTACTGCTCGAAGCGGCCGGGCTCGCCCGCGTCGCGCCACTGCGCTTCGAGCCGGTAGAGCTGGTCCGAAACCAGGGCCACCTCGGCGCACTTGCCGTGCCCGCTGCCGGTCCCGTCCGGCAACGCCGCCTTCGTGCGGTCCAGCGCTGCCTGCGCGAGCGGGTGCACGGACGGCTGGGTCGGCGGCTTGGTGCCTTTGTCCGCGGTCATGCTGGTGTGCGTGGTGATGCCACCGTCGGGCATCAGCAGGGCACCGGACGTGCCGGGCTGCTTGGCCCGGGAGATCGTGCCGTCCTTGACCGCCCGCCGGGCGCTCTCGGCGAGGGTCCGTGACGCCTCGATCAGGGCCCGCTCCGCCTCCGGGCCCGTGGGGTCGCCGTCGACGGCCGTGGGGTCCAGCTGCCAACTGTGCGTACCACGCCCGGTCGGTCCTTCGGAGCGGCGAAGGCTGTCCGGGTTCACCGGTCCCCGGTCGGTGCCCGGCACGGCCGGATCACCAGGCTGGAGCGTCCCCGTGCTGACCGGTGCCGCGATGACGACCGGCCCACCGGTCGCCGACCGGTCGGCCGGATCCGCCCGGTCCGCCGCCGGGTCCGGGGCACCGTTCGGGGACCCGGGGGTCACGTCCGCACCGAGTACCGGGGATGCAGGGGCAACGTCCGCATCGGTGACCGGGGACGCAGGGGTGTGGCTCGGGTCGGTACTCGCGGGCGCGGGGGTGACGTTCGCCGTGGCGCCTGCCGTCTCGGTCGGCACGGTCGGCTCGACCGATGGGCCGGTGTCGGGCTGCGTGACCGGGGTGGCGTTGGGCGGCGGGGCCAGCGAGATCGAACCCGCCGAGTTCGCGGCCGTGGTGTTGGCCGGTGCCCTCGGAGCCGGCGCGGGTTGCGTACCGCTGGGCGCGGCGGTGGTGGGCGTACCGGGCGCCGAGGTCGACGGAGTGGGGGCAGAGGTCGACGGAGTGGGCGCGGAGGTGGACGGGGTGGGGGCGGAGTTGCCGGCGGTCGGCACGACGGTTGCCGGCGCCGGGTTCAACGTGGTGGTCGGTGTGACGTTTCCCGAGGTCGGTCCCGCCACAGCGCCGACGGGTGGTGCACCGGGCAGCATCGCGGGGGCGACGTCCGCAGCGAGCGGGTCAGCCCCGGTGACGGCCGGGCCGCGCGTGCCGTCGACGCTCGTACCGACGCCGCCGGTGTCCAGAACCGGGCCCGCGCCGACGGTACGACCGGGCGAGGCGTCGCCAGGCACACCTCCGGCGTTACCGGCCGACGTGTCGGCAGGCGAACCCTCGGCCCGGTCGCCCGTGGTGTCGGCTGGGGAACCTTGAGCCCGGTCACCCGTGGTGTCGGCCGTCGTGTCCTGGGTCCCGGCGGCTGTCCGCTCGGCCGGCGGCCCGCCGTCGACCCGGTCCGCTGGGCCGTTCTGGTCGGTCGAACCGGACGCGGGGCGCTCGGTGGTGGGCGCCTCGCTGACCGGTGTCCCCGGGTCACCCGCGTCGCTGTCCCGGTTCCCGTCCACGGCCGGCTCGGCCGCTGCCGGGGTGCCCTCGGTCGGTACCCTGCCGCCGGTCGTGGCCGCGTCGTCGCGCGGGGGCGCGGCGCTGCTCTCGTCGCCGCGGGACGTGGTCTCGGTGGCATTCGGGTCGGTGGCGCCGCTGGCCAGGTCCACGTCGCCGGTCGTCGTGGTTGGTCCGCCGGTCGAGGTGGCGCCGTCGGCAGGCGCCGTGACGGTCGGATCGGTCGTCGCCGGCGCGAGGCTGATCGAGCCCGAGCCGCTCTGCGGTACGGTGCCGCCGGGCTGACCCGTACCGATGTCGGTGTCGGTGGTTCCGCGGCCGGAACCGCCGGACGAACCTCCGTCCGCGCTGGTGGCACCACCGGTGCTGCCGAGGTTGCCGAGGTCCACGCCGCCGACACCGAGCGACGGATCGATCCCCGCTCCGAGGCCCGCGCCCGGGGTGGTCGAGACGTTCAGCCGGTCGAGGCCGAGGTTGGTGACCTTCGCCGCCATGTTGCCGGTGGCACCGCCGGCGAGGGTCGCGCCGGTGCGGCCGGCACCGCTGGCGAAGCCGCCGAGGAAGGCGTCCGCACCGGGGAGTGCGAACTGCTGGTTGACGCTGGCGTTGGCGAGCACGCTCGCGGCGGGTGAGATGAGTGCGTTCTGGGCACCCGAGGCGATGCTGGTGCTGCCCCAGCGCACCAGGCCGCTGCCCGGGAAGGACAGCCGGGACGGGCTGAACGAGAACGGCATCCGGGGAGCCGCCCGCCGGCCCGCCCAGTTCATGCCGGAACCGAGCACCGCGCCGTACGCACCGCCCACACCCGCGGTGAGCGTCCGCTTGCCGTCCCACTCACGCCGTTCGCCGCTGCGCATCTGGTAGGCCTGCGCACCGACGTCGATGATCAGCTCTTCGCCGATCTCCTCCAGCAGTTCCAGACCGAGCCGGTTGAGGCCCTGCCGGAAGCCCTGGCTCGTGACGATCTGCCCGACCTTCGTCCCGGCGGCCCGCAGCGCCGCCTGCATTCCCGCCCGGGTGAGCAGCTGCCGTCCCATCTGGGCGATCAGCCGCCGGAAGGCGACCGTGACGGCCTGCCGACCGGCGGCCAGGATGCCGGGGATCGCGCCCGCCGAGACGCCGCCGAGCCAGGCCATCAGCAACGCGACGAACACCGCGATGACGGTGATGATGACGGCGATCAGCACCGTCAGTTTGGCGTACTCGATCTCCAGAGCCGCCTGGTCGCAGCCGGCTGCGTACGCGGCGGCGATCTCCTGGATCAGTGGCAGGCCGGTGTTCGGGTCGACGCCGATTTGGTTCCACAGTCCACCGAACGCCTCACCAGCCCCGCCACCCCAGCTCTGCAGGATCTTCATGACCGCCGGGTCGGCCTCGGTCAGCGTCTCGCTGACCAGATCGGCCAGTGCCTGCCAGGCATCGGCCAGCTCGCGCATGCGGTCCTCGTCGCCGGTGGGCCACGCCTCACCGGCGCTGACCCAGCAAATGGCGTCCCAGACCCAGCCGTACTCGCCCAGCGAGTGTTTCGGATTGGGTACCGCCACCCCGTGCGCCCCTTTGTCCGATGTCGATCGTCGCCCGGTGAACCGTTACTTGCCGTCGCCCCCGAACAGCGTCTTGACCATGTCGTCGACGTCGACGGTGCCCTCCACGGCACCCTTGACCGTGGGACCCATCTGCTCGACCACGGGCACGATGTCGCCGGTCAGGTCGAGGACCTTCTGCGCCGGCTGGTCACCGTCGAGGTAGCTCTTGTTGAACGCCTTGCCCGGCTCGTCGTCGCCCCACGGCCGGGCACCGTTGAGCGTGTTGATGGTGCTGGCGAGGCCCCGCCAGCGGGCGGCCAGTTGGGCACCGGCGGCGCTGAGCGTGTTGGCGCCGTCCAACGCGGCATCCGGCTTGACGAACGTCTCGCGAAGCTCGGTCATCGCTTGTCCTCCCCGGGCAGGTCACTGTCCAACTGGCGGAAGATGCCGTCGAGGTCATGGTCGATGTAGGCCTGGAACTGGCTGTCCGGAACGTACGGTCGGAGCAGCCGCTCGACGTCGGCCATCGCCTTCGCGGTCGCGCGGCGGATGGTCTCGGTCACCGTAGCGGACAGCTCCTTGGAGTTCGGCCGCCGATAGATACGCGGGTCGAACTCGACCTTCGTCACCTGGCCGCGCGGCCCGACGGTCACAGTGACCAGACCGTCGTCAGAGGTGACCGTCGCCTCCACAGCCTTGAGCTGCTGTTGAAGGTCACCGACCCCGGAGCGCATCCGCTCGAACTGGGCCATCAGCTCGTCGGCGCGAGCGCGCAGCGCCTGTACGTCCACGGCGTGTCCTCCCCGTCGCGCGCCAGCCCGTGACGACTTGACCATACTGAATGTGCGCGAGATCAGGGATGGGCGACCGGTCGTTAGGATTCACCAGCACCGGCCGACCGGAGGTGAGCACGCATGGCCCACAACCGTCCTATGGCGGCATTCGCTCTGGTGGGCGCGGTGCTGACCACGGCACTGGCGGTTCCCGCTCCGGCGCTGGCCCAGGCCGCTCCGGCGATCTGTCAAAATCCGAGCGATCCCGGCGAGGTCAACACCGAGACACCCTGGCACCAGCGGTGGCTCGCGCCGCAGCGGGTGTGGCCGTTCAGCACCGGAGCCCAGGTACGGGTCGCCGTGATCGACTCCGGTACCGACAGCAGCCATCCACAGTTGGTCGGGCGGGTCGCCAGCGGTTTCGACGCGCTGCGTGGTGCACCGGGCGGCGACGTGGACTGCGTCTCGCACGGTACGGCGGTCGCCAGCATCATCGTCGCCGCCCGGCAGGAGGGCGTGGGCTTCCACGGCCTGGCGCCGGACGCCACGATCGTGCCGATCCGGGTCAGCGAACGCAACGCCAACGAGAGCGCAGACACTGCCGGCGCCACCGTCAGCGGCGCGGTCTTCGCCCAGGCGATCACGCGCGCGGTCGACGACGGCGCCGACGTGATCAACATGTCGGTGACGCTCTACCGCCCGGACCCGGACGTGCAGCGAGCGATCCGGTACGCGGTCGACAACGACGTCGTGCTGGTCGCCGCCGCCGGCAATCGGCATCAGGACGGCGCCCGGCCCGACCCGGTGCCCTACCCCGCCGCCTACGAGGGGGTGATCGGTGTGGGCGCCATCGACCAGAACGGCGCCCGGATCCGGCAGTCCCAGGTCGGGTCGTACGTGGACATCGTGGCGCCGGGTGGAGCGGTGGTCGCCGCCACCAGGCTGACCGGCCACGCCGCGTACGACGGCACCAGCTTCGCCACTCCGATGGTCAGCGCGACGGCCGCGCTGATCCGAGCGGCGGAGCCGGGCCTGTCGGCGAAGGACGTCACCCGGCGGATTCTGGCCACCGCCGACCCGGCCCGGGGCGACGCGTCACGCGGCTACGGCAGCGGAGTGGTCAACCCGTACCGAGCGGTCACCGAGCGGCTGACCACCGCGAAGCCGGTGACCCAGCCGCCGCTGCCGGAGGTGCCTGAGGACGCGGCGGCACAGGCTCGCGCCGAACGCTGGGCACTGTCCGGTCGGCTGGCCCTCTGGATCGGTCTGGGTCTGGCCACGCTCGCGATCGGCGTGGCGGTGCTGGCGGCACTGATGCCGCGCGGTCGACGCACCCGGTGGCGACCCGCCCGACCCGCCGCGTCCCCGGCCGCTCAGCCGGAGATCGACGAGCCCGAGGAGGCGTTCTTCCGGGTGCCGACCTCGACGTCGCGCGGCTGACGGCGCCACCGGCGCAACCCCGTCGCCCCGACCGCGCCCGCTCCCCGCCACCAGGGCGGACGACCGGCAGAGCAGACCGGCGGCAGACCGACCGGCAGAGCAGACGACGATGGCCCGGCGATCCGCCGGGCCATCGGGTAGAGCGGTTGCGACTCAGCCGCCGAACTTGGCTCGGTTGGCCGCCTCGCGGGCCTGCATCTTGCCCGCCGACTCGCGCAGCGCCCGCTCGATCCTGCCGAGCAGGTCACGCAGGTCGTTGGCGGCCGACTCCCACTCGCGCTGACGCTGGAAGTACGCCTCGCGGGCGTCGCCGTCCCAGGTGGCCAGCAGCGGGGCGATGCCCGACTTGAGGCCCTCCAGCTCGCTGGTCAGGTTCCGGACCGAACTGCCGCAGCTGTCGGCCGCCGCGTTCAGACCGGCGAAGTTGTACCGGATTTCCATCGTGATTCCCCCCGTCAGAGCTTCAGTGCCGCGGTGATCTGGCCGGCGGTCGCACCGGCGCTGTCCATGTCGGCCCGAATCTCCTCGTCGCTGACGTCGTAGTCCTTACCGGCCGAACCGACGGCCTCGGCGATCGCGCGCAGCGCGACGTTGAGCCGGGCCATGTCCTGGTCGAACCGCTCACGAACCTGCTGGAACGAACCCGCGCCAGCGCCCTTCCACTGGTCGTAGAGCGGCGCGAGCTGGTCCATCAGCCCGTTGAGGTTGCTGGTGAGCCGATCGGCGACGGCATCGACGTCACCCTCGGTCTTCAGCATCAAGCCGGTGTCGGTACGCATCGACATGGCGGAAGTCACCCCCGTCCTCGTTGGATCGCCCCGCGTCGCCCGGGGGCGGTCTTTCAGTCGGCGCTTACGCACCATCGTCGCTCGAAACGGTATCGGGTCGCATCCAGCCCGCGCTAGCCGTTGACCAGGCTGCGGTTCCATTGTGGCTGGTGATCGTCACTCCGGGTCGAGGGCCTGCTTCGCGGTCGTCGGATCGAGCGCCGGCCCGGCGGGCAGGCGAACCACCAGGCTGGCGGGCAGGCGTACCGGCTGCACTCCCGAGTAGCCGAGCATCGCCGGCACGCCCTCCGAGGCCAGCGGGTAGCGGTAGCCCAGATCGGTGACCAGATTGAGGGTGCCGCCGGCCTGGTCGGGCGAGGAGAGCGCGGCGACCAGCACACCGTAGCCGGGCTCGATGACGACCCGGTCGGCCAGCGGGACGCCGCTGCCGGTCTGCTCCCGGGTGCGCACCGGCTCACGTACCGGCTCGACCTGAGCGTCGAGCAGCACCGTCGGCTCGTCCTGACCGGGCTGGTAGGCGGCGCAGACGGCCGGATCGCTGCCACTGAGCCGGGCGATCTCGGGTCGCTGCTCCGGTGCGCGGTGCCGCCCCTGCTGCGGTGCCGACGCCTTGGGCGCAGCGGCGGCCGTGCCGGCGGCGAGTTCGATCGGGACCGGCTTCGTACCGTCCAGGTACGCGGCCTGCGTCTCGCCGTCGGCCAGCAGGACATCCGCCTGGACGGGGGTGATCGGGACCAGCCGCTCCCGCTCGACCACGTAGTACTGACGGCTGTCGTTCTGGCTCTTGACCACGTAGACCTGACCGACCCGGGCCTCCGGCAAGGCCGTGGAGGGAGCACCACGTTCGGCCACCCGTCGGGGAGTGATCGGCTCACCGGCGGGCAGCGCGTTCAGCCACGCCCCGCCGACCTCCACCACCGGCTCGGCGGTCATCACCAGACCTTCCAGCACGACCTTCTCGTTGCGGATCTCGTACCGGTGGTCGCGCCAGACCAGATGCAGGCGCTTGGTCTTGCGGTCGCGTACCAGCAGCGCGGCGTCGCCCGGTTCCCGGCCGCCGCTGGGGGCCCGGCCGACGGTGAGCACGGTGGTGGCGACGACTCCGCCGGCCGCGTCCCGGGCGGGCTGGGTGCACAGGGTCCACGGGCCGTCCAGGATGCGGCCCGGTGCCGGCAGCGCGTCCGGCGCATCCGGGATGCCGATGCGGGGACCGCGGGGCGTGCCGACCAGCGAATTACGGGACACCGAAACCGTCGGTGCGGCCGACTCCATGGCCAACAGGGCGGAGGCGTAGTTCACCACCGGATGCAGCCGGCCCTCCCGATACAGGTACCGGGTGCCGGTCTCCTTCTCCAGGATGACCCCGGCGCCGTCCTTCCACTTGGTCGCCCCACCCGGGCGCAGCAGCCCGTACACGCCCACGGCCGCCAGGCAGAGCACCGCCACCATGACGCTGGCGAAGCCGGCACCACCCAGCCGGCGGAACGGCGCCGCCTCCGGGTCCGGCTCGCGCGCCACCAGGGCGGAGGTCATCCGCTGCACGAAGAACTGGTACGACTGGACCTGGTCCCGCCGCGACGGCATGGCACCCTCCCCCTGGCGTACGCCGACACGGTCACGATCGTCGGACCGCGGTGCCTACCATAGGCACGATGTCGAGCCGGCCGGTTTCCGCACCCGGCGCCGACCGTTGACGGCGACGACGGCAGCCCGAGGAGTGCAACGATGATCAGCCGCGACGAGGCCCTGGCGATCGCCCGCCAGTGGGCCGGAGCCGGCCGGCCCGAGCCCGCGCCCGAGGTCTTCCTGCACGAGTTCGACCTGGGCTACGTGGCCTGGCGAGCCGAACCGGCACCTGCCGCCACCGACGGGCCGCCGGCTCCACCACCAGCGACGGGCTACCCCCGGGCGGTCATCGACCGGGAGACCGGCGAGGTGTCCCAGTGGCCGTCCCTGCCCGAGCAGATGATCGCCGAGCGGTACGCGAGTCGCCGCGCCGCCGAAGGCCGGTTCCCGCCGGACGTACGCCATGTGCTGGAGTCCGCCGGGTGGTTTCCCGGCCGTGATGTCACCTCGGCGGTCGAGCACTGGATGGTCCGGTTCGCCGACGACCTGGCGGGTCTGGACTGTCCGCCGGTTGCGCGGGCGGCGCTGATCGAGTTCGGTGGCCTGACCCTGCCCCAGTTCGGCAAGACCGGCCGACCCGGCGGCGGCTTCACCAGCTACCTCCACCCCACCCGTGGCGGGGTGACGACCGAGGGAGCCCGGGGCTTCATCGAGGAGTACGACACCCCGGTCTACCCGCTCGGCAACAACGAGGACGGACCGTCCGAGTTGGTGATCGACGCCCAGGGGCGGGTCTTCCTGCTGCACTGGGCCGACGAGTTCCTCGTCGGGCCGGATCTGGACTCGGCCGTCGTCAACCTGATCCGGGGCGGCGAGATGACCGAGGCGAGCGACCTCGACTGGTGATCCCGGTCAGCCGTTGATCGCCCGCATGAACGCGTACAGGCCCAGCACGCTGCACGCCACCGGCACCACCGCGAGCTGGAGCAGGATGTCGAGCATGTCGCCGAGCCGGGCCAGCCGGGGTGACGGGGCACGCCGGCTGTAGGCGAGCCCAGCAGCGGCCGAGATCCCGGCCGCGACCAACGCCACCGGCAGCACGGCCAGCACCCGGGCGGCGGTCGACGCGTCGGCGGCTCCGACCAGCGGGAGCAGGCCCAGACCCACCAGGCCGACGGCGAGCATCGGCACCCGGTGCCGGACGGTCGGGACCAGCCGCGCCCGCAGCAGGTAGCCCAACGAGATCACGGCGGCGAGCAGCAGCGCAGCGAACGTGCCGGTCGCGGTGAGCACCACCAGGCAGCCGATGGTGACCAGGAACGCGCCGAAGATCATGCCGGTGAGTACTTCGTCGGCCCGCGCGGTGGCCTGGTAGATCACCTCCCGTTTCGGTTGCGGATCGTCGCGCAGCAGGTCCTCGGCGGTACGCGGCAACGCCGGCATCGGCATCTTGCCCAGTCGCACCGACAGCAGCGGCATGGCCGGCAACAGCAGGACCACCGCGCTGATCACGATGGCGCTGCCCTGCGCGGCGTCCATCGAGCCGAGGGCGAGCAACCCACCCACCATGCCCCAGAAGCCGACGAAGACCGCCGCCACGAAGACCCGGGTCGCGTCTCCCACCCCGAGCAGGCCGAGCAGGCCGGACAGCAGCAGCACGGCCGAGCCGAGCAGGATGTGCGGTGCGCCCAGCGCCCACACCGACTCGCCGGTCCCGATCACCAGCACCCCGCCGACGAAGGCGTAAGGCAGGCCGGCAGCGGCGACCACCGCGCCGGCGAGGGAGTCGGCCATCGCCCGGGACAGCACGATGCCGCAGAGCAGCAGCAGGGCGGCGGCACCGAGGGCCACCGCACCACCGAGCCAACCGGGTTGCTCGGAGGTCACGATCACCACCAGGCCGAGCAGCAGCAGCACGCCGGCCACGATCAGGCCGGTCAGCCGGGTGGCGAACGGGGTCCAGGCCACGCCACGGCGCCGGGCACCGTCGGCGACGGCCTCCATCAGGTCGTCGTACGCCAACTCCGGCCACTCGGTACGGCGCGGCACCAGGTGCAGCGTCTCTCCGTCGCGGACGTTCTGTGCCGCCAGCGTACGGTGCAGATCCACCGCACTGCCGTCGCTGCGGCGCAGCATCCAGCCACCATGGGCGGTGCCGTCCGAGGGTTCTTCGTCGGCTTGACGCAGCACCGCCGGCAGCAGCCCGACGAGGGGCAGATGCTCGGGCAGGGCTAGGTCCAGCCGCCGGTTCGGGGCGACGACGGCGATACGCGCGAGTCCGGTTCCGGCCTGGGTGACCACTGACGACCCCTCGGTACGAGGAGCGGGCCGAGCGGCCCGCGGCTGTCCTGACGGGAGAAGGCTACCTACCATGTGCCGGTGACGCGGGTGCCGGTTCGCGGCGGCGGCCGAGCGTACGGGGGTGCCGGGCGTGGCTACCACGCCCACGAGAGGCAACGGAGGTCTGTCACGTGAGCACGGTCGTCGTCAAACGACCCGCCCGGCAGCCGGAACCGGAGTATCCCTCTGGCGAGGTGCTTCTGGAGGCACCGCCGGAGGTGCCCGCACCGAGCGGCAAGGCGTGGGGGCAGATGATGATGCTGCTGCCGATGCTCGCCGGCTCCTTCGCGATGGCCCTGATGTTCGCCGGGCGCGGTGGGTCGACCCTGGGCTATGTCACCGGCGGTCTGTTCGGGCTCTCCGCCATCGGCATGCTCGGCGCGCAGTTGACCAACAATTCCGGTGGCCCGAGCAAGCAGGAGATGCTGCAGAAGCGTCGGGAGTACATGACGCACCTGTCCCGGCAGCGTCGTCGGGTCCTCAAGACCGTCCGCCGGCAGCGCGAGGCCGCTTTCTACCGGCACCCGGATCCGGACACGCTGTGGTCCCTGCCGCTGGGGCCACGGCTGTGGGAACGTCGGCGCGGCGACGTGGACTTCGCCACCGTCCGGATCGGTCTCGGGCCGCAGGAACTGGCCACTCCGCTGGTGCCGCCGCCGGCGACGTCGTTGGAGAAGCTGGAACCGATGTGCGCGTTGGCCCTGCGCCGGTTCCTCACCACCTACGGCGAGGTGCCGGACCTGCCGGTGACCATGGCGTTGAACGGCTTCGCCCGGGTGCACCTGCGTGGCGACATCGACGCTGCCCGGGGCATGGTGCGCGCCGTGCTCGCCCAGGCGACCGCCTTCCACGCCCCCGACGACATGCTCGTCGCGGTCTGCGTCTCCCCGGACCGTCGGGCCGACTGGGAGTGGACGAAGTGGCTGCCGCATGCGCTACACCCGTCGCGCACCGACGCACTCGGTCAACTGCGCTTGGTGTCGCCCTCGGTGACCGGCCTGGAGGCGATGCTCGACGACGTGTTGGCCAGTCGGCCCCGGTTCAACGCCAGCGGCGGACCAGCGCAGGTCGGTGGGCCGCACGTGTTGGTGATCATCGACGGCGGCGACACCGCGGGCTCGGATCACCTGATGACCGACGGCGGGGTGGAGGGTGTCACCCTGCTCGACCTGTCCACCCCGGCACCCCGGATGCTCGACCGGGCGCGCCTGGTGCTCGACGTGACCACAGATCGGCAGCTGCACAGCCTCACCGTGGACGGTCCGGCAGAGATCGGCCGGGCCGACGACTGTCGGGTGGCGGAGATCGAGGCACTGGCCATGCAGTTGGCCCCGCTGCGGCTGTCGGCCGCCTCCCGTGGCGGTGGCGACACCCCGCTCACCAGCGAGTTGGGCCTGGCCGAGCTGCTCGACATCGGTGACCCGTACGAATTCGACGTCGACCGGGCCTGGCAGCCGCGACCCAACCGGGACCGGCTGCGGGTGCCGATCGGGGTGGGTACCGACGGTGGGCCGGTGGAGTTGGACCTGAAGGAGTCGGCGCAGGACGGCATGGGCCCGCACGGGCTGCTCATCGGCGCCACCGGCTCCGGCAAGTCCGAGCTGCTGCGCACCCTGGTGCTGGCGTTGGCCGCGACCCACTCGTCGGAGAACCTCAACTTCGTCCTGGTCGACTTCAAGGGTGGCGCCACCTTCACCCGGCTGGACGGGCTGCCGCACACCAGCGCGGTGATCACCAACCTGGCGGACGAGTTGCCGCTGGTGGACCGGATGACCGACGCCATCAACGGCGAGCTGGTACGCCGGCAGGAACTGCTTCGGTCGGCGGGCAACTACGCCTCGCAGCGCGACTACGAGAAGGCCCGCGCGGCGGGTGCTCCGCTGTCGCCGCTGCCGAGCCTGCTCATCATCTGCGACGAGTTCTCCGAGCTGCTCACCGCGAAGCCCGACTTCATCGACATGTTCGTGCAGATCGGTCGGGTCGGCCGGTCTCTCGGCGTACACCTGCTGCTCGCCTCGCAACGGCTGGAGGAGGGGCGGCTGCGAGGGCTGGACACCCACCTGTCGTACCGGATCGGTCTGCGTACCTTCTCGGCGATGGAGTCGCGGGTGGTGCTCGGCGCCACCGACGCGTACGAGCTGCCCCGTTCTCCCGGGCACGGCTACCTGCGTTTCGGCACCGAGCCGCTGGTGCGGTTCAAGGCCGCGTACGTCTCCGGCGCCTACCGCAGCAAGACCGCCGCGGCGGTGGCGGCCGGTGACGGCGAGGACCGGGTACGCGAGTACACCACCAGTTACGTCGCCCCGCCGGTGACCCGTACGCCGAAGGAGGAGGAGGCGCCGGAGCCGGCCGACGGGGTCGGCGAGAGCGTGCTGGACATCCTGGTCGGGCGGCTCACCGGTCGGGGCAAACCGGCCCACCAGGTGTGGCTTCCGCCGCTGGCCGAGCCGCCGACGCTGGACCAGTTGCTGCCGCCGCTGACCGCCGACCCGGCCCGTGGGGTGACCGTGGCGCACGCCGGTCTGCTGGGCGAGTTGCAGGTGGCCGTCGGCATCGTCGACAAGCCCTTCGACCAGCGCCGGGACGTGCTCTGGTTCGACCTGGCCGGAGCGGCCGGCCACGCGGTGATCGTCGGCGGACCGCAGAGCGGCAAGAGCACCCTGCTGCGGACCATGGTCACCTCGCTGGCGCTGACCCACACCCCCCGGGAGGCCCAGGTCTACTGCCTCGACCTGGGCAGCAGCGCGCTGTCGTCGCTGCGGGACCTGCCACACGTCGGTTCGGTGGCGACCCGGCTCGACGCCGGCCTGGTTCGGCGTACCGTCGCCGAGCTGCAACTGCTGATGGGCGAGCGGGAGCGGCGCTTCGCCGAGCGCGGCGTCGACTCGATGGCCGAGTACCGGCGGGCCCGGCGGCACGGTCAGCACGACGACGACCCGTTCGGCGACGTCTTCCTCGTCATCGACGGCTGGGCGACGTTACGGTCGGAGTTCGAGGACCTCGAACCGACCATCAACGACATCGCCAACCGAGGGCTCTCCTTCGGCATCCACCTGATCGTCACCGCCGGACGCTGGATGGACCTGCGCCCGGCCGTGCGGGACGTCTTCGGTACCCGGCTGGAACTGTGGCTGGCCGACGCCAGCGATTCCAACCTGGACCGCCGGGCGGCGATGAACGTGCCGGAAAAGGCACCGGGACGCGGCATCACGCCGGACGGGCAGCAGTTTCTCGCGGCGCTGCCGCGCACCGACGGCGCGCAGGAGACGGAGACCCTGCCCGAGGGAGCGCGCAAGCTGGTCACCGACCTGGCCGCCGCCTGGCAGGGGCCGGGCGCGCCACCGATCCGGCTGCTCCCGCCGAGTGTCCCGTACGGCAGTCTGCCGAGCACCGGGTGCCCCGGGGTGCCGATCGGCATCGCCGAGGTCGACCTCGCGCCGGTGCACCTGGACTTCGCCGCCGACCCGCACTTCATCCTCTTCGGTGACGGCGAGTCGGGTAAGAGCACCTTCCTGCGGGCGCTGGCGCAGACCATCGTCGACCGCCACGAACTGACCGAGGCACGGCTGGTCCTCGTCGACTACCGGCGCAGCCTGCTGGGCGACATCGACTCCCCGCACCTGATCGGGTACGGCTCGACGGCACAGGTCACCGAGAGCATCGTGACCGAGGTCGCCGCGGTGATGCGGGACCGACTGCCACCGCCGGACATCAACGCGGAACGGCTGCGGGCCCGCGACTGGTGGAAGGGCCCCGACCTGTACGTGCTGGTCGACGACTACGACCTGGTCGCCGGTGCGGGCAGCAATCCGCTGACCCCCCTGCTGGAGTTCCTGCCGCAGGCCCGCGACATCGGTCTGCATCTGGTCGTCGCCCGGCGCACCGGCGGGGCCAGCCGGGCGCTCTACGAGCCGGTGCTCATGCGACTGCGGGAGATCAGCACACCCGGCATTGTGATGTCCGGCAACCGGGACGAGGGCGTGCTGCTCGGTACGGTGCGGCCCGGACCGCTGCCGCCGGGTCGGGGCTGGCTGGTGTCCAGGCGGGGTGGCACTCGGCTGGTGCAGTTGGTGAATCTCCCGCCGCGTGGCTAAGCAGCGTACGGGGTTGCCTGACCGGTCTACCGTCGGCCAGAGTGGACCTGCGGTGCGCGGCTGTGCCACTCCGTTATCGGAGTGAGGGTGAGCCGCGCCAACACCGTGTGAGCGAAACGGGGGAGGGACCATGGGCGGCGAGTGGCTCGTCAACGAAAACATCGACGTCGACGTCAACCAGTTGCAGGACTTCGCCAAGGCCATTCAGAAGGAGCTGGAGTCCAACTTCCAGCCCAGCTTCGAGAACGGTCTGCGCCCGATGCTCACCGTGCAGGCTCCGTTCGGCGGCGGCGGGATGAAAGAGGCCGCATTCTTCCGGGGTCGGCACGACGAGAGCCGGATGGCCGTGTCGCACCTGATGGGCGATGTGATCAAGGGGCTGACCGCACTCAGTGCGGCGGCCACCTCCATCTCCGGGGAGTACCTCCTGGGCGACGCGCTGGCCGAGGCCACGAACGACGACGTGTACAACGCCTTCAACGCGGTGGACGGCCAGAAGACCCTCAGTGGCCAATGGCAGCAGGAGGGCGACCCGACGGAAACCATCCCCGAGCAGGCGAGGAATCCGGAGCCCGTCGGGCCCTACCACGGGATGGACTCCTGCCCGACGGAGGACACCCGTGAGCAGGCGCCCCAGTGGGCCGCGCCGGAGACCGTGGGTGATGGTCCGGGCGCGTACAAGATCGAGGGCGAGGACCAACGCATGCACGGCGACGAATTCCGGCTGGACCAGTCCAACCTGCGATGACGGGGCTGCCAGGAGCGGGGGACCTGAGGAGCGGGGATGACCGACGACTACTACGGCTACAGGCCGATCAGCTACCCCCAGTACGGGGGGATGAGGGACGACTACGCGGCCGACCGAGCCGCCCAGGCGACACCGTACGAGCCCACCAAGTGGGACAGCGTCAACATCGAGCAGATGTGGGAGTACGTCCGCAACGAGAGCGACGAACGCACCACGGCGCTGGCCGAGATGTGGCGGCGAGCGGCGAGCCTGCTGGAGTCCACCCGGGACAACCTCAAGCGCCACGCCGACGCGCTCGGCGCCAAGTGGAACTCCCCCGCCTCTCGGGTCTTCATGTCGAAGGTGGGTGCCACCCTGCACTCGCTGGACGAGTGGAAGAACGTGGCAAGCAGCAACGCCACCGGTCTGGACCAGTTGGCGAGCAAGATCTCGACCGCCCAGCGCGAGATGACCCAGCTGTGGCGCGAGTACAAGGCCGAGCAGCAGCACCAGCAGGAAGTCTTCGAGAAGGACAAAGAGAAGATCACGATCAGCGACATCTTCGGCGACAAGCACAAGACGTACGAGGAGGTCCAGCGGGAGTTCCACCAGCGCGCCAAGAACATCGCCAAGCCGTTGGCCGACATGTACATCGACGTGTACATCTCGAACATCTCGCGCGGCGGCAAGTTCAAGGGCCCGACCGAGGCGGCTCTCTTCGACGGTAAGGGCCTACCGGGCGGGCCGGGGCGTCCCGGCGGGCCGCCCCGGCCCGGCTCCGGCCCTCCCCCGAGCGTCAGGAACGTTCGTCCGGACATGCCGAACCGCCCGGACACGCCGAACCAGCCGGGGGTCGGCGATCGACCGTCCCAGCCGGCTGTGCCGAAGCTGCCCGACGGCGTCGACCTCGCCGGTGGCACCGCAACCGTCCCGCCGCCCGGGCCGGCGCCCACCCCGCCGCCGGTCACCGCCACGCCGAACGCGCCCGTGACACCCGGCCCACCCGTACCGCCGGTGGTGCCGCCGGGGCAGCGGCCGGGTGCCCCCGGCCCGGCCTCGCCGAACCCGGGCACCCGACCGAACGCCCCCCGGACCACCCTGCCGGGCTCGGGTGGCCCTCCCGGGCCGGGCGGCGGTCGCGGCCCGGCGCCGAACCGGCCGACGTTGCCCGGCGCGGGCGGTTCGGGCAGCGGCTCCGGAGCGCCGGGCAGCGGCCGGCGCGGTCCCGCGCCGAACCGGCCGACGTTGCCGGGTAACACCGGAGCCCCGGGGCGTCCCGGTACCGGGTCGGCTCGACCGGCACCATCGGCGACCCCGCCGTCAAGTCCGCGCCTGCCAGGTTCCACGGCACGCCCCGGCCAGCGTGGCGCCCCGTCCGGGCGTCCCGCATCGCCACCGCCGAGCCTCGGTGGTCAGCGCGGTGCGGCTCCGGGTACCCCGCCCCGGGCGAGCACCCCGGGCGGTCGGCCCGCCACACCGGCCGGTGGCCGGACCAGCGGGCCGGGTGCTCCGGGCAGTGCTGGTCGGCCCGATCTGAACGGTCGTACCGGTGCCGCGCGGCCGGCACCGACCGCCGGCCCGGCACCGTCACTCGGCGGTCGACGCGGTGGACCGGCCGTGCCGGGCCCACGCAAGGGCACCCAGCCTGGCCTGGAGCAGGAGACCTGGGAGTACGGCGACGGCGACGACGAACTGTGGGTCACCGAGTCCTCCGCCGTCGGTGCCGTCGAGGCACCGGTGGAGCACCGCCCCCGGGAGCAGGGCAAAGCGCTCGGCCAGAGCTGAACACGGACGGGCCAGGTCACCGCAGCATGGGGTGGCCGGCCCGTACCATGCGGTGAACACCCCGATCTCGGCCGATTCGTGACGAAGCACAAAGGATGGTGTACGGGCATGCGTGTCCTCACCCGACCGGCTGCCGTCATGGCGCTCAGCACCGTGAGTGTCCTGGCGACGCTGGCCCTGCCCGGAATACCGGCCATGGCGGACTCCACCAGAGACAACTCCTGGCACGTCAAGGCCCTGGAACTCCCCGAACTCCACAAAATCACCCAGGGTGAGGGAGTCGTGGTGGCGGTGGTGGACACCGGGGTCGACGCGAAACACCGGGACCTGAAGGGCAACGTCCTGCCCGGCATGGATCTCTACGACGACGACACCAAGGGTGGTGTCGACCGGGTGGGCCACGGCACCGGGATGGCGTCGCTGATCGCCGGGCACGGGCACGGACCGGGCAACGGCGACGGGGTGCTCGGGGTCGCACCGAAGGCCAAGATCCTGCCGGTGACCATCAAGAGCGAACGAAGCCCGTTGATCGCGCCCACGGCGGTCGCCGCCGGGATCAACTGGGCGATCGACAACGGCGCGGACATCATCAACGTGTCGCTCGGCAGCAGCTTCAACGAGGAACTGGACCGCGCGGTCGCCCGGGCGTACCAGCAGAACATCGTGGTGGTCGCCGCCGTGGGCAACCGCGAGGACTTGATCATCAGTAACCCGGCCCGCCACCCGGCCACGATCGCCGTCAACGGCACCGACCGCAGGGGCGTCATCAGCAAGGAGGCCGCCCTGCCGGCCGAGGAGGTAAGCATCGCCGCGCCAGGCGAGGACATCGTCCGGGCCGCGCCCGGCGACAAGTACGTCACCTCGCTCGGCAACAGCAGCAGCGCCGCGCTCGTCTCGGGCGCGCTGGCCCTGGTCAAGGCCAAGTACCCGAACTTGACCGCGTACCAGATGTTCGAGCGGCTGCTGGAGACCGCCCGCGACGCCGGTGCGCCCGGTCGGGACCTGGAGTACGGGTGGGGCGTGCTCGACCTGCGGACGGCGTTGACGGGCGAGCCCGACGGCCGGGCCAGCCCGCGCGCCAGCGCCCCGCCGTCGGCCCAGCTCGAACCGTGGCAGGCCAACCCGCGTGAGCGCGAGGACGGCATTCTGATCTTCGTGTGGGCGGCCATCATCGCCGCGTTCGTCCTGATCGTCGGAGGGGCCGTCGCCACCGTCTGGATGCTGCGCAACCGGTCACGGCGTCGGCAGGCCGAACTCATGGACGAGGATCAACCAGCATCCGTGGGAGCGAACTTCACGCCCGGTGCGGGGCCGTCGAACGACCCGGCTCAGCCTGCGGAAGCCTCCGACGACGTGTGGCGCCGGCCGCCCGGCTGAGCGCTCGGACCTGAGGAGACGTCCATGTCGACCATCCCAGCCGGGGCGAAGCCGCCAGTTCGGCGGCCGGTGGTCGTGACGCTGGCGGCCCTGCTGATGCTGCCGTCGATCGTGACCTGGCTGATCGCCGGCATCGCCTTCTTCCGCGCCATGCTGGGCGCCGAAGGCGACGGGTTGGGTCGCGTCCTGGTGGTGGGCATCGGCGCGGGGGTGCTCGCGATAGCACTGCTGGTGGTGCTGCTCGCCGCGCTCGGGACGCTGATGGCGTGGACCGGCGACAGCGCGCAGGGGCTGGCCGTACCGGCGGGCTTCACCTTCGGGCTGTTCGTCGTCGTCATCGTCGTCCTGCTGGTGCAGGGCAAGCTGAGCTTCGAGCCGACGATGGTCACACCGCTGGTCGTGGGTGGGCTGGCCGGTGTGGCACTCGCCCTGATCAAGAGTCGGCCGGCGCGCGCCTGGTTCGCCAGCCGCCGTCGCTGAACCGTCGCCCGGCCCAGGCGACGGTCGATGCCGTAGCGGCACCGGTCAGGCAGGCGTCCAACGGCGGGCGGTCGCGTCGAATCGGGCCAGGATCTCGTCGCGGCCGTCCTGATGCAGGCAGTGCAGCTCGGTGTCGTCCGGAACGACCAACGACTCCATCCGGGGCTGACCCT
Source organism: Micromonospora sp. NPDC051196 (assembly GCF_040682415.1). Classification (NCBI taxonomy): domain Bacteria; kingdom Bacillati; phylum Actinomycetota; class Actinomycetes; order Micromonosporales; family Micromonosporaceae; genus Micromonospora; species Micromonospora sp. NPDC051196. Next base: position 33,057 of record NZ_JBFBAY010000024.1, read on the forward strand.
GCGCCCACTCCTGTTGCGTACCGTCGGTCGGCGGCCAGCGCAGCACAGCCACCCACTCGTCCGACTCCTCGAAGGGCGAGCCCGTACCGAGCAGTCCCAGCCGTCGGTAGAGCCGGACCGGGGTGTCCCGGCCCGGGCCGTGCCAGGCGTGCACCAGACCGGCCGCCCGGTCGTACCCGTCGTCGAGATAGGAGGCGAGATACCGGTGCGGGATGACCAGTTGCAGCCGCACCGGGATGTCCGGATCGGGTCCCTCGTCGACGTCAGTCGTCGGCTCCGCAGCTGATCGCGGCACCGGTACGCCCACCGTCGACGGGTCCGCGTACGCAGCGCTCACGCGGCGGCTCCGCTCCTGCTCGGCGGCATCATCGAGGACGTCACGCAACTCGCTGAGCCAGTCACGCAGCGTCAACAGCGCCTCGCCGGGCAGCGCCGCGGCCAGCGGGGTCTCCGGGTTGAGCGACAACTGCCAGGATGCGTCCGGCCAGTGCTCGGTGAGCTGGAGACTGCTGACCACCACCAGGTCATGATCACCGAGTGCCTGCCGCAGCCGGGCCTCGGAAGTGAACACCGGCACGGCCGGCCGCCCCTGCTCATCCGGCAGGCACCACCAGGGGAACTCCGGATCGCCGAGGTCACGGGTCGTCGGGCCGTCCGGCCGCAGGGGGAGCACCAGCTCGGCTCGCAGCAGCGCGGACATCAGGGCGTCCGGATCCTGGCGCTGGACCGCCTCGCGTAACGGCAGTTCCGCCTCGACCCCGGCGGCGGCGAGCGCGGCGAGTTCGTCGGCGGTCAGTCGTACGCCGATGGGCAACCCGGCGTCCACGGCCAGCACCCAACGCTCGTCGGGCCAGTCGACGGCAAGGTCGGTCAGCACCGACACCCGGTAGGTGACGGCCTGACCGGGCAGACCGGCGGCGATCGCCGCCGGGGAGGTGTAGGCCATCACGTGGGTAACGCCCTCGTGATGACCCGTCGGCCAGGCGGGCGGCTCGCCGGCGGTCGCCGCCGCCGGCACCGGCAGCAGCAGCGGGCCGCTGGCGAGCGCGGCGAGGAAAGCCGGGTCGTCGTCGTTCTCGACGGCGGTCAGCAGCGCACGCTCGGTGACGGTGGTCGGTTGCCAGCCGGTGACGGTGGTCGGCTGCGGGCCGGTCACCAGCTGCCGTCCTCGCGGACCCGCGCCGGCTGGCGGCCGAGCAGCAACGTGCTCAGCGCCGCGTCGACACTCGCGCCGAGGAACCAGTCACCGGTGTGGTCCAGTACGAACACCCGGCCCTGCTCGTCGACGGCGAGGATGCCGGTGCCGCCGCCCTCCTCACCGAGCGGGCTGAGCGGCACCCCGATGACCGTGGCCAACTCCGCCAGCGTGGCCACCGTGTGTCGTACCCGGAACGGATCGAGGTGGACCTCACTCGGCGCGATCTGCTCACCCGCACCCTGCGGGCGTAGCCGCAATCCCCCGAACTCGGCGTACGCCTGCACGGCGGCAGCTGTCATGGCGTGTTGGCGGCCGTCGGGGGTGGCGTCGGCGGCGAGGCGCAGCGCCCACTCGCGAGCTCGGCCGTCGTCGCGCAGCCCGGGTGACCAGCCGGCCGCGGCAAGGATCTCGGCCACCAGGGGCGGAAAGCGCTCGGTCATGTCAACGCCTCCATACCGAACCAGTCCAGCAGGGCCGCGCACGATCGGCAGGGCGGTTGGACCTCGCCGTGCCGCGGGTCGCCCTCTTCCCGTACCCGGGTGAGGCGCACCTTCGCGCCCCACAGCAGTGCGCGGGCCCGGGCGGAGTCGAGTGGCGGGCCGTCGGCCTCTGCGGCGTACAGCCGGTCGGAGATCAGCACCGGTTCGGCACACCAGCCGGCGAACCGCTCCCGCTGCTCGACCGGCAGCCCGTGCAGGAACCGCCGGACGATCGGATGCAACTCCGGTGCCACTCCGCCACGCACCGACGTGTGGGTGTGGACGGTGCCGTCGACCAGCATCGCGCCCGCCATCAGCGGCAGCATCCGCAGCTGGGACATCGGTCCTCCCGCAGTCGACGGGGACCCGGCGCCAGGAGTCGGCCGGGCACGCCCGAACGCAGCCTAGCGAGCAGGGTGCACCGTCGACCGGTGACTCGGTCCGGGGCTCCATGGCATGGGCCGCCTGGGATATCGTCGGCCCAGCCCTCATCGCCGTACGAAGCCCGGAGTCATGACGCGCACCCTTCTCGTCTCCCCGGATCAGCCCGGCGCCTACCCCTCCATTGGGGAGGCCCTGGCGGTGGCCAGCGACGACACTGTCGTCTCGGTCAGTCCCGGCACCTACTACGAGGCGCTGTTCGTCAACGACCGGGCGGTCACCGTCGTCGCCGCGCAGGGCGCGGGGACGGTCACCATCGACGCATCCTCCGGGGCGTACCCGACGGTGTCCTGCAACTCGGGTCGGTTGGAGCTGCGCGACCTGGTGCTCAAGGCGGGCGACGCGCCGGTGGTGGTCGGCGACCGGGCCACCCTCACCATGAGCGGCTGTGCACTGAGCGCCGGCTTCGGTGCGGCGATCCAGGTGGCCGGCCGGTCCGAGTTCACCCTGACCCGTTGCCGGGTCACCGGCGGACGGTACGGCCTGGTGGTCGAGGACTCCGACGGCACCGTCGAGGGCTGCGAGTTCACCGACCTCAGCGAGGACGGCATCATCGTACGGATCGGCGCCGCCCCGACGATTCGTACCAGCACCGTGACTCGCTGCGGTAACCGGGGCATCTACATCTACCAGTACGGCCGGCCGACGATCGAGGCCTGCGACATCTCGCAGACCGGTCATGCCGGGGTGGCGGTGGTGCATCAGAGTGCTCCGGTGCTGCGGCGCTGCCGGATCCGGGACACACGCGGTCCGGCGATCTCCTTCGCCCGCGGCTGCCACGGCACGGTCGAGGAGTGCACCACCGAGAACACCGCACAGCCGGCGATCGAGGTCGCCGACGGGGCCGCACCGACCATCGTGCACGGTACGGCGAGCCGGAAGGCGGCCTACGGCGCGGACGCCGCCCGTGCTGTCACCCAGCAGGACACCGCCCGGGTCGACAAGCTGCTGGCCGAACTGGAACAGATGGTCGGGCTGGAGTCGGTGAAGGAAGAGGTTCGGGCCCTCATCGACGAGATCCAGGTCAACGAGTGGCGACGCAGCGCGGGGCTGCCGGTCGGTGCGGTCAGCCATCACCTCATCTTCGCGGGGGCACCCGGTACCGGTAAGACCACCGTGGCTCGCATCTACGGTGACCTGCTCGCCGCGTTGGGTGCGCTGCCCGGTGGCGCGTTTCGCGAGGTGTCCCGGCGAGACCTGGTCGGCCAGTACATCGGTCACACCGCCGAGAAGACCGCCGCCGCGTTCGAGCAGGCGCGCGGCGGCGTGCTGTTCGTCGACGAGGCGTACACCCTGTCCCGGTCCTCCGGCAGTGGCGGCGACTTCGGGCAGGAGGCCATCGACACGCTGGTCAAGCTGATGGAGGATCACCGCGACGAGATCGCGGTGATCGCGGCCGGCTACACCGGGGAGATGCTCCAGTTCCTCGACGCCAACCCCGGTCTGGCTTCCCGTTTCGCCAAGACCATCGAGTTCGGCAACTACACGCCGGAGCAGCTCGTGGTCATCGTGGAGCGGATGGCCGGCGGCGACGAGTACCTGCTCGCCGAGGGGGTCACCGACGTGCTCGGGGAGCATTTCGGCACGATCGAGCGGGACCAGAACTTCGGCAACGCCCGCGAGGCCCGAAAGCTGTTCGAGGGCGTCCGCAAGGCGCAGGCGCAGCGGCTGCGCCAGTCCGGGCAGCGGCCCAGCCTCGATGAACTGCGTACCGTGACCGTCGCCGACGTGCGTGCCGCGATCGGGCGCTGATCATGCCGGGCCGGTCAGGGAGGGGCGCGCGGTGACTCATCCGGGCGCGGCACGGCCGGGCGATCCGGGTTGGCAGCATCACCCGGGAGCAACGGCACCGCAGCAGCAGACGACACCGCCGCAGCAGGCCGGTGCACCGGCACCGACGGTCGGCGGGACCGGGTCGGTGCACAGCTGGGCCACCCAACGAGGGCAGGGACGGGCGACCGCCGGCACCGCGTACAGCAGCCAGGCCGCCACCGCCGCGCAGGCCACTGCGACCGCACAGACCGCTGCGGCGGTCCAGGCCGCGCCCGCCGCCCGGCGGGCGACCGCCGCCACCGCACCGACGGCGGCGGAGGCGGTGAGCGGCCCGCAGCCCACGGCAGCGCCCGCCCCGGTGGTACGCCCGTACCGGCGGCCGCTTCGGGTAGCCGGCATCCACGTCGCCCAGTTGGTGGCCTGGCAGGCCGGTGGGGCGGCGGTGCTGGCGGCCACCGGGCACGGCGCCCCGCTGGCCGTCGGGGTGACCGCTGCCGTGTTGCTGCTGCTCTCGCCGACCGTGCTGCGGTACCGCGGCCGGTGGATCTACCAGTGGTTGGCGGTCTGGTGGAGTTACCGGGGTCGGCGCCGGCAGCTCAACGCAACGGGACCGGACACCAGATGGCAGCTGCTGACCCACCTGGAAGGCAGCGTGGAGCTGGAACAGGTCGAGATCGACGACCAGCCGGCGGTGCTGCTGACCCATCGGGGTGGGCTCAGTGCCGTGCTGGAGGTCGACCCGACCGAGGGTGCGCTGCTCGTGGGCGCGCCGCAGGCGCTGCCGTCGCCGGTGTCCCTGCTTCCGGCGGCCGACCCCAAGACTCCGCCGGTGACGGTGCAGGTGCTGATCCAGGTCACCCCGGCGCCCCGGGTCCGCGCGGCGGCGGTGGAGCGGGCGTACCGCGAGCTGACCGAGGGGAACGTGCCTGCCAGCCGGCAGGCCTGGGTGGTGCTCCAGGCACCCCGTACCCCGGACTTCCACGCCGACCGTGACCTGCGTCCGGCGCTGACCGCGGCGATCCGCCGGACCCGGCGCCAGCTTCGCCAGGAGCGGGTTACCGCCCGGCTGCTCAACCGTGACGAGGTGCTGGCCGCCGTCGCCAACCTGACCCACCTCACCGGTGAGCCGGTGGGCGGGGATCGCCCGCTGGCCCGGGAGAATTGGCGCAGCTGGTCGGCACAGGGCACCCCGCAGAGTTGCCACCGGCTGCTCGACTGGCCCGACCATGCCTGGGACGTGGACCCGCTGCTACGCGGGCTGCCCGCCGCAGCCGGCGTGGTGTCGATCGCGCTGGCCCGGGAGCCCGGTCGCCACGGTGCCGACGAAGCCGTGGTCGAGGTGGCCTTCCGGCTGATCGGTACGGACGCCGCCGCCCTGACCGCCGCCGACACCGCATTGCACGAGGCGATCCGTGGTCATGGTGGTCGGCTGCAACGACTCGACGGCGAGCACGCCCGGGGCGTGGCCGCCACCCTGCCGCTCGGAGGCTTCCTGCGGTGAACAACGTCGCCTTCCCCGGCAGCCGGATCGGGCTGCACGTCACCGACGGTCCCACCGTGGCCGGTCTGCGCCTGGTCGCCGGTGGCGGTGGCCTGGTGGTGGGCCGCAATCGCCAGCAGGAGCCGGTGGGTCTGCGGGTGTTCCGGGCCGAGCCGACCCGGCTGATGCTGACCGGCGGGGTACGTGTCGCGGAACTGCTCGCCTTCCGGGCCCTGGCGCTCGGCGCTCGACTGTTCATCCAGACCGCCCGGGAGCAGGAGTGGGACGCCTTCCTGCGCCGCTGCGTCATCGGCCGGGAGATCGCCTCGTTCCTTCCGCCGGGGGTGCCTCCACCGCTGCCGGCGACGCCGACCGAACCGCAGCTCGTCGTGATCGACACCGGGCCGGTGACCGGGCCGGACACCAACCTCAGCGCGCCCTGGCGGGCGACCCTCGTGGTCCGCGACGATCTGGCCGGCTGGGACGTCGAGTTGCTGGTACGCAGTGACATCGTGGTGCTCCAGCGGCTCACCGAGCCGGAGGCGGCCACGGCGGCGAACGCCCTCGGCCTGGCCAGCGTGCAGAGCTGGTTCACCCAGCTCCATCCGGAAATGGTCGGCCTGATCACCAAGGGCAAGGTGCAGTGGGTCATGCTCAGCATGACCGGCACCGAACGTCAGCTCATCGGGCCGGTCGCCCGGGGTAGTTGAGCCGCCGACGCCGTCCGGTCGCCGCCCCCGCCGGGCCCGGTGTCCACATTCCGCGAATCGAGCACAATCACGCAGGCCAGTGACCACCTTGTTTTCGCGAATAAGTACATCTGGTGGCTCCCGCGCGGACACTTGCGCCGCTTATCCTCCACCGGTCTAACACCCTCGGAGGCCCCGCGGAGGCCCAGCAGATGCAGCTACGAAAAAGCAGGCGGCAACTCACAATTCCGGGCGTACTGGTCACCGCCACTGCGCTCTTCTTGGGCAGTGGCACCACCGCTTTCGCCGCGCCCGCGTCAGCCACACCGTTCCTCAGCGAGATCCACTACGACAACGCCGGCACCGACGTCGGCGAGGCGATCGAAATCGAGGCGCCGGCCGGCTTCGACCTGAGCGGCTGGCAGATCGTCCTCTACAACGGCGGAAACGGCACGGCGTACAACACCAGGACGTTGACCGGCATGGTGCCGGAGTCCGGTGTGGTCGTCGCCGACTACCCGGTCAACGGCATCCAGAACGGCGATCCCGACGGTGTCGCACTGGTCTCGCCCAGCAACTCGGTAACCGAGTTCATCACCTACGGCGGCACCTTCACCGCGGTCGGCGGGCCGGCGAACGGTCTGGCCGGCACCGACATCGGAGTCAAGGAGTCGAGCAACACCCCCGTCGGGCACTCGCTCCAGAAGATCGACGGCGTCTGGAAGGCGCCCGCACCGAACAGCTTCGGCGTCCGCAACACCGCCGGGGGCGACCCGGGGCCGGGCGACCCGCCCGTCGGCTGTGACGTCGCGGTCAGCCACACCATCGCCCAGGTCCAGGGCACCGGCGCCGCCACACCGGTGCCGGGCACCCGGGTCACCGTCGAGGGCATCGTCACCGCCGACCACCGCACCGGTGGCTACAACGGCGTGTACGTGCAGACGGCGGGCAGCGGCGGGGAGCGTCCCGTCGCCGCCGACACCGCCTCGGACGGCATCTTCGTCTACCTGACCACGAACACCGCCAACCACCCGGCGGTCACCATCGGTGACCGGGTCCGGGTCAGCGGTACGGCGAACGAGTTCAACGGGCTCACCCAGCTCACCATCGCCGCCAGGGGCGACGTGCAGGTGTGCGAGCAGGGCGCGCCGCTGCCCACTCCGGTGCCGGTGGAGTTTCCGCTCACCGATGACGCCCGCGAGTCGGTCGAGTCGATGCTGGTCGCCCCGGTAGGCGCGTACGCCGTCTCCGAGGTCTACAACACCAACCGCTACGGCGAGGTGGCCCTCGCCGCCGGTGACAAGCCGGCGCTGACGCCGACCGACGTCGCGCGGCCCAACTCGGCGGCGGCCCGCCAGATCGCCGCCGACAACAAGGCCCGCCGGGTCCTGCTCGACGACGGCCGGACCACCAACCTGGCCACCGCCGGGCTGCTGCCGCCGTACGTGTCGATGGACAGCCCGCTGCGGGTCGGCGACTCGGTCGAGGCGTTCGGGCCGTCGGTGCTGTCGTACGGCTTCAACGAGTGGCGCCTTCAGCCCACTCGGCCGGTCGACGCGGACACCCGGCCTGCGGACCGGACCACCTTCAAGATCACCAACCCGCGTACCGCCGCCCCGGTCAACGTCGGCGGCGACCTGCGGGTGGCCAGCTTCAACGTGTTGAACTACTTCGTGCACTTCGGTGGCGACGCGCGTGGTGCCGCCAACGAGGCCGCGCTGGCCAAGCAGGAGGCGAAGATCGTCTCGGCGATCAGCGCGCTGGATGCCGACGTGGTCGCACTGGAGGAGATCGAGAACTCGGTCCGGTTCAGCGCCTCGGACCCGCAGCGGGCGCTCAAGCGCCTGGTCGCCGCCCTGAACACTGCCGACGGCGCGGGTACCTGGGACTACGTTCGCACCCCGACCGAGCTGCCGGGCGCCGCCCAGCAGGACTTCATCACCACCGCGATCATCTTCAAGCCGGCGAAGGCGCAGCCCAAGGGGGCGTCGCGGTCGGTGAACGACGAGAGCGTCTGGTTCAACGCCCGCGAGCCGATCGCGCAGACCTTCACCTCCGGGCCGCTCGACTTCGTGGTGGTGGCCAACCACTTCAAGTCCAAGAGCGGTGCCGGTGCCGGCGACAACGCCGACTCCGGTGACGGTCAGGGTGGTTGGAACGGCGACCGGGTCCGGCAGGCCACCGCGCTGGCCACCTTCGTGGACCAGGTCAAGGCCGACAGCGACACCGACAACGTACTGCTGCTGGGTGACTTCAACGCGTACACCCAGGAGGACCCGATGCAGGTCCTCTACGGCCGGGACTACCGCAACCTCAACAACACCGGGAAGACCAGCTACGTCTTCAACGGTGAGTCCGGCTCGCTCGACCACGCGCTGGCCTCGCCGTCGCTGGCCGACCGGGTCACCGGCGTGGACGTGTGGCAGATCAACGCGGTCGAGTCGTACGCCTTCCAGTACGACGGGCTGGCCGCCTTCTACGCGCCGGACCCGTACCGGGCCAGCGACCACAACCCGCTGGTCGTCGGGATCAACACCGGGGCCAACCCGGTCGACCTGCAACTGCTGAGCATCAACGACTTCCACGGCCGGCTGGAATCACCGGCCACCGTGGGCGGTCAGCCGGCCGGTGGGGCGGCTCAGCTCGCCGGTCTGGTGAACCAGCTGCGTACGCAGAACCCGAACACGGCGTTCGTGTCGGCGGGCGACAACATCGGCGCGTCCACCTTCATCTCGGCGATCGACGACGACAACCCGACGATCGACGCGTTGAACGCGGCCGGTCTGATCGCCTCGGCGGTCGGTAACCACGAGTTCGACAAGGGCATGGCCGACCTCACCGGTCGGGTCACCGAGCGGGCGGACTTCCCGCTGCTGGGTGCCAACGTGTACCGGGACGACACCCGGGCGCTGCCGGCGTACTCGGTCAGCAGCATCGGTGGCGTACGGGTCGGCTTCGTCGGCGTGGTCACCGAGCAGACCGGCTCGCTGGTCAGCCCGGACGGCATCGTCGGCATCACCTTCCGCGACCCGGTCGTCGAGGCCAACCTCGTCGCCGGTCAGCTCAAGGACGGCAACCCCGCCAACGGTGAGGCCGACGTGGTGGTGCTGCTCGCCCATGAGGGTGCCGCGACGGAGAACATCGACTCCGCCGAGGCGCTGGCCAACGACCCGGTCTTCGGCAAGTTCACCCGGGTCGACGCCACCATCGACGCCATCTTCAGCGGTCACACCCACCAGCCGTACGCCTTCGAGGTCCCGGTGCCGGGTACCGACAAGCTGCGTCCGGTGGTGCAGGCCGAGGACTACGGCAAGCGGCTGGGCAAGGTCACGCTGACCTTCGACCCGGAGTCGAACTCGGTCACCGCCGCCGACGCGGCGCTGGTGGACGTGGTCGGTGCGCCGCAGGACCCGGCGGTGGCCGACATCGTGGCCGCCGCCAAGGTGCGGGCGCAGGAGCTGGGCCAGCGGAAGCTGGGCGAGATCACCGCGGACATCCGCCGGGCCTACACCGACGGCAACGAGGACCGGGGCAAGGAGTCGGCGCTGGGCAACTTCATCGCCGACGTGCAGCTCGCGGGCACCTCCGCCGCCGGCCGGGGTGGGGCGCAGATCGCCTTCATGAACCCGGGCGGTCTGCGGGCCGACCTGCTGTACCGGACCGACGGTACGGTGACCTACGCCGACGCCTTCGCCGTCCAGCCGTTCTCCAACGACGTGGTCACCAAGTCCTACACGGGCGCGGAGATCAAGCAGGTGTTGGAGCAGCAGTGGCAGCCGACGGGCGCGTCCCGCCCGGTGCTGTGGCTGGGTGTGTCGGAGGGCTTCAGTTACACCTACGATCCGCAGGCCGAACGGGGTTCGCGGATCACCTCGATTCAGCTCGACGGCGCACCGATCGACCCGGCGGCCACCTACCGGGTGACGGTGAACTCGTTCCTCGCCGCCGGTGGGGACAACTTCACCACCCTCGGTGGCGGCACCAACCGGGTGACCACCGGCGACAACGACCTCACCATGCTGGTGGACTACCTCGCCGCCAACTCGCCGGTCACCGCCGACACCACCCCCCGTTCCGGCATCGGCCAGGGCGGTCCGGCGTGGGACGTCGAGGTGCAGGCCCGCACCCAGTGCATCGGCAGCAACGCGTACGTCTCGGTCAGCGCCCGCAATGCCGACGACGTGGCGCTGAGCATCGAACTGGTCACGTCGTACGGGTCGCGCATCGTCGCCGATCTCGCCCCGGGCAAGACGGCGTACCAGGCGTTCAACAGCCGGGCGAAGACCGTGTCGGCCGGCACCTCGACGGTGAAGATCACCGGTACCGTCAACGGCCAGCCGGTGACGGCGCAGGTCGAGTCGGCGTACGCCGCGATCACCTGCGGCTAGTTCGACCACAGGTGGCGGCGTCCAACGGGCGCCGCCACCACCCCCAATTGAACAGACACGCACAACGGAGCAACGGATGCACAGAAGGAACCACCGGCGACTGTTCGCGGCCGCCGCGGCCAGCGCCATTTTCGCCGGGTCGGTGGCGCTCGCCGGACCGGCCTCGGCCGAGCCGGTCGACAGCAGCGACGTACGGGTGACCGTCGACATCGAGGAGATCCGCGAGCCGGGTGTGCTGGCGATGACCGTCGCCGCCGACTCGGTGGCGTTGTCCGAGGACGGGTCGACGCTGCTGGTCCGTCAGTTCGTCGGCACCCTGCCGACGGTGACGGTCACCGACACCCGCACGGCCGACGAGGTGCCCGAGGGTGCCGCGTGGGCCGTGCTGGGCAGCGCTTCCGACTTCGTCGGTGACGCCGAGCAGGCGCCGATCGGCGCGGGGCACCTGGGTTGGAAGCCGAAGCTGATCGACGGTGGTGACACCGGTCTGGTCAGCGAGGGTGAAGAGGTCGTGACGGTGGTGGACGAGCCGACCCAGCCGGGCAACAACGTGGGTCTGGTCGACCAGGAACTGCTGGTCTCCACCTTCGACTCCGGAGCGGTCGCCGGTGGCGAGTACACCGTCAACGCGAACCTGTTCCTGCGCACCCCGGCGGATGTCGCCGCCGGCAAGTACACCTCGACGCTGACCCTGTCCCTGTTCGAGTAGATCCATCGGGGGGAGCCACCTGGCGTGGCTCCCCCACCCCGCTCCTCCCGCAAAGGAAAACCGCCATGATCCGAACCCTGCTGCGAGCACTGACCCGGATGCTCGCCGTGCTGGCCGTGGTGCTGGCCATCGTGCCGATCTCGTCAGCCGGCGCAATGGCGGAACCGACCAGTCCCACGGTCACCTGGGCGGTCCAGCCGGCCGACCGCAACGGCCCGGACGGCCGCCGGTTCATCGAACGGACCCTCGACCCCGGCCAGGTCGTGACCGAGCACCTCGCGGTCCGCAACTTCAGCGACTCGGCGGTGGTCTTCTCCCTCAAGGCGGCCGACGGATACCTCACCGACAAGGGCCGCTTCAACATGCTGCCCTCGAACGAGAAGTCGGTGGACGGTGGCACCTGGATCACCGTGCAGGAGAAGGTGACCGTCGAGGCCGGCGGTACGAAGGTGGTGCCGTTCACCATCACCGTGCCGGCGGACGCCACCCCCGGCGACCACCCGGCGGGCATCGCGGCCACCGTCACCAGCACCGGCGGCACTGTCGCCGTGGAGAGCCGGGTCGGTTTCCGGGTCATGCTGCGGGCCAGCGGCACGGTCACCGCCAGTGTGGCGATCAGTGACCTCAGCACCACCTACACGCCCTCGTGGAACCCGTTCTCCGCCGGCACCCTCAAGGTCGGCTACACCGCGAAGAACGACGGCAACGTCGCGCTGACCGGCAGTGGAAAGGTGTCCGTCGGCGAACTGTTCGGCCTGGTCAAGCAGGAGGACCTGACCCAGGTCACCGAAACGCTGCCCGGCGGCGTACAGGTGGTGGACACCCAGGTCGACGGGGTCTGGGGGCTCGGCCGGCTCAAGACCACCGTCTCGGTCACGCCCGCCGTTCAGGGTGGCGACCCGACCGGCGCCGAGATTCGGCCCGGCACCGCGACCGTCACCACCTGGATCGTCCCTTGGCCGCAACTGGCGCTGCTGCTCCTGATCGGCCTGCTCGTCCTCGCCTACCGGGTCATCACCCGGCGCCGTCGGCGGCGGCTGGCTCAGCTGCTCGCCAGCGCGCGGGAAGAGGGCCGGGCCGAGGGCCGCCGGACCACCCCGGTCGGCTGAGCTGCGCCTCAGCCGGCGCGGAACACGATGGTGTAGCTGAACGACGTGCCGTCGACCTGGTACGCGTAGCAGCCCGGACCGTCGACCGTGGTAGTGCCCGGCAGGTCGGTCTCCGGCCTGGTCAGCACGGCGTGGTGGCCGTCGTCGCGAGGCTCGCCGAGGTAGGAGAACTCGGCCGAGGCGGCACCGGGTGCGTCGATGCGCCCCGCGCGTACCAGCACCGGGCCGGTGTAGCCGGCGGCCAGCCAGCGCACCTTCGCCGTGTAGCTGCCGTCGGCCTGCCGGCCGCTGGGGCGCAGCGGCAGGGCTCCGCCGGAGAAGTAGTCGGCGATCGGGTAAACCGGTCCCGGCCCCAGCACCCGCTGGGCCTGGCCCGGGTTGGTCCAGCGCTGCGGTTCGGCGGCCGGGCAGGTGCCGTCGGGGGTCATGCTGGGCAGTCGCAGAGGTGGGACCGCGAGGTCGCCGGGCGATGCCGACGGTGAGGGTGCCGTCGGTGCGGCCGACGGGGTGTCCGCAGGGGCGCGGTCACAGGCGGCCAGCGCCGCCCCCAGCGCCACAATGGTCAGCATCCGAACCAGCCGCGTCATCTCCGCAGTATCGACCGCCGTCGGCGTTTCCGCTGCCCCGTGGCGCACGGCCCGGTCGACCAGTCACTCCCGACGAGGGTCAGCGCAGGCCACGCATCAGGTTGTCGACCAGGGTGGCGGCGAAGTCGATCCACTCGCTCCAGTTGGTGCCGTCGCCGACCCGGTACGTGTACCGGGTGTCCGGCTTCAGGTTGGTGAACTCGACCGTGTGGTAGGTCGAGGCGTACCCGAGCGTGGTGTTGACCGGGGTGCTGGAGAGAGCGGCGAGGCGGGTCACCACGCTGGTGGACGACGGCACACCACCGACGAGGGCCCGGGGGGCCTCAAGGATCTCGGCCCGTGCCCACTCGGCTGGGGCCTCGGCCCGCCAGGTCACCCGCTGCGAGGTGGACGGGGTGGCGGTGGGGGTCAGCATGATCCGGTCCGGCACCGGCGACGGCTTATGAATCTCGGCGGCCGGGAACTTGGCTGGCGGAGCATCACCGAAGGCGGCGGGGCTGAGGGCCACGCCCCCGACGAGCAGTGCCGCGGCGCCGATCGCCACGATCTTCGCCCGTCGGGCCCCGATGCGCCAGGGGAGCTTCTGGTCGGTCACGACTCTGGTCACCCTTCAATAAGGAGGTGGACAGCGCGCCCATGACCACTGGTTGTGCGGTCGGGGCGCCGTCGTCATTGGCCCAGTCCCGCTCAACCGGACAGCTACAAGATCCTTTCCGGAACATGAACACTCGCCATGTCGCTGGCCCGACCAGCCGGTGTTGGCCATCGCGTCACCTGGCCGACACCTGTGGATAGCTCGCCCGCAGGAATCGCGTTCGTACGATCGGCGCGTTATGACCAACCAGGACACCGCCACTGACCAGGTCCCGCGCCGTCCGATGCGCGGGCCCGCCGCCCTGCTCTGCACGGCGGCACTTCTCGCCACCCTGGCCGGCAGTGCCACACCGGCCCCTGCGGTGGCCAAGGACGAGAACTTCATCACCGCGCAGACACCAGGCATTCTCAACATCGAAGGCGGCGAGTGCTTCGATGATCCGACCGACCTGCCGGAGGCGGGCGGCGGCGTCGTCATCTACCGGCCCTGCGCACTGAGTGCAGACAACCAGGCGTACGGCTTCGTGCACGCCGACGACGACGCCGACTGGAATCCGGCGGCGCTGCGCGAGTTCGCCTGGGACGCCTGCCGGCAACTGTTCACCCGGATCTGGCCGGACGACCTCGGCGAAGGGCTGCGCTTCTACCCGGTCATGCCGACGGTGGAGACCTGGGCCGACGGCGACCGAGACGTGATGTGTGTCGTCTACCGCTTCGGCGGTCGACTGACCGGCTCGATGCTGCCCAGCTGGTGACGGATGCCCGCTGACGCCCCGCACGGCGCTCCCAGGACGAGACGCGATGGCGCCTGACCAGCGTTTCAGCAGGTCAGACGCCATCGATCCCGCGTCGGTGGAACTTGCCGTTCACGGGGCATCCGGCTGGCCACCGACCGCGCCTGGTGGCGGCTTGTCGCGGTGCCGGCCGGGCTTGCAGCCGGCGAATGTGCCGGCCGGGTCACGCAGGGAGGCCAAGGTCGGGCCCAGATAATCGCGATGCCAGTGGGCCGGGCCGCTAAGGGCGCTTCCCGGGCCGGTCAGCTCGCGCCAGGCCAGATGAAGCCCATGCAACTGCATGACCGCCTCAGGATGCAGCCACCACCGGGTGCACCAGGGCGCCGCCGACGTCACCTCTCTCAAGTAGACCGGAACCAGCAACTGATGCACCCACTGCGTCAGGGCGCGCTGGGCCTCCAACCGTCGGCGCCCCTGCAGGTAGGGCATGAATTCCGGAGCGCTCGGCTCGTCGACAAAGACAGGAAGAGGAGTTTCCAGCGGTGGCTCGTCGTCGTCCGTTTCGAACTCCGGCATGACCTCGTCCGATTTTCCAGCCACGATCATCCTGAGATTAACCTCTCCACTTTCAATCACTTGCCGGCCGGGGCGCGGCTCCGGTTGGCCGGTTGGCGGTTATCGGCGCTTCTTCACAGCATCTTTCACAGCGTCCTGCGTACGGTGCACCGGACCGCGATACGAGCGATCGACGCTGCGGTGTTCCGAGGTTCCCGAGACGCGCGGCCCCCTGATCTCGTCTCGCAAATTTCTCAGGAATTTGTACGACCGCGTCTTGTCGCGATCTTCCTTGCTCATCTTCTTGTTGAATCTTTCGGCAAGCTCGTTGACGACTGTGGAATATTCGATGACCACGCCCTGCCCTAGGGCGTAATCCACCCTTTCCGCGATCTTCCCATGCATTTTAGGGGTGATCCTCTTCTTTTCCAGGTCACGATCGGCCTCCTTCCGCAGCTTATGCATGTTTGATTCCATTGTTGCTCGTTGCCCATTTACCGACTCGCCCTGGACCTCCGGCGTGTCATTCGGAATGTTGAGATTCCACATACTCATGCCGTCGTTCGAGTAAGACATGTCGTTGCCCGCGTGGGTGCCCTCGTGAGCGACCATCTCCTCGGGCGTCATGTCGTTGTCGACCAGCCACTGGGCGTTGTAGCTGGTGTGGTAGCCGTCGCCCTCAGGGCCCGTCTGGGGCGCCTGAAGGTCGCTGGTCTCCTCGAAGGTCAGATGGGCGAGCGAGGCCTCGACGAAATCCCGCTCGTCCTCCAGGCCACTGCTCGCGGAACTGTTGGGCGAGTAACGCCCGCCCGCATCCTGGACGGCCCGCTCGGTCCGATGCCTTCTGTGCCCGTCTTGATCCATGTTCCCCACCTTGCGGAAGGGCGGTCCGCGATTGGCCGCCGGCTAGCCGCTTCAACGGATCCCCCATGCCCACGGTTCAGGAGTGCCCGTTATAGACTTTTTGCCGGTTTGTGCGCGCAGACACCCTCACTGATGGACACCAGGCCCGATTCGAAAGGTTCGTCTTCACCGGCTGGCCATCGGCTGTTCGGGTGCCGTGCGTAACCAGGCCGTACAGTCCCGACGCTGGTTGCCGATACGGGGTGAGGACGGATTTCGGGTGTGGCTCACGGCTGACAAGAAGGCGTTCGAGGGGTTCCTCGACGCCGCTTCTGTTTACTGGCGCAAGAACCTGGGAGCCACACCCTCTCAGCATTACCTGGTGGTCGAGGTGTTCCACCAGGACATCCGGGTGGCCCTGCGGAACCTGGCAGTCGCCAACGCCATCCGTCGGATCGTGCCCGCGCAGCTCGTCGTCGTCACCGGGGTCGAGCAGATGTGGCACGAGGCGCTCTGGACCGAGTTCGACGTGCAACTGGTCCGACGGCTCGCCGAAGCGTACGGCGCGAGCGAGGTCATCGACCTCTACCGTCTTGTCGAGGGGCCGGCCCGCTCCGCCAACCCGAGCGGCGTACGGCTGGAGCTGTTCGGCAGGCCGTTGGTGCCGGGTCCGCCGATCAGCGAGCAGACCCTGGCGGAGTTCGTCAGCGCCACCTACTGCCGGGTGACCAAGCGCCCCCGGGCGCCCGAGGATCCCACCGCCGACCCGCGCTACCAGCGGCGGCAGGCGCTGGCCCAGGCCATCTCGTCGGCGTACGACGCCCTGCTGGGGAACGGGTCGGCGGTGGCCCTGGTGACCAGCCACGTCGACTACGACCACTGGGGCCTGGCGGTGGACTCCGCCCGGCGCGCCGGCGTACCGGTCGTGCACACCCAGCAGACCGGGTGCCTGAAGGCGTACGCCCTGTTTCCCGAGACCGACACCGGCAAGCACACCTTCCGTGGCGAACTCACCCAGCAGATCGGCGCCTTCTTCGCCGAACGGGTCTGGTCACGGCGCGAGGAGGTACGCCGCAACGCGGAGTTGGTCGCCTGGCGGTCGAAGGTCAACCTGGGTCGCCCGAGCTGGTGGCGGGGCGGCGCCAGCGCCTCGGTCGACATCAACAACAGCGCAGAGCGGGCACGGCTGCGTACCCATTTCGCGGCACAGCTGGGTTTCGACCCGGCGCGTCCGGTGGTGGCGGTGTTCAACCATGCCGTGTCGGACGCCCCGGGCACCAATCACCAGTCCTTCCCCACGCTGGCCGACTGGTTCGAGCAGACAGCGCAGTTCGCGAGCACCGCGTCGCAGGTGCAGTGGCTGTTCCAGGACCATCCGAGCCAGTTCCGGTACGACAGCACCGGCTTCTTCGAATCGGTGGCCGCCCGGTACGGCCGGCATCGGCACATGGTGTTCCAGCCCAGTAAGGATCTCAGCAAGAACGGCCTGTGGAGCCTCGTCGACCTCGGCGTGACCGTGCGCGGGAGCGTGAGCAACGAGCTGCCCGCGTACGGCATCCCGGTGATCCAGGCGGGTTGGTCCGAGTGGAGCGAGTGCGGGCTGTCCACCGTCGTGCACGACCCGGAGACGTACTGGAAGGCTCTCGACTCGGCGATCGGCGCCCTCGGCAGCGGGGAGGAGCTGATCTCCGCCGAGCAGGTCGAGCGGGCCCGGTTGTGGTTGTGGTTCTACCGCAGCGCCACCGACCTGTTCACCCCGCAGGTGCCGCAGTGGGAGGTCTGGCCCGCCGACTACCTGCTCAAATCCGTGCAGGTCGCGTTCCGGCACATCGAGAGCGACGCCGATCCGCTGTTCGAGGCCGTCGAGCGGATGTGGAACCGCCGCGAGCCGGTGTTGACCCGGACGGATCTGCACCGGCCCGGAGGTGCCTGGTGACGGCTACCGGGGCGCTGTTCGCCACCGAGTTCGACGAGCCGGCTCCGCCGCGTGAACTGCCCGCCGTGTTCACCAGCGGCGGTGACCCCGAGGTGCTGGTCGCCGACCAGACGGCACGAGGTGCGGCCATCGTCGGACGGGTCCAGGGCGCTTCCGGCGCGGTCATGCTCAAGATACGCACCGGCGGCCGGCCGGTCCGGGTACGGGTCAATCTGCATGTGGACGCCGCCACCCAGGCGGCCTGGTCCCGAGCCGTCATACCGGGCCGGGGCGTACGGGAGCTGCCCCGGCTGATCATGGTCCGGGCCCAGGGCACCGCCCGGGCCGCCGCTCTGCTCAGTCGCCGGCGCGGACGACTGCGGATGGTGGAGGCCCACGCCTGGGTGGAGTTCGACCTGGGCGCGCAGGAGATGGGCGCCGACGAACTGCTGATCATCGAGCTGGCGGATGCCGGCCTGCCGCCGTGGGCGGCGTCGGCGCTCAGCCCGCTGGCGGCGGTCGGCGTACGGATCAACCGGGTCGAGGTGACCGCGGTCGAGGGCCCCGCCGACAACCTCGGCGGGCCTCCTCTGGACGGGGCGTCCGCACAGCTCGCCGGCCTGGTCAGCGCCGGTGGACTGGTCGGGGCCCGGGGACGCACCGAGGGCCCCGCCCGGTCCCGGTTCGTGGTGCTCAACGCGGCCGGATCGACCGTACGTTGCCGACTGCGCACCACGGTCGCCTCGGTGCCACCGGAGGCGTTTCGTCATCCCACCCAGCCCTGGCTACGCCGCCAGCAGGGCCAGACCGTGCTGAAAGCCGTCCGGGTAGCCAAGCGGGGCGCGGGGTACGCGCTGTTCGAGGCGTCGCCGTTCACCCGACCACCGGACGCCGACCGTCTGGTCGTACGCGCCACGCACCTGGTCGACGGAACGGACTGCCCGCTGCGTACCACCCCAGCCGGACCGGACCTGCTCGACGTGCTGGTCGAGCGGGCCGGCGACGGACCGGTACTGCTCGGGCTGGCCGACCCGACCGCCGAGCGGGCCCGACGTCGCGTGTCGGACATCGCCTGCCAGGTCGTCGAGCTGGAATCCTGACATGACCGCACCGAACCGCCACGACATTCCGCTCACCGCCGATGCGGCGGCCGTGCCGCTCACCGCCGATGCGGCGGCCAATCGGCGGGCGATCGAACGCCTCCTGGCCGGCGCGGCGGGCGGGACGCTGCACCTGCCGGCCGGCACCTTTCCGCTCGACGGTGGCCTCATCGTCGGTCCGGGCTGGACCCTCGCCGGTGCGCCGCAACAGAACGGCCAGGTACGAACCTGGCTGACCTCGTCCGCCGGCGACATTCCTCCTCACCGATCTAGTCTCGGCCGCACCTCCCGCCGACATACGGTCGAGGTCAGCCGTTGTTCCGCGAGTGCTTGTTCGCTGGCCTGAGGCGAGGGGGAGGCATGACGCCGCATCGAAGCTGTCGACCACGGCCTTCCCGTCCCGCCCGTCGAAGGTCCCTCGCCGCCGGACGCCACACCTCGCGCCGCTGATGTGCGGGATCAGTGGGGAGGCGAGGTTCGACGGTACGACCCCGGACGCCGCCGCGGTGACCCGGATGACCGAGGCGATGCGGTCCCGGGGACCGGACGGCACGGGCCGGTGGAGCGACGGCTGGGTGGCCCTCGGGCACCGGCGGCTGACCATCATCGACCTGTCCGAGGCCGGTAGCCAGCCGATGGTGCGGGAGGACCTCGGGCTCGCCCTGGTGTTCAACGGCTGCATCTACAACTACCCGCAGTTACGCGAGGAGTTGCGGGCCGCCGGGCACACGTTCCACTCCACCAGCGACACCGAGGTGATCCTGGTGGCGTACGCGCAGTGGGGTGAGGACTTCATCGACCATCTGGTCGGCATGTTCGCCGTCGGCCTGGTCGACCGGGCCCGGCGACGGCTCGTGCTGGCCCGTGACCGGCTCGGCATCAAACCCCTCTACCTGGCCGAGACGGCGGGCCGACTACGGTTCGCGTCGACCCTTCCGGCGCTGCTCGCCGCCGGTGAGGTGGACACCGACGTCGACCCGGTGGCGTTGCACCACTACCTGTCCTGGCACTCGATCGTGCCCGCTCCCCGGACCATCCTGCGGGGGGTGCGGAAGCTGCCACCGGCGACCGTACGGGTCGTCGAGGCCGACGGGCGCAGCCGGGATCGCGTCTACTGGCGGCCCGACTACGTCCGGCAGCCTGCCCACACCGGCTGGGACGCCCGGGACTGGCAGGCCGCGATCGGCGACGCGCTGCGTACGGCGGTGGCCCGGCGACTGGTCGCCGACGTGCCGGTCGGTGTGCTGCTCTCGGGTGGGCTCGACTCCAGTCTCATCGTGGCGCTGCTGGCCGAGGCGGGGCAGGAACACCTGCGCACCTTCAGCATCGGCTTCGACAGCCGGGGCGGCGAGGTCGGCGACGAGTTCCACTACTCCGACTTGGTGGCCCGCGCGTTCGACACCGACCATCAACGCATTCAGCTCGCCGACGACGATCTGGTCCCCGCCGTACGCCGGACGGTCGCGGCGATGACCGAGCCGATGGGCAGTCACGACGTGGTCGCCTTCCACCTGCTCTCCGAGCAGGTCGCGCGGCACGTCAAGGTGGCGCAGTCCGGGCAGGGCGCGGACGAGGTGTTCGCCGGGTACGGCTATCACCAGCCCTTCGTCGAGGTACCCCGCCACCGGGCCGCAGAGGCGTTCGCGGAGGTGTTCTTCGACCACGAGCACGCCGAGTTGGACGGGGTCGTCGGCCCCGCGTACGCCCTGCCCGGTGATGCCAGCGGCGACCTGGTCGGCGCGGACCTGACCGTGCCCGGCGCGGACACCGCGCTGGACGCCGTCCTACGCCTGGACACCCATCTCATGCTGCCCGACGATCCGGTGAAGCGGGTCGACAGCATGAGCATGGCCTGGGGGCTGGAGGTGCGTACGCCCTTCCTCGACCAGGACCTCGTCACGCTCGCCGCCGCCTGCCCGCCGGAGCACAAGGTCGCCCAGGGCGGCAAGGGCGTACTCAAGGAGGTGGCCCGCCAGGTCCTGCCGGCAGAGGTGATCGACCGACCGAAGGGTTACTTCCCGGTGCCCGCGTTGCGCAACGTCGACGGGCCCGTGCGTGAGCTGGTCGTCGAGGCGCTCCGGGCATCGGCCGCACGGCAACGCGCCCTGTTCCGACCCGAGTACGTGCAGCGGTTACTCGCCGACCCGCAGGCGGCGCAGGCGGCTGCCGGCAGCAACAAACTGTGGCAACTCGGGCTACTCGAACTCTGGCTCCAGACCCATGGCGTCCGGTAGTCGCGGCGGTGCACGGGGCAAGGCCCTCACCCTGGGTGTGGAGGAGGAGTTCCTGCTGCTGGATCCGCAGACCGGGGAGAGCATGCCCGTCGCCGAGCAGGTGCTCGCCGCTCTGTCCGGCACCGCTCGGCGGCAGAGCCGGCAGGAGTTCCGGCACAGCATGCTGGAGATGGTCACCCCGATCTGCGCCGACCTGACGCAACTGCGCGAGCACCTGATCGCCCTGCGTCGCGCCGCCGCCGACGCCGCATCGACGGTCGGAGCCCGGCTGGTGGCGGTGGGTGCCACACCGGTGTGCGAAGCCCATCTCACGGTGCCGGACGAACAGCGGTACCACGCGATGTCCCGCCGCTTCGGGCCGGTCGCGCACGACCCGGCGGTCTGTGGCTGCCACGTGCACGTCGGGGTGCCGGACCGGGAACTGGCCGTGCAGGTGTGCAACCACCTGCGTCCCTGGCTGCCGGTGGTGCAGGCACTCACCGCCAACTCGCCGCTGTACGACGGTCGGGACACCGGCCACAACAGCTGGCGGTCCATGCAACTGGAACGGTGGCCGAGCATCGGGCCCACCCCGCACTTCGAGTCGGTCGCCGACTACGACGCCACGGTCCAAGAGTTGATCACGGCCGGAATCATGCTCGATGCCGGGATGGTCTACTGGTACGCCCGCCCGTCGGCCACGTACCCCACCGTCGAGGTGCGGGTCGGCGACGTCTGCCCGTCCGTTGACGACACCGTCCTGGTCGCCGCACTGGTCCGGGCGCTCGTCGCCACGATGATCGACCGGGTACGCGACGGCGTGCGACCCGTTCCGATCCGCGACTGTCTGGTCTCGGCCGCGCACTGGCGGGCCGCCCATGACGGGCTCGACGGGGTGCTGGTCGACCTGTGTGGCGGTGGTGCCCGGCCCGCCTGGGATCTTGTCCACGACCTGCTCGACACCGTCGCACCCGCCCTGACCCGCTACGACGACCTCGACCTGGTGCTGCGACAGGTCGACCGACTGCGCCGGGAGGGCACCGGAGCCACCCGGCAACGTCGGGTCATGGCCGGCACCGACGGCGACGTCCAGGCGGTGCTGCACCACCTGATCACCCAGACCGTCGCAGGTTGACCTGCAGGTTGGCCCCGACGGGCCACCGGTTGGCCCACCGATGCCACCGGGGCGGGAAGGCACCTCGACAGCGTTTCGACGACGAGGAGGCCGCGTGTTCAGCCACATCAAGAACCTTCAGTTCGAGGCCAAACCGGACGGGCCGGACGCCGCTTTCGCCTGCCGGCTGCAGGAGGTCCTGGGCGGCAAGTGGGGCGAGATGACCGTCGCCAACCAGTACCTCTACCAGGGCTGGAACTGTCGACTCCCCGGTAAGTACAAGGACCTGCTGCTCGACGTCGGCACCGAGGAGATGGGCCACGTCGAGATGATCGCCACGATGATCACCCGGCTGCTGGAACACGCGCCGCTGTCCCTACAGGAGGCTGCCGAGGGCAACCCGATGGTGGGGGCGATCTACGGCGGCTCGAACCCGGCGCACTTCATCCACGGTGGCGGTGGCGCGATGCCGGTAGACAGCGTCGGGATGCCGTGGAACGGCAACTACGTCACCGCGAGCGGCAACCTGATGGCCGATTTCCAGCTCAACGTCACCGCCGAGGCTCAGGGCCGGCTTCAGGTGTCCCGCCTGTTCAACATGACCGACGACCCCGGCGTAAAGCAGATGCTGCGGTTCCTGCTGGCCCGCGACACGATGCACCAGAACATGTGGATGGCGGCCATCGAGCAGCTCAAGGAGGACGGCCTGGAGGGTATGCCGGTGCCGGATGCCTTCCCCGACTCGCCGGACCTCACCGGGGAGTTCAGCTACACGTACCTCGACTTCTCCCCGCACGGGGACGCCGCACAGGGGCGCTGGGCCTCCGGACCGGCACCGGACGGCAAGGGGGAGTTCCGTTACGACCAGAGTCCCCGCGCGCACGCGCCGGAACCCGTCCTGCCTCCGGGCGACCCGCGCCTGTACGGCACCGATCCGGGGATCGTGCAGGGCGTGATGAACAAGGTCAAAAGCGAGGTCACCTGACCGCGTCGGGCGGGCTCGGCCTGCGCCGAGCCCGCCCGCTCCCACTTCACGCCATTCCTGATTTCGGACCGTTGCCCGAGAAGGGTGCGCGGGACTGCGTCATCGCCGCCTAGCGTTGCAGGGTGAGTACGCCCGGGCGGTAGGGCAGCAGGCCGTAGTCGCCGCCCGAGTTGGGGGACCGGCCCTGGTACAGCAGTTGCAGGTTGCAGGGGTCGACGGTCATCGTCTGGTCGGCGTTGCTACGGATCAACTCGCCGTGGCTGATGTCGTTGGTCCAGGTCGCGTTGCTGTTGGCCTTACCCGCGAACGGGTTGCTCTCGGTGGCCGCCTGCGGCGTCCACGTCCCACCCAGACTCGTCGCCGTGAACGACCGGAAGTAGCGGCCCTGCGAACCGATCGCCTCGACCAGCATCAGGTACCGGTTCTGACCCTGAAGCTTGTACACCTGCACACCCTCGAACAGATTGTTCGTGGTGTCCGTCATGATCGTCGTGTAGTTCGACCCGAAACTGCCCGGGAAGTTCCCGATCGGCATACTCGCCCGATAGATCCGACCGTTGTCCCCGGCGAAGAACAGGTACATGTT
>NZ_JBFBAY010000025.1:0-49300 GCF_040682415.1 Micromonospora sp. NPDC051196
CCCGACACCACCAAATCCCACAACTGCTCAGGACTCGACACACCACCCGGATACCGACACGCCATACCCACAATCGCAATCGGCTCACGCGCCGCGGCCTCGATGTCGGAAAGGCGCTGCCGGGTCTGGTGCAGATCCGCCGTGACCCGCCGCAAATAGTCGACGACCTTCTGCTCGTCCGCCATCAGAAATCAGCCTTCCGATCAGTGGAATCCGCGACGGTGGCAGCCTTGTGAATTCGCGTGCGCGTATACGGAAGACCCACCGGCGTCGACGTCATCCTCTGGACAGGAACGAGGCACGGCAACCCCTGTCGTACCCCTAGCGGGGCGGTGATCAGGCCAGCTGAGGTTATAGGGGTACGACAGGGGATGACGTCGAATTCGCCCGACAGTAGCCTCGGCACCGCGCCCGCCGTCCGCTGCGGAATTGCGCTGCGCAAAGATCGGAGAGGACCAGATGAGATCCGGTTCCGGTGACCGTAATCGGCTGGACGGCAGGCGTTCCGCCGATGCCGAGATCGCGATCGTCGGAGTGGGATGCCGCTTCCCGGGCGGAGTTCGGAGCCTCGACGCGTTCGGCCGGCTGCTCACCTCGGGCGACGACGTGCTGCGCGACGTGCCGGTCGACCGCTGGAGCCGTGACCGCTTCGATCCGGCCGGCGGTCCGGGCACGATCAGCAACCACCGTGGCGCGTTTCTCGACGACATCGACCGGTTCGACGCAGGCTACTTCGGTGTGTCGCCGCGCGAGGCCAATGTGCTCGATCCGCAGCACCGGCTGATCCTCGAGGTGGCCTGGGAGGCGATGAGCGACTCCGGGCGGCCACGGCACGAGTGGGCCGGGAGTCGCACTGCGGTGACTTTCGGCTTGCTGGCCAACGACTACGGCCTGCTGCACGCGCGCACGCTGGGCGTCGACCGGATCGGCGAGCACCACGTCAGCGGGCTCGAGTTCAGCTTCGCGGCCGGCCGTCTCGCGTACGCGTTCGACCTGCACGGACCGGTATCCACGATCAACTCGGCCTGCTCATCGTCGCTGCTGGCGGTCCATCAGGCGTGCCAGAGCCTGCGCGCCGGCGACGCCGACACGGCCGTGGCCGGCGGGGTGAGCCTGCTGGTGACGCCGGACATCAGCGTCTTCCTGAGCCGGGTCGGTGCCATCTCGAAGACCGGCCGGTGCCGCCCCTTCGACGCGGCGGCCGACGGCATCGTCCGCGGCGAGGGTTGCGGCGTCGTCGTCCTCAAACGGCTGCGTGACGCGGTGGCCGACGGCGACCGGGTGTACGCGGTGATCCGGGGTTCGGCGGCCAACAACGACGGCCGCAGCATGGGCCTCACGGTGCCGAACTCGGTGGCGCAGGTCGATCTGCTGCGTACGGCGCTGTCCCGTGCCGGGTTGGCGCCGGGCGAGGTGGACTACGTCGAGGCGCACGGCACCGGCACTGCGATCGGTGACCTGATGGAACTGGACGCGCTGGGCGAGGTGTACGGCGCCGGCCACACCGCCAGTCGGCCGGTCCTGGTCGGTTCGCACAAGGCGGTGCTGGGTCACATGGACGCGGCGGCCGGCATCGGTGGGCTGCTCAAGAGCGTGTGGATCGCGCGTTGCGGCGTCGTTCCCCGGCAGCCGCATGTCGAGCAGCTCAACACCAACGTCAACTGGCGCGACGGGGCGCTCAGCGTGCCCTTGGCAGAAGTTCGTCTCGACGGGCTGGACCGGCCGGCCCGCGTCGGGGTGAGTGCGTTCGGGCTCAGCGGCACGAACGTACATGTGATCGTCGAGGCGTTCGCCCCCGCGACGTCGCCGGCCACACCGCCGGCCGAGCCGCCGCACGTGTTGGTCGCGTCGGCGCTCACTGAGGCGGCGCTGGCCGAGCAGGTGGCCGGGCTGCGCGACCGGGTCGCCGCGGACGAGAGCGGGCTGGCCGATCTGCTGGCCTCGGCGGCCACCCGGCGCACGCACGAGACACACAGGTACGCGGTGGTAGCCGTCGATCGCGAGGGGTTGCTGGCCGGGCTGGATGACCCGGCCGGCGCTTACGTCGGGATGGTCGAGGATCCGGACAGCGCGCCGGCACCGGTTTTCATCTATTCCGAGCAGGATGGGCCGTCGCTTGGTGCAGCGATGGATCTGTACGACGCGGATCCGGTCTTCCGGGACGCGCTCGACGAATGTGCCGCCGGGACGTCACTAATCGAGGAGCTGCGCCGAGCGACCCGGCTCGACGACGTCGCGATCGGCCGGTCGGCGACGTTCGCCGTCCAGGTCGCGCTGACCCGGTGGCTCGCCGACCGTGGAGTCCGACCGGGCGCGGTGCTCGGCCT
Source organism: Micromonospora sp. NPDC051196 (assembly GCF_040682415.1). Taxonomy (NCBI): domain Bacteria; kingdom Bacillati; phylum Actinomycetota; class Actinomycetes; order Micromonosporales; family Micromonosporaceae; genus Micromonospora; species Micromonospora sp. NPDC051196. The sequence goes on from NZ_JBFBAY010000025.1 coordinate 2,328, forward strand.
CGGCGCCGGTGACGTCGCCGCGGCCCTCGTCAACCGAAGCCTGTCATCGGTGGACGCCACCGGCACGCTCGCCCCGGGCACCGACGGCACCTCCAACTTCCAGCAGGCCCTGGACGCGCTGCTGGCCGAGGACGATCATCCGCTGGTCGAGATCGGCGCCGCGACCGTGGAAGCCACGCTCATCGAGGCGGCCCGGCGGCACGGCCGCCAACCGCCGATCCTGGCCATGCTGCACCCGGGCGAACCCGCCGTCATCACCGCGCATCGCGCACTGGCGCGACTGCACGTCGCCGGGACCCCGGTCGACTGGGACCGGGTCACCGGGCGCCCTCGCCGCTACCGCGCGCTGCCGACGCCGTCCTGGCGGGACGGCCGCTACTGGCTTCCGGGGGTACCGCGCGGCGGACAGCAGTCCGATCGAGCCGCCTCCGCGACCGCCGACGCTCTCGCGCAGCCGTCTCTGGCAGGCGAAACACCCGAGCCGGCACTGCCGGCTGGTGCAAGCCCCGCGCCCTCGCTTCCGGACCGCGAAACCCCTGCGTCGCCGCCTCCGGCGAAGAAGCCGGGCGCAGCGCTGATCGGCCAGGTGACCGCGGCGGTGCGGCAGGTTCTCGGGCTTCCCGACAGTCAGCCGGTGGCGCGCCGCCGGGGACTGTTCGAGCAGGGCCTCGATTCGCTCACCGCAGTGGCGCTGCGACAGCGGCTGGAACAGGCGTTCGGGGTCGCGCTGCCGGTGCCGATCGTCTTCGAGCGGCCGACGATCGTAGCGCTCGCGGAGTATCTGACCGAGATCGGCGCGGACGCTTCGGAGTCGACCTCACCCGCCTCTCCAGTTGGCCCGACTTCAGCACCCGAGACGCCTACGGGTGCGGCTGGGGAACCCGACACAGCCGTCGGCACGGCTCAGGCGCCGGCTGGCCGGGTCGCGGGCGCCGATACGCCGGTCGGTGCGGCCGAGCCCATCGCGGTCATCGGTGTGGCCTGTCGGCTGCCCGGGGCGTCGTCGCCCGGCGAGTTCTGGGATCTGCTGTTGGCCGGCGGCGAGACGGTCCGCGATGCGCCGCCGGGGCGGCGAGATGACCCGATGTGGGCCGAGTTGGGGTCGCAGATTCCAAGCCGGGGCTCGTACCTGGACGATGTCGCCGGGTTCGACGCGCCGTTCTTCCGGGTCTCGCCGCGTGAGGCGCGGCTGCTCGACCCGCAACAGCGGCTGTTCCTCGAGGTCGCCTGGGAGGCCCTCGAAGACGCGGGCTGTCCGGCCGACGCGCTCGCCGGGCGGCCGGTCGGTGTCTACGCCGGGCTGGCGATGGCCGACTACCAGCATCTGGTCGCGCGGGAGATGACCCGCGACGCCCGCGGGTTGAGTCTGCACCACGGCACCGGGACGTCGTTCGCGGCGTTGGCCGGTCGGCTCTCGTATGTGCTGGGCCTCAGCGGCCCCAGCCTCGCCGTCGACACCGCCTGCTCCGCCTCGCTCACCGCGGTACACCTGGCCTGCCAGGCCCTGCGCTCCGGCGACTGCGAGGTGGCCGTCGTCGGCGGCGCCAGCGCGATCGTCGCGCCCAGTCCGCTGATGGCGTCGATGGGTGCGAGCGGCGCGCTGTCGCTGGACGGGAGGTGCAAGGCCTTCGACGAGGACGCGGACGGCTTCGGGTGCGGTGAGGGTTCCGCGGTGCTGGTGCTCAAACCGCTGACGGCCGCGCAGCGCGACGGCGACCGGGTCTACGCGGTGCTGGCCGCTTCCGCGGTCAACCAGGACGGCGCGAGCGGCGGCCTGACCGTGCCCAACGCGTCGGCTCAGGTGTCGGTGGTCCGGCAGGCGCTCCGCCGCGCCGGGTGGTCGCCGACCGATGTGGACTATGTGGAGACCCACGGCACGGGTACGCCGCTCGGGGACCCCATCGAGGCCCGCGCCCTGGCCGAGTCCCTGGGCACCGGCCGAGCCGCGGACCGCCCGCTGCTGATCGGCTCGGTCAAGGCCAACGTGGGCCACCTGGGCGCCGCCGCCGGCGTGGTCGGCCTGCTCAAGGTCGTACTGGCGATGACGCACGGGCAACTTCCACCGCACGTGGTCGACGAGCCGACCAGTCGGATCGACTGGCACAATTTGCCGGTCACGCTGGTCACCGAGGCGCAGGACTGGCCGGCCGGAACGGCCCGCGCCGGGGTGAGCGCGTTCGGCTTCAGCGGCAGCAACGCGCACGTCCTGGTCGAGCAGGCGCCCGCGATTCCGGCCCGCGAACACACACCCGTCGGACCGCCGTACGTGCTGCCGATCAGCGCCGCCACCCCGGAAGCACTGCGGGCCGCCGCCGCCCGGATGGCCGACCACCTGCGGTCGGCATCGGATCCGCTGGACGACATCGTGTTCACCGCCACCCACCGGCGCGCGACGCTCCAGCACCGCCTGACCGTGACGGGCGCGGACCGCGAGGAGCTGATCGAGACACTGGTCGACTTCGCCGCGGGCGGGCTACCGGCCGGTGCGCACACCAGCAGCACCGACGACGCGGAGCCGTCCGAAGCGATGACCGGCAACGTGACCGGCCGGGTCGTCAGTCTTCCGGCCTATCCGTGGGAGCACCGGCCGTACTGGTATCGCGACCTCTCCCCCCGTCCGACCCTGTCCTGGGTGTTGAGCGCCACCGACGCCGACGAACTGCGCGGGCGCGGGTCCCGGCTGGCCGCCTTCGTCCGCGAGGGCGAGGTGAACGCCGCCGCCGTGGCCACCGCGTTGGCCGCCGAGCCGGCTGCCGCGCACCGTCTGGTCGTCACGGGCGGGGACCGGGCGCAACTGCTCGCCGCCCTCGACCAGCACTGTCTCGGCGAGCGCCCAGGCAACCTCGTTCAGCGCGCAGCCGTGGCGTCGACCCGCACGGCGTTCGTTTTTCCGGGCCAGGGCTGGCAGTGGGCCGGCATGGGCGTACGCCTGCTCGACGTCTCCCCGGTGTTTGCGGCGACCGTCGAGGAATGCTCGGCGCTAGTGCACGAACTCACCGGATGGTCGGTGCTCGACGTGCTGCGCCGCGTTCCCGGTGCGCCGTCGATGGACCGTGTCGACGTCGTGCAGCCGGTCATGTTCACCGTGATGGTCGCGTTGGCCCGCTGGTGGCAGTCGATCGGCGTGCAGCCGGAGGCCGTCGTCGGGCACAGCCAGGGCGAGATTGCCGCGGCGCACGTCGCCGGCATCCTCGACCTGCCCGACGCGGTCCGGGTGGTCGTGACCCGCGCGGCGGCGCTGACCAGGCTGGCTGGCCAGGGTGCGATGATCTCGGTGGCGGCCAGTCCCGAGGTGGTACGAGGGTTGATCTCCAGCGGCCTTTCCATCGCCGCGTACAACGGTCCTAGCAGCACGGTGCTGAGTGGAACTCCCGAGGCCGCGGAGGCGTTCATCACCGCCTGCACCGCCGACGGCCTCCGCGTGCGACGAATCCCGGTGGACTACGCGTCGCACGGGCCGCAGATCGAGACGATCCGCGAGCACCTACTCGACAAGTTCGGCACGATCACGCCCCGGCCCGGCCGCGTGCCGCTCTACTCGACGGTGACCGGCACAGTGGTCGACCCGCTACGGATGACCACCGAATACTGGTACGACAACCTGCGCCGGCCGGTGCGTTTCGAGACGGCGGTACGGGCCCTGCTCGACGACGGCTTCCGCACGTTCGTCGAGAGCAGCGCGCATCCCGTGCTCGGCGTCGGCATCAGCGACACCGTGGCCGACGCGGACGCCGAGGCAACCGTGCTGGACACGCTGCGCCGCGACGACGACACGACGAACCGGCTGCACGTCGCCGCCGCCCACGCATGGACCGGCGGGCTGCCCGTCGACTGGTCGACATTGCTGCCCGCGGTGATGCCGGCACAGTTGCCGGATCGTCCTGCCGCTGCGGCACCGGATTCGACCACGGTGCAGGGCGGCCTGGTCGAGCGGCGCTTCTGGCAGAGCATCGAACGCGGCGACATCGAGCGCCTCGCGGCCACGCTCCACCTACGTGACGACCAGTTGTCCATGTTCGGTGAACTGCTGCCCACGTTGTCGACGTGGTGGCGGCAGACGCGCGAGGAGGCGGTGACCGAGTCGTGGCGGTACCGGACCGTCTGGCAGCGGGTGGAACTCACACCGGCCGCGCAGCCGGGGTCGTGGCTCGTCGTGGCACCCGCCGCCCTCGCCTCGCATCCGCTGGTCACCGGCAGCGTCGAGGCGCTGGACGCCGACGTGCTGACCGTCGACCCGGCGCTGGACGATCTGGGCGCCCGGCTGCACGCTGTCGCCGCGCACTCAGCGATCCTGTCGCTGCTCGCCCTGGACGAGACGCCGCTGCCCGGTCATCCGGCCGTGTCCGCAGGGCTGGCCGGCACCGTGCGGCTGTTCCAGGCCCTCGACGAGGCCGACAGCGACGCCAAGGTGTGGTCGGCGACCAGCGGTGCAGCGGCCGACCACCCGAGCCAGGCCCAGCTGTGGGGTCTGAACCGGGTGGTCCGCCTGGAGAACCCCGACCGCAGGGCCGGTCTGATCGACCTACCGCCGGCTCTGGATCATGATGCCCGGTTACGCCTGCGTGCCGCGCTCACCAACGGCGGCCCGGAGGATCAGGTCGCGATCCGCCCGGACGGCCTCTACGCGCGGCGCCTCGAACGCGCACCCCTGCCGGAGACCCCGCCCGCGCAGCGCTGGCAGCCGACGGGTACGACCCTGGTCACCGGCGGCACCGGCGCGCTCGGCGGTCATGTTGCCCGCTGGCTGGCGCACAACGGCGCCCCGCACCTGTTGCTGGTCAGCCGCCGCGGCCCCGAGGCGGACGGCGCCGCGGAGCTGCGCGCCGAGTTGGTCGAGCTCGGCGCGCAGGTCACCATCGTCGCCTGCGACCTGACCGACCGCGTCGACCTGGCCCGGGCGCTGGCCGCGGTCCCCGCCGAGCATCCGCTCAGCGCTGTGGTGCACACGGCCGGGGTGGTCGGTGACCGCCCGCTCCGCGACCTGACACCGGCCCGGCTGGAAGAGGTGCTGCGGCCCAAGACCACGGCGGTGCGTAATCTCGACGAGCTCACCCGCGGCCATGATCTCACCGCGTTCGTGCTGTTCTCGTCCTGGTCGGCGCTGCTGCCGAACGTGGGCCAGGCCGGATACGCCGCCGGCAACGCGTACCTGGAAGCCGTGGCCGCGCAGCGCCGTGCCGCCGGGCTACCCGCGCTGGCGGTGGCCTGGGGCGCCTGGTCCGGCGGTGGGATGGCCGGCGACGAGGGTTTCGCGCGGTGGTTAAGCCGCGACGGCATGGACCTGATGACCCCGCACCTGGCGGTCACCGCGCTGCACCAGGCGCTGGACCACGGCGACATCAGCCTTGCCGTGGCGAACGTGGACTGGCAACGCTTCGCTGAGATGTCCCGCAGCGGCGGACCGCAGCCCCTGGTCGCCGGGCTGCTGCCCGCGATCGGCCCGGTCGCCGAGGCCAGGCCGACGGCGCAGCCCCTGGAGCACATCGCCGCCCTGTCCGGGGCGGAGCGCGAGGAGGCGCTGCTGGAGATCGTCTCCGTCGACGTCGCGACGGTGCTCGGTCACGCTTCCGGTCAGCGGACCGATCCCGACCGGACCTTCCGTGACCTCGGCTTCGATTCGGTGACCGCGATCGAGCTGAAGAACCGGCTGACCGCCTCGACCGGGCTGCGTGTGTCGGCGACCGCCGTCTTCGACCACCCGAACCCACTGGCCCTGGCACGGCATCTGGTCGAGACATACGAGGCGCTGACGCCACGACCGCCCGCCGAACAGCCGTCGGCCGCAGCCGACGAGGGTTGGGACGCCATCGACGAAATGGCCGTCGAGGACCTGGTCCGGCTGGCCCGCGGCAACGCCCCCTGATCCGTCGCACGTCCGGCACAGAGCGGAGTTCCGACCATGACGACGTCCGGTCAAGAGATCGTCGAGGCGCTGCGGGCGTCGGTGAAGGAGACAGAGCGGCTGCAACGGCAGAACCGGGAGCTGTTGGCCGCGGCGCGCGAGCCGATCGCGATCGTGGCGATGGCCTGCCGCTATCCGGGCGGCGTGTCCACCCCCGAACAGCTGTGGGACCTGGTCGCCGCCGGGCGGGACGCGACCTCGGAGTTCCCGACCGACCGGGGGTGGCCGGAGGACCTGTACGACCCGGATCCCGAAGCGGTGGGCCACTCGTACGTGAACCGGGGCGGGTTCCTCGACGATGTCGCCGGGTTCGACGCGGAGTTCTTCGGGATCTCGCCACGCGAGGCGCTCGCGATGGATCCGCAGCAGCGATTGCTGTTGGAGGTCTCCTACGAGGCGCTGGAGCGCACGGGAATGGAGCCGGCGCGGCTGCGCGGTTCACGGACCGGCGTTTTCATCGGCGCATCCACATCCGCCTACGTCCCGGATCTGAGTCGGGTGCCCGAGAACGTGGAGGGCTACGCGCTGACCGGCAACCTGGCCAGCGTGCTGTCCGGACGGGTGGCGTACTCGTTCGGCTTCGAGGGTCCCGCGGTCACCGTCGACACGGCGTGCTCGTCGTCGCTGGTCGCGCTGCACCTCGCCGTGCAGGCGCTGCGGCAGGGTGAGTGTTCACTCGCGCTGGCGGGCGGCGTGACCGTACTGGCCAGCCCGACCGCGTTCGTCGAGTTCTCCCGCCAGCGTGGCCTCGCCCGCGACGGGCGGTGCAAGCCGTTCTCCGCCGACGCCGACGGTTTCGCCGCCGCCGAGGGCATCGGCGTACTCGCCTTGGCACGGCTGAGCGACGCGCAGCAGGCGGGGCATCCGATCCTGGCGGTCATCCGCGGCACGGCGACCAATCAGGACGGCGCCAGCAACGGGCTGACCGCGCCGAACGGCCCGTCGCAGCAGCGGGTGATCCGGGCCGCGCTCGCCAACGCCGGTCTCACGGTCACCGACATCGACGTGGTCGAGGCGCACGGCACGGGCACCAAGCTCGGTGACCCGATCGAGGCCCAGGCGTTGCTGTCCACGTACGGTCAACGCCCCGCCGACCGTCCCCTGCACCTCGGCTCGCTCAAGTCGAACCTCGGGCACACCCAGGCCGCCGCCGGTGTCGGCAGCTTGATCAAGATGGTGCTGGCCGCACGGGCGGAAACGCTGCCGCCGACGCTGCACGCCGACCAGCCCTCGCCGATGATCGACTGGTCGGCCGGTGCGGTGTCGCTGCTGACCGAGCCCCAGCCGTGGCAGAGGTCCGCCGACCACGTCCGCCGGGCCGGAATCTCCTCCTTCGGGGTCTCCGGCACCAACGCCCACGTCATCATCGAGGAGGCCCCCGCCGTCCCGCCGGTCCCGCCCGGGTCGGCGAAGGACCCGTTGCTGACCAGCACCCCGGTCATCACCTGGCGGCTGTCCGGCGCCACCACCGCCGGGCTACGCGCGCAGGCCGGCCAGTTGCTCGCATTCAGCGAAAGCGACCGCAGACCGGATGCCGCCGCGATCGGCCAGGCCCTGTTCGACCGTCCGGCGTTACGACACCGCCTGGCCATCACCGCCGCCACCCGGGACGAGCTGCATGCCGGCCTGGAGCACTTCATCGCCACCGGCGAGGCCGACGCCAACAGCACCCTCGGCACGGCACTCTCACGGCCCAAGGTCGCTTTCGTATTCCCCGGCCAGGGCTGGCAGTGGGACGGCATGACCGCCGACCTGCTCGACACGTGCCCGGTCTTCGCCGCCACGGTCGCTGAGGCCTCGGCGCTGATCGAGCAGCGCACCGGCTGGAGCGTCGTCGACATCCTGCGCCAGGACCCCGGCGCCCCCGACACCGGCCGCGTCGACGTCATCCAGCCCGTCATGTTCACCGTCATGGTGGCGCTGGCCCGCACCTGGCAGGCCGCCGGCATCCAGCCCGACGCCGTCATTGGCCACTCCCAGGGCGAGATCGCCGCCGCCCACATCGCCGGGGCGCTCACGCTGGACGACGCCGTGCACCTCGTCGTCACCCGCGCCGCTGCTCTCACCAAGCTGCAACCCGGGGCCATGATCTCGCTGACCACCACCCCAGACCGTGCCGCCAAGCTGCTCGCCGAGCACCCGGGGCTGCACATCGCCGCCGTGAACGGCCCGAGCACCACCATCGTCAGCGGCGACGTACCGGCGGCCGAGGCGCTCCTCGCGCACTGCGCCGCCAACAACATCCACGCCCGGCGGATCCCGGTCACCTACGCCAGCCACTCGCCGCACATCGACGTCCTGCGCGACCACCTGCTCGACGCCCTCGACCACGTCACACCGCGGTCGGCCACGATTCCGCTGATCTCCACGCTCACCGGCGCCCGGATCGACACCACCGAGATGACCGGCCGCTACTGGTACGACAACCTGCGCCAGCCCGTCGCCTTCCACCAGGCCGTCACCGCCGCGCTCGGCACCGGTCACAACACATTCGTCGAGATCAGCGCCCATCCCGCCCTCACGCAGGCGCTCGACGCCTACGATCAGCCGATCGTCACGCACACCACGCTGCGACGCAACACCCACAACACCACGACGCTGCACCGGAACCTGACCCATGGGTGGACCAGCGGCCTCGTCCCGGCCAACCCGCACCCCCATCACGCCACGGTCGAGCTGCCGACGTACCGCTTCCACCGCCAGCGTTTCTGGCTCGACCGCACGCATGTCGCCGAGGCCGCGGACGCCCCGCATCCGTTGCTGACCAGCGTCGTCGAAGTGGCCGGGGACCGCGGCACCCACGTGCTGTCCGGACGGCTCTGCACGCGGTCGCAGCCCTGGCTGGGCGAGCACACGGTCGGTGACAGCACGTTGCTGCCCGGTGCGGTGTTCGTCGAGCTGCTGGTGCGGGCCGGCGACGCGGTCGGGCTGCCGCATGTCAAGGAGTTGGTGGTGGAGCGGCCACTACTGCTCGACCCCGTGACGCCGACCGACGTGCAGATCGTGGTCGACGCCGCAGACGATGCGGGCTACCGACGGGTCGCCGTCCACGCCCGCCGCGGCGATCAGGCGGTGTGGACCCGACACGTCCAGGCGACGCTCAGCACGCAGCCGGACGCCACGAGCCCGGAGCCCGGCATGGTGGTGTGGCCGCCGGTCGGTGCCACGCCGATCGACGTCGACGGGCTGTACGACCAGCTCGCCGAGCGCACGTACCACTACGGGCCGTCCTTCCGTGGGCTGCAGAAGGCGTGGCGACTGGGCGATGACGTCTACGCGGAGGTCGCCCTGCCGGCCGACGCCGCCGGCTTCGGACTGCACCCCGCGCTCCTGGACGCCGCCGCGCACGCCATCCCGTTCGGCGAATTCCTGCCCGCCGACGGCGTCTGGCTCCCGTTCTCCTGGACCGGAGTCACCCTGTACGCCTCCGGTGCCGACCGCATCCGGGTGCGGCTGAGCCCTGGACCCGGCGTGGGTGCAGTCGAGATCGCGCTCGCCGACGCCGCCGGGCAGCCGGTCGCCCGGATCGAGGCAATGCATGCCCGGCGGGTCGACGCCACGGCGCTGGCCGGCGCGGCGTTCTCAGCCGACGACGGCCTTTTCACCCTCGACTGGATCCGGGTCGCCGACCACCCGCAGACCGTGGTCGGCAGCCCACAGAACTGGGCCGTGGTCGGTCAGCTCGCGCCGGCCGGGTTGCCGGGGCTGCCCGACGCCCCCACGTACCCGGGCCTGGACGACCTGATCGCGGCCGTCGACGGCGGGATGCCCGCGCCGGGGCACGTTCTGCTGCCGGTCACCGGCATCGGCGCCGCCGCCCTCGACACCGATGCGGGGACGGTTACCGACGTCGCGTGCGGTGTCGGAGGCGGGGTGCTGGCCGTGGTGCAGCGGTGGCTGGGCTGTCCGGCGCTGACGTCGTCCCGGCTGGTCCTGGTGACCCGCGGCGCGGTCGGCGTCGCCAGCGGTGTCGACGATCTCGGCGCCTCGGTGGTGTGGGGCATGCTGCGCACCGCCCAGGCCGAGGAACCGGATCGGTTCGTGCTCTGCGACCTCGATCCCACCGACGAGCCGGGGGTGGACTGGTCCCGCCTGATCGCAGCGTCACGAACCGAACCGCAGCTCGCCGTACGCGGCGACGTCCTGCTTGCACCGCGGCTGGTCCGCGCAGCGCGGGCCGGTGACCGCATCGCCGGCACCAGCGGCTTCGGTGCCGGCACCGGCTGGCGGGTCGGCACGACCGGCGGCGGGTCGATCGATTCCGTCGACCGTATCCCGGCCGCGACGCAGCCGCTGCGGCCCGGCGAGGTCCGCATCGGTGTACGAGCGGCGGGCCTGAACTTCTACGATGTCGCCACCGCCCTCGGCATGGTCGACACCTCCGACGGCATGGGCGCCGAAGGGGCCGGCGTGATCACCGAGGTCGGTCCCGGCGTCACCAACCGGCAGGTCGGCGACCGGGTGATGGGCACCTTCCCCGGTGCGTTCGCCCCGCTCGCCACCGCCGACGCCCGGATGGTCACGGCCATCCCGGACGGGTGGACGTACCCCCAGGCCGCTTCCGTGCCCGCGGTGTTCCTGACCGCCTACTACGCCCTGCGCGATCTGGCTGACCTGCAACCTGGCGAGAAGGTGCTGATCCACGCGGCGACCGGCGGGGTCGGGATGGCCGCCGTCCAGCTCGCCACCCACCTCGGGGCGACCGTGTACGCGACCGCAAGCCCCGCCAAGTGGCCGGTGCTCAGGGAGATGGGCATCCCGGCCGAGCGGATCGCCTCGTCGCGCAGCACCGACTTCACCGCGACGTTCCCCGTCATGGACGTCGTCCTCGGCTCCCTGGCCGGCGACATGGTGGACGCGTCCATCACGCTGCTCACGCCGGGCGGCCGCTATCTGGAGATGGGCAAGACCGACATCCGCGATGCCTCCGACTATCCCGGTATCACGTACCGGGCCTTCGATCTCAAGGAAGCCGGCCCGCAGCGCACCGGCGAGATGCTCGGCCGGCTCGTCGACCTGTTCGCCGACGGCGCCCTGACCGCCCTGCCAGTGACCAGCTGGGAGCTCGCCGACCTACGCCACGCCCTGCGGCACATGAGCCAGGCCAAGCACACCGGCAAGAACGTCATCCGCATCCCGGTGCCGGTCGACCCGGACGGCACCACCGTGATCACCGGCGGCACTGGCACCATCGGGGCGCTGGTCGCCGCCCGCCTGGTCGAGCAGGGCCACAGTCGCCGGCTGCTGCTGCTCTCCCGGCAGGGCGACGCCGCGCCAGGCGCGGCCGAGCTGCGTGAACGCCTCACCGAGCTGGGTGCCGAGGTGACCATCGCCGCATGCGATACCACCGATCCTGATCAGCTGATCGCCGCCCTCGACGGCATCCCCGCCGCGCATCCGGTTACGGCGGTCGTGCACTCCACCGGCGCGCTGCGGGACGCCACGATCGCCACGCTCACGCAGCAGCAGCTGACCGAGGTACTGACCACCAAGATCAGCGGCGCGGTGACCCTGCACCACTACACCCGCCATCTGGAGCTGGGCGCGTACCTGTTGTTCTCCAGCGCCGGCGGTCTCCTCGGCAGCCCGGGACAGGCCAACTACACCGCCGCCAACACCTTCCTCGATGCCCTGGCCACGTGCCGCCGGCCGGCGACCAGCATCGCCTGGGGTCTCTGGTCGCAGGCCAGCGCGATGACCGCCCACCTGTCCATGTCCGACGTGTCGCGGATGGGCCGCACCGCGATCAGCCCGATGACGACCGCCCACGCGCTGCACCTGTTCGACCACACCCACGCCATGCCGCACGCGCTGCAACTCGCGGCGCCGCTGAACACCGCCCAACTCCCCGACCATCCGCTGTTCGCGCAGCTCAGGCCCGTGGCGACCCGACACCGGCCGATGGCCGGTGTCGGCGCCACGGACCTCGGCGGCCAGCTCGCGCAGCTCACCGCCGAGCAGCAGCACCAGCACGTGCTCCAACTTGTCCAGAGCCACACCGCGACCGTCCTGGCCAAGCCCGACCCGAGCACCATCGGCGCGCACCAGGGGTTCCTCGACCAAGGGCTGGACAGTCTCACCGCGATCGAGCTGCGCAACCGGCTCAACACCGCCACCGGGCTCCGGCTGCCCGCCACCACGATCTTCGACCATCCCACGCCGCATGCCCTGACCCGACACCTTCTCGACGAGCTGGCACCGGACACAGGGGACGGCGGCATGGAGGCGGAACTCCACGCCGACCTGGACAGGGTGGAGAAATGGCTCGCCTCGGCCGAGCAGGACGCGGTGGAAAGGGCGGTGGCACGCATGCGCACGATGCTCAACGCCCTGAGCACCCCCTCCGACGTGACCGAGGTCCTCGCGTCGGGCAGTACCGACGATCTGCTGCGCCTCATCGACCGCGAGTTCATGTGAGGTGCCGGGTCGGGCCGTAAGCGCGGATGCTGAGGCGATGCGCCGCCTCGCCCTGTCCGACCCTGATCCCCGCCGAGTGGGATTTTGCACTCTCAGTGCACTTGTCTCCGGTCGCGCGGCTGCCTAGCGTCACACCATGGCTGACTCGTGGACATTCGCGGTGGCCCGCGACGACCGTGCCCGCACCACGCTCGTCGACGGCCCGTTGCCCACCCTCACCGACGGCGAGGCGCTGCTGCGCGTGGACCGCGTCGGTCTGACCGCCAACAACGTGACCTATGCGGTGCTCGGTGAGTCGATGCGCTACTGGGAGTTCTTCCCGCCCGAGCCCCGAGGGCTCGCTCGGCAGTGGGGGCTCCCGCCGCTGTGGGGCTACGCCGAGGTGACCGCCTCCACCGTGGCCGGCGTCGAGCCGGGCCAACGGGTCTACGGCTACCTCCCGCCCGCCGGCCACCTGGTGGTACGCCCGGACCGGGTGGACGCCTCCGGATTCCGCGACGCGAGCATGCACCGAGCCGAGTTGCCCTCGCCGTACAACGCGTACCGGTCGACCACCGGCGACCCCGCCTACCGGCCGGAGCAGGAGGACCTGCTGATCCTGTTCCGGCCGTTGTTCTTCACCTCGTTCATGCTCGCCGACCAGGTCGTCGACAACGACTACTACGCAGCACAGTCGCTGGTGCTGTCGTCGGCATCGAGCAAGACGGCGTACGCTGCCGCATTCGAACTGCACGGCCGCGGTCCACGCCTGATCGGGCTCACCTCGCCCGGCAATCTCGCGTTCACCCGCTCCCTCGGCTGCTACGACACAGTCCTCACCTACGGCGACATCGACACCCTCGACGCCGTCGCCACCCTCTACCTCGACCTGTCCGGTGCACCCGCGACCCGCGACGCCCTGCGCCACCACCTCGGCGACCGACTCGTCCGGGACATCGCCGTCGGGCTCACCCAGCAGACACCCAACGCCGACGCCGCCGACGAGATCTTCTTCGCGCCGGTGCAGATTCGCAAACGCAGCCAGGACTGGGGACGCGACGGCCTCGACGAACGGTTCACCGAAGCCTGGCAACGGTTCACCCGATTGGTCAGCGGCTGGCTCGACGTGCAGGTCGGCAACGGTCCCGAGGCGCTACGGCACGCCTGGCTCGACGTCCTCGCAGGTCGCACGCCACCGCGGGTGGGCCACATCGTCCAGTTGTAGAACCAACCGTCACGAGACGATCGCCTCCCAGGAATCCGCCGCCCCGCCCGGACCATCCAGCCTGTCACCGAATCCAGCCGCGATTCGAACGCCGACTCGACCTACTCCCGCCAGCCGGTCAGCTCGACCCCTTTGGCCAGCTCCACCCGGAAGCCCAGCGCGATCTCGCCGCTGTCACCCGGCGCGAGCGACAGCCGCCAGGTCAGCTCACCCAGCTCCGTACGCTCGACCGGCGGCGGCACGACGGTCGTCTCCCGCACCACGACCGCCTCGTCGCGCGACACCGGAAGCTGATCACGCACCTCGACGCTCGCCGGGCGGGGCGTGTGGTTGGCGACGGTGATCAGGTACTCCACCTCCCGCCGCCGGGTCGACCCGAGGGTGGCTTTGGTTTCGGCACGCCGATGCAGCTTCCGCTCCACCCGCAGCCGGTCGTCCACCCCGAGCGCCAACTCGGTCTCCTCCCCCGGCGCCCACATCGGCAGCCTGGTGGACGCGACGAAGTCGGCGCCGTGGAACACCGCCGCCGGGCCGGGCAGCAGCGTGTGCTCGGACGTGTTGCGTACGGTGGCCCGCAGGTGCGCCTCGGCGGACCGGACCGGCGCGGTGACGTGGTCCAGCCGGGCCGGTAGTTCCAGCACGGCGATGGTGGCCCGGTGTGCGCTGCCATCGGCCGGCACCGCCACCGGCCGCGCGGGCCGGTAGGTGGCCGCGCTGACCCCCTGCTCGACCTCGGCGACGCTCTCCCGCAGCAGCGGGCGAGCCGCCGCAGCACGCACCGGAGAGCCGCCGGCCGGCGCCGCACCGGGCGCCGACGGCACCGGCATCCCGAGCGGCATGTCCGCCGCCATGCGCGGTGACACCGGCCGGAGCCGGTCGAGATACCACGGCGACAGTTCGGGTACGCCGGTCGTCACCGCCGGCCGAGCGGTGGAAAGGTGGAGTTCGCACTCCGGCCAGTCCTCCCCGGTGTTCTGGCTGACCGCTCCGAACCAGGTGACGGTCATCGTGTCGTCAACCAGCCGCAGGTCGTAGGAGGGTTGCCAGCGGGCCCCGTCCACCAGATAGGTCAACTCCAGCTCGACATCGGCGTCGTCGGCCTCCACCGTCACGATCACCTCGACGGCCAGCCGATCCGGCTCCCGCTTGCCGTGTGCGGCGTCGAGGTCCCGCCCGATCGCGGCCAACTCCTCCGTCAGCTCGGTACGCCGCCGGGCCAGCCCGCGCCGCCGGGTCCGCGAGTCGGCGAGCTGCGCGGCCACCGAGTCGGTGAAGGTGGCCACGTCGCTCGGCGCCGCGTCACCGGCCGCCAACGCCCGGGCGTACGTGCCACCGGCCCGCTCGGCCAGTCGGGTGAGGAACTCCCCGCGCTGCTCCTCGATCCCGTCCGTGTCGTCCACCTCGGCCAACTCGTCGGCCAACTCCCGGCGACGCTGCTCCAGGCCGACCACCTGTGCGTCGGTACTGCGGGCCTGCCGCCAGGTGGTCACGTCCACACCGAGTACGGCGGCCGGACCCCGACCGCCGACGCGGACCGAGTCCCGCCGCAGGCCGAGCGGGAGCGGCGCGACGCGTACCCGGTGCCGGCCGGCGGCCAGCCGGACACCGCCGCGCCGGGTGACCCGGGCCCGGTCCGGATAGACGGTGACGCCGACGACCGGTGCATCGATCTCCGTAGTGTCCACGCGGCGAGGGTAGTCGAGCCCCGCATCGCAGACACCGTCACGGTGGCAGCCCGGAATCCGCCGAGCACGATGGTGAGCTGACCGTGCCAGCGGCCGGGCGTCGGCATCGGACTGCTGTTCCATCCTGCTCACCGTGACGGCGTCGGATCGCCGAAACGGCGGGTTGCGCAGCGGTGGGAGACCGCTTGAGACGGAGCACGAGACTCACCAGCGTTTGTTGGCTGTATACATCGCCGGTCGCTCTTCGTGGCGGTCGGTTCGGCCCGCCTCGGATCATCCGCAGCGGGGGTGCCGGGAGCGGGCCATGGCCAGCCCACCGAGTCCCAGGCTGGCCAGCCCCACCGTCAGGGCTACGACGCCTCCGACTATTCCGTAGCCGGTGCCGGGCCCACCCTTGGCGGCGGCCACCACGTATCCGCCGAGGACCACGCCGATCAACCCCGCCACCAGGGCGATGGTGGCCCCGAGTCGCCCGGTGCCGGTACCGATGGGACTGCTGGGGCGGATCATGGCCAGCCCGCCGACGACCACGCCGGCCAGCGCCGCCAGTGCGCCCACGAAGCCCACGAGTCGCCCGGTGGTCAGGCCGTACGCATCGACCGCAGCCCCTGGTCCGTCTGCGGCTGCCGGCCCGCCGAGCCCGGCCCCTCCCAGCAGTACGACAAGTGCGATGCTTCCGGTCAGGACGGCAGCAGTGACGGCCAGCCCTCCTCGGGTCCTTGATGAACTCATGTCCTTTCACCCCTCTGCATATCGGCGATGGCTCAGATCGTCGCGTCGGTGCGGCGGTCGTGGCCTCCGATGGCGGACGGCAGCGGCTACGCAATCGGGCGTAGCCGGGACCTGTGTCGCCACGCCTGTCGTCGTAGGCGGTCGCGCGCCTGGACGGAGCAATGTCGATGCGTCGGAGCGGTAGGTTCACGGAATGGAACACCGAGCCGGGTCGCAGCCCCTGCGGGTGGTGACGCATGACGTGGTGCTCGCGCTTTTCGTCACCCTGATGCAGGTGCAGGGCACGGTCGCCAAGGTCGCCATCGAGGGTGCACCCCGGCCGCTCACCGACTTCGGAAACCTCGGATACGCGCTGCTGGTGGTGAGTGGCCTGGTCCTGGCCGTCCGCCGCCGGTGGCCGGTTCCGGTGTTTGTCACCACAGCCCTCGCCAGCCTGGTGTACTACGGTCTCGACTTCCCGGACGCGCCTGGCTGGCTCGGGCTGTTCGTCGCCCTGTACACCCTCGCCGCCTACGGTGACGGGCGCCGGTCGTTGATGATCGCTGGTGTCGGTACCACGGTGCTCGCCGCCGGGTGGCTGGTGGCAGCAGCCGACATCGAGCCGCGAGCCGCCATCGGCTGGGTGTTCTTCCGCATCGGTGCGTCGGTCATGAGCGCGGCCCTCGGCGAATCCGTCCGGTCCCGGCGCGTCATCGCAGCCGATGCCCAGGAGCGTGCGGAGCTGGCCGAACGGACCCGTGAGGAAGCAGCGCGAGCGCGGGTCGACGCCGAACGGCTCCGGATCGCGCGCGAGGTCCACGACACCGTCGCGCACGCCATCGCCATCATCAACGTCCAGTCCGGAGTGACCGCGCACGTGTTGGACAAGAGACCGGAGCAGGCGCGCGAAGCGTTGCGGGCCATCGAGCTGACCAGTGCCCGGGCGCTGCGGGAGATGCGGACGATTCTCGGCGTACTCCGGGATGACAACGACGGCCGCGTACCGCAGGCAGGCCTGGAACAGCTGGACGAACTCACCGCCAAGGCACGCGACGCCGGACTCGACGTCACGCTTGAGGCGATCTCGCCCGCCTCGCCGCTGCCGAGCGCGGTGGGCAGTGCCGCCTACCGCATCATCCAGGAGGCGATCACCAATGTGATCCGCCATGTCGGCCCGACCCGGGTGACGGTCGCGCTGCACCCGGGGATCGACGTCCTGGAGATCCGAGTGGCCGACGAGGGCCCGCGCAGTCGGTCCGGTGACAGCGGCGCGGACCGACCGACCGGCGACACCACGGACACCCGCACCAGACCCGGCTGCGGAATCGTGGGCATGCGCGAGCGCTGTCAGCTGCTCGGCGGAGAACTCGACGCCGAGCCGACCCCGCGCGGAGGTTTCGAGGTCAGGGCCCGGCTGCCCCTCGCACCGGACGGGTCACGCCGGTGAACCCGGCAGCTGCGGCACCGCCGATCAAGGTGCTGCTCGCCGACGACGAAGGGCTGGTGCGGTCCGGGTTCAAGTTGCTGCTCGACGTCGAGGACGACATCACGGTCGTCGGTGTAGCGACGAACGGCGCCGAAGCCGTGGAGGGTGCCCGCGTCGCCCGTCCCGACGTCGTCCTCATGGACATCCGCATGCCGAAGGTGGACGGAATCCAGGCCACGGCCCAGATCACCCGGATGCGCGGGCTGGAGCGGGTGCGGATCCTCATTCTCACCACCTACGACACCGACGCCAACGTCTTCGAGGCTCTGCAGGCCGGTGCCAGCGGCTTCCTGCTCAAGGACGCCGGACCGGCCGAACTTCTGCACGCCATCCGGGTGGTCGCCGCGGGGGAAGCCCTGCTCGCGCCGCGGATCACCAGACGCCTCATCAGCCAGTTCACGGCGCGGCGAACGGCAGCCACCGCAGCGCAGGAGCGACTCGCGGTGCTCACCGAACGCGAGCGGGAGGTGCTCGCCCTGGTGGGGCGGGGCCTGAACAACGACGAGATCGGCGGCGAACTGTTCCTCAGCCCGGCCACCGCGCGTACCCATGTCAGTCACGCGATGGCAAAACTGGGTGCGCGTGACCGGGCCCAACTGGTGGTCATCGCCTATCAGACCGGACTGGTCAGCCCTGACATGTGACCGCGCAGCGCACCACGCCTCAACTCCCGGGCGCGGGGGCTGACAGCCAGTCCTCGGGCGGGGTGAGCGGGACGGGTGCGGGGCGTTCGACGGTCGTCGTCAGCTCGATCCGTCGGCCCTCGGCTGCCGAACGGAGCAGGGCGGTCATGATGTCGAGTACGTGCAGCGCAACCTCACCGCTGGCCCGGGGCGGACGCGTCTCGCCGGCCCGGACGAGGTCGATCAGGCCGACCCCCCGGGCGGCGCCGACGTAGCCGGCCTGCGGTTCAAGGGTGCGCCACCCGGGGCCGCCGAGCGCGAGGTGGCGGACCTCGCCGTCGAAGTTGTTCGGATCGGGTACGGTGAGGGTGCCGTTCTCCCCGTGCACCTCGATCGGCGCGGCCGTCGTCGCGACACCGTCGAAGCTGGTCGTGAGGGTGGTCAGGACGCCGCCCGCATGTTCCAGCACACCGGTCACGTGGGTCGACACCTCGACCGGTATCCGCTGCCCGAGACGGGGGCCCGAGCCGATGATCCGGCTGTCGCGCAGTCGGCTGGCCGCCCCGATCACCGCACGGACCGGCCCGAGCAGGTGGACCAGCGCCGAAATGTAGTACGGCCCCATGTCCAGCAACGGGCCACCGCCCGGGACGTAGTAGAAGTCGGGGTTGGGGTGCCAGCGCTCGTGGCCGGGGGTGATCATGACGGCCGACGCGGCCTGCGGGCGGCCGATCAGTCCACCGTCGATTGCCGCTCGGGCGGTCTGCGTACCGGTGCCCAGGACGGTGTCCGGCGCGCAACCGACGAGGACGCCGGCCGACGCCGCCCGGTCGATGATCGTTCGGCCTTCCGGGAATGTAGCGGTGAGCGGTTTCTCGCCGTAGACGTTGCGGCCGGCGTCGATCGCCGCGCCCGAGATCTCGGCGTGCGCCGCCGGGATCGTCAGGTTGAGCACCGTCGCCACGTCGGGGTGGTGGAGCAGTCGCTCGACACTCATCGCCTCGGCGCCGGGAATCGTGGCAGCGGCGGCGACGGCCCGGGAGGCGTCCAGGTCGGCCACCGCGACGACGCGCACCGCGGGATGGTCGGCGAGGGTGTTCAGGTACGCGCGGGAGATGAACCCGAGACCTACGATGCCGACGCCGTGCGGGTCGCCCACACCATCCCCCTCTCGATGACGGTACGCACGCTCGGGTGTTCCAGCACGTCGAGGCTGTGTCCCGGGGTCGTCACGACGATCCGCCCGGCGCCCCAGTTGCGGGTCCAGATCGCCGGCGAGGTGACCGGCCGGTGCCACGGGTGCCACGCCCGTGTCGGATGGGTGGTGGTGGCCAGTACCTCGATCAGGTCGTCGTGCAGCACCCAGTACTGCTCGGTGACCAGGTCGAAGTCCTCGATCCCGGCGGTGATCGGATGCTCCCGGCCGAGATCGGTGATTGTGATCGTGTGGGGCAGGAAGCTGTCCTGCTCCCCGCCGCTACGCTCGCACGGTTCGACGCCCGGATGGGTGGCGAACTGGCCGCCCACCAGGTGCAGGTAGTCCGAGGATGCGCGGAACGAGTCGACGATGCCGCCGTGCCAGCCGGTGAAACCCGTCCCGGCGGCGATCGCCGCAGCCAGCCCCGCCACCTGCTCGCCGGTGATCTGCGACATCGTCATGCACTGCACGATGAGGTCGGTGTCGGCCAGTGCGGCGGCGTCGGCGTAGATCTCCGTCGTCCCCTCCACCCGTACCGTGTATCCGCTGCGTTCGAGGAACGGGATGAACAAGTCGGTCGCCTCGACCGGCCGGTGTCCTTCCCATCCACCCCGGACCACAAGGGCTCTCCGCCGCGCCACACCCGCTCCCTCCCCCGATGCGTCGCCCCGGGCCACCGTTCCCGCCCGGCCGACCCGCACCTACCGATCATCGATAACCGTACTCGGCCCGCCACCCTCTCGTCCCTCCCCGGAGGTGGAAGCTCCGTGCCGGCTCACGTCGTGCGCGAGGTGCGACCGGGAACGTGAAGGTCGGAGTAAGGAGCGGGCGAGATCAACTGATCTCGCCCGCTCCCTTGTGGCGCGATTCAGCGGCGCCTCGGCGTACCTGTGCCGGCTACCGCACCGTCAGGTTCTGATAGGTGTCGGCGTGGCCCTGGTAGGTCGGGTTGCCGGAGTAGGCGACGTGGACCCGGTAATTCCCGCGCTTCAGATCGGCGGTCTGCAGCGTGACGACGGCCTTGCCGTCGACCAGTGGCACGACCTGCACGGTGCCGCCGAAAGTGACCGTAACCTCGCCGGTCGGGGTCGAAGCGTTCTTCTTCGGCCCGCCCTTCGGCTCGACCGTCACGTTCAGCGTGAACGTGTCCCCACGGACGACCGAGGCCGGCGCGGCCTTCGCGTGGACCTTGACGGCCTTCGAGCCGGCCGGCACCTGGACCGACGCCGTACCCTCCGACGCCTTCAGGTAGTCGACGCCGAGGTACTCGGCCTTGACCGACCGGGTGCCCGCAGGCAGCCCCGTCGGCAGCGTGACCGTGGCCGCGCCGTCGGTCAGGTAGGCGACCTCCGACCACGAGCCGACGCTGAACCGCACCTGACCGCCGGTCTCGAACCCGTCAGCCGCAGTGACCGTGGCGGTGGCCGTGGTCGTCTGGGCCCCGCTCGCGTACGGCTCGACAACCACCTCGGTGGTGGTCGTGACGTCGCTGTTCGGGATCCCGCGGATGTCGTTCCACTCGCGCAGGGTCAGCGGGATCACCGTGCCGTGACGCGGCCGGACGACACCGGCGTTGGTCATCGTGATCGGCTTGGCGTTCCAGGTCGGCGCCTCGATGTCCTCGTGGCAGGCGGCCTGGTAGCCACCACCGTTGGTGTACCGGTCACCCCAGAGGTAGAACTGGCCGGGGCAGGCGGTGTCACCAGGGTTGGCCTTGAAGATGACCGGCCCCTCGTACCCCTGGTTGGCGACCCACGTCGTGCGCCCCAGCGCCGGAGCCAGCAGGGTCCAGTTGTTGATGTTGCTGTCCAGGAAGTCGGTGTGCTTCTCCGAGAAGATGTCCGAGCCCTGGTTACCGGCCTCGTTCTTGGTCACCCGGTAGTAGTGGTCACCGACCTTGATCGCGGTCGTGTCGATCCGCGACAGCGGTGCCGGGTCCTGCCAGACCTGGGGAGCGGAGAACGTCTGGAAGTCGCGCGTCGTGGCGTACCACATCTGCGCGTTGCCCTGACCCGTGCGGTTCACCGGGTTGTTCCACAACGACTGCGCCCAGAAGACGACGTAGGCGCCGATCTCGTCGACCCACAACGACTCGGGCGCGAAGGCGTTGCCCGCGTCGTCGGGGGCGACCTTCACGTGCCGCTGCGGAGTCCAGTTGACCAGGTCGTGCGACTCGAACACCTCGATGTACTGGGTGTCGTTGATGGCGTAGCCGCCCTGGTCGTACCAGTTCAGGTCGGTGGCGATCATGTAGAACGTGTCGCCGTCGGGTGAGCGGACGATGTGCGGGTCACGAAGGCCCTGGTCGCCCAGCTGGGAGATGAGCGACGGCCGACCCCCGGTCAGACCGGTCCAGTCCAGCGCGGTGTTGCCGTTGGACGTGGCGAACATGATCTGCTCGCCGTCGGCGATCCCCTCACCCTTGAAGTACCCCATGAAGTACCGCTCGTACTCCTCGGTCCGGGGCATGGCGGTGATGGTCACCGGGAACGACTTCGTCTTCGAGGCCGAACCCTTGGTGAGGGTCGCCGTCAGGGTGGCCTCGACATCCGCACGACCGAAGGCGGGACGGGTCACCTCGCCGGTGCCGGTGACGAGGTCGGTGGTCGACGTCCAGGTGATCGTGGATCCGAATTCGCCGGCCGCCGGGAGGTTGATGTTCCCGCGTACGTCGTCGGTGGCGTACAGGGTCAGGTCGAGCGTGTCACGGTCGACCGCCTGCGCGTTGTCGAA
Source organism: Micromonospora sp. NPDC051196 (assembly GCF_040682415.1). Classification (NCBI taxonomy): domain Bacteria; kingdom Bacillati; phylum Actinomycetota; class Actinomycetes; order Micromonosporales; family Micromonosporaceae; genus Micromonospora; species Micromonospora sp. NPDC051196. Next base: position 24,287 of record NZ_JBFBAY010000025.1, read on the forward strand.
CTCGGCCTTCACCACGACGGGAATGTCCCGCGTGGTGACCTCCGTAGCGCCCTTGCGGACCGTCGCCGTGAGGACGGCTGTCGCGTCGGGCTGTCCCTGCGCGGGTCGGGTGATCCGGCCGGTCACCGGCACCTTGCGGGCGCTGTTGAGCGCCGGCGGGGTGTAGACCTCGACGACCGACGGGTCCGAACTCGTCCAGGTGATCGCCGAGCCCGCCACCGAGCCCACCTTGGGCAGGACGATGTCGCGTACGATCGCGCTGGTCAGACCGAGGTCGATGGCCTCGGCGTCGGCGCGGACGCCGGTGGAGACGGTCCGCTGCGCCAGGGCAAGAGTCTCGTCGGCGCTCACGGCCCGGTCGTAGACCCGGAAGTCCCGGATCGTTCCGCGGAACGAGTAGTGGCCCGAGTTCTGCGAGCGGGCGAGGAAGTTGCAGGTGGTTCCCGCAGCGTTCACCGACGGCGGCGTGGTCAGGTTCGTCGACGTCGCGTGCAGCACGCCGTCGAGGTAGAGCCGACCGGTCCAGCTCGTGCCGTTCGAGTTCAGCGACTGGGTGTACGTGACGTGCGTCCACGCCCCCTCGGTCATGCGGACCCGGTTCTGCTGGAGGTTCGTCGCACCCACCGCGACGCGGAATCGCTGGGTGTTCGACGCGAAGATGGAGCCCTGACCGCCGGTGTCGACGTCACACGAGCCGGACTTCGCGCCGAAGCTCCACATCTGGTGCTCGCCGACGTTCGCCGGGTCGATCCACACGTCGTAGTCGACGGTGAGATTCGACATGCCGGCGGTGAGGTTGTTCGGCAGCTTCACGTACGCACCCTCAAGGGCGCCCTCGTACGAATCGGGGTTGAACCTGACTCCGTCCCCGGTCAACCTCGCCTTCTCCGGATTCACGAGCGTGGCATTCGCCGCCGAGCCCGCGCTACCCGAGTTGACCAGCGTCGTCCCACTGGTCTCGTCAAGGGCGAAGCGGTGCACCAGCCCTTCGTTGAGCTGGTCGTCGGCAGCGTACGAGGGGGTCGGCGCGAACGAGGTCGAGAGAAGCGCACCCAGTGCAAGGATCGCGATGGTTCTACCCTTCCGACTCAGCCTGGGACGTGACCTTCGCTGTCCCGATCTCAATGGTCCTCCTTTGTGGTGGTGGACTCTCTGGTGTGGACGAGAGCGTTGTTAACGCTAACTTCGGCGTACTGCCAGGTCAACGGAACGACGGGTGGCGGCCCGAGGTCATGGAGTTGGGTCGCCGGTGGTCACCCGTCCCAGCGGGGATGCCCGTCAATCACTGATCATGGGGAGAAAGCTGAATCCACTTCGGTGTGTGGCTACACTCTGTCCGGCGCTCGGCTCAAGCGGTTCGGTCGACCGCAATTCGGCGAGGACGAGGAGACAACTGTGACCAGTCCAGAGGTGGCACCGTCCGGGGTCGATATGAACACGCCGAGCATCGCCCGGGTCTACGACTTCTTCCTCGGCGGCAAGGACAACTTCGCCGTTGACCGCGCTGTGGCCGAACATGCGGTCAGGATTACGCCGGACGGTCCTCAGGCCGCCCAGGCCAACCGTGCTTTCCTGCGCCGGGTGGTTCGTCTCCTCGCCGCCGAGCAGGGCGTCAATCAGTTCCTCGATATCGGCTCGGGTCTGCCCACGCAAGGCAATGTGCACCAGGTGGCCCTGCGTCACGACGCGCAGGCGCGGGTGGTCTACGTCGACAACGACCCGATCGTGCTGGCCCACGGGCGCGCGTTGCTGGCCAGCGAGGGAACCGCGACGGTCATCCAGGCCGACATCCGTTCACCGGAAGCCATCCTGGAACACCCCGAGGTGCGTCAGTTCCTGGACTTCGACCGCCCGATCGGTTTGCTGCTCTTCGCGATCCTGCATCACCTCAGCGACGACGAGAGCCCCAAGGCGGTGGCCTCGACACTTATCGAGGCCCTTCCCTCCGGCAGCTACGTGGCGATCTCCCACTTCCGTGACCCCGGCCAACGGCACCCGGACGCCTCTCGCAAGGCCCATGAAGTCGAACGCGTCTTCAACCAGTCACTCGGCACCGGCCGCTGGCGTACCGACGAAGAAATCCTCTCCTTCGTCGAAGGCCTGGAAGTGCTGGAGCCGGGGCTGGTACCGCTGGCCGAATGGCGACCGGAACCGGACGAGACCACTCCCGACCAGAGCGACACCTACCACACCTTCATCGGACTCGTCGCCCGCAAACCGTGACACCCCGCTCGGCGGTGGCCGATTCGACGTGGGCGAGGCAGTACGGCAGCAGCCACATCACCGCCACCGGCCAACGGCGGATGGAGCGGGCTGAGGGACGGCCGGTCGGCTGAGATTCGACCATGTCGATCATGGATATCGATACGTATCCTTGGGCGCAGACTCTCGCGTCCGGGAGGAACACCGTGGCCGACGGCCCGATCGATACCTATCCCCTCTCCCCCATGCAGCTGGGCATCGTCGCGGACAGTCCGCTCGCGGGCGGGCCGAGCCTCGATGCCATTCAGGTGGATTGCGTCCTGGAGCCTGGTCTGGACGTCGACATCCTCGCGGCGGCATGGCAGCGGGCGGCGGACCGGCACGACGCGCTGCGGACCGCGTTCCGGATCGACGGGGACGGCGAGGTGCGTCAGGAGCTCTATCCGCTGATGCCGTTCCCGATCACGGTGGTGACCGGAGACTGGGATTCGTTCCTGCGGGCGGATCGGGCGCGCGGGTTCCGGGTGGATCGGCTGCCGCTGGTGCGCGGTGCCGTCCGGCGGGAGTCGGATGCGGTGCGTTTCCTGCTGACCTTCCACCACTCGGTGCTGGACGGGCGGTCGCTGCTGCTGCTCCTGCGAGAGGTCTTCGCCACGTACGATGCGCTGCGCGACGGCACGGTCCCCGACCTGCCGCCGGCCGTGCCGTACCGCGCGTTCATCGACTGGCTGTCCACGCGCAACGGTACGGCCGAGCGCGACTTCTGGCGCGCGACGCTGGCCGATCTGCCGGGTCCGACGCTGATCGCCGGGGATCGGGGCGAGGCCTCCGGCGTCCGGCACGCCGAACACGACCGGCGACTGACCGAGGAGCTGTCCGAGGGGCTGCGCGAGGTGGCGCGCGAGTGCGGCTGCACACTCAACACGGTGATGCAGGCGGCCTGGGCCGTGTTGCTCGGCCGCTGTCTCGGTCGAGAGGATGTCGTCTTCGGAGCGGTACGGTCGGTGCGGCGCGACACCGTGCCCGGATCGGACACGATGATCGGCCTCATGCTCAACACCCTGCCGGTACGGGCCCGGGTCGGCGCCTCGTCGACCGTCCGGGAGCTACTCGTCGCGTTGCGCGGGCAGGCGGTCGGGGTCCGCGACCATCAGCACGCGTCCCTGATGGAGATTCAGCGGGACGCGACCGCAGCCGGTGAGCGCCTGTTCGACACGCTCGTGGTCTATGAAAACTTCCTGCTCGACGCGGCCCTACGGGCGCAGGGAGACGCCTGGACGGATCGACGTTTCCGGGTGCTGCGCCAGCCGAACTACCCGCTGGTCCTACAGGTCTTCGCGGAACGCGCGGTCCTGTTGAAGCTGCTGCACGACGAGTCCCGGTTCCCGGCCGGGTCGGTCGCCGGGTACGCCGAGCATCTGCACGAGATCCTGACCGCGATTGCGGCCAACCCGGACCGGCCGCTCGCGGACCTCGCGGCGCTGCCGCCGGGGCAGGTGGCGCGCGCGGTGATCAGACCCGCCGCCGGACGCGGGCATCCGGACCTGAGCACGGTCGTCGCGGAGCGTGCGACCGCCGCACCGGACGCGGTCGCGGTGGACGCTGGCATGCACGAGGTCAGCTGGAGTGAGCTGGACCGCTGGGCGTGGCGGGTGGCCGGCGCGCTCGGCGCGGCCGGCTGCGTGACGGGAACTGTGGTGGCGCTGCACGCCGAGTCGGCGCCGGGAACGGCTGCGGGGCTGATCGGGATCCTGCGGACCGGTGCGGCCTGCCTGCTGCTCGACCCGGAGACGCCTCCTGAGCGACGAGTCGAGCTGGCCGATCGGGCTGGTGCCACGATGCTGCTGGCCGGCTCGGACGCGACCGGGGCGTGGCCGGCTCGCCTGGCCGTGGTGTCCGCCGATGCTGCGCCGGACGTGCCCGTGCTGCCGAGTGTGATCAGGGCGACCGCCGCAGCCGTGCTGCTGGACGCGGCGGGTGCGGATTCGCCGCCCGCGCCGGTCGTGCTTGCCCGGTCCGTCCTCGCGGACCTCGGCGGGCGCGCCGCCGCGCTGCCCGGGCTCACACCAGCCGATGTCGTGGCGTGGCGCGCGGTCGGACCGACGGCCTGGCTGCTGGAGGTGTGCGCCGCGCTGTTCTCCGGCGCGGTCCTATGCTCGGCGACGGCGAGAATGCGGGGGGCCACGGTCGCCTTCGCGGGCGGCGCGGACGTCGCGGAGCTGGGAGTCTGGGCGGCAGCACACGGCTCGCGGCTGCGAGCCGCCGTGGTCGCCGGGCGTGACCGGGTCCGGCTTCCGTTTCCTGTGCACTGCCTCGCCGGCCCGGTCGAAGCGGGCTACCCGGTGAACGGCACGACGTCCACTCACACCTCGGAGAGCACCGTCGGCGCTTATACCGTCGACGATCTGGGACGGCTGACGCCCGCCGGGCACACCGGGCGGCTGTGCCTGACCGGCGCGGGTCTGGCGATCGGCTACGCGGGAGATCCTGCGCATACCGCCGACCGGTTCCGCCCGGATCCGTTCGGGGACCGGCCCGGCGCACGGGTGTTCCTCGATGACGAGGTCGCCCGGGTCACCCCGAAGGGCGACCTGGAACTGGCGGCGTCACCGGCCGATGCCGTACGGGCCGAGCCGAACGTGGCGGACGCGGCCGTCACCACCGTCGACGGCCGTCGGGTGGCGGTGGTCGTGCCCGCACCGGGTGCCACGATCGTGCCTGCGGTCCTGCTGCGCCGCACCCGCGCGACATCGACCGGCCGGCAGTCCATCGGCGGTGTGGTGGTCGTGCCCCGGCTACCGCGTACCGGCGCCGGTGGCGTCGACGCCGACGCGCTGGTCGGACTGGCCGCGGCGGCGCCGCCGGTCGACGATCACCCGGACGACCGGATGGTATGCGGCCGGATCGCCGCGATCTGGGCCGAGGTGCTCGGCTGCGGGCCGGACGAGGAACGCGAACTGGCGACTGGCGACCGGGACTTCTTCGAGCTGGGCGGGCATTCACTGTTCGCGGTGTCGGCCGCGCTACGGGTCAGCGAGGCCTTCGGCGTGGAGATCCCGGCCCGTTGGATCTTCGACGCCCCCACGGTGCCGGAGTTCGCCGCCCGGCTCACGTGACGTCCAGTAGTCCGGCAGGATCAGGGGCGTGCGATGGCGACCAGGCGTAGCTCGCTAGTGTAGCGGCGGCCCTGCGCATCCGGTAGCCAGGCGTGCTCCGGGCCGGGGAGCATCTCACTGATCGTCACACCTTCACCGTCGTCGGCCGCACGCCGCACGGCGCGGCTGAGCAGGTCGATCAGCACCGGTGAGTCGAAGTCGGCGTAGAGCGGCTTGGCGTCGCGGGCGGTGCGGACGAAGACGTACCGGGGAAGGCTCCGGTCCTGTCGCCAGCGTTGCGCGGCGCGGAACCGTTCGTGTTCACCGGCGATCCATGCGAAGGCCAGGTCGCGCGGGGCGAAGCGCCACGTCTCGCGTTCGACGACGAGCCGGTCGACGGTCAGCCGGGGTGTGTGCGGGGCCGGTGTGGACACGCCGAACGCGCGATGGGCCCGGACCATGACCAGCTCGCCGAAGAAGACCATGCTCTCGAACGTGATCCGGCCGTCCCGGCTGGAGATCGTCAACTCGTCCCCGGTACGCGTGGCGACCAGTGAGCTCACCGGCACCGCAACCTCGGGTGCCACGGCGCAGCTGTCCTGGGCGTAGAGGATGCGCAGGTCGCGCGGGGCGACCAGACCGCGCATCATGCGGGACGGCACCTCGCGGGAGAAGACCGCGACGATCTGGGGCTCCGGCAGATCGTGTTCGACCGCTTCGGTCAACTCGTGCGGCGCGGGATGCTGGCGGGCGAAGAACGCGGAGGTCAGCGTGTTGAAGCCGGCGTGCAGCTCGCCGAGGACGAATCGGTGTTCGCCGGCCTGGATCGCGGCGACACTCGGGCTGTCGATCATCACGTCGGGGCAGCAGTACCGGGTGATGCCGGGTGTGGTGACGGTGGTGGCGAAGACACGGTCGACGGCGTCGCGGAGGTCGGCGGAGGCGTAGTCGGGGCCGGGCGCGGTGGCGAGCACGGTGGCCCACCGCTGACGGACCTCGGTGGCAAGGACGTCGAACGCGTCGCCGGCGTCCCGGAAGACCAGGTCCTGGGCGTACAACCAGAGGTTCTCGAACGGCACCTCGGGGCCGTGCCGCGCGGCAAGCCGGTCGTGCAGGGCGAGAAGCTCTCGACGGTAGAGCGTCAACGCGCGCTCGGTGAACCAGCGGGCGGAGGTGAGCAGCAGTTCCAGCGGGGGCGCGAGGCCGGCCAGCAGCTGCGGACCGAGCTCGGCGTCGAGGTCCCGGCGGCAGTCTTCGTAGACGAGCGTGCGACCGGCGTACAACCGGCCGTGGTTGCGGGTGGATGCCTCGCCGGTGACCTCGGTGAACCACTGCTCCAACGCGGTGAGGGCGGTGCCGAGCCGATCCGGGTCGCCGCTGGCGGCGGCGACGGCGCGATGCCGCTCGGCCAGACCGTCCACGATGGATACGGCGTGCTGCCGCGACGGCCCGGCCGGCAGGGGACGCAGCAGGTCCCGCAGCGCGCGGATCGGGTCGGGGTCGTCGGCGGCGATCTGTGGACCCCAGACGATCCGGCGGGCGGCGGCCAACCGGTGCAGCACCTCGACGACCTCCCGGGGCGTGTCGAAGCCGTGGCCGACGAGCGCGGAGGCGATCGCGTGCGCCGGGGTCACGCCGTCGCAGCGGGCAAGGACCGCGGCCTCGTCCGGCGGGAGCGTCAGCGGCGGGGCGAGCGGCCGGTGCAGTTGTTCGCCGTCCAGTCGTAGGAACGGCGGGATCCGCGGCGCCAACCACGGCCGCAGCTGCTCGTCCGCGGCGATCACGGCGGCGATTTCGTCCGCGCACCAGCCCTCGAGGTACGTCGTCCGGTCCGCTACCAGGCCCGCTCCGGGGCGTACCGTGATGGCTGGCCCGTCATCACGGACGGTGGCCCAGCCGACCGGTCCGAAGAAGCCGATCGTGTCGTTCTTCGCGCAGTAGCGTTGCAGGTAGCGGGCGACCAGTGCCTCCTTCTGCCGGTATTTGGAGGAGCGGCGCCCCGGCGACGCCAGCATCACGTCCACCCCGGTCCGCAGCGCGTGCCGGTTCTGCCAGGTGATCGCCTCCCGCAGTGCCGGCTCGGCCGCGAGCACGCGCAGGTCCGCCGCGAGCTCCGCGCCAGCCCGCGTGAACTCCTCCTCGCCGAGGTCCGCGAGCCCGGGGCGGCTCAGCCGAGCGAGCCAGTCGACGGGCATGCCCGCACCGCGCAGCGCCACCCACCGCCAGATCGTCCACCGCTCGCCGAACGGCACGAGGTGCCCGGCGGTGACGCGCTCAGCCGCGGCCGTCATCGTCGCTCAGAGCTGCGCGGACCTCCTGCGGCGACAGCCGCCTGATTTCTTCGAGCAAGTCGTCGTCCCCCTCGGCCAGCTGCCGCCAGACCAGCTCGGCCAGGGTGTCGACGGTCGGCGCGTCGAAGAGGTCCCCGGCGGTCAGGCGTACCGCGAACTCGTCGTTGACGACCGCGACGACCCGGGTGGCCAGGAACGACGTACCGCCGAGCTGGAAGAAGTCGTCGTGGTCGCGGATTCCGGCGACACCCAGCAGTTCCGCGAAGACCCGCCGCAGCCGGACCGTCACGTCGTCGGCGGACTCGGCCGGGAGGTCGGCCACATCAGAACCCGCCGAGCGCGGCGTCTCGGAATGCCCGCCGGGCGCGATCCAGTGCCGGTTCGCCGCGAACGGGTACCCGGGCAGCGGCACCCGGCCAACGCTGGGACCGTGGAAGACGGTCCAGTCGATGGTGCCGCCCGCCAACCAGAGCCGACCGAGGGCGGTGACCAGGGCTTTCTCCTCGCCATCCGGGTTGTCGCCGGGAGCTGTGCGGCCGAGCGTGGGTAGCGCGGCGCGGCCGGCGACGAAGCCGGTCAGCGCCGTACCGGGCCCCACCTCGAGAAGGACGCCGTCGGGCAGCGTACGAAGTCCCGGCCGGAACCGCACCGGATCGGCGGCCTGCCCGGCCCAGTAACCCGGGTCGACGGCCTCCGCCGGGGTGATCCACCGCCCGGTCCGGCACGACACGAACGGGATCTGCGGTGGGCGTGCCTGCACCCCGGCCACCGCCTCGGTCAGCTCGGCCAGTGCGGGCTCGACCATCGGCGTGTGGAACGCGTGCGAGACCGCGAGCCGCCGGGTCGAAATCGCCTCGCGCGCCAGGCGTTCGGCGAACGCGTCGACCGGGCCGGGCTCGCCCCCCACGACGCAACTGCCCGGCGCGTTGTCCGCCGCCAACCAGACGCCGGCAGGCAGTGTCGGCAGTTCGTCCGCGGTGACGGCGACGGCGAGCATCGCCCCGGGCCGCAGGCCCGCCATCAGCCGCCCGCGCGTCACCACCAACGTCACCGCGTCGGACAGCGAGAACGTGCCGGCCAGCGCGGCAGCCACGTACTCGCCGACGCTGTGCCCGAGCATCGCGGTCGGCCTGATCCCCCACGATCCGAGCAGTCGCACCAGCGCGTACTCCACCGCGAACAGCGCGGGTTGCGCGATCCTGGTGTCCGTCAGGCGCGCTGCGGCCTCCGGCGCGTCGTCGAACAGACGATCCAGCAACGGTACGTCGTGCGCGCGGGCCAGCTCGGCGACCTCGTCCAGCGCAGCCCGATAGACCGGTTCGGTCTGATAAAGCCCGTGTCCCATCCGCGGACGCTGCGCACCTTGTCCCGGGAACAGGAACATCACGGGTACGTCGGCAGCCGGCTCGTGCGCCTGCCGCCCACCGCTGCGGAGCGCTTCGGCGGCACCGGTCGGATCCTCGGCCACCACCACCGCGCGGTACGCCTCCCGTGGCCGCCCGGCGTGCAACGTGAACGCCACGTCGGCCAGATCGTCGCCGGGTGTCAACCGGTCGGCCAGGCTGGCCCGCATCCGGTCCAGCGCCTCCGGCGACCGGGCGGAGACGGCGATGGCGTGCCATCGGTGCCGCCGGACCGGCCGGGCCGCGGGCTCGGGCGCCTGTCGCAGAATCGCGTGCGCGTTCGTCCCGCCCATGCCGATCGAGCTGACCGCCGCGATCCGCGGCCCGTCACCCGGCCACGGCTCCGCGACCCGGGGTAGGTAGAACGGGCTGGCCGCCAGGGACAGCTCCGGGTTGACCTCGCCGAGGTACGGGCTCGGCGGCAGCACGCCGGCGCGGAGCGCGAGCACCGTCTTGATCAGACCGGTGACACCGGCCGCCGCGTCCAGGTGACCGATCAGCGCCTTGACCGACCCGAGCGCGCAGAACCCGGTCCGGTCGGTAGCGGCACGGAAGGCCCTGGTCAGCGCCGCGACCTCGATCGGGTCACCGAGCGGGGTGGCGGTGCCGTGCGCCTCGACGTAGCCGATCCGGGTGACATCGACGCCGGCCAGCCGCTGCGCGGTCCGGATCATCTCGGCCTGTCCGTCTATCCGGGGTGCGGTGAAGCCGACCTTGTCGCCGCCGTCGTTGTTGACCGCGGTGGCCGCGATTACCGCGTACACGGTGTCGCGGTCGCGGAGCGCGTCAGTCAGCGGTTTGAGCACCACGGCGGCCGCGCCGCTGCCAGGGACCATGCCGTCGGCGGTGGCGTCGAACGGCCGGCAGATTCCGCGCGGGGACAGCACCCCGCCGGGCTCAGGGTGATATCCGCCCTGCGGCGGCTGGACGGAGACGCCGCCGGCGATCGCGAGCTCACACTCGCCGGCCAGCAGCGCCTGCCCAGCCAGGTGTACGGCGACCAGCGAGGTCGAGCAGGCCGTCTGCACGGCCACGCTGGGCCCGGTGAGGTTCAGATGGTAGGAGACCCGGGACGCCAGCATGTCCTTGTCGTTGGCGATGATCAGTTCGCCGTAGCCGGCGTTGGTGGTGCCGCCGAGCAGGTTGCGCAGCAGGTACGTGCTGATGCTGGCGCCCGCGTAGACGCCGATGCGGGCACGACCCCCGCCGTGGTGGCCGGCGTGCTCCAGCGCGTGCTGCGCGGTCTCCAGGAAGATCCGCTGCTGCGGGTCGAGCAGCGCGGCGTCACGCGGCGAGTATCCGAAGTAGGCCGCATCGAACCGGTCGATGTCGTCCAGCCGCCCCCAGGCCCCGATGTGGCCGGGCCCGGCCGGCTCGGTACGGGTGATCCGTTCCCGTCCGGCCAGGACCGTCTGCCAGAGGCTCGCGCAGTCCGGTGCGCCGGGGAATCGGCCGGCCATACCGATCACCGCGATCTCCAGGCCGGTGAGATCGTCCGGCGAGTTCGTCATCGAGCCGCTCCCGCTGCCGGGGCTGGCTCGCGTTCGAGGTCACGGACATGACGGGAGAAGAATGTGGCGATGCCGACCGCGATCGGCAGCAATCCGACGGTGATCAGCAGGCTGGCGATGCCGCGTTCCTCGCCGAACAGTGGCGTGAAGACCGCGTCGGCGAGGACTCCGGCGGTGAGCGCGGAGACCGGCACCGAGGCGAGCGCCACCACGCGCAGCGTCGCGAACGCACGGCCGAGCATGTCGGCCGGCACCTTGGCCTGCCAGATCGTCGCGTTGCAGGCGTTGATCACCGGCAGGGCCAGGGCGTAGATGAGCACGCCGGCCGTGATGACCGGGACGGCGGCGTGCACGCCGAGCACCGCGATGCCGATGCCGAAGACGATGCCGGCGCCGAGCACGCCGTGGACGCGGCGGCGCGGACCGCCCCAGACGATCATGAGGATGGCGCCGGCGAGCCAGCCCAGGCCCTCGGCGGAGAGGATCAGACCGAGGTCGCTCTGCGTGCCGAACTCCAGGACCAGCGGGGGCAACAGCGCGAGCGTGAAGCCGGCGGCGATGTTGGCGATCGAGAAAAAGCCGAGCAGGATCAGCAGGCCGCGTTCACGGGAGATGTAGGCCCAGCCGGCGGCGACGTCGCCGAGAATTCGGCGGACACCGGTGGCCTGCCCGGTCGCGGCCGGCTGCGGGATCCGGATCATCGCCAGGACGACCACCATCGCGGCGAACGTGGCCAGGTCGATGAGGACCACACCGAGGATTTCGACGATCGGGATCAGCCCGGCGGCCAGCGCCGGGGCGAGCAGGCGGGAGGAGGCGTTCGCCATCTGCACCATGCTGTTCGCGCGGGGCAGCAGACGCTCCGGAACCAGCTGCGGTACGGAGGAGGCGAACGCCGGGTACTGGATGGCGCTGCAGGTGGCGACCAGGAACGTGACCGCGTAGACCAGCGCCACGCTCAGCGCGTCCGCCGCGACCAGCACGGCCAGCACGGCCAGCACGGCAGCGCCGCCCGCGTTGGCGAGCAGGATCAGCCGGCGCCGGCTGTACCGGTCGGCGAGCACGCCGCCGACCAGTGTGACCAGCACCTGCGGGAGGTAGAGCACGGTCACGACGCCGGCGAACTGGGTGGCGGATCCGGTGGTCCGGTAGACCCAGACGCCGAGCGCGAAGCCGGTCATCGCGGTGCCGGTCAGCGACACCAGCTCGGCCAGCCAGAGCGCCACGAACGTACCCAGCCGGCTCGGTGCCTGCGTCATGCCGGACTCACCTCGACGCTGCGGTCGCGCCCTGGTCGGCGTCGAGCCGATGATGCGCTCGCAAGCTCGCTCATTCCTGCTGCCCCTTCGCCTGTCGGAGGCGGAGCGCGCCGGCGCGGCGGCGTTCCGCGGGATCGTCGCCGGAGGTCTCCGGTGGTGTGGTGGCGGCCAGGTGACCGGCGAGCGTGGCGACGGTCGGGTGGTCGAAGAGGTCCAGCATGGACACCTCAGCGCCGAGCCGCTCGGCGAGCAGGCCCCGGACGCGCAGCATCAGTCGGGAGTGGCCGCCGAGGTCGAAGAAGTTGTCCTGCGGACCGACGACCGGCACGTCCAGCACCTCGCGCCAGACCTCGGCGATCCGGCCGGCGAGCGGTCCGGCCGACTGCGCGACCGGCGTGTCCGTGGTCGTCGCGGCCTGGCTCGTCGTGGTCGTCGCGGCCTGGCTCGTCGCGGTGGGTAGGCCCGGAAGGACCGCGTCCGGACTGGTCAGGACGTCGAGGAGCCGCAGGTAGGCGGTGGCGAGCCGGTCCACGGCGGCCGGATCCAGCACGGTGCCTCGGTAGAAGAAGTCGCAGACGGTGCCGTCGGGGGTCTCGCGGACGCCGAGCGTCAGGTCGTACTTGGCGGCGCCGGTGAAGATCTCCTCTACCGTGGTGCGGCAGTCGCCGAGGGCCGGGGGCTCGGCCTGCGCCGGATGCAGCCAGAACACGGCTTGGAACAGAGGGCTGTGTCCGGTGCCGCGGGCCGGACCCGTGTGGTGGACGATGTCCTCGACCGGGATCTGGTAACCGAATCCGTCCAGCACCGCGTCTCGTACCCCGGCGAGAACATCCGCGAAGGCCGGCGTGCCGGTCATCGTCACGCGCAACGGCAGCATGTTGACGAACAGGCCGACCGCTTGCGCGGACTCCGGACGTCGACGGTCCGCGGCCGGTGACCCGATCACCACGTCGGTGCTGCCGGTGTGCGTGCGCAGCAGCACCGCGAACGCGGCCAGCATGGTCATGAACGACGTGCACCGGTGCCGGCGGCCAGCGGCCCGGACCCGGTCGGCCAGGTCGGGGGTGAGCCGCACGCGGTGCAGCCCGTCCGGGGTGCCCGGGGCCGGGGAGTCGGGCAGGGTGAGGGGCTGCGGCGCATCGTGCAGGCGGTCCCGCCAGTACGCGAGGTCGGCGTCGCTCGGACGGATGCGCTGGGCCTCGATCAGGTCCGGGTACGACGCGGGGTGCGGCGGCAGCTTCGGGGGGCGGTGCGCGGCGCGGGCCGCGTACGCCTCGGCGAGTTGGGTGAAGAACACCCTCGCCGATCCACCGTCGAAGACGAGGTGGTGGACGACCAGGATCAGCTCGTGTCGGTCCGGTGCCGACCGCAGCAGCTCGGCCCGCAGCAGTGGGCCGCCGGACAGGTCGAACGGCGCCCGGGCCAGCTCCTGCGCGCGCACCGTCGCGGTGCCGGGCGGCAGCCCGCCGAGGTCGGTGACCGGCAGGGTGAACGCGCCGGCCGGCCGGATCCGCTGCCGCAGCTCGGTGCCGGTGAGTGTGAACGTGGCGCGCAGCGCGTCGTGGTGCGCGACCAGGTCGCCGAGGGCGGCGCGCAGCGCGCCAGGGTCGAGTGGGCCGTCCAGCCGGACCCGGTAGGGCACGTGGTAGGCGGGGCCCGGGGTGAGCTGCAGGGCGAACCACATCGATTCCTGGGCGGGCGACACCGAGAGTTGGCCTGCGTCGTCGACTTCGGCTGCACCGTCGATCATTAAATCCCCCGAATGCGTCGGTCGGGCGGCAAGTCCATGGCACGGAAAAATCGATGATCGAATGCACGACGTCGGGAATTATGCCATGACCCTGGACGCTACGAAAGGATCCGACCGAGGTCGCGGAAATTCGAGGAATTGACCATAGCGGATGCGTTGCATGGTGTCCGACATCCGCCGACAACATCCACAGAGCCATTGCAACACCACGAAACCGGGCCATCCGGACACCATTGACGAGCATAGATTGGTCGGCTAGATTGCGCTGGTCTGACGAACATCAACCAACAAGGATGATCGTTTCATGACCACTTTCGACACGGATGTCACCCCCTCCATCGACGAGTGCGTAGCCGCCAACAGAAACGGCTGGAATCTGCGCGTAAAAGAGCATCTCGACACCGAGTTCTATGGTGTCGACGCTTTTAAGAACGGCCGCAACACGGTGCAGAGAATTGAGATCGAGGAAGTCGGTGACGTAACCGGCAAATCGCTTCTGCATCTGCAGTGCCATTTTGGGCTGGACACGATGTCGTGGAGCCGGCTGGGCGCGCGTGCCACCGGCGTCGACCTGTCCGACGAGGCGATCGAGAACGCCCGTACGATCGCGGCCGAGCTGGGGCTGGACACCAGGTTCATCCGCAGCGACATCCTGGAGCTGCCGAACACGCTGGACGAGAAGTTCGACATCGTCTTCACCAGCTACGGCGCGCTCGTGTTCATGCACGACCTCAACCGGTGGGCCGAGATCGCCGCCTCCTACCTGAAGCCCGGCGGCAAGGTCTGCATCGTGGAAATTCACCCGGTGCTGCCGCTCTTCACCGAGATTGACGGAGAGTTGCGCCTTACGTACTCACTGTTCCAGGATGGTCCAAATCGGATGGAGGTCGCGAAGACCTACGCCGACCTCAAGCCGGTCGAGCCGCACACCGAGTATTTCTGGCGGTGGTCGGTCGGGAGCCTGTCGACCGCGCTCATCAATGCTGGCCTGCGCATCGACCGGCTTCGTGAACTGCCGTTCGACATGCGGCAGCGGTTCCCGTCGATGGTGCAGGGCGAGGACGGGTACTGGCGGCTCCCCGGCGACCCGCTGCCGCTGGTCGTCACGTTCGTTGCCACGAAGCCGGAGCAGTGAGGGCGGCACCGTGACCGCACCGCCTCCGCCAGCGTTCGCGACCGACCTTCCCGCCGCGCCGCTGCTGCAGCGGGCGCTGCTGATTCGCCGGGCCGAGGAGCGGCTGCTCGAACTCTTCGCCGAGGGAGAACTGTCCGGCACCGTGCACTGCTGCATCGGTCAGGAGCTGGTCGGCGCCGCACTGGGCGAGGTCCTGATCCGGGACGACACCGTCTTCTCGAACCACCGGTGTCACGGGCACTACCTCGGCGCTGGGCACGACCTGGAAGGGCTGTTCGCCGAGATCATGGGCCGCCGCGACGGGGCCTGCGGCGGCCTCGGCGGCAGCCAGCACCTGCACCGGGACGGCTTCTACTCCGGCGGCATCCTCGGTGGCCTGGTGCCGATCGCCGCCGGGGCCGGCATGGCGCACCGGCTCGACGCCTCCCCCGGGATCGCGGTCGCAGTCATCGGCGACGGCACGCTCGGCGAGGGCGTGCTCTACGAGACGATGAACCTGGCCGCGCTCTGGCACCTGCCGCTGCTGCTGGTCCTGGAGCGCAACGGCGTGGCGCAGTCGACCGACACCCGCACCACCACCGCCGGCACCGCAGCCGGGCGGGCCGAGGCGTTCGGCATCCCGGTCGTGGAATCCGTCACCGGAGACCCGGCCGCGCTGTCCGCCGCTGCGGCGCACGCCGCTCGGACGGTCCGCTCCGGCGCGGGACCGGTGATGCTGATCATCGACACGTACCGGTTGGCTCCGCACTCCAAGGGCGACGACCACCGCGATCCGGCGCAGATCGCCGCAGGTTGGTCCCATGACCCGCTGCGCCGGGCGCTGGACCAGGGTGGGGAGGCTGTCGCCGCGCTGGACCGGGCCGCGCGCGAGCGGGTGGCGCAGGCGGTGGAGACCGCCCGTGCCTCGCCGATCCCGGACCCGGCCGTGCTGCTGGCCCGGCCCGCCGAACCAGAGCCGGCACGCTTGCGCCGGATGGCCGCCACCGACGGCCGGCGTGTCGTCACCGCGCTACGTGACGGCCTCGAGGTGCTGCTCGACTCGGACCCGGGAATGCTGCTGCTCGGCGAGGACGTCGAGGATCCCTACGGTGGCGCGTTCAAGGCCACGGCCGGGTTGAGCACGCTGTTTCCCGGCCGGGTTCGCAACACGCCGATTTCCGAGGCCGCGATCGTCGGGGTCGGCACCGGGCTCGCGCTCGGCGGCCGACGGGCGCTCGTGGAGATCATGTTCGGCGACTTCGTGCTGCTCGCCGCCGATCAGCTCATCAACCAGGCGGCGAAGCTGCGCGCGGTCTACGGCGTCGGCGGACCCGGCCGCCTGATCGTGCGCACCCCGATGGGCGGACATCGCGGGTACGGGCCGACGCACAGCCAGACCCTCGATCGCCACCTCGTCGGCGTGCCCGGTCTGCGAGTCGCCGCGCTGCACAGCCTGCTCGATCCACTCACCATCTACCGTGGACTGCTGGACGCGGACGGTGACCCCGCGGTCGTGCTGGAGAACAAGCTGCTCTACGGCCGCCGGCTCGGCGCGGGCCTGCCGCACGGGTTCGGCGCCTGGCAGACCACGGACGCGCTGCCGACCGTGCGGGTGGCCGCGCCCGACACCAGCGCCGACGTCACGCTCATCGGTTACGGCGGGATGCTCGACGATCTGCTCACCGCGGCCGACCGGCTCTTCGCCGAGCACGACGTGCTCGCCCAGGTCCTCTGCCCGGCCCAGATCTTCCCGTTCGACCTGGGTCCGCTGCGCCCACTGCTGGCCGGCAGCCGCGCGATCGTGGTCGCCGAGGAGGGGCAGGGCTTCGCCGGTTTCGGTGCCGAGGTCCTGGCCCAGCTCGCCGAGCGCCCGGTCGCCGGGTCACCCCGGCTGGCGCGGGTCGCCGCCGCGCCGGTTCCGATCCCGGCGGCCCCTTCGCTGGAACGGGCGGTCCTGCCCACAGCCGACTCGGTCGTCGCCGCGACGCTGGAGGTGCTCAACGGTGCCGGCTGAAGTGATCCTGCCGAAGCAGAACCCGAACGACGACGCCGTCGAAGTGCTCCGCTGGCTGGTCGCCGACGGCGACCAGGTCTCGGCCGGCGACGACCTGCTCGAGGTCGAGTCCACCAAGGCAGTCACCGTCATCGAGTCACCCGGCCCCGGCTACCTGCGACAGCTCGCCGCCGAGGGCGACGTGGTCCCCACCGGAGCGCCGATCGCGCTGCTCTTCCCCTCGCGGGACGAGCTGGCCGCGACCGCCCCCGCGGCCGACCCGGACGAGACCGCACCGGCCGAGACCGGGCCGCGTTTCTCCGCCGAGGGCCTGCGCGAGCTGCGGCGCCTCGACCTGAGCGCGGACCTTTTCCAGGGACGCGGCCTGGTCACCGGCGCGATGGTCCGCCGGACCGCAGAGGATCTGGCGCACGCCGGGCCCTCGGTGCGGCGCACGCCGATCGGCCCGGCCAAGCAGACCGAGATCGCCCGCCTGCACGCGGGCGGCGCCGCGCTCGCCAGCTCGCTGACCGTCGCGTTCGGCGCGGACGCCCTCGACCGCGCGCCAGCCGAGGGCGACGTGCCACCACTGCCGCTGGCACTGATCATCCACGCGCTGGCCGGCGCTCTGACCGAGTTCCCCGAGCTGAACGCGCGGTTCGCCGGTGACCACGTGGAGCAGTACACCGACATCAACGTCGGCGTGGCGGTGGACGCCGGGCACGGCCTGCGGGTGCCGGTGATCAAGCATGCGGACCGGCTCGGGCCGGAACAGATCACGCTGGAGCTGCTCGACCTGCTCGCCGCGTACCACGATCGTGGCCTCCACGCGGACGACGTCGCCGGTGCCACCGTCACCGTCAGCGACCTGTCCGGGCAGAACATCCTGCAGTTCCAGCCACGGATCAACCAGGACCAGACGCTCGCGGTCGGTGTCGGGGCGGACACCTCGCTGCCCGGTCGCCCGATGACGCTGACCGCAGTCTTCGACCACCGGGTCTCCAGTGGCCGGGCCGTGGCCGACTTCCTCACCCGGGTACGCGCGCGGCTGTTGGCGGGCCGATGAGCGACCCGCTCGCCGCGCAGCTGGCCGGGCTCACCCCGGAGCAGCAGCGGCTGTTCCTGCAACGGCTACGGATACGCCGGCGTCGGCAGAGCGCCGAGGAACGCCCAGCGGCACCGACCGCGTCCTGGCCGCTGTCGCACGCCCAGGAACGGCTGTGGCTGCTGGAGACGCTGACACCGGGCGACCCGGCGTACACCGTGCCGTTCGCGATCCGGATCGCCGGCCCGCTCGACCGGTCGGCGTTGGAGACTGCGATCCGGGCGGTGCTGGACCGGCACGGCGCGCTGCGCACCGTCATCGTCGAGGAAGGCCCGGCGCAGGTGGTCCGGGAAGACCTGCACGCCGCGCTGGCCTGGACCGACCTGTCCGGGCTGCCGGCGCCGGAGCGCGCCCCCGCGTTCGACCGACTCGCCGCCGAGCACGGCGTCCGGACATTCGACCTGACCACGGGGCCGCCGGTGGCGCTGCACGCGGTCCGGCTCAGCGATCGGGAAACCGTACTGCTGGCAGCCGTGCACCACATCGTCTTCGACGCGACCTCGGTGACGATCCTCCTCGACGACCTGGCCGCAGCGTACGACGATGCGGTAGCCGGTCGGCACGCCACGTCCGCCGGCCCCGGGTACGAGTTCGGGGAACACTGCGCGGCGGAACGTGCCGCGGATCGGGAACGCGGGCTGACGTACTGGACGGAGACGCTGCGCGGCGCGCCACCGCTGTCCACGCTGCCGGCGGCCCGGACCCGGGCCGAGTCCCGGCCGGGCGGGCTGGTGCCGTTGCGGCTGCCGGCCGGCCGGACCAATGCGCTGTTCGCGCTGCTGCGGGCGGAGCGGGTGACCCGGTACGCGGCACTGCTTGCCGTGTCCGCTCTGGCGCTGCGGCGCGCGAACGGGCAGGACACCGTGGTCGTCGGCGTGCCGGCGAGCACGCGTACCCGGCCGGAGTTGGCCCGGGTGGTCGGCTGCTTCTACAACCCGCAGGCGCTGCGGCTCGACCTGGGAGGCGACCCGACGGTCCGGGAGCTGCTGCATCGCGCCCACCGCGCCGTCGGCGCGGCCCAGGCGAACGCGGACGTGCCGTTCGGGGACGTGGTCCGGGCCCTGCGCGCGACCCGCAGCGACCGGCACAACCCGCTGTTCCAGACCATGCTGAGCCTGCTCGACGCGCCGGCCGAGGAGCGGCACGGTGGCGGGGTGCGGTTCACGCTCGGCCCGGCGCCTGCGGGACGTACCGACATGGACCTGTTCGTCACCGTCACGGTCGGCACGGACGGCGGCCTGGTCGGCTCCTGCCGGTTCGCCGGCCACCTCGACGAGCCGGACGTGGCCGCGTGGGCGGCCGACCTGACCGGGCTGCTGGATCGGCTGGCCGACGGCACGGACCAACAGATCAGCCGGTTCGCGCCGATACCGGACGTGGTCCGGACCTCCGTGGCGGCACCCGCGGACGCCGCCTACCGGGCTCCGGGCACTCCGGCGGAGGCACTGCTGGCCGCTGTCTGGGCGCGGGTGCTCGGCGTGGACCGGGTCGGCGCGGACGACAACTTCTTCCAGCTGGGCGGCGACTCCATGCAGGTGGTCCAGGTGATCGCCGAGGCGGCCGTCGCCGGGCTGTCCCTCTCCCCGGGCGACCTGCTGCGTCACCCCACCGTCGCCGGGCTCGCCGCCCTGGGGCCCCGGCAGCCACGGGGACGGCAGACGGTGCTCACCGGTGACGTGCCGCCCACCCCGGCCCAGGCGTGGTTCCTGACCGAGATCCTGCCGCACCTGAGCCGTCCCGGGCACTTCAACCATCCGTACCATGCCGAACTGCTCCGGCCGGTGACCGTGACCGAGCTGTCCGGCGCGGTGACCGAGCTGGCCCGCCGGCACGACGCGCTGCGGCTGCGACTGGTTCCCGACGGCGACGGACCGCGACGGCAGATCAGCGTCCCGGACGCCGGGCCGGTGCCGTTCGACACGCACGACCTGCGCGACGTCGACGTGGAGAAGGCAGACCGACTCGCCGCGAACATGGCGGATGCGGCACAGCGAGGCCTGTCGCTGTCGGCGGCGCCGATGCGGGCCGTCCATTTCCGGATGCCCGGCGGGCTACCCGACCGGCTCCTACTCATCTGCCACCACCTGCTGATCGACGGTTTCTCCCGCACGCTGCTCATGAACGACCTCGCGGACCTGCTCGACCCCGACGTCCGGCCGGTGCCGCCGTCGCTGCCGTACGCCGCGTGGGCACGCCTGCTCCAAGACGCGGCCACCGCGCCGGAGCTGACCGACCAGCGCGCATTCTGGCGGGCCCAGGCCCGCGCCGAGGAACTGCCGGTCGACCTGCCTGGCACCGTCGTCCGGTTCGGATCGCGGGCCGGGGTACGCCGGGTCCTCGCCGCCGACGTCACCGCGCGGCTTGCCGCGGACGCACGCGCGGCCGGTACCGGCCTCAGCGACCTGCTGCTGGCCGCCGCCGCCGTCGCGGTCGCCGGGTGGCAGGGCGGTGACGAGCTGACCGTCGCGCTGGCCGCACCGGGTCGCAACGGGCCGCCCGGCCACGACGTCGACGTGACGCGGACGGTCGGCTGGTTCCAGTACTTCTACCCCCTCCGTCTGCGCCTGGGCCGCACGTCCTCCCTGCCGCAACTCGCCGGCGAGCTGCGGCAGCAGATCGGTGCGGTGCCGATGCACGGGCTCGGGCACGGCCTGCTCACCTACGCGCACCCTGATCCGGCGGTACGGGAGGAGTTGGCCCGGTCGGCCGGGCCGCAGGTCAGCTTCAACTACCTGGGCGAGATCGGCTCCTGGGACCGGCAGCCGGCCGCCCGCATCCTGCGGCCGTCGGCGCACCCGTCCGGCACTGCCCAGGATCCCCAGGGCCGCTGGCCGTATCTGCTCGACATCGCCGGTGAGCTGCGCGAGGGACGGCTGCGGTTCGTCGCACACCACGGCACCGGACTGCATCGCACGGCAACCGTCGAAGGGCTCGTGGACGAGATCGTTCGACTCCTGAACGGGGGCGCGAGATGACATACCTCGTGGTGGTCAACGATGAGGAGCAGTACTCCATCTGGCCGGCCGACGGCACCGCGCCACCGGACGGCTGGCGCGAGACCGGGTTCACCGGCAGCCGTGTGGAGTGCTTGGACCACATCGGCCGGGTGTGGACCGACCAGCGTCCGCGCAGCGCGCGCGGCGACGGCGTCCACGACCTGGTGGAGGCGCAGGTCGCGGCGCGCCCGAACGATCCGGCCGTGACGGACACGACGACCGGGGACACGCTCACGTACGCCGGGCTGTGGTCGGCGGCCGGCGCGCTCGCGGTCGATCTGGCCGGCGGGGGCGTCGGTGCCGGTGACATCGTCGGCCTGCGGGTGAACCGTTCCGTCGACCTGGTGGTCGCGATGCTCGCCGTCACCCGGGCTGGCGCGGCCTATCTGTGCCTGGATGCGGACGCGCCACCGGACCGGATCACCTCGATCCTCGACCAGGCCAAGATCGCCGCGATGCTGCACCCGGCCGGTGCCGACGAGGGCATGCCGGTCACCCGTGGCCTGCGGCTGGCCGTGCACCGGGACGCCGCATCCGCCGGAAGCCCGTTACCGTCGGCGACCGCCCCGGACGACCCGATCTACGTCATGTACACGTCCGGATCCACCGGCGAGCCGAAGGGTGTGGTGGTACCGCACCGCGCGGTGCGGCGACTCGCCGTCAACCCGCTGTTCTGCACCATCGTTCCCGGTGACCGCGTCGCGCACGCGGCCAACCCCGCGTTCGACGCCGCCACGTTCGAGGTGTGGAACACGCTGGTCGCCGGTGGCACCGTGGTGGTCTTCCCGGCGCTGACCGACGTGACGTTCGCCCAGTGGAGCGCGCTGCTGACCTCGGCCGGCATCACCACCATGTTCCTCACCACGTCGCTGTTCCACCTGATCGCCCGGGAACGACCCGCCGCGCTCGCCCCGCTGTGCAATCTCGTCGTCGGCGGCGAGCAGCTGGAACTGGCTGCGGTCCGCCGGGTCCTCGCCGCCGGTCCGCCCGGCCGGATCGTCAACGGGTATGGGCCGACGGAGACCACCACGTTCGCCGCCTACTTCGACTGCACGGAGGCAAGCCTCTCCAATGTGGACCGGATCCCGATCGGCCGGCCGCTGCAGCGGACCACGCTGCGGATCCTCGACGAGGACCTGCGGCCCATACCGCCGGGCGAGACCGGCGAGCTGTGCGTCGGCGGTCCCGGCGTCGCGCTCGGCTACCTGCGCCGGCCCGACCTTACCGCGCTGCGGTTCGTCACCGACCCGGCCACCGGCGAGACCATCTACCGCACCGGTGACCTGGCGCGCCTGCGGCCGGATGGCGATTACGAGGTGCTCGGCCGGCTTGACCGCCAGATCAAACTGTGGGGCTTCCGAATCGAACTGGAGGAGGTGGAGTCCGCGATCCTGGCCACTGGGCTGGTCGACGCCGCGTTCGTGGAGAAGATCGGTTCCGGCCCCGACTCGATGCTGGCCGGGTTCGTCCTGGCCGCCGGTGACGGCGCACCGGGCACGCTGCCGCGGCGACTGAACTCGGCGCTCGGCGCTCGGCTGCCCGGCTACATGATCCCGGCCCGCTGGGTGGTGCTGCCCGAGGTGCCGCTCGGTTCCACCGGCAAGGTCGACCGCCGCGCGCTGCACCGAATGCTGCCCGGTCCCCGGTAGCTGCGGCACGGCAAGCGCCCGTTCAAGGGCCCCCTGCGGGAATTCTGGCCCAAACCCTGGACATCGCGCAGGACATACTCGCGGGACTGGGAAGAAACATTGATCAAGGACGCCCGCAGTTGCGCGTGATCGTGATAATCCCGGTATGGAAGCTACCGATGCCCCGCGTGAGCACAGCCCTTCCTTACAGGTGACGTCTCATACGATGAGCGCGAAGCGCTCCGCGGTCGTTGAAGTCGCGCTTGCCGAGTTCTCGGCGCTACGAAGCGAGATCGACAACCTCGCCAACGCTCATCGCGCGATGATTGGCCTCAATATCACTGTGGTAGTCGCGATCTCCGGCTTCATTCTAGCCGAAAAGGCGCGTCCTCAACTTCTCCTAGTCATTCCACTGGCATCGGGCGCTATCGGGCTCGTGTACCAGTGGTACGTGCTGCATGCCAAGCATATCGGCGACTACATCAACGATAGCCTTCGTCCACTGCTCATCGACCACACGCAGGACGAACGAGTTCTGGCTTGGGAGCAACGGCTCCGCACAAAGGTGTACGCGAGACGGGGTAGCGGTCTCGCAGGTCAACTCGCCTACCTCCTACTGTTTCCCACAGTGCCTGTGGCCAGTCTTGCCATTGCCCTTCTTTATCTGGACTCAGGCTGGCACTGGGCTGCGTGGCTCGCTGGAGCAGCCCTGTCTGTGGCCCAGGTGACGATCTGGTTCTGGCAGGCGCGCAAATGGGTCTGCTGGACCTAATACTCCGACCTCTGCGACCTACTCCGGCACGACCGTCACCGAGAGCGTCACCGGCACCGACTGCGGCCAGCCGGCCGGGGGTTTCGGGGGGCACCGGCGGCACGCCGCACGGCACCGCCCAGGCGGGGTCAGTCAGGGACACCGCTCTCGGATGTCAGCCCGACCGGCACAGGTATCGGGCGAAACGGCTGGCGTGCCCGCGCAGGTCCCGGCCGATCCGAGCCGGCACCGGCTCGTCCGGCTCGTCGATGATGCAACGGATGAAGACCGGGTGCCGACAGTCGATCAACGCCTTCGCCAACAGGTCGGCGAGTGCGGCGGCCGAGTCGACGGTGTGCACCGCACCGTATCCGCAGCCGCGCGCCCAAGCCGCGAGATCGAGTCGGCCAGAGGGCACATCCTGGCCGCCGGTGGAGTCGTACCGCCGATCGTCGAGCACGATGTGCACGAGCGGCAGTTCCTGGTCGGCACCAGCGACGATCAGACCAACCGGGTTCATCAGTACGCTGCCGTCGCCGTCGACGACCACAGTGGTCGCGCGGGTCTCCCGTGCCACGCCCACACCGATCGACGCAACCAACCCCATCGACCCGGTCATGTAGAGGTGGTTCTCCCGATCGCGGATGCCGTGCGCGATGCGGCTGGCGTAGCCGGTCGTGAACAGTACGGGTTCGTCGGTGGTCGCGGCGATGACGGCCCGGATCGCAGCAGTCTTGCTCACCCGCGCCACCCGAACGCGTCCGGCGCGACCAGTAGCACCGCCGGTTCGCGTCGTCCGATCACACGCTCGGCCAGCCGGGCGATGATCTCCGCGCTGCTGGTGGCCACGCCGAGGTGTGCGGTATGGAGCCCAAGCAGGCGGCAGATCGGCTCGGTGAGCACAGCCATGCCCTCGTTCTCCGTGGTGTCGTCCGGGGACACGCCTCGCATGCTGACGATGAAAAGGATCGGAATGCCGTAGGGAACGACGAGTGAGGCAATGGCATTGACCGATTGCCCGAAGCCGGAATTCTGCATCAGCACTACCGGCGCCCGGCCGGCCAGTGCGGTCCCGGCGGCGATGCCCACCGCGTTGTCCTCACGAGGAACGGTGGTCACTCCCCCGCAACGCTCCAACTCCTCGTACAGCGGCGCGAGCACTCCGCACGGCGTGCCGAAGCGGGGGCCGAACCCATGCGCGTCCAAGTGCTGCCGCAGCTCGGTCGGCCCGCCGCGCGGCAGGGTTGCGTGAATCAACACTCATCCTCTCTGATTCACGTTTGCCAATACGCATACGTCCGGGGAGGCTACCACATCAATAGAACGGCTTTCGACCGTCCGGCAAACCCGAAACGGGAGCGGCAACAAACACGCCGAGCAATCCTCTCTATTCCAACAAAAGCCCCGATATCGGTCATAAGGCCGGGGGTTGACAACGGATTGATGCGCAAGTGATCCTTGGAACGCCCGATTCGCACCCTGGTCGACGAAGGCCACGATGGGCGCTGCCACCGATTGACTGACATCAAAAGCATTGGTTAGATTTACCGAAAGGGCACGGGGACCCTTCGCCGCCGAATGCCAAGCCTTTCACTGGACGGCGAGCACATTATCCAAATCTCTTTCCGTCGTCGACGAATCGCGTCGAACAGCAGAATGCCTCTTCTGCATGGCAATCTTGCCGACGCAACGAAAGAGAGGCGAACGGCCCGTGCAGCCGACAGAAAGGCAAGCATGATGGGCCGGGAAAGTGATGTCGAAGCACGCCTGATGTCTCTGGTCGAAAGCTACAAGGGTGTACGCCGCGACGCAATCGGACCCGTGGCCCGGGATGGTGTGTTGCCGTTGTCCTTCGGTCAGCAGCGGTTGTGGTTCCTGGAGCAGCTCGATCTGGCGCGCCGTGAGTACGTGGAGGC
>NZ_JBFBAY010000026.1:0-39730 GCF_040682415.1 Micromonospora sp. NPDC051196
CCTCACCGCCGCCGACCCCCTGCCCGACGACCTACGCCACGCCCTCAAGACGATCCGCACCAGCCCAGGTGCGCACTAATTTGATAAGACTCGGGTCAGACCCCCGTCCAGTCGAGGATCTTGATGCCCGATGAGGAACAGAGAGTTACCACGCCACAGGGCAACCAAGACGGCCAGCCCGGGCCCACCGTGGAGCTATTCGTGGTGCGAAATGCAGGCAATCAGAGAAAGTCGAGCATACGAGAGAGGGAGTTTCAGCAGTTAGAGAAGCCATTGAAGGCAGAGATCATGATGTGAATACCACTTCTAATCCCAAGGCCGCAGGTTCGAATCCTGCCGGGCGCACCCATAGCTGCCAGGAGAAAGACCCCTAGCCTCTGTTCTTCGAGCCGTCCCGGACCCACCTCGGCCCCACCGCGTCACCCGTGGCCAGCCGTACGCCGAGCCTGCGTCGCCCGGCGCTGCGGGGTGGCCGGCACTCCGGCGGGACGGCGATCTTGGCGCACGTTCGGGATGGCAGCCGACCACGTCGGCCTACGCGGCGTGGGCGCGGGGCGCTGTATCTGCAGCCCGGCAGGCTGCACGAATATCGACCGGCGGGCCACCGCGTCACCCTTGGCGCTCAGTTCGTACACGTCGAGCCAGCACCACCCGTCATAGGTGGTCCAGTCGAGCACACGGATAACTCGGCACATGATCGGCTTGATGAACTGAACGCTGGCCGCGCGGGTCACATGCACCATGTCGCCGGCGATCGGTAGCGCCGTCACTTCGTCCACCCGAGGAACCGCGCGTGCAACGCCCCTGCTGTCATCCAGGTCAGGTCCTCGGCTGCCCACGCAAAGTACGAGCCCATGTAGATCGTCAGAGACACCGGTGCCCTGTCGAACTCCGCGCGCAACTCCTGCCTCCGCGTGGGGCAAGGCCATGGGAGCGCACAGCCGCCGCACGTCCAGACCGGCAGTACAGGCCCGTGCGTGGTCACGACTCACCGCCGGGCCAGTGCCCACGGTTGATCGGGATGCGGTGGCGGGTGCGGCAGGGCAGCTCCGCGCCGCAGCGGCACACCCTGCGCCAGTGCGTCCAGCTCCAGATCGGTCGGTGCCGTCGGGCCAGCGTCAGCGCGGTGGCTATCAGGTAATCGTCATAGCGGATCCGGTTCATCAGAACTCCCGGCGGTCAGGCCACGGTGGACCGTCAGGGCGACGGGATCCGCGCCGCCCTGACGGGGCCGACCTTCGTTTGCCGAACCAAGGGCAGCCATAAAGCAAGTTACGTCACTATCTGACGTAGGTAAAGCCACGCGGCGTGATTGTCTTGCATCACTTGCTGACGATGGTTGGCACGTGATCAGATGGCAGGGCCGAACCAAGGGATCGAAGCCATGCCCTCTGCACCTGCTGAATATCGACGTATTGCCGACGAACTGACCACGAAGATCAAGAGCGGCGAGCTCACGCCAGGGACGAAGCTGCCCAGCACGAGCGAGCTTGCCGACCAGTTCGGCGTCAGCGTGGCCACCGCGTACCGCGCCGTCTCACTCCTGCACGACCGGGATCTGGTCTTGGGGCAGCCAGGGCGCGGAGTCTATGTCGCAGGGGAAAAGTAGGCTCTCCTCTATGCGCCCTGCTGTTGCCATCGAGGAACTGACGAAGCTGAAGGAAGAGGCAGGAACCTTCACTCGCTCCAATGATTTCGGGAGTGGGTTCACCTCATGGGAGAACAGGGTCCGAGCGGTGCTCTCCCGCGCATTCGGAGCGGAAAGCGGGCAGGTAGAGCGGTTCGGGAAGATCAGCTACTCGCCGTGGGTCTTCTACGACGGGATGTCCCAAGCTGAACACGACCGATCCTTCCGATCGGGCATCTCGGAAGCGCAGGGTGTCATCGAAGCCGCCATCTACGAGCTGAGGTTGATCGGCGGGGACGAGCCGGTAGACGAGCATGCCTACGACCCTGACTTGTGGGCGCATGTCAAGACTGAGGTTGAGGACGGAGAGTGGGGCAAGGTCGCCAGCCAAACGGCGATCTTTGTTGAGAACCACGTCCGGACGTGGGCAGGGAACCCGCAGGATCGGAACGGCAACAATCTCGTCGGCAAGGCGCTCTACCTGAAGGTGTTCGACGACGCCAGCGACTACCGGCTCGGCCGACAGGCCAGCGAGCGGGAGGGCTGGCGGTATCTCGGGATGGGCTTCGCCCAGGCGCTCAGCAACGTCGACCGGCACCGAATTCAGACCCGGGATGACGCCAAGCGGTACGCCCTCGGCGTACTCGGCCTCGGGAGCCTGCTACTGACTCAGCTCCGGTACGAACACGGGGACATCCTCCAGAAGGCTGCTGAGTAGCGCTGAACACGATCGGGCCGCGCCTGCCTGGATGGCGGGTTGACCTCGATACCTGCGGTTCGTGCCCGAGCAGCATCGAGCTTGTCGTACCGCTCAGCTACGTTGTCTGTCGTGGTGAATCCAACGTGGGAGGAACGCGACCTTCCGGTGCTCAAGGCCATCGTGGAGCTCTACGAGGAAAGCGGCGGGCGCAAGGATCGAGCTGGTGACATCCAGAAGCGGACCGGGTTCGACGAAGAGACGGTGCAGAAGGCGCTTCGTGCACTCAAACCTGCGAACCCGCCATACGTGACCAGCATGAAAGAGATGTCGGGCGGCTTCATCGTGTTTGTTGGCGCACCCACCCCCGAAGCTCGCCGCGCTGTCGGCCTCTGGCCTACGGCGGATGGGCTCGCGGACAACCTGATCATGGCAATGTCGCAGGCGGCAGACCAGGAGCCGGACGAGGAGAAGCGCGGCCGGCTCAAGACGGCGGCCTCATGGTTCGGGAACGCGGGCCGGAACGTCCTGGTGGACGTGACCGCAGCCGTAATTAACCGGCAGATCAGCGGTGGAGCTTAGGGCTTATACCCGTGGATCTATCGAGCTGGGGCGGCTCCGAATGGCAGGCGGTAGCCGCGTTCATCGCCATCTTTGTCGCTGGCCCGATCGCGCTGTGGCAAGTCCTAGAGGCGCGCCGGGTTCGCTTGGAGCAGTCGCGTCCATACGTCATCGTCGATTTCGAATTCCGAAGCATTCTTGTCTACCTCAAGATCGAGAATATCGGAACGACCATCGCCCGGAACGTAGAGATCAAGTTCGACCCGCCTCTAGAGTCTGCCTCTGGGCGACGCGAGAGGATCAGAGAGTCAAGCCTGTTCAGGCAGCCGATACCGATGCTCGCCCCCGGCAGGAAGATCGCGATTCGGCTGGACTCCTATAACACCCGCGCGAGCAGTGGACTGCCGATGCAATACACCGTGTCGATCAGTTACGAAGGCGTGGGCAGCCAAAAGCAGTTCATAGACCCGCCCTATCCGTTGGACCTCAAGATGTACGAGGGCGCGTCTGTCGAACCGAGGGGCCTACCCGACCTGGTCAGAGAGGTCGAGGGCATCCGAAGTGAGATCCGCAAGTGGACATCGGGTATCAGTGGTTTGCTTATCCACAATGTTGACGCCGATCAACGTGAGCGACGTATGGTGCGCGCCGTGTTACAGGAAGAAGCCGCTAACGTTCGTCGAGAGAAGGGTATCGGGGCTTACATCCGGTGGCACGCGGATCGGCAACTACGTAGACGCGGTTGGAAGCGATAAGGTCGAGGAGTCAGTCCTTCACCATCCACTCGACCCGTATGCCGGCGGTTCGGGTTCGCCGATCGCCCGTGCGGCTTCGCGTTCGGCCCTAGCCTGCCGTTCGTACGGCGTGGGGCGGCAGGGGTCGTGCTCGCTGCTGTACAGCCGGTCGCCCCGCCGTGCGGCGGCTGCGGCCAACTCCCGGTCACGCTGCGGCCTGATCAGCGCCTCGTATCGCTCGGGGTCGCTAAGCTTCAGGGCTTCCAGTTCGGCGGGTGTCATGCCGGGGTCACCCAACGACCCTGCTGCTCGGCCGTGCCCTGCGGCACGTTCTGGACGAAGTGGATGCCGGGACCGCGCAAGCTCACCCGCAGGTCCACGGTCCCGTCGCCGTACTCGTGGACGACCTCGGCCGGGAGGGTGGTGCCGGCAGCCGGGTCGGGGACGCCGGGGAAGCGGGTGACGCCGGAGGACGCCCCGCGCATCCGGACGTAGTGCGCCTGCGTGGCGTCGAAGGTGTAGGGGACGACATCACCGAGCATTGCCTAGCTCCTGTCTCGTTGGACGTGCCCTCTTCGGGGCGTGGAGGCCGCAGATAGCGGCACACAGCGAAGGCTATGGATGAATAAGGGTCGTCCGGCGATCTTTTCTTTAGAGGCCACGGAAGGATCGGCCAAGCGACCTTGACGGCTGCATCTACGCTGTCGCGGTGCTTGCTGCTGAGGTTCCGAAGATCACTGACTGGATGCAGGCATGGGGAAGCCTGGCTGGACTGGTGATGTCGACCGCCGCCGTGATCTTCACCGGGCTTCTATTTCGTCACGAAATCAAGGTGCGCCGTGAGGAGCAGCGGGACAGCGATGCAGCGCAAGCCCGACTGATAGTGGGCGAGGTAACCCATCAGTTCGGTCCGAGCGGGGTGTTTGAGGGTGTGGGGTGGACCGTTTACAACCACAGCGACGCACCGGTCTTCGAGCTATATGTTTCGGTCTCGTCGAACTACCTGGACGACGTCCCTCTGTATCTCGGTCAACCTAACGACTATCCGGACGGCATCGCCCCGGGCTCGCAGGTCAACGGGTCGTGGACCTTCGACCGACCTTTCCCGGAGGAGAGGTGGCTGCCCGATGGGGCGCGAGTCATGGTGGAGTTCGTGGATGCGTCGGGCCTGACATGGAAGAGGGCAGGATCTATGAGCCCAACGAGGTACGTCCAGCCGTCGATGCCCCACACCAAGTTCTGGCCGCTTCTTTGGGAATTTCTCTGGCCGCTTTCGGAACCCTGGGCTCACTTCAGTCGGCTTCGGCGTGAGCTGCGCCGTCAGACGATGGAGTCCCTGCGTACGCGCGTTGTTCGTCGGCAGGCGAAGGGGTGGAGCCATCCCGCAAGCAGCACTGCGTCGAAGTCCGGCAGGAAACCTCTGCCTAATCGAGATCAAGCCGGGGTGTGAGCTTCGCCTACCCGGATTCAGCGTGGAGGGATCCCCGTAGTGCTGCCGAGGTGCCACGAGACCCGCTTCCAACAAGAAGGCCGCCCAACAGCGGCGGACGGCCTCGATGCCAACCCTTCGGGCGCTAGCCAGCCCTGCGCCTGCGCCGCTCGGCGGCCAGGTCGACGACGCCGCCCGCTGTGGTCGACTCTGCTGCCTGAACGGGTGCCGGGGTGGCTGCGGCTACCTGCTGGCGAGCAGCGGCCCGCAGCTCGGCGAACGCGGCCGACACGTCGTTGCCCTGGTGGTCGAGTACGTGCCCGTACACCTTCAGCGTGACGGACGGGTCGGCGTGCCCGAGCCGCTTGGCCGTGCGGACCGCGTCGCCGGTCAGCAGGAGGTACGCGCTGGCGTGGTAATGCCGCAGGTCGTGGAACCGCACGCCGACCAGCCCGAGCCCGTCCACGGTCGGTCGCCATACCCGGTTGTTCCAAGCGTTGTGCCGGTACGGCGTATCCCCGTCACCGAACACGTAGTCATCCGGCCTCATGTCTTCGACGTGGGCGGCGAGGCGGCGGCACAGATCGGCGTTCAGTCCATCCACCGTGCGGAGTCCGGCCTTGCTCTTGGGCGTACCAATCCGCATCTCCCCGTTGACCTCCTGCGCGGTGGCCTCCACCTTCAGCCGGCGACCGGTCGTGTCCAGGTGCCGCACCCGGAGCCCGGCGAGCTCACCGGCCCGGCAGCCGCTCGTCGGCCACCTGGCCGAGCTTGAGCATGGCCCTTGTCATCTGCTCTCTCACTCTCGGGTTAGGCCGCGCCCGGAGGTGTGCCGCGCCCGGCTGCCCGCTGGCTGCCCTGCGCCCACGAGGCTAGCGCTGGCCACGGGTGCCGAACAAGTTGGAGACGGAAGTGGACCCGCTCGGCTTGCCGGCCCCACCCCGGCCCCACCCGTGTCAGCCGTAACCGACCGTGGTCAGGAGCGTCCAGCCATGCCGATTCTCCTGGTCAGGTGGCCGATCTGGTCACCGCTGGTCACGCCTGAAACGTAGGTTTCCGCCTTCTAATCCCAAGGCCGCAGGTTCGAATCCTGCCGGGCGCACCCTCACCACCGCAGGTCAACGGCTTGGTACGTCCTGCCTACGCCACGCGCGTGAGCCGCAGGTAGGTGGTGCTGCCGAGCAGCTGCCACAGCATGAGGGAGTTGCCTGCCGGCTCCACCTGAAGGACCACTTCGTCACCGGGCGCGGCGTGGAACGCCAGGCGCGGGCTGCCGGTCCAGTCGATCCGGGCCTGCGCCCAGTGTGAACCGGGCGCGACCTCGAAACGGACTTCCTCACCGCGGCGGATCCTGCCGTACGACTGCCCGTCGACGACCAGTTCGTACGCCCGAAGTTGGTCGCGCCAGAATCCGTGCGGGCGGCGGACGACGACACGCACAAGCTCGGTCACAGCCGGCATCGTTCCACACCGATGCACATCGCCAACCGCTCAGACGTCCTCGGACACTTCCCGGCGGGCCGGGCCGGCGATCGAGTAGGCGACCAGCCCGCCCAGGGCGAGTACCGCAGCGACCAGCGTGGCGGCGTCGTTGTCGGGTGGCTGGCTCTGCCAGGTCGCGGCGGCTCCCCAGGTGCCGGTCAGCGGGTACATGGCCGCGACGGTGGTCCAGCCCAGCGGCAGGAACCAGGACCGGGCGGCGCCGACCACGGTCGCGCAGAGCGCGGTGAGCCCGAGCAGACCGGCCGCGTCGCGGGCCACCAGGGCGACCGGTCCGAACCGGGCGCCGGTGGACCGGGTGACGAGCAGGACCACGACGACGACCAGCAGTGCGGCGAGCAGGTGCGCCGAGCGCCGCCAGGGCCAGCGCATCGAGGCGGTCCGGTCCAGGTCGTCGTCTGGGCCGGCGAGGGTCGGTGCCAGTACCGCGACCATCAGCAGGACGGTCATGACGACCACCGTCGGGGCGACGTCCCGCTCCTCGGCGAAGGCGAGATACAGGGCCCAGACCACTGCCGCGCCGCCGAGGGCCGCGGCCAGGGCCAGGGGTACGCGCCGCGAGCGCAGGTACAGCAGCGTCCAGGTCACCGGGCACTCCTCCCGGGCAGGATCCCGCTGATGTCCGCGCAGACCAGGAGGGCGTCGCGGACCGCCGTGACCCGGGCCAGCGCCTCGTCGTCGGGCAGCTCACGCAGCCCCTGCCACAGCATGACCGCCTCGGCGTTGATCTCTGGGTCTTCGAAGACGAATCCAGGAACTACGCCGACATCCGACTGTGGTTCACGGCCCAGGAGCCAGTAGGCCGCCGCGCGTTCGACCACCCCATCGCGGTTCTGGCACTGCATGTCGTACGAGACTCCCAGCCTTTTGACGATCTCGGGAAGCACGGCGTTCGGATGGGCGAGCTTGCCACGTTCGTCGATCCAGACCGGGATCGTGACGGCATCGCTCCGGCGCGGCCTGACCTCGTCGAGCCAGAACGTCTGGGTGTCCTCGTGCACGGCGGTCGGTGCGTTCGGCAGTTTCGCCAGCACCGTCAGGCCTTCCCGGGCCAACGGGGTCAGCGCTTCGAGCACGTTGGCGTGGATCCGACTGACGCACACCGTCGGGGTGTCGTCGGTACACACCAACTCCCGCGCGACCGGGTCGACCGGCCAGTTCAGTACGTCAGGGTCCCGGGGTACGACCGCGATCGCCGCGGTGAACCCGAGCACCAACGGCACCACCGCCGCCGTGCGGGCACGCCAGCTACCGGCCACGAACAGCAGCAGGCCGGTGACGGCGAGCGCGGCCGTCGAGATCGCGAGCGCGCCGCTGACCCGGTTGTCGATCGTCTGGTAGGGGTGGAACAGGCTCGAACCGTGTACCGGGTTGAGCGCCGCAGCCAGCCGGTCGTCGAGCCGGATGGCGCTGAGGAAGACCAGCAGGACGCCGGCCACCGCCAGCGCGGGGGCGGTCACCAGGGCGGGGAGCATGCGCCCGATCCCCAGTCCGAGCCACGCCGCGGCGATCAGGGACAGCGCACCGACCCCGGTCACGACGGTGAAGTTCAGCAAGGGCAGGTGCTGGGCCGTGTTGATGATCCAGATGATGCCCGCCCCGGTCACCAGCAGGTAGGCGACCGGGAGGGTGATGGCCATCGCACCGAGGACCGGCAGCATCCGTTGGGCGCGGGGCCGGGGAGTTGTGGCGAACAGTTCGCCGACCTTCGCCCGATGCTCCCGGCGGCCCTGCCAGGCACCGGCGGCCAGGGCCAGCGGCCACAGCAGGAGCAGGTACTCCCGGATGGTCATGGCCAGCGGCATCCAGCCACTCGACCAGCGGCCGGTCTCGACATAGATCGCGCCGACCCCAACCACCACCGTGGTCAGTGCGGCACCGAGCGCAGCGGAACGGCGTAGTTCGATCCCCAGAATGTTCATCGGGCGGCCTCCGCACGGTGCCGGCGGAGGATCGCCGAGTAGCCCCGTTCGGCCGCGCTGTCGCCGGCGTGGCTCTGGTCGCCTTGCGCGATCAGAACCTCGGTAGTTCCCTGCCACACCAGGCGGCCCTCGTTGACCAGGACGACGTCGGTGCAGGCCGCT
The DNA here is from genome assembly GCF_040682415.1 of Micromonospora sp. NPDC051196. NCBI lineage: Bacteria > Bacillati > Actinomycetota > Actinomycetes > Micromonosporales > Micromonosporaceae > Micromonospora > Micromonospora sp. NPDC051196. Next base: position 8,633 of record NZ_JBFBAY010000026.1, read on the forward strand.
GCCACGTCCTCGACCAGGTGGGTGGAGACCAGTACGCAGCTGTCGGTGCCGAGGTCACGCAGCAGCTCGCGGAAGTCGAGTCGCTGTTCCGGGTCGAGGCCGACGGTCGGCTCGTCGAGCAGCAGGACCTGCGGATCGTTGACGATGGCCTGCGCGATGCCGGCGCGGCGCAGCATGCCGCCGGAGAGCGTCTTGAGCCGGGCGTCAGCCTTGGCGGTCAGCCCGACCCGGTCGATGGACCGCTGTACGGCTGCGGGGATGCGGGCCTTGGGCATTTCCTTGAGCCAGGCCATGTACGCGACGAACTCGCGCACCGTGAACCGGGGGTAGAAGCCGAAGTGCTGCGGCAGGTAACCGAGGGCGCGACGGACCGGCCGCAGGTCGGCGCGGCCGTCGACGGATTGCCCGAGCAGCGTCAGCCGCCCGCCGGACGGGGCGACGACGGTCGCCAGGGCCCGCATCAGGGTGGTCTTTCCGGCACCGTTGGGGCCGAGCAGCCCATGCACGCCGGTGTTCAGGGTCAGATCGAGGCCGTTGACGGCCAGGTGCCGTCCGGCGCGGACCTGCAGGCCCTGCGCGTGGATCACCCAGGGATGGGTGGTGGGGGCCGTTTCGGCCGTACTCAGGGCACGCATCATCGTCTCTTCTCAGTCGTTCGTTCGAGGTGGCAGGGATGCGGTGGCGGCGCTCAGCCGTGGCGGGAGAGTCGCCGGAATCCGTTGACGCGGAAGATGGCCGTGACGGTCAGGACAACCGTGGTCAGCGCCCAGATGCCGGCGCTTTCCGGTTGCAGGAACATCGGGATCCGGGCGGTGGCGAGACTGGGGGCGACCACGACGAACACCCAGGTCAGGATCAGTCCGATCGCGGCTCGGTGTACGCCGACGAGGGTGCCCAGCAGGAGCGTGGCGACGGTGAAGGCCAGGCAGGGCAGCAGGGTCAGTGCCAACGACACCCCGGTCCCGGCACCGACGAGGGCGAGGGCGGGGATGACGAAGGCCAGCACCGCAGCGGTACGCCGCAGCAGTGTCGTCAGACCGGCGGCGGGGGTGGCGGCGACCAGTTCCCAGGCCGGATCGGCCCGGCGGTGCCAGGCCACCGCCACGCCGGGCAGCGGGGCCAGCGGTGCGATCAGCAGCACCAGTGAGGGCAGCCCGGTCCTCATCCCGCTGAGCAGGGCGGCGCAGGCGAGCACCGCGACGGTCATCGCCAGCCACGGCGACAGGGTGCCGACCAGCCACCGGTGACGCAGCACCGACCAGGGTCGGGTACGGGCGTCCGGAGCCGGCGACGCGGCGATCTCCCGGGCCAGGTTCATCGCGACCCGCTCGATCACCGCTCGGCTGTCGCCGGTGGTGCTGCCGGCCAACCGGGCACGGCAGTCGGCGCAGTCCTCAAGGTGCACCTCGATCGCCCAGACACTGGGCTCGTCGAGCGCCGGGGCCCCGGTGGCGTACCGGTCGAGCTGGGACAGTGTCGGATGGGTGCTCATGACAGGGCCTCCCGCAGGGCGATCCGAGCTCGGCGGACCCGCGACTTGACGGTGTTCTCCGGTACGCCCAGCAGCACCGACGCCTCGCGTGAGGAAAGTCCGTCGAGGACCGTGGCCCGCAGGGCGGCGCGGACCTCGACCGGCAGCGTGAGCAGTGCCTGTTCCAACTCCTGGCCGATCCGGGCGGCCATCACCTCGTCCTCGGCGGCGGGGGCCGTGGCCGGCATGAGCGGCACCTGCGGTCGCTGCGCCCGGCGCGCCCGGCGGCGGAACGCGTCGACCAGGTGGTGGGCGGCGATGGTCCACAGCCAGCCCACCGCGCTTCCCCGCGCCCCGCCGTTCCTGGTGCCGGCGAAGCTGCCGGCCGCCCGCCACACCGTCAGGTAGGTGTCCTGGAGCACCTCGGCGACCAGGTCGGCGTCGGCGCACCGGCGACGCAGGCGCACCTCCAGCCACGGCGCGGTACGCCGGTAGAGCTCGTCGAACGCCCGCCGATCTTGACGGGCGATTCGACGTACGAGTTCTCCCTCGTCAGCCGCGTCCATTCCGGTTTTCACACCGGGTAAGACGACGGGCGCACCGGGATCGGGTCCCGAGTCGATGTGATCGCCGTCACCTTCCGTGTCCTGGAGTCGGGGACGCGCCCCAGCCGGTCGAGCAACCCGGACGGCTGCGCCGATGGTCCACCGGACACGGTGGTGAGGCCCAGCCCGGCACCGCCAAGTCTGCGGTCAGGGCTGGGCCTCGGGGCCGTACGGCCGAAGCTCGTGGTGGCGGTCACGTCAGCCCGACGTGGACCAGCCGCCCCGGGCGGTCAGCTGAGCTGGCAGGTCGTGCCGTTGAGGCGGAACTCGCTCGGACGGTTGTTGGTGCCGGAGTAGGTGGCCTGGAAGCCGAAGCTCACCGTGCCGTTGGTCGGTAGCGCCGCGTTCCATGCGACGTTGCGCGCGGTCACGTTCTGCCCCGACTGGGTGACCTGGGCGTTCCACCCGCCGGTGACCTGCTGGTTGCCGCTGAACGACCAGGTCAGCGCCCAACTGTTCAATGCGGTGCCGCGGTTGGTGACCTGCACCTCGGCGGTGAAGCCGGTGTTCCACTGGTTGACCGTCCAACTCACCGCGCAGTCCGCCGGCCCGGGCGTGGGCGGTGGCGTCGTGGGCGGCGGGGTGGTGGGCGGCGGAGTGGTGTCCCGGGGTGGGAAGCGCAGGATTCGGTCGTCGCTGCCCGCCGGGGTGCCCCGGCCGTCGCGGTTGCTGGTGGTGACCCAGAGCCAGCCGTCGGGGCCGTATTCGACGGTACGCAGCCGACCGTACGTGCCGACGAGTTCCGCGGTCGGCGTGCCGACTCCCCCGGAACCGGTCAGCGGCACGTTCCACAGGCGGTTGCCGCGCAGGCCGGCCACGAAGAGCCGATTCCCGGCGATGGTGGCACCGCTCGGTGACGCCTCGGCGGGGGTCCAGGTGATCAGCGGGTCCCGGAAGCGCGGATCGCCGGCCCGACCCTCGACGGTGGGCCAGCCGTAGTTGCCGCCCGCGACGATCAGGTTGACCTCGTCCCAGGTGTTCTGGCCGAACTCGGTCGCATATAGTCGGCCCTGGGCGTCCCAGGCCAACCCCTGCACGTGTCGGTGGCCGAGGCTGTAGACGGGCGAGCCCGCGATCGGGTTGTCCGACGGCACCGAGCCGTCCGGCCGGATCCTCAAGATCTTGCCGTTCCGGCTCTGCGGGTTCTGTGCGGTGGCGGTCTGTCCGGCGTCACCGACTCCGACGTAGAGCATGCCGTCGGGCCCGAAGGCGATCCGGCCTCCGTTGTGGATCGCCGCCCGGGTCAGCCCGGTGAGGATCGGCTGCTGAGTCTGCGGGGCGGTGAGCCGGAAGCGGGCGATCCGGTTGTCGGTCGCGGTGGTGAAGTAGACGTAGACCCAGCCGTCCTGGGCGTAGGTCGGGGAAACGGCGAGGCCGAGCAGACCACCCTCGCTGGTGGCGGTCACGCCGGAGATCTGGACGACCGCTTCGGGTGGCTGGCCCGGCCGGACCCGGACGACCTGACCGGTGGGGCGTTGGGCCACCAACGCGCTGCCATCGGGCAGGAAGTCCATCCCCCACGGCACCTGGAGCCCGGTGGCGACGGTTTCCGGCCGGGTGAAGTCGAAGTCGCCGACGGCGAGCGCTCCGGGTGCCGCACCCGCGAGGGCACCGGACGGGCGTTCGGCGGTCGGGACCGCGCCGGCCAGCCCGCCGAGGCCGACGCTGCCGGCGACCAGGCCGGCGGTGAGTGCGGTTCCGACCGCGAGTCGGATCTTCATGCCACCCCCAACAAATATCGACATTGATCAATTTATATTACGCTACGTCCTGGCTATCCGCGAGTGAGGCGACGCGAGCAGCGCATTGGGGATGTGGCGACGGATTCATGGGCGACCACCGAACAAGAGGGCAGCTCCGAAACCCCGGCCGACACCGAACGTCACCATCGCCGTCGCATTATGTTATTCTCCGACTTCGATTTCTCAGCGCGTACCCGGATCGGGTCGTTTGTCGCAAAGGACGCCCTTATCCGATGCCGGCCCTGGCCACTCTGACCGCGCCGCCCAGCACTGTCGACCCTCCGGCAACCGGGGCCTTCGCGTTCATCTTCACTCGGCTACCGGCGCTGCTGCGGCTCTCCTGCGGCCTGGTCTGCGCGGTGGTGGCGCTTGCCGTGCGTACTCCGCCGGTACGCACCGAGCTACTCGTGCCGGCGGTGGCCGTGCTGACCGCATGGTCGATCTGGTACGCGACGCGCGCCTGGCACCACGGCATCGACACGCCGCTGGTCGCCGGGGACCTGGCGCTCACCGTCGCCGTCTGCCTGGCGATCCCGGTGCTGGTCGCGCCGGAGGTACTGCCCGGCGAGGCCAGTTGGATCGCGGTGCTGGCGAGCACCACAGTGATCAATGCACAGGCCACCGCACCGGCTCGCTGGTCCATCCCGGCGGGGCTGCTGGTCACCGTCGCCTACGCCACGGGCGCGCAGATGGCCGGCGACACCGCCGAGGCGAGCGCCCACGCGGCCACCCTGCTGGCCCAGACCGCCTGCACGGCGATGATGACCGCGGTGATGCGTCGCCGCATGGCGCGGGCCGACGCCGATTTCGTGGCCGCCCAGCGAGCCTTCCGGGCTGCGCTGGTCGCCCGCACCGCCCGAGAGGCGGAGCGTCAGCAGAACCGCGACCTGCACGACACCGTCCTGGCCACGCTGACGATGGTCGGGCAGGGCGTGATCACCGGCCCGTCGGCGGCGCTGCGCGAGCGGTGCGCCGCCGACCTGCGTACCCTGGCCACCCTGGCCGAGGCCCGGTCGGTGCCGGCGGATGCCACCCGACGGCTCGACGAACGGCTGCGGGAGATGCTCGCCCGGCTGCCGGGCCTGCCGGTGAACGCGGACCTGCCGCCGTGCACGATCGCGGCTCCCGTCGCCGAGGTGCTCGCGGAGAGCGCACACGCCGCGCTGTCCAACGTGGCCCGGCACGCACCCGGTGCCGCCACCACGCTGCGCCTGCGCACCCGGGCCGGTCAGGTCGTGGTCGAGGTACGCGACGAGGGTCCCGGTTTCGACCCGGCCATGGTCCCCGCCCACCGGTACGGCCTCCGCGAGTCCATCATGGGCCGGATGGCGACGATCGGCGGCCGGGCCGAGGTCGACTCCGCCCCCGGCCGGGGCACCCGGATCAGGCTGGAGTGGTCGGATGTCAGCTGACCCGGAGGCCATCCGCCTGTCCCCGGCCGCCATGTCGGCAACCGGCGCGTACGACGGCAGCGCAGCGACGACAGCGGTGAAGGTCGGCGTCGGGCAGGCGGCGGCCGCGGTGGCTCGGATCTCCGACCGGGGTGCCCGGATCGTGGCGGTCACCATCGCGCTGGTCTGGCACCTGGCGATCGGGCTGCCCGCCGTGCTGGGTGCCCGCACGGAACTGGCCGTGCCGCAGGTCGTGCTCGGCGGCTGGCTACTGGTGGCCGCCGTCGGGCTGCTCGCCGGGATCCGGCTGTTGCGGGACACGCCGTTGCCGGCACCTCCGCTGGCCGGGCTGCTGCTGATGGTCGACGTGGCGGTGTTCGCCGCGGTGGGACGCGCGCAACTGTTCAGCCCGGCCAACTGGGTCTGGGGCACCCTCGCCTGGTTCTTCGTGGTGGTGCTCTGGGGCCGGCCGGTGCGGTGGCTGCTCGCGCTGCTGGCCGCACACGCGGCCACCTCGCTCATCGCCGTCGCGCTGTACGGCGCCACCGGGGCGGCAGATCTGGCCCGCGCGGCGATGGCCCTCTACGGCACGTCGTCGCTGCCGGTGGCGGTCTTCGCCGGGGCGATGGCGCTGGGGATGCTCTCCCGCGACCGGGCGGCCAGCGCCGCGGCGACCAACGCGATGTTGGCCGAACGCGAGGCCGCCGAGCAGGCCCGGGGCGAGCGGCACGATCGACTGGCCGTGGCCGGCGCCGCCGCGAGCGAGGTGTTGACCGAGTTGGCGCAGGGACGGGCCGATCCGTCCGATCCGGACGTGCAGCGTCGGTGCGTACGGGCTGCGGCGCGGCTACGGCGACTGATCGTCGAATCCGACGACGTGCCGCACCCACTGCTGCACGAACTGCGGGCGGCAGCCGATCTGGCCGAGCGTGCCGGTCTGTCCATCGACCTTGTCACAATCGGTACACCACCACCACTGCCGGTACAGGTCCGTCGCAGCCTGGCCGAACCGCTCACCGCCACGCTCGCCGACGAGCGGGACTGGGCGCGGCTGACCATCGTCGCCAACTCGGACGAGGTGGTGGTGAGCCTGGTCGTCCCGGATCGGGCGGGTCCGGATGCCGCGGGGCCGCCACCGGAGCAGGGCGACGGGCCGGTGGAGCACCTCTACGAACGGGACGGGGAGATCAGATGGACGCAGACGCGCTGGCGTCGATGACGCCGGGGCGGCCTGTCGGTGTGGCGATCGTGGACGACCACCCGGTCGTCATCGACGGGGTACGCGCCTGGCTGGCCACCGAGCCGCGGCTGACCGTACTGGCCACCGGTGACGATCCCGACGAGGTGCTCCGGGCCGCGCCCGAGGCCGACGTCATCCTGCTCGACCTGCGGTTGCACGGCCGGATCGTGCTGGACAAGCTGGCCGAACTGAGCGCCGCCGGCCGACGCGTGGTGGTCTACTCGGAGCACTCGGATCCGCAGACGATACTCGCCACGCTGGACGCCGGGGCGGTGGCCTTCCTCGCCAAGCACGAGGGACGGGAACACTGCGTGGCGACCGTACTCGACGCCGCGAGTGACCGCCCGTACGTGGCACCCGCCCTGGCCGGCGCGATGGTGGGCGACTCACGGCCGGACCGGCCGGTGCTGTCGGACAAGGAACGCGAGGCGCTGCTGCTGTGGTTCCAGTCGATGTCCAAGGCGTCGGTCGCCCGCCGGATGCGGATCAGCGAGCACACCGTCAAGCAGTACGTCGACCGAGCACGGATCAAATACAGCCGGGCGGGCAGGCCGGCGGCCACGAAGGCGGCTCTGTTGGCCCGAGCGATCGAGGACGGTCTCATCCGACCGGAGGAGATCGGCATCTACCGGTCGCAGGCGTCGGCCGAGTGGCCGACCCCCTAACAGGCGTCATGACACCGCAGGCCGGACTGGGCGAGGCTCGTGCACAGATGCCGTCTGCACCGGAGGTTGACGATGCACGATGACGCGTCCCCGTTCTTCATCGCGCCGCATCGCTTCGACGCGATGGACGGCACCGGCCCGACCCTGGACCGGCGACACGAACTGGTGCCGGACAGTGACGAGTGGATGCTCGGTCAGCACCGGGTGGACGTGGCCGGCCACCTGCTCGGCCCCACCGAGGCCCGGCGTACCTGGGCCCTGCCCAACCCGGTCACGCTGACCGTCACCGACCATCGGCTGGTGTACGTCGGTACCGGCCCGCAACTCGCCGTCGTCGACGCCCGGCACCGTCGGGGAATCTCGGCGCTGGTCAGCGGGCAGATCCGTTGGCAGTGGCCGTCCCGGCTGGAATCGTCAGCGTCCACTGCGGATGCTCCCGCGCGGCTGCTGGTGGTCTGTGACGCGCTGCGTACGATCCAGCAGCCGGCGCTCGCACTGATCGGGTCGGACGCGCAGATCGAGCAGTTGAGCCAGGAGATCCGCCGGGCGGTGGCCACTTTCCGGCTGACCCGGCCCGAACTGGTGGATCTGTCCCCACCGGAGCGGGACGCGTTGTCGCGCCTCGCCGTCGCCTCGCCCCGCCCTGGTCCGGCGCGGGTGATCCTGCCCGGGTCACTGCCGGTCGAGTTCCGCTCCCGCGACGACTACTACCGCCCGCGCAGTGCAGATCAGATGCCGTACGGCGCGGTCTCCGGCCAACGGTAGGTCCGGTCGGGTCAGCTGGTTCTGGCCTGACGGTCCGCGGCGTCGAGCGCAGCGGCCTGCTCCGGGGTCGGTGCGGTGCCGCCGAGGTGCGCCGGCAGCCACCACCGGTCCGCCGCGTCGGCGGGCTGGTCCGGGTACTGTCGCTGGGCCCGGTCGACCAGTTCCTCCAGCCGCGTCTTCAGCTCGGCGCTCATCGCGCCGGCGTCCGGATAGGCGGCCGGATCCATGGGCTCACCGACCAGGATGGTGATCGGGGTGTGTCGCCGGGTCAGGGTGCGGGGGTGCCCCTTGGTCCACAGCCGCTGGGTGCCCCAGAGCGCCACCGGCAGCACCGGGACGGCCGCTTCGCAGGCCATCCGGGTGGCACCGCTCTTGAGGTCCTTGACGGTGAAGGAACGACTGATCGTCGCCTCCGGGAAGACGCCGACGACCTCACCGGCGCGCAGGGCGGCCAGTGCGGCCGCGTACGACTCGGCACCGGCTCCCCGGTCCACCGGAATGTGCCGCATGCCGCGCATCAGCGGCCCCGACACCCGATGCCGGAACACCGAGTCCTTCGCCATGAACCGGACCAGCCGCTTCGACTCCAGCGCACCCAGCCCGCAGAAGATGAAGTCCAGGTAGCTGACGTGGTTGCTGGCCATGACCGCCCCGCCGGTACGCGGTACGTGCTGGCCGCCTTCCACGGTCAGGCGCAGGTCGAGCACCCGGAACATCGTCTTGGCGGCGGCGATCACGGGCGGGTACACGAGTTCCGGCATCCGACAACTTTACATTTGAGTAGGTTACGCATCGGTAGGGGCGTGGCCGGACCCACACCGGCCCGGCCACCTCGTCGAGGGCCAGCCGACAAACTCTCAGTCGGCGAGTTTGTGCAGGTCAAGACGGCCACGGGCGAAGGCGTCCACCCGGCCCCAGCGCCCCGGGATGTCCAGCACCTCGATCCGGCCCATGCCCACCGGCAGGCGCGGCTCCACCGCCAGGTGCCCCTCGTGCGGCTCCAGGCCGAGCATCGTACGCAGCAGCAGCAGCGGTGCGCCGGTGGACCACGCCTGCGGGCTACACGCCGTCGGATACTCCACCGGGAACTTCGTCTGCTCACGCGGGTAGCCGCCGAACGCCTCCGGCAACCGACCGTCGAAGTAACGCGCGGCGTCCAGGATCCCGCTGGCGATGGTGGCGGCCTCCTCCGCGAATCCGTAGCGACGCAGGCCCCAGGCACAGAAGGAGGTGTCGAAGGGCCAGACCGTGCCGTTGTGGTACCCGATGGGGTTGTAGCGGACCTCCCCCTCGGCCAGCGTCCGCACCCCCCAGCCGGAGAAGAGCCGGTCGCCGACCAGGTGCGCGGCAACCTGTTCGGCACGCTCCTCGGTGACGATGCCGCTCCACAGCAGGTGACCGATGTTCGAGCTGAGCACGTTGCACTGCCGCCCGTCCGGATCGAGGGCGAGTGCGTAGTAGCCGCCGTCGGCGACCCACCAGTCCCGATTGAACCGCTCCCTCAACTGCGCCGCCTCCCGCTCCAACTGGTCCGCGTATCCCGGGTCGCCCCAGAACTCGCGGGCCAACCGGGCCGCACGGATCTTCGCGTCGTACGCGTAACCCTGCACCTCGCAGGTGGCCCGGGGAAACGGCGGCAGCGTGCCGTCGGCGTACGAGATGGAGTCCCAGGAGTCCTTCCAGCACTGGTTCTCCAGGCCGGTGTCGGTGTTGCGCCGCTCGTACCAGATGTAGCCGTTACCGACCAGGTCGGCGCAGTCGTCGATCCAGCGCAACGCCCGACGGCACTCCTGCTCCAACTCCCTGACCAGTGCGACGTCACCGCTCCACCGCTCGTACTCGTCGAGCAGCACCACGAACAGCGGGGTGGCGTCCACCGAGCCGTAGTAGGGCGAGTGTGGCTGTTCCTCGAACGCCGCGCTCTCGCCGTAGCGCATCTCGTGCAGGATCCGGCCCGGATCCTCCTCGCGGAAGTCGTCGAACCGGGTGCCCTGGAGAGCGGCCAGGATCCGCAGCGTGGTCGCGCTCAGCTCCGGCGTGAACGGCAACGTCTGGAGGCAGGTCAGGATGCTGTCCCGGCCGAACATGGTCATGAACCAGGGCAGGCCCGCGGCGGGCAGCGTCTGGCCGCCGAGCGACAGCGGCGCGAAGCGCAACGCGGCCAGGTCCACCAGGCACCGCCGGTACGTCGAGCAGAGTTCGCCGTGCTCGCTGTTCACCTTGGGGGCCTTGGCGATCCACTCCTCCAGGTCGTGTTGCAGGGCGAGCCGCTCGGTGCCGTGCACCCGCAACCCGATGCGCAGGTCCCGACCGCCCGGGCCGAGCGCGTGGGTGCGTACGTCGATGTTGGTGTCCCACTGCTCGTTCGGTTCGAGATGGATGCTGTAAGAGAAGCCACTGCGGTCGTAGCTCGCCGGTTCGGAGGACGAGATGACCGTCTCCCGCCGGAAATTGCCGCGCCGATAGCCCAGTCGCAACTGGTCCGGCTCCACCTCGGCGTAGCTCTCGCCCTTCTTGTTCAGGATCTCGTCCTTGACCTCGAACAGGTCGGCGAAGTCGGAGGCGGCCTCCATCCGGATCTCCAGATCGACCGCCCTCTCGTCGTGGTTGAGGATGGTGATGCTCTCCCGGAAGCTGCCCCCGACGGCCCGCTCCCGGATGATCGAGAGCTTGGCGTCGACGTAGTGCGTGGCCAGCCCCGGCACCAGGAAGAAGCGCGACTCGTAGTACTGGAGGTCGTCGTAGGAGAGGGCGTTGAGCCGCTCACCGTTGACCGTGAGCACCCACTTCGACAGGAACCGGGTGTCGATGGAGAACAGCCCGGTCGGCTCGGTCGGTGTCGCCTCGATGTCGCCGGTGGCCTCCGAGACGACGAAGGTGTTGCCGTCCAGGATCCGCACGGTGTGGCTCGGCGCCATCAGCGCACCTCCTTCCGGTAGCGATGCGGTCCTACGCTGTGCGGCGGCCCGGGAAAGATCCGATCCAGCTGCACGATCAGGCGGGCGTCGCCGCTGATGGTCATGTCCCCTCGCAGCAGTGCGGCCAGCCCGTTCTCCCGTCCGGTGACCAGATCCTCGAACAGCCCCGGGCTGGTACCGACAACCGCGTCCGCCTCCATGTCCTCCCGGCTGACCCGGAGCTGGCCCCGCTCGATCCGGACCAGCCAGTGCATGGTCTGTGGCCCCTCGTGCAGGTCGAAGCGCAGCGTTCCGGAGAGCTTCGCCAGCAGGGGCTCGTACCCCCGGTGGTCGAGATCCTCGAAGAACCGAACGGTCGCTTCCGCCATCGGCTCTCTCCTCCCCCGTCGGTCCGGTCCCGGTCGGGTCGGTGGCACAGGTGCGCGCTCCGGCCCGCCCTTCACGTTCGAGCAGAGTCCCCTCCCGGTACGAGGTCAACCTCGCCCGCATCGGGTGAGGCCCGTACGGAGCCGGGGCGGAACAGCCGAAAGCCGGCCCCCCGGGAATCGGGGAGCCGGCAGGCGGGGTGTGCAGGTCAGTTGTTGGGGTCGTCGGCGCTGATGTCGGCGAGCACCGACTGCGGTTCCCGCTCGACCGCCAGGTCACCCATTGACACGAGACCGATCAACCGGCCGTCCTCGATCACCGGCAACCGCCGCACGGCGTACGTGCGCATCAGGTCGGCGGCGGACACCGCGTCGTCGTACTGACTGACCGTGATCACGTCCTTGGTGGTGAGCTGGTTGAGCCGGGTGGTGTTGGGGTCCAGTTCCTCGGCGACGCCGCGGACCGTGATGTCCCGGTCCGTGATGATGCCGACCACGTTGTCGCCATCGGTCACCACCACGTCGCCGATCGCGGAGTCACGCATCTCCCGGGCCGCTGCGACGAGCGTGTCGTTGCCGTCCATGGTCACCAACCGGGTCGTCATGAACTCTCCGACCGTTGTCATGGTGCCTCCCTCTCGGTGTAGGGCAACCATGGGTCTACCCGGGGGCCCCGACCAGTAACGCGCCCTGGCCTCAGCCCTCGGCGGCCACCAGTTCGGCGATCTGCACCGCGTTGAGTGCGGCGCCCTTGCGCAGGTTGTCGTTGGAGCAGAACAGCGCCAAACCGTGCTCGACGGTCTCGTCGACACGGATCCGGCCCACGTAGGTCGGATCCTGTCCGGCGGCCTGCAACGGCGTGGGCACCTCACTCAGCGCCACTCCGGGCGCGCCGTCGAGCAGTTCGACGGCACGCTGCGGGCTGATCGGCCGAGCGAACCGGGCGTTGATCTGCAACGAGTGCCCGGTGAAGACGGGCACCCGGACGCAGGTGCCGGAGACCTTCAGGCCGGGGATCTCCAGGATCTTCCGGCTCTCGTTGCGCAGCTTCTGCTCCTCGTCGGTCTCCGCCGACCCGTCGTCGACGATCGAGCCGGCCAGCGGCAGCACGTTGAACGCGATCGGCCGGGCGAACGAGCGGGGCGCGGGAAACTCCACCGCGGTACCGTCGAAGGCGAGCCCGGAAGCACTCTCGGCCACCTTGCGGACCTGCTCGTCGAGTTCGGCGACGCCGGACAGGCCGGCACCGGAGACCGCCTGGTAGGTCGAGACGACCAGGCTGACCAGCTCCGCCTCGTCGTGCAGCGGGCGCAGCACCGGCATCGCGGCCATCGTGGTGCAGTTCGGGTTGGCGATGATGCCCTTGGGGCGTACGGCGGCGGCATGCGGATTGACCTCGGCGACCACCAGCGGCACCTGCGGATCCATCCGGAAGGCCGACGAGTTGTCGATGACCACCGCGCCGGCGGCTGCGACCCGGGGGGCCAACTCCGTGGCGGTGCCCTTGCCCGCGGAGAAGAGCACGATGTCCAGCCCCGAGTAGTCGGCGGTGTCCGCGTCCTCGACGACGATCTCACCGCCGCGCCACGGCAGCGTACGCCCGGCGGAGCGTGCCGAGGCGAAAAACCGCACCTGCTCCGCCGGGAACTCCCGGTCCGCCAACACCTGCCGCATGACGCCACCGACCTGGCCGGTGGCCCCCACAATGCCGATCCTCATGCCCGCGAGGCTACCCAGCCCGGCCGGTCGACCGGGAACGCTTTCTCACGGCTCGGGGCCGGCGCCGGCCAGCCGGGCGGTCACACCGCCGGACAGCCGCCCTCCAATCGGTCACCAAGCAGGAAGATCGGCGCCAACCGGCCTTCCTCGGCCGCAACATCTCGGCCCCGCCCCGTCAGCACGGCGACCGACATCACATCACCGCCGGTTCCCGGCCGGTCCAGGACCCGAAGTCCCCTTCCCGGCCGGGGGGCAGCTCAGTCCGCCGGGGAGTGGTCGATCACCTCACCCAGACCGGTGGCGACCAGTTCGTCCCGGATGAGCGCGGCGTCCCCCTCCACCACCAGGGTCAGCGACTCCGGGTACAGGTGGTTGGCGGCGGCGGCCGACACCTGCGCCACATCGGCGGCGAGCAGGGTCTCGCGCAGCCGGGCGTGATAGTCGTCGGGCAGGTCGTGCACCACCAGCGTGGTCAGCGCCCCGGCGATCGCCCGAGGGCTCTGCAACTCCACCGAGAGTTGCCCGGCCCGCCAGGACCGGGCCACCGCCAACTCGTCCTCGGTCACTCCACCGGCCTGGGTACGGGCGATCTCCCCGACCGACTCCACCAGAGCCGGCGCGGTGACGGCAGTCTGCACCCCCGCGCTGACGGCGAAACGGCCGAGGCGACGGGACGAGGCGAAGTCGCCCCGGATGCCGTACGAGTAGCCGCGCACCTCGCGGATGAGGTGGTTCAGCCGGGACGTGAAGGCGCCGCCGAGCACGGTGCCGGCCAGGGCGACCGGCACATGATCCGGGTGGGCCCGGTGCGGCCCCGGGTGACCGAGGCGCAGCGTGGACTGCACCGAACCGGGCCGGTCCACCAGGATGATCCGGCGACCGGCGCGCAGCGGTACGTCGATCGGCCCGCCCCGGTCCACCGGCCCGCCACCCGTGCCGGCGAAGGCCGCTGCGGCGAGCGCGTCCAGGTCGATCCGGTCCAGGTCACCGGCGACCACCAGGGTCCCCGGCCGAATGAACCACTCGGAGTGGAAGACGGTGACGTCCTCCGCGTCCAGGGCGGCCACCGAGTCCGGGTCGCCGTACATCGGGCGGCCCCACCGGTTGTCGATCCCGTACAGGTCGGCGCGCAGCACCGCGTCGGCGCGCGGGCCGGGGTTGGCCCAGTCCATCCGCAACGCCGTCGCCTCGTCGTCGCGTACCCGCCGCACGTCGTCCGGGTCCAGCTTCGGGGTACGCACCGCCTCGGCGAGCAGTTCCACGGCCGCACCCAACCGCTCCACCGGCACCTGCACGCTGGCCTGGAAGGTGTCCCAGTCCAGCCCGGTCACCAGTTCGGTGCCGAGCGCCTCGATGGCCAGGGCGTACGCGGTGGCGTCCCGCTGGCTGGTGCCCTCCTCCAGGGCCTTGGCCAGCACCCCGCCGAGTCCCTCCTTGCCCACCGGCTCCCGGCCCGCCCCTGCGTCGAGCAGCAGCAGCGCGACAGCGAGATTCTGCCCGGGCAGGTGCGCGGCGACCACCTGGCCGCCCGCCACGGCCCGACGAACCACCTGCGGAAACCGGTAGGGACGAGCCGCACCCGGACCGGGACGTTCGGAGATCAAAGTCATGGCTGCTCCTCGGGGCGGTAGGTCAGGGTCACCCGGTCGTCGGCGGCGAGCACCTCGGCGGCGGCCTCGGCGATCTGGTCGGCGGTCACCGCCTGCCAGGCCGGCAGCCGCTGGGCCACGGTGGCCGGGTCGCCGAACTGGGTGGCATAGCGGCTCAACGCGTCCGCCCGGCCGTCCACGGTGGACATCTGCCGCCACCAGGCGGTGGTCAGCAGCGCCTTGGCGCGATCCAGCTCGGTCGGAGTCACCGGCACGATGGCCAACTCGTCGACCACCTCGGCCAGCCCTTCGGCCAGCCGCTCGCCGCTGACCCCGGGGCGGGCGGTGGCGGTGGCGATGAGCGGCGCCGGGGCGTGCGCCAGATCCACCCCGTACGCCCCGACGAGGTCCGGCTGCGCGATCCGTTCGCCGTCGGCGAGCCGCTGGTAGAGGCGGCTGCCTCGACCGCTGCCGAGCACGGTGGCCAGCACGGTCACCACGTCGTAACCCGGGGTGCCGAACGGGTAGGTCCGGTGTGCCACGTACACCCGGGGTGCCGGCACGTCGGTGACCACCGTCTCCACCGCCGGTACGCCGGTGGCCGGCACCGTGCGACCGTCGGGTGCCGGCGGGATGTCCGGCCGGGGCTCGATGGCACCGAAGTACTTCTCGGCGAGCGTGACGACCTCGTCGACGGTCGTGTCACCGACCACGGTCAGCACCGCGTTGTTCGGTACGTAATAGGTCTGGTGGAACGCCTGGAAGGTGGCCAGGTCGGCGGCGTTCAGGTCGGCCATCGAGCCGATGGTCGCGTGATGGTACGGATGGCCCGGCGGATAGAGCAGCGGCAGCAGCCGCAGCCACGCGTCGCCGTACGGCACGTTCTCGTAGCGTTGGCGGCGCTCGTTCTTGACCACGTCCCGCTGGTTGTCCAGCGTCTCCTGGGTCAGCGCCGGCACCAGACCGCCCATCCGGTCCGCCTCCAGCCAGAGCGCCAACTCCAGGTGCTCGGCCGGGACCGTCTCGAAGTAGTTCGTCCGATCCGGATTGGTGGTGGCGTTGAGCGATCCACCGGCCCCCTGCACCAACTTCATGTGCTCGGTCTTCGCGACGTTCACCGAGCCCTCGAACATCAGGTGCTCGAACAGGTGCGCGAAGCCGGTCTGTCCGGCCGGCTCGTGGCGGGAGCCGACGTCGTACCAGAGGTTGACCGCGACCGCCGGTGCGGTGCGATCCTCGCTGACCACCACGCGCAGGCCGTTGTCGAGTCGGGTCGTGGAGATGGGCCAGGGGTAACCGCTGTCGGGCATGGCCTCGACGCTATCCGATCTCCGCTGTGGGATGCGGGCGGGACGCGGGCGTGCCGCGCCCCACCCCGCCGGGGACGCGGCGTGCCGCGCCGGTCGCTCAGTCAGGCGGCTCGATCGGGGTCACCGTCTGCTCCGAGGTACGCCGCTCCAGGAACGTGTCCGGCGCGGCGTTGGGGTCGTCCTCCCGGATGTCGGACTCGGTCAGGATCGCATCGGCCTGGGCCTCGGGATCCTCGCTGCCGGCCGCCGCCTCCTCGGGCAACAGGTGGGCTCGGGACTCGATCCGCTCCTGATCGCTCTTCGCGTCACTCATGACTGCCCCCATACCCCCGCTCCCCGCCCCACACGCGTGGAAGGAAGGGCCCCTTCTTAACGCCTCAGGTAGTAGCCGGGCCCCCTCTTAACAAAACCCACGCGGCGCCCCGGTGAAGTGCATGAACCGGCCACCTTCGGGGGCAGCGTTCGGTGTCGCCGAAATTACCGACCGCTTCATCGATTGAAGTGAGCACACGAAGAGGCTTTGCCGACCGAGGGGTGAGCGTTTGCCCACTGTCGGGTACGCTTGGCGCCGTGACGCAGTCGTATCGATGGTTTAGGCAGCCGGCTCGCAAGCCGGTGACCGCACCATGATCTGACGTCACCGTTTCGAGCCGGCCGGGCAGGACACCGTCCTACCCCTTCTGCCTACGAGCAGCCGGCTCGTCCCGGGCACCGGCCCCGGGTGCGGTCGGCGAAAGGATGCCCACCGTGACCACCCCGGACAACCGTCGCGTCATCGATCAGCGGATCGACCGCGTCGTACCACTGACCACTCCGGCGCTGCTGCACCACGAGCTGCCCCTGGACGACGACCTGGCCGCGGCCGTGGTCGCCGGCCGTCGTGCCGCCGGGCAGGTGCTCGACCGGATCGACGACCGACTGCTCGTGGTGGTCGGCCCGTGCTCGGTGCACGACCCCGCCGCCGCCCTCGAGTACGCCCACCGGCTGCGGACGGCGGCCGACCGGGTCGCCGACGACCTGCTGGTGGTGATGCGGGTCTACTTCGAGAAACCGCGCTCCACCGTCGGGTGGAAGGGCCTGATCAACGACCCCGGGCTGGACGGTTCCGGGGACGTCAACTCGGGCCTGCGGCTGGCCCGGTCGCTCCTGCTCGACGTGGTACGCCTCGGGCTGCCGGTCGGCTGCGAGTTCCTCGACCCGATCACCCCGCAGTACATCGCGGACACCGTGGCCTGGGGGGCGATCGGCGCCCGTACGGTGGAGAGCCAGGTGCACCGCCAACTCGCCTCCGGTCTGTCGATGCCGATCGGCATGAAGAACCGCCCGGACGGCAGCATCGCCACCGCCGTCGACGCGATCCGGGCGGCCGGCGTACCGCATGTCTTCCCCGGTATCGACGTCTCCGGCACCCCGGCGATCATGCATACCCGGGGTAACGCCGACGGCCACCTGGTGTTGCGCGGCGGCGGCGGACAGCCGAACTACGACGCCGCGTCGGTGGCCGGCGCCCTGAAACTGCTGCGCGCCGCCGGCCTGCCGGAACGGCTGGTGGTGGACGCCAGCCACGCCAACAGCGGCAAGGACCACCGCAACCAGCCTGCGGTGGTCGCCGACGTGGCCGGGCAGATCGCCGCCGGCCAGCGGGGCATCGTCGGGATCATGCTGGAGAGCTTCCTCGTCGCCGGTCGCCAGGACCTCGACCCCACCCGGGAGCTGACCTACGGCCAGTCGATCACCGACGCCTGCATCAGCTGGGACACCACCGACGAGGTACTCACCCAACTCGCCGCTGCCGTGCGCGCCCGCCGGGCCACCCGCCCCAGCGCCGACCCGCACTCCCTGCCCACCCCCGCCTGACCACGACCGCACGCCCGTCCCCGCTCGGGTCGATCATGAAGTTGTCGCGGGCCGGCAACTTCATGACCGACGGAGCTGGGGCGGGGCCCGGCGGGGCCAGGACCGGACAGTGGGCGTTTGGGTGCAGGGGGCGCGGGTAGCTGACGGGCGTGACCGACGACGTACCCGTGACCGGGGCACCCACCGCGCCGACGACGCAGGCCCGCCTGCCGGAAGCCGTACTGGCCGACGTGCCGGTGGTCGACACCGCCGCGATCGACCCACCCGTCACCGACCTGCCGGGCACGGTCGCCGCCGTACCGGACGAGATCGAGGTCGAAGAGGTGGACACCCGGCCGTTGGACGAGCTGCTCGACGACCTCTACCACGGTCAGGAACGGATCAGCCAGGTCGACATCTACCGCCGTGCGGTCGCGGCGGAGCTGCCCGCGCAGCTGCTCGCCCGGTTGAACGCGCTGCCCCAGGGCGAGTACGCGGTCGACGAGGTGACCGACCTGCTGGGCGGCTCGGTGGGCTGACCCCCGTAACCAGCCACCCGGCCCAGCGGCGACCAGGAGAGGACCACGATGTCGCAACCCACCGACGACCAACACGATCAGGTGCCCGCGCTCGCCCAACCCCCGGAGGGCAGGGACACCCTGCCCGAGGTGGATTTCGCCAACGAACACGAACGCACCGCCGTCGACGACGACATCATGACCGGCGCGGACGAGGACGAGCGCGAGCCAGAGTCACCGCGCGGCTGGTCGGGCATGCAACGCTGAGCGCGCCAGCTGAGCCGCGCCAGCTCCGAGCACAGCCGCCGCCGGCCCGGATCACCGGGCCGGCGCTCAATCCCTGCTGCGGTGGCCTTCCGCGCCCTGCTGGGCCATCGCGTACGCCATCTGAAGGAAGTCGGAGGCGGCCACCGCGGTCAGTGCGGTGGCGACCAACCGGGTCAGCCGGGGCGCCAGCACCAGGCCTCCGGTCAGTCCGGTGGCCACCCACACCGCCAGGCAGAACGGGCAGCTGAGCAGCTCACCGATGGCGTGCCGGGTGGCGCTGCCGGAGTCGCGTACCTGTTCCATCACCTCGCCGCTGCCGATCGGGCGGTCGTAGCGGGTGAAGGGCGCTCGCAGCGGGCTGGTCACGGCGTCCTTGGACAGCAGCCGACTGAGTTTGTGGGTCGCGATCGACAGGAGCACCACGTCGGAGGTGGCGGGCCGGTCAGGCACGGTACGCCCGGTCGCCTTGACCAGGGCGGCGATAGCCCCCGCCGCCCCGGCGTAGGTGCCCATCGCCGCCAGGTAACCGCCGAGTGGGCGGTGCTCGTGCGGTGCGTACGCCTGGCGCAGCCTGGCCACCTTCTGCTTCAGCAAGCTCACCCGGGACTCCTTCTGATCACGCCTTCTGGGGGATCTCGGCCGCTCAGCCGGCCTGTAGGTTGTCGGCCACTTCTCGGGCCAGGTTGGCCAGCGCCTCGTCGGCCAGCTGTTCGGGTTGACCGTCACCGGACAGGTCGAGCCAGGCCCGGGCCCCGCCCGTGTCCTCCGGTTCCACCCGCAGCTCGGCAGTCCAGTCCGTGTCTCCCGCGCTCCAGCGGGCCCGCATTCCGTCGGGGTCTCCGTCGCGGGCGGCGGACAGCAGCGGCTCGGGCAGCCAGGCGGAGATCCGGTCGGGGTCGGTCGCGGTGTTGAAGACCACCTCGGGCGGTGCCGAGATGCCCCGCTCCGCGTACGCCATCACTGCTCCCGCAGACGGCTCGGGTCGACCTCCCGACCGGGGTGCCGGGCCAGGTACTCGGTTTCCAGTTCGGCGGTACGCCGCAGGTGAGTGGCCAACGCCGAGTCGGTCGCGTGCCGCAACGCGTCCAGCCGGGTCCGATGCAGGCTCTCCATCTCGCGGATGAGGTCCTCCTCGGCCAGCTCCGCCGGATCGATGCCGGGCAGGTCGACGTCGAAAGCCGGAGCGGGCACCCGGTCGTCGCCCCATTCCGGGATCCGCTGTTCAGGGCTCACCTCGGTGCCACCGGGGGGAAATCCGTCCTGTGGTCGCAATGCCGTCATCTCGCGCCCCCTAGTCCGTCGTGGGCTGGCGCCTGTACGGTTGCCCACGCCCCCGACGACCAAACCACCACCGCCACTACGACACGGTGTCGGAGAACAACGTCCGCCCCGGTACCCTCGGTGCCATGAAGCGGCTCTGGACCCCGGCGTGGATCGCCCGCCACGTGGCCATGGTCGTGCTGGTGACGGCCTTCCTGGCGCTGGGTTGGTGGCAGGTCAGCCGGGCCGCCGCCGGCAACGCCATCAGCTGGGGTTACGCGGTGGAATGGCCGATCTTCGCGGGGTTCGTGGTCTTCGTCTGGTGGCGTGAGGTGCGCCACGCGCTGCGCGACCCCGAGGCGAGTACCGAGTCGGTGGGCGGGGCCGCGACGACCGGGGGTGCACCGGACGACGGCGATCCCACGGCCGTCGAGCGGGCCGACGCCGTCAAGGTGGGCCGGGCCGGCGGGCCGGCGGGCGTCCGACCACGGCCGGGCATCGGTCGGCCGGTACGGGTCACCCGAACCGTCGACGGCCACGGCGAGGACGACGCCGAACTGGCCGCCTACAACCGCTACCTGTCATGGTTGAACGCCAACCCGGGCGCGAAGCCCGGCGACTACCCCGGCTGAGCCGGCCCGGAAGGACACGAGAAGTGCGCGCTGCCCTCACCCGCTACCGCGTGATCGCCTGGATCGTCGGTGTGGTGCTGATCATGCTGGTCGTCATCGGCATGCCGTTGAAGTACGGCTTCGACGAGCCGATCGTGGTGGAGACCGTCGGCCAGGCGCACGGCTTCCTCTACATGCTCTACCTGGTCGCCACGTTCGACCTGTCCCGGCGGATCAACTGGCCGCTCAAGCGGATGATCCTGGTGATGCTGGCCGGGACCGTGCCGTTCCTCTCCTTCTGGGCCGAGCGCCGGGTGAGCACCCTCGTCCTCGCCGAGCAGCCTGAGCCCGCCCCGCAGCCGGTCGCCGGCTAGCTCGTCGGCGCTTCTGGTTAACAGGGGGCCCCGGTACTACGCGAGGCGTTAACAAGGGGCCCTTCCTTACCCCTCAGCGCTGGGGGCGCCAGAGGTCGGCGGTCGCGAGCGGGTCCTCCCAGCCGCCGTGGCGGTGTATCTCGCGGGCTCGGCGCAGGGCTCTGCTCACCTGGCCGAACTGGCGCTCGTCGTCGCTGCTGAACAACAGCTCCGTCACGTCCCCGCGCTGGCCCCACAGTTCGTACGCCGGCGGTCGCCACCGGTCGCCGGCAGCCGCGAGCAGGACCGGCACCAGGAACACGGCACCGAGCAGGAGGTACGCCCCGGCGGTGAGCCGTTGCAGCCCGCCGGTGAAGCCGAGTGCCAGCCCGATAGCACCGATCACCGCAGCAGAGACCAGGGCGGCCCGGGTGGCCACCCGGTCGTGTGGCCCTCGGGTGGTGTGCAGATGGGTCAGTTCCGCGACCCGCCAGCTCGTGCTGCCGACGGTGAACCGGTCGGCCGTGACGATGATCCCGGGCCGGGCGTAGAGCAGGGTCGGTTTCCCTCCTGCGGTGCCGCCCGGAGACCGTGGCGGCCCTGTCGTCGATGGCGGTCGCGTTGTCGCACCCTCACGCTCCACGGCCCCTCCTCCACGGCTGGTGGTGCCGGGACGGCCGGCCGGCTGCCCCATCGATGCAGATGTGCGGAGATCCCGGCTGTGCGCTTCATTGTGTGCCCGTCATGCCACCCTGGCCTGCCTGTTTGCAGTGGTCATCGGCATCGGCGCGGCACGAGCCCGCCGGAAAGACCACCCCGAATCCGGCTTGTCGGATATACCGCCGAGTCAACCGACGTCATGTGCCGAGAGCGACCCCTTTCGCATCTCTGGCATACCGCACTATTACCTCGAAACAAGAACATGATTCAGCCTCAGCATCACCATTGGTCCCGGCTTTCTCTGCGGCTGGCTCCTGTCCCGTACTAGGTTGGGCGGGTCGGCCCGGTCGGCCGCCGTCCGACCGGACGGCACCGGGCCGGTGCCGTCGCGGAGCGTCAGCAGGCCCGCGCCGGCTGGTGGGAGAGGAGCATCGAGCTCTTGTCGCCCCTGTTACACACGCTGCGCGCCCTGACCGTCACCGCGTTCTCGCTGGTGCTGATCGCACCCGCCACGGTGGCCCGGGCCGAACCGTCCCCCGCCGAACTGACCCGGCGGATCGACAAGGCCTCCACCGAGCTGGAGAACGTGGTGGAGGCCCACAACGAGCTACGCGAAAAGATCAAGAAGAATCAGGCCGCCGTGGGCCGGCTACAGGAGCGGATCGGTCCACTGGAACGGCAGGCCGCGCAGAGCCGCGCAGACGTCGGCGAGCTGGCCGCCACCGCGTACAAGACCGGCAACCTCGGCGCGGTCGACGCGCTGCTGCACGGCGGCGGCTCGGCGTCGGTGTTCGACCGGCTCGGCACGCTGGATCACCTGACCCGGCAACGCCAGGCGACCATCGCCGGCTACACCGCCGACCAGCAGCGGCTGCTCGACGAGAAGACCCGGCTGGACGTGACGCTGACCCAGCAGGCGGCGCGTGCACGGGAGCTGAACAGCGCCAAGCGACGGATCGAGCGCGATCTCGCCAAGCTGTACGAACTGCGCCGGCAGGCGTACGGGCGAGCCACCGAACGCGCGAACAACCGGCCGAACAGCGCCGACGACGCGCCAGCGGTCTCCGGCCGGGCCGGTGTCGCCGTCCGGTACGCCTACGGCGCCCTCGGCAAGCCGTACGCCTGGGGCCAGGACGGACCGAACGGCTACGACTGTTCCGGCCTGACCTCGGCCGCCTGGCGGGCGGCGGGCAAGTCGCTGCCGCACAACACCCGGATGCAGTGGGGGGTGGTCGCCCACATCAGCCGCAGCGAACTGCGCCCGGGCGACCTGGTCTTCTACCGCAGCCTCGGGCACGTGGCGATCTACGTGGGCGGCGGGCAGGTCATCCACGCACCCACCTTCGGGCGGAACGTGGAGAAGCGCGCTGTCGACCTGTTGCCACCGTACGGTTACGGCCGGGTGCGCTGAGCCCCGCTACCGCTGCTGGCCCCGCGCTACCGCACCGACGAACGGCCTCGACCACGAGCGGCCAACACGACGAACGGCCGGCGTCCCCCTATCGGACGCCGGCCGTTCGTCGTCATTACTACCAGCTCAGGCTGCCTGTAGGCCCTCCGCGCGAGCCAGCTCACGGAGCCGGCCGAGCGCCTGGATCTCCAGCTGTCGGATCCGCTCGCGGGACAACGAGAACCGCGAGGCGACCTCGGTCAGCGAGTGCTCCCGGCCGTCCTCAAGCCCGTAGCGAGCGCGCATGATGCCGGCGGAACGGTCGTCCAGGTGGTTGAGCAGACCCTCGATCCGCTGCCGCTCCAGGCCGGTGAGCACGATCTCCTCCGGCGACGGGGCGTCGCTGTCGGCCACCAGGTCACCGAGGTTGGTGTCGCCGTCGTCACCGACCGGCGTGTCCAGCGACACGGTGTCCTGCGACCAGCGGACCAACTCGTTGACCCGCTCGACGGTCACGCCGAGGGCCGCGGCGATCTGCTCCGGCTCCGGGTCACCGCCCAGCTCACGGGTGAGCTGCCGAGCCACGTTGCGCATCCGGTTGACGTCCTCCACCAGGTGCACCGGCAGTCGCACGGTGCGTTCCTGCTGGGCGATCGCCCGGCTGATCGCCTGGCGGATCCACCAGGTCGCATAGGTGGAGAACTTGTAGCCACGCTCGTAGTCGAACTTCTCGACCGCCCGGACCAGACCGGTGTTGCCCTCCTGGATCAGATCCAGCATGGGCATCCCCGAGCGGACGTAACGTCGGGCGATCGACACGACCAGGCGCAGGTTGGCCCGGATGAACAGGTCCTTGGCCCGCTCGCCCTCGGCGACCAACCGCGTCAGCTCGTCCCGGGTGACGCCGTCGGGTACGCGGTCCTCGCCGAGCAGGTGCTCGGCGTAGAGGCCCGCCTCGATGGCCTTGGAGAGGTCGACCTCCTTGGCGGCGTCCAGCAGTGGCGTCCGGGAGATCTCGTGCAGGTAGACTCCAACCAGGTCGCGCTCCTCGGCAACCTCGTCGGTTCGCATACCGATGTTCTTGTCCACGTTGCCCACGGTCCCCTCTATCGCGCCGGTTGCCCGGTTCCTTGCCATCCCCACGCTCATCAGCCCCTCCCCCGTAACCTCCGCTGTGCCCACCGGTGCTGACATCTACACAACAGATGAGACGTGTCGGGGATTCCATGTCGTGGGTCGAAAGTGTCACGAATGCCTGATAATCAGCTGAGAGCGCGGTCCATGTTTGCTGTCAGCACCCCTGTCGGTGGTCAAGTCGACAGGCACCCCGTTGAGGTCGACGGATCGACGGATCGCTGACCGTACCGGCCCATGGCAACACTGCCGGGCCATCGGACACAGCGACCCGGGTCACCACCGTGCTGCGATCCTGGTCACTGCCAGATACGCGTACGCGGACCGCTTGGTTCATCCACGCCGGTGGTAATACCCCACGCCCTGATGAACAATCCGCAGCCCGGTTCTATGCCCGGGTTTGCCCCCGTGGACGCCGACCCGCACGGTGGCAGCGGTCGTCGGCACGGATGGCCAGTACGACTCCACCGCACCCGGTCATGCCCACCTGCAACCGGAGCCGATCTCGGCGAAACCGGACCGGCAGTGGCGAGGCCCGTGATGCTCCGCCGGGCCGCCTCGGCGGGATCAGCGGGGTCGGCGGGATCGGCGACCACCCGCCGGGCCACCTGATGCTCGACCGGCGACAGCGACGGCAGCAGTCCGCCGAATGTGGACGATCGACCCGGTAGCGTGAGGGCCATGTCCGATCGCAGCGTGTTGATCACCGGAGGCACCGGCGGGCTCGGCGCCGCGGTGACCGCGACCTTCGTCGAGGCGGGCTGGCGGGTGGTGGCGCCACAACGGCACCAGCCGACACCAAACCCCGAGCCGGACGCCAACGCGCCGGTGCGGCTGGTCGCGGACCTGACCGACGTGGCGGACGTGGCGCGGGTCACCGAGGTGGCCGCCGGGGATCCCGAGGCGCCGCTGCGGGCCGTGGTCAACCTCGTCGGCGGGTACGCCAGCACCGGCCTGGTGCACGAGACCCCGGTCGAGGAGTTCGAGCGGATGCTCACCCTCAATCTGCGCCCGACCCATCTGGTCACCCGGGCGGCCCTGCCGCACCTGATCGAGGCGGGTGGCGGCACGGTGGTCTGTGTGGCGTCCCGCGCGGCGGTCGCCCCTTTCCCCGGCGTCGCCGGTTACGTGACCGCCAAGGCCGCGGTGCTCGCCTTCGCCTCGGCCGTCGCGGTGGAGTACAAGACGGCCGGCGTCCGCTGCAACACCGTGCTCCCGAGCATCATCGACACGCCGACCAACCGGGCCGCCATGCCGGACGCCGATCACTCCCGGTGGGTCGCGCCGGCCGAGATCGCCTCGGTGATCCGTTTTCTGGCCTCCGACGAGTCCGGGCCGACCAGTGGCGCGGCCGTGCCGGTCTACGGTCGGGCCTGAAGCGGCACGACGGCGGCGCTCGGACCGGTCGCTCGTACGTCACACCACACCGGGTCGGGGCCGGTCGAGGAGTCCTCGGCGGCCAACCACCCGGCCAGATAGCCCTGGATGTCCCGGGCCACCTCCGCTGCCGGCCGGGTCGCGTCGACGACCACGAAGGTCGGGTACTCGGGCAAGGTGCGGTAGGCGTGGTCGGCAGCGGCCAGATAGGCCAAGCTCTCCTGGTCGGTGCCACGCCGCTCGATCCGCCGGTACGCCTCTGCGGGATCGACCGCCATCAGGAACGTCACCTGCGGTTGCGGGAAGATCCGGTAAGCGGCCCGGACCAGGCGTTCCCAGCGCTGCCCACCGTGTGCCCGCAGGCTGGCGTACTGGCAGACGGCATAGCGGTCCATGACCGCCAACCGGCCCGTCAGCCAGCAGCCGAGCAACGCCATCGCGATGGCCAGCCAGCGTAGTACGGACTCCACGAGGAGCATGCCGTCGCGCCCGACGAGTCGTTGCGCATCCGGCCGACCCAGTCGGTGGGCCGCCCGGCCCAGCCACCGTCGGCCGCCCGCATTGCGGTGATAGGTGGCGCAGTGTCCGGCTGCGTTGAGCGCATCGGCGAGTAACTGCGCCTGGGTGGTCTTGCCGGATCCGTCGATGCCGACCAGCGCTATGGCGCGGAGTCGACCCGGGCGCCTGCTCCCGGGCGTTGGGGCCGACCATGCCGGCCATGGGATTTCCGTCGAGCTGACCACTCTCGACAGATTATCCGATCCGCGCCGCAATCCTGCGTACTACGTCCCGGTTAGGGCATGTTAACGGCGTTCCGCGAACCGGAAAGGTGTGGGCGAGTGGAATGCCGGGTACGGATCGGGGACCCCCAAGGTGCACCCGACGAGTCAACGGGAGAGTCGAGATGGCCGAGCGCGACGACGAAACCCTTCTGCACACCCTGAAGAAGGTCGCCGCCGTGCTGAAGCAGGCCGACATTCCGTTCGCGCTCGGGGGCAGCTTCGCCGTCTACGCCCACGGCGGGCACTCCAGCGAGCACGACGTCGACTTCCTGATCCGGGAGGCGGACGTCGACGGCGCCCTGGAGGAGC
This sequence comes from Micromonospora sp. NPDC051196, assembly GCF_040682415.1. NCBI lineage: Bacteria > Bacillati > Actinomycetota > Actinomycetes > Micromonosporales > Micromonosporaceae > Micromonospora > Micromonospora sp. NPDC051196. The sequence continues at coordinate 34,910 of NZ_JBFBAY010000026.1, forward strand.
TCGTGGCCGCCGGCTTCACCGCTGAGCGGCCGCCGGAGGACTGGCTGGTCAAGGTCTACGACGGCGGCCGGATGGTGGACCTGATCCACCGCCCGATCGAGACCCCGGTGACCGAGGAGACCTTCACCGACACGGTGGTGCGGCCGGTCGACGCCATCCACATGCCGGTGTTGTCGGCGACCCAGTTGATGGTGCACAAGTTGCTCAGCTTCTCCCAGCACTACTGCGACTTCGCCCGTGGCCTGCCGCTGGCCCGGTCGCTGCGGGAGCAGATCGACTGGGAACGGGTACGTAAGGACACGCAGCACTCGCCGTACGCGGAGGCGTTCCTGGTGCTGCTGGACAGGCTGGACGTCGTGCCGTACGCCGGCACGGCCGACGGGAGGGGAACACCGTGACCGTGCACCGCGACCCCGGCGCCGGGCCACCCGACGAGTACGTCGAGGCGGAGGTCCACCGGCTGCTCACCGAGGATCCGGCCGTGGCCGAACAGGGCATCACCGTGGTCCGTACGGAACGCGGCCTCGTGCTGTACGGCGAGGTGGAGAGCGCGTACCGGCGGGACGAGATCCTGCGCCGGGTGGCCGGACGCTTCCCGGACGTGCCGATCACCAGCGACATCGGGGTGATCCGCACGCAGGCGCCCACGGAGATCGAGCAACTGCCCTGAGGGAGGTTCGATGGTTATCCGGATCGCCGCCGTGGGTGACGTGCATCTGGACGAGGACGTGGTCGGCCGGTTCCGGCCGGCGCTGGAGGAGTTGCCCGGCCGCGCCGACGTACTGCTGCTCGCCGGTGACCTGACCCGGCACGGCACCGAGGCCGAGGCGCGTTGCGTGGCCCAGGAGTTCGGCGGCCTGGGCGTACCGGTGATCGCCGTGCTCGGCAACCACGACCACCAGTGCGACCAGGTACCGCAGGTGATCGGGACGCTGGAGGAGGCGGAGATCACCGTGCTGGAGGGCGACGGCCTGGTGCTCGACTGCCCGGGCGGACGACTGGGGGTGGCCGGCGTCAAAGGCTTCGGCGGCGGGTTCGCCGGCCGCTGCGCCAGCGACTTCGGCGAGCCGGAGATGAAGGCCTTCGTCCGCACCACGACGGAGAGCGCCGACCGGCTGTCGGCGGCACTGCGGTCGCTGGACTGCGACATGCTGGTGGCGCTGACCCACTACTCACCGGTGCCGGACACCCTCGCCGGTGAGCCGTTGGAGATCTACCCCTTCCTCGGCTGTTACCAGTTGGGCCAGGCGATCGACGCCGCGCCGACCGCGCTGGCCCTGCACGGGCATGCGCACCACGGCTCGGAGCGCGGCGTCACCCCGGGTGGGGTCCGGGTACGCAACGTCGCCCACCCGGTCATCAAGCAGGCGTACAGCATCTTCTATTTGGGCGATCACCTCGATCAGGCCCAGGTTTCCTCAGTCAGGGCAGGGGGTACTCAGCAACCATGGAGCTGATTCTCTGGATTCTCGCAGTCGTACTGGTGGTCGCCGGCATCCTCGCGCTGTTCCGTCGGCAGATCCTCTGGGGCATCGTCCTCATCGTGGTCGGGCTGCTTGTCGGCCCGGGTGGTGTCAGTATCTTCAATTGACGTGGCGACGACGACGTCGCCCGCAAAGGACCCGCCGGGGTCGTCGTGACCGGAACTCCGTCCTCCCGACCGGAGCCACCGGCCACGGCGACCCCGGCGTGCTGTCCACATCGTTCGGCGTACTCCCCGTCAACCCGTGCTGGTGCGCAGGTTTGCCGGCCCCCTGCCGCGGAGAAGCTGCCGTCATGCGGATGACAACGGCACAGACCCGACGACCCACCGGCGGCGCGCGACAGTGGTGGGTGTTGGCCGGTTTCGCGGTGGCCGTGTTCGTCGCGGCGGCCCTCGGCGGCCTGGCCGTGTCCGGCACCTCGGCCGAGTACGCGACCCTCGACCGGCCTGGCTGGGCACCTCCGTCGTGGCTGTTCGGGCCGGTCTGGACCGTGCTCTACGTGATGATCGCGGTGGCCGGCTGGCTGGTCTGGCGGCGGGTGGGCTTCGGCCCGGCCCTGATCGCCTGGGTGGTGCAACTCGCGCTCAACGCGGCATGGACGCCGCTGTTCTTCGGCGCCGGCCAGTACGGCCTGGCCTTCGTCGAGATCGTGGTGCTGTGGCTGGCGATCGGCGTCACCGTCCTGCTGTTCCAGCGGGTCAGCAACCTGGCCGCGGCGCTGTTGCTGCCCTACTGGGCCTGGGTCACCTTCGCCGCCGCGCTCAACTACTCGATCTGGCAGTTGAACGGCTGACCTCCCCGGGCACGGCACGGCGCACGGACTGTGCCGGACCGAACCGTGCCGTGCTCAGGGCGTCGACGACGCGGATCAGCAGCGGGGCACGTTCGGAATGAAACCGTCGTAGCCGGTGTAGACGTACGCGTCCGCGATGAACCGACCGGCGCCGATCCGGTTCCAGATCGAGCTGGTGCCGTACGTGCCGGTGACCGTGGTGCCCGTGGTCTGGCAGTGGATCGTGACCGTGGCGCCGTTGGCGAGCGAGCCGACTGCCGAGTAGCCGGTGCCCGGACCGGAGCGGACGGTCAGGTTCGCACCGGCGGTGCGCACGGTGCCGGAGCCGGTGGCCGACGAGCAGCCGTTGCCGCTGGTGTAGGTCTTGGTGCCCCAGTACAGCGCGAGCGTGCCGCTGAACCGGATCTTGATGTCGGCCCCGTTGAGCCGCTGTTCGTAGTGCAGGTGCGCGCCGCTCGAATTGCCGGTACTGCCGACCCAGCCGATCACCTTGCCGTAGCCCACCGACTGTCCAACGGAGACGTTGAAGCCGTTCAGGTGGGCATAGTAGGTGTGGTAGCCGTTGCCGTGGTTGATCCGGACGTACTTTCCGTAGCTGCTGCCGCCCAGGTCGGTCACCCGGTCGACGGTGCCGGGCGCGCTGGCCACCACCGGGTCGCCGAGGTCGTTGGTGCGATTGAAGTCGATGGCGTTCGCAGGGCTGTGGCCGCTGCGGGTCTGCCCGGACCACGACTGGCCGCAAGGGAAGGGCACCTTGAAAGTCGGCGCGGCCATTGCCGGCGTCGCCGGCAACAGGACACCTGCGACGAACAACAGCAGCAGGGCCCCTGCGGCGAATAGCCGGGCAGTGAGGGGGTTCAGCCATCGATCACGCATCTAGCACCTCCGACGTCGAAATCTGTCAATGATTGCGCCAAGCCTGGCAGGAATCCTCGGATATCGATAGGTCAAGTATTCGTGGGAGCGCATCCAAGCTCCGGTGAACGGGTTTCGGGATTGTTACTTGTCCGTGTCGTCCCAGGGGTGGACCTTGACCGATGCAAGCGCTTACATGTGAAAACGCCCCATCGGACCGGCGCAAGGTTGACCGGATGCGACCCGGCCAGCGCCGGCTAGAAAGGAGGACGGCATGGCGGTCTTTGCCAGGCCACGCCAGGCCCTCGCGATCGCTGGCGTGCTCGGGCTGGCGCTCGGCGTCAGCGCGTGCGGCACCGGAAGCAGCGACAACAGCGGCAGCAACAGCAACGCCGATTCCGCCGAGTGCGCCCCGTACGAGAAGTACCAGGGCCACAGCGGCAAGAAGGTAGGCATCTACTCGTCCATCCGTGATATCGAGGCCGACCGCCTCGACCAGTCGTGGAAGCAGTTCGAAGAGTGCACCGGCATCGACATCAGCCACGAGGGCAGTGGTGACTTCGAGGCGCAGCTGCCCGTACGCGCCGACGGTGGCAACGCCCCCGACATCGCGTTCATCCCGCAGCCCGGTCTGCTCGCGCGGTTTGCCGAGCGGGGCCAGATCAAGGCCGCCAGCGCCGACACCAAGGCGATGGCCGAGCAGAACTACCCGGCCGACTGGCTGAAGTACAGCACCGTCGGCGGCACCTTCTACGGCGCGCCGCTCGGCTCGAACGTGAAGTCGTTCGTCTGGTACTCGCCGAAGATGTTCCAGGAGAAGGGCTGGTCCGTCCCGGCCACCTGGGACGACATGATCAAGCTCAGCGACACCATCGCGGCCAGCGGCACCAAGCCGTGGTGCGCCGGCATCGAGTCCGGTGACGCCACCGGCTGGCCGGCCACCGACTGGATCGAAGACGTCATGCTGCGTACGCAGACCCCCGAGGTCTACGACCAGTGGACGACGCACGAGATCCCGTTCAACGACCCGCGGGTCGCCGAGGCGCTCGACCGCGCCGGCACCATCCTGAAGAACGAGAAGTACGTCAACGGCGGCTTCGGCGGGGTGCGCAGCATCGCCACCACCGCGTTCCAGGAGGGCGGCATCCCGATCACGGCCGGCAAGTGCGCCCTGCACCGGCAGGCCTCGTTCTACGCCAACCAGTGGCCGCAGGGCACCCGGGTGGCCGAGGACGGCGACGTGTTCGCGTTCTACTTCCCGGCCATCGACCCGTCGCGGGGCAAGCCGGTGCTAGGTGGCGGCGAGTTCGTGGTCGCCTTCGCCGACCGTCCCGAGGTGCAGGCCGTGCAGACCTACCTGGCCTCCGGTGAGCACGCCAACAGCCGCGCGAAGATCGGCGACTGGGTCTCGGCGAACAACAAGCTCGACCTGGCCAACGTCAGCAACCCGATCGACAAGCTCTCCGTGGAGATCCTCCAGGACGACAGCTCGGTCTTCCGGTTCGACGGTTCCGACCTGATGCCCGCCGCCGTCGGCGCCGGGACCTTCTGGAAGGGCATGGTCGACTGGATCAACGGTAAGGACACCGCCAGCGTCCTCCAGGGCATCGAGAGCAGCTGGAAGTGATTCCAGCGGTGGGGGGGGGGGCGGGGGGGGGCCGGCCCCCCCCCAGGGGGGTGGTAAAACCC
>NZ_JBFBAY010000027.1:0-38530 GCF_040682415.1 Micromonospora sp. NPDC051196
GCCCCCGCTCGGGGCGTCCTTCCTCCCCCCCCCCCCCCGCTCCGGTGTCGGGGGGCCCCCCCCCCCCGGGGGGGGGGGGGGGGCGCCCCCCCCCCCCCCCACGACTGCTCGCAGACTGTTACCAGTTGGCCAGACGGTCCTTGATGCCAGCGGTGACTGCGTCCTCGTACACCTTGACGTCGATCTTGCGAATGGAGTCGACGTAGGCCTGCCAGTTCTTGTCGAAGTCGGCGGGCGGGCCGGCGATGATCCCCGGCAGCTTCTGCACGCTGGTGTCGGTCAGCTGCTGGTTGACCTGGTTGGCGTCGTCGGAGAGAGTGAGGTTCCACGCCGGGTAGTACTTGGGGTTCTCCGGCGCCTTGTTCACGAATTCAAGCCAGGTCTTCTTGCCGTACTTCGCCATGAAGTCCTTGTCGTAGTCGCTCAGCGTCGCGTAGAACTCGGCGGGCTGGTCGTCGGGGCTGTAGGCGTTGCCGTCGGAGAACTTGCCGTTGCGCTTGGGCAGCATGTCGAGCAGCGCATCGAGACGGTTGGAGGCACGCCAGGTGAGGTCCTTGTAGTTCTTCCGCTGCTCGTCCGTGCGGGAGAAGATGCCGTCGGCGCCGACCTGGTAGTCCTCGCCAGCGATGCCCCAGGAGAGCGTCTTCTGCCACTCATCGCTGAGCATGATGTCGAGGAACTTCAGTGCCTTCTTCGGCTGCTTGCTGGAGACCGAGACGCCGAACCCCTGGTTGGTGTTCATGACGGGGCGGTCGGCGTACCAGGGCGTCACCCCGTCGTAGACGGGCATGAGGGGCACGTAGGTGTACTCGTCCTTGCCGGCGCTCTGCAGCGACTGGGTGGCGGTCTGGAAGTTCCAGCCCTGGTCGTGCATGCCGAGGACGGTGCCGGTGGCCAGCTTCGCGGTGTACTGGTCGAACGTCAGGGTGAAGGACTCGGGGTCGACGATACCCGCGTTGTACTGCTGGTTGAGGACCTTGTAGAAGTTCTTCGCGATGTCCTTGTCGGCGAAGATCGACGCGTTGTTGTTGCTGTCGACGACGACGCCACCGTTGTTCGGGAAGCCTGCCAGCTGCGCCGGCGGGTTAGTCATGCCCCACTCACGGCCCGTGGACGCCAGAATTTCGAAGCCGACGGTCGGGGCGCCGGCGGTCTGGGGGTGCTTCGCCTTGTAGTTCGAGATGAGCTGGAAGTAGCGGTCGAGCGTCATGTTGCTGAGGTCCGGGTAGCCGGCGTCCGCGAGCACACGCTTCTGGATCCAGAACGCGGGACCGTAGTAGACGCCGCCCGTGATGTCGCCGTAGAAGCGGTTGTAGTTCGGGAGGATGTACAGGCCCTTGTCCACCTCGTCGCCCGAGTAGCTCATCTTCTTGATGTCGTCCTTGACGTGCTCGGCGATGTTGGGGTAATCCCCCTTGGCCAGCATGTCGTCCAGGCGCCGCAGAGCGCCGCCCTGCAGGAGACGCTGCTTCAGGTCGCCGGTGCCGATGAGGTCGGGGAACTCACCGCCGGCGAGCATGACACCGATCTTCTGGTCCTCGTTGTCCGGCGTGACGATCTCGTACTTGAGGGTGACACCGAGCTTGTCCTTGAGCAGCTTGGTGATCTTGTTTTCGGGTGCCGGGGCCTGCTGGGCCGACGTGATCCAGACCGTGAACGTCGTGGGGTCACTGGGGGTCAGCGTTCCCGAGTCGTCTTCGGGGTTGTCGGCAGAGGTGCATCCGACAAGTCCCACTAACACGGCTGCAGCCAGGACAACAATTGACAACTTCGTTCTTGTGGTACGCACCGAGGGCTCTCCCTTGAGAACAGTTCCGGTCGTCCTCGACTGGAATTCGTGGCATATCGACGCGAGCTGGGGCTTGGCGTCCTCATATTGAGCGGGATTTTAGCGTTAAAGTAGAGAGTCGATCGTGTTGCGTCAAGGCCCGCCCCGGCGTGTGGATGGGTGGCGGGCTTCTCGCCAGACGACGTTGCTGAGCTGGCAGAATGCCGCGATAAGGAGGATATGTGGTAAGGATGGCGGACGTCGCCCGTGAGGCGGGCGTCTCGGTCATGACCGTGTCGAACGTCGTCAATGAGCGCCTCCCGGTCAACGAGCCGACGCGCGCCCGTGTCATGGCCGCCGTCGAGGCGCTGGGGTACGAGGTCAACCTGACCGCGCGCCACCTGCGCGCGGGACGGACCGACACCGTCGCCTTCATCGTGCCGAGCTTCCACGACTACTTCGGTGAGGTCTCCGACAAGATCGCGCCGCTGATCGAGGCCGAGGGGCGGCACCTCGTCCTTGAGCGGACGAGCGGCAGCCCCGAGCATGAGATGGCGGCGCTGAGCGTCGCGCGACTCCAGCTCTACGACGGCGTCCTGCTGTCCGTCGTCGGACTCGACCGCGACCAGCTGGACCGCGTGCGTACCGCCAAGCCCATCGTGCTGCTCGGCGAGCGTGACGTGCCCGACCGGTTCAACCACGTGCGGCTGGCGAACGAAGAGGGCGCCCGCCTCGCGACGGCGCACATGATCGAGCACGGCTCGCGGCGCATCGTTGGGTTGGGCTGCACGTTCGACACCGCGCACATGATGACGTCGGACCGCCGCATTGGCTGGGAGCGCGCACATCGCGATGCCGGCCTCGATGTCGACGCACGCTATGTGGTGCCCATCTCCACGTTCACGTCGGCGGCCGGACGTGATGCCCTGCTCGATGTGATCGCGTCCGGTCTGCCCTTCGACGGCGTCTTCGCCGTCACCGACGTCGTCGCGCTCGGCGCGGTCGCGGCCCTGGCAGAGAGCGGGCTCCGGGTGCCCACCGACGTCCAGCTCGCCGGGTTCGACAACCTCGACATGTCAAGCTTCGTCCCGCCCGGCCTCACCTCCGTCGACGCGAACCATGAAGGTGTCGCTGAGACCGCGGTGGGTCTGCTGCACCGGCAGATGGCGGGCTGGACCGGCCCGGCCGAGCACGTCGTCGCGCCCGTCCGTCTCGTGGTACGTGGCTCCACCCGCGGTGGGGCTTAGGGCCGTGCAACCACCCGCGCCGTTTAGCCCGTTTCGGTCGAAGGAAACCATGTCGAGCACCTATGGGCGCACGTCCGCCTTGCGCGCCGTCCCCGCATCCTCGATCACCGGGACGCGGCACCGGCCTCTACGACCCCGACACCGCCACCGAGCTCGTCGACGAGCACACGGTGACAGCGATCCCGTTCTCGACCTGGGGCAACCGCGCCCCCGGCCCGATGCGGGTCTGGCTTCCGCGAGCTCCTCGCTGAGGCATGCAATGACGGAACACGCAACTGATGGGGAGACAATGACGACGACCACGACCGCAGTGATCGACCTCGACCTGCCCGGCGCCACGATCAGCCGGCACGTGTACGGGCACTTCGCCGAGCACCTGGGGCGGTGCATCTACGGCGGGTTCTGGGTGGGTGAGGACTCGCCGGTCGCGAACGTGCGGGGCATCCGCTCGGACGTGGTCGAGGCGTTGCGGGCGATCTCGATCCCGAACCTGCGTTGGCCGGGCGGCTGCTTCGCCGACGACTACCACTGGCGTGACGGCATCGGCCCGCGCGAGAGCCGCCCGCGGATGGTCAACTCGCACTGGGGCGACGTGGTGGAGGACAACGCGTTCGGCACGCACGAGTTCATGGACCTGTGCGAGCTGCTCGGTGCGGACCCGTACGTGTCGGGGAACGTGGGGTCCGGGTCGGTGGCGGAGATGTCGGACTGGGTGGAGTACCTGACCCGGGCGGACGACTCACCGATGGCGGCGCTGCGGCGGGCGAACGGGCGCGAGAAGCCGTGGCGGGTGCCGTTCTGGGGCCTGGGCAACGAGGCGTGGGGCTGCGGCGGCAACCTGCGCGCCGAGCAGTTCGCGTCTCTGGCCCGGCAGTACGCCACCTACTGCCGCAACCACGGCGGCAACCTGCTGTACCGGATCGCGGCGGGCGCGAACGAGGCCGACCTGCACTGGACCGAGACGCTCATGCGCTCGTTCGACGACCTGGCGGCGGACCCGGCCGGGTCGGCGGGCCCGTTCCAGGCCGTGTCGCTGCACTATTACACGATGGCCGGGTCGTGGTCGGACAAGGGCGACGCCACCGGGTTCAGCACCGACGAGTGGTACGTGACCATGGCCCGCGCCCGGCGCATGGAGGAGCTGCTCACCCGGCACTCCACGGTCATGGACCGCTACGACCCGCACCGCAAGGTCGGCCTGGTCGTGGACGAGTGGGGCACGTGGTGGAACGTGGAGAAGGGCACCAACCCCGGGTTCCTGTACCAGCAGAACACGCTGCGCGACGCCCTGGTCGCCTCCGTGCACCTCGACGCGTTCCACCGGCACGCCGAGCGGGTGGTCATGGCGAACATCGCCCAGACCGTCAACGTGCTGCAGGCCATGATCCTCACCGACCCCGACACGGGGGCGCTCGTGCTCACCCCGACGTACCACGTCTTCGCTATGAACACCGGCCACCACGATGCCGCCGCCCTCGCGGTTCACCTGCGCGACGTCGAGACTCGCGCCGTCGACGCGACCGAGCTGCCGCTGGTCTCGGCGTCCGCGTCGGTCAAGGGCGACACCGCCCTGGTCTCGCTGTCCAACCTCGACGCCGAGACGGACCGCACCCTCGTCCTGGACCTGCGCGGCCGCGACGTCGTCGGGCACACCGCGCGGGTGCTGACCGCCACCGCGCTCGACGCGCACAACATCCCCGAGCAGCTCGACGCCGTCGCCCCCACCGACCATGCCGGCGTGGGCCCCCATCCCCGGGGGCTCGAGGTCGACCTGCCCGCCCACTCCTACGTCACCGTGGCGCTCGAGCTGCGCTGATGGACCGACCGAACGTGAACATCCGCGACGGCGGGGCGGGGCAGACTTCACCAACCCTGTCATCTTCGCGGACGTGCCCGACCCGGACGTCGTCTTCGACGGCCGGTACTACTACATGGTCAGCACGACGATGTACTTCGCGCCGAGCGTCCCGATCATGCGCTCGAGCGACCTGGTGCACTGGTCCATCGCCGGGTACGCTGCGGCGATCCTCGACGACGCGGACGCGCTGGCGCTGCGCAACGGCCAAGACGCGTACGGCCAGGGCAGCTGGGCAGCGAGCATCAGGTTCCATGACGGGACCTACTACGTGTCGGTCGGCAGCCTCACCACGCAGCAGACGTACGTCTACTCGACTCCCAACATCGAGCGCGGGCCGTGCAGCAGGTCGGTGCTCGACGGGTACGCCCACGATCAGTCGCTGCTGTTCGACGGCGACGACGTCTGGCTTGTCTACGGTGGCGGGTCGATCGACCTGCGCAGGCTGCGGCGGCACGACGACGGGACCCTCGGGTGGGACGGCCCGGCGACGCGGCTCGTCGAGGACGCCAACGTCGACCAGACCAGCGGTCTGCACGCCGAAGGCGCTCACGCGTACAAGATCGGGGACTACTACTACGTCTTCATGATCGAGTGGCCGTCGGGTGGCGTCCGCCAGGAGGTGCTGTGGCGGTCGCCGTCCCTCACGCCGCAGTCGGCGGGCGGCGCGTGGGAGGGCCGGGTCGTGCTGAGCCAGGGCGTGACGGTCGGGGGCCGGCCCGGAACCGGCGTGGCCCAGGGCGGAGTCGTCCAGACGTACGACGGGCAGTGGTACGCCATGCTGTTCCAGGACGAGGGCCCGCTGGGTCGTTCGCCTCAGCTCGTTGGCGTGACCTGGGACGACGACGGGTGGCCGGTTTTCACTCTCAATCCGCAAGCGCCCGCGGCGGCGCACGGACGGCCGGCGACGGGGCCGCCGTCGTTGCCTCGGACGACTTCGACAACCTCCGTGAGCGCGCGGGCTACTGGAACACCACCAACGCGGATTTTCTGACAGAGTCGGCCGACAACGCATGGAACGGGTCGAACCTGGGGCTGCAGTGGCAGTGGAACCACAACCCGGACAACCGGTTCTGGTCGCTCACCGAGCGGCCCGGACACCTGCGGCTGACCACGGGCAGCGTCGCGTCGAGCATCCTCGATGCGCGTAACACGCTCACCCAACGCACGCTCGGACCCACGAGCTCCGGCACCATCTCGCTGGACGTCTCGCACATGCAGGACGGGGACGTCGCAGGCATCTCCGCCTACCAGCGCACGTACGGATACATCGCCGTGACGATGGAGGGCGGAACCAGGAGCCTGGTGATGCGCCGGGCAGGCGGCGACGGCGTCATCGCCTTCACCAGCGCACCGGTGCCGCTGCGGGCGGACGTCGTCTACCTGCGCGCGGACGTCGACTTCCGGGATGCCGTCGATACGGCATCGTTCGCGTACTCGTACGACGGCAGCAACTGGACGCGTCTGGGCGACACCGTGCCGATGCGGTACGACCTCGCGCACTTCACCGGGTACCGGTTCGTCCTCTTCAACTACGCCACCACCGAGCCCGGGGGACACGTCGACGTGGACTGGTTCCGGGTCAGCGACACCATCGGGCTCGCAAACCCTACTCACCGACCGAGCGAAGGAGCTGTCCATGACTGAGCAGGCGACGTCAGCCCTGCTGATCGACGGACAGGAACCCGCCGAGGTGCCGCTGCATCACGTGTGGAACGAGTGCGTCGGTGCCGGCCGCGCGAACGAGGCGTTGCGGGCCGACTGGCAGGCGCACTTCCGCGAGGCCGTCCAGGTGCTGGGCGCCCGGCACGTGCGCTTCCACGGCCTGTTTCACGACGACATGTTCGTCTACCGGACGGACTACGGCGGCGGCTTCGGCCCGAACCAGCCGCTGCCCGAGCCGGTCTACACGTTCGCGTATGTCGACAAGGTGTTCGACGCGATCCTCGACGCCGGCCCTGGCCAGCGGAAACGCGGTCAGGGCTTCGACTTTCTTCTATGAGGTTTTGAACAGCCCCCCGAAAACCCCCCGTTTACCGGGTGGGGCATTCACGTTTCGCGTAGCGGGTGGCCATGGCACGTGCTGCTTGAGCTGGTTGATGCCCACTCGACGGCGTGCCGTAGCCGGTAGAGGTCTGTTGAAGGCGGGTGGCCGTCCGCCTTGGGTCCCTTGGCCTTGCGGTTGGCGTACTGGTCGGCCTTTGCTCGGGATACAGACCCGGAACTTCGGCGGCGGGCGTACCCGCGGTTGCCGCGGCAACGTGTCATCCCACAGTGGAACAACCGCCTGGACAAAACGCCGCACGGCGCGAGATCAGGTCGCGTCGCGCAGCCAGGTTCGGCAAAGCCACCAGGCGGTCATGGCACCGAAGGTGCCCGCCGGGTCGATGCCGGTGACGGCGGCGAAGCGCCGGACCCGATTGCGAACCGTGTTGGGGTGCACGAAAAGGCTCGCCCCGGCGAGGTCGACATCGCGGTCGCTCTCCAGCCAGGCGAGCACGGCGTGCGCCACCGATTCGGCAGTCGGTCCGAGGGCCGCCCAAGCGGGCGCGTACCGGTCGAGCAGCACCGTTGCCAGGTCTGCCCGCTCGGTCAACGCCGCCAGCCAGGCCACATCGGCAATGTGGATCAGTCCGGTGCGGCCGGTGGACTCGGCGGCGGTCAGGGCTGCGGTGGCGAGCCGCTGCACCGGCGCGAGTTTCTCCGGTTCGGCCGGACCGGCGAGCCCTGCCACGGCCCCGGTCGCCTTCAGGCGGGCGGACGGTGCCCGGGACAGAACTCCGACCATCAGGTCGTCCATGGTTGCGCACAGCACCGGCGGGTGCTCGCGCACGGCTCGTTCGATGCCGGCGGCGGTTTCCCCGGGCCGGGCGACGAGCACCCACAGCCCGTCGGTGACCGGAAGGCCGGCCTCGGCGGCTGCCAGCGTGGCCGCCGAACCACCCTGGAGCAGCCGCCGCAGCAGTGCCGTGTCTCGGCGCCCGGGAAGCGGATCCGTGCTGGCTCCGGTAGCCCGATGCGCGCTGATCAGCCGGGCCCGGACGGCCTCGGCCCAGTCGTCGTAAAGGTCCCGGACGTCCAGCAGTTGCTCGGCGCTGACGCCTTGGTCCCGGGCGAGTTCCCGGGCCCGGGCCCAGATCGCGCGCTCGGCGAAGTGGATCGCGCCCAGCACTGATTCGATCGGCACGCCCTGCCGGGCACGGGTGACACCGAGGTCCGCGACGAACGACAGCTCAGCTTCGGTGGGGCCGCGCCGTGCGACCAATGCGCGGGTTGCGGCCACCAGCAGAGCGCGGGTGTGTCCGGCGATGTCGGAGGTGGGCAGTGCGGAGACCTCCCGCACGGTGGTACGGACTCCGGCGACCACCGACGGCAGCAGTTCGTCATCGCCCACGACGCGTTCGATCAGGTCCACCATCGTCGTCCAGCCGTCCGGATGCGTCATCCTGTCATGCTCCCCGCCGTTGTGGTGCGCTACAACAAGCACCCGAAACTGCGTGCTCCACGCCATGTATTCGCCCCCGTGCAGGCCCTACGGTTTGGCGGAAGCTACAACCGTCGAGGAGCACCGTGGCCGTTTCTTCGAGTCGGGTGGCGGTGATCGGTGCGGGAGCAGCCGGTCTCGCCACGGTGAAGGCGCTGCTCGACGCCGGTTGTGCGGTGGTGGCGTACGAGAAGGGTGACCGGCCCGGTGGCCTGTGGGTCAGGGACAACAGCAGCGGCCTGTCTCCGGCGTACGCCTCCCTGCACTTGAACACCAGCAAACGCCGCACCGAGTTCGCGGATTTTCCAATGCCTGCGGACTGGCCCGACTATCCGTCGGCCAGTCGCGTCGCCAGTTACCTGGCCGACTATGCGCAGTCATTCGGGCTCATTCCGCACATCCGGTTCGGGAGCACGGTCACCCGCGTCGAGCGTGACCGGCTCTGGGCGGTGACGACCGAGTCCGGTGACACCGAGCGGTACGACGCCGTGGTGGTCGCGAACGGCCACAACTGGCATCCGCGCTATCCGGATCCGGCTTATCCGGGGACGTTCCACGGCACCCAGATGCACGCCCACGACTACCGCACTCCGGACGTCTTCCTGGATCGGCGGGTGCTGATCGTCGGCATGGGCAACTCGGCCATGGACATCGCGGTGGACGCCTCGCACGTCGCTCGAGGGCCGGTCCTGCTCTCCGCCCGGCGCGGCGTCCACATCGTCCCCAAATACCTGTTCGGCCGCCCGGCCGACGCGACCGGCGGCGCCCTCGCCGCCCTGCCGTGGCGGCTGCGGCAGCGCATCGCCGAGACCCTGTTGCGGCTCGCCGTCGGGACCCCGCAGAAGTACGGCTTACCCGCCCCGGCCGGTGGCCTGTTCCAGAACCATCCGACGATCAGCGACACGATCCTGCACCGGCTCACCCACGGCGAGGTGACCCCACGTCCCGGCATCGAACGGCTGGACGGGGAACGGGTGATGTTCACCGACGGCAGCGCCGACCCGGTCGACGTGATCGTCTGGGCCACCGGGTACCGGGTGAGTATCCCGTTCCTGTCTCCTCAATGGCTGGGCCCCGACCCCCAGCAGTTGCCGCTGTACCAGCGGGTCTTCCATCTCGACGACCCCAGCCTGGCATTCGTCGGCTTGATGCAGTCCACCGGTGCCGCTCTGCCGGTCGTGGAGGTCCAGGCCAAACTGGTCGCCGCGTATCTCTCCGGCGGCTATGCCCTGCCCGGCATCGACGAACAGCAGCACGCCGTGCAGCGAGCCTTGCGCGCCGCCATCGAGCGGTGGGGCACGAACGCGCGGCCGCACATGCGTATCGATTTCGACCGGTACGTCGCCGACCTGCCCAGGGAGATCGCGGCTGGCCGGAATCGCCTCGCCCGGGGCGGACGCACCTTCACCGCCGAGGAGAGTGTGGTTTGAGCGCCCGAGACCCCCGCGGATTGCGTGTCCTCGTCACCGGTGCCTCCGGCACGTTCGGCCGGGCCATCTGTGCCCGGCTGGACGAGCTGGGGGCCCAGGTCGTCGGGTTGGACCTGGCCCCCCGTGCCGATGACCCGGTCCGGGTCCTGGCCTGCGACATCACCGACGACGACGCGGTGCCGGCGGTGGTACGCGAAGCAATTGACCAGCTCGGTGGGCTCGACCTGCTGATCAACAACGCCGGGATCGGTGGGCCTGCCCCGGCCGAACTGGCGCCGAGCGCGGAAGTACGCCGCCAGCTCGACATCAACCTGCTGGGCACCTGGCGGGTCACCGCCGCATGTGTGGACGCGCTGGTCGCCTCTGGTGGCCGGATAGTCATGCTCAGCTCGCGGATGGCCGTCATGCAGTTGCCGCTGGCCGCTGCATACG
Source organism: Micromonospora sp. NPDC051196 (assembly GCF_040682415.1). NCBI lineage: Bacteria > Bacillati > Actinomycetota > Actinomycetes > Micromonosporales > Micromonosporaceae > Micromonospora > Micromonospora sp. NPDC051196. The sequence continues at coordinate 10,217 of NZ_JBFBAY010000027.1, forward strand.
GTGCCTCCAAGCGCGCCCTGGTCGCGTACGCGGACGCGCTGCGTCTGGAGCTCGGCACCCATGTCGGCGTCACCTGCGTGTACCCGTCGGCGGTACGAAGCCCGATCCACGACTCGACGGCCGCGGCCGGGCTCTCGCTGGAGGGCATGAGCCAATACGAGCCGCTGGACGGGGTGGTCCGGACCGTGCTGCGCGCCGCGCTCAGTCGTCGCCCTCGCCGTGATCTACCCACCACCCGGCGGGGCGCGGTCGAGTTCTTCCTGGCCCGTCACCTGCCCGCGCTGACCGATCGGATCGTGGCGCGCACCCTCGCCGGCCGGGTCCGTTCCGGCGCGTTCCAGGGCGCCAAGCTGGCCGCGGGTGTGGTCGCACGGCACGAGGCGACCCGATGACGGCGCTGCGCGGGGCGGCGGGCGAGGTGCGGACCAGGGCAGGTGACCTGATCGCGTACGCCACCGGTTCGGTCGGGATGGGCGTCTGGGTGACCGTTCCCGGCCTGCTGTTGCTCTATTTCCTCACCAATACGCTCGGTGTCTCGCCGTTCCTGGCCGGTCTCACCCTGCTGCTGCCGAAGATCATCGACATCATCGTGCATCCGATGCTGGGCAGCCGATCCGACCGAGAAGCGCGCAGCAGCGGACACCGCCTCGGCATGCTGCGGGTCGGTCTGCTGCTTCCGGTGGCCATGGTGGCGATGTTCTCGGTGCCCGCCGGTTTCTCCGGCGCATCGGCGGCGCTCTGGGTGGGCGGCTGGTTCATCGCCGGCAACCTGCTCTTCGCGTGTTTCCAGGTGCCCTACCTGACCACCCCGTCCGATCTTCGAGTCGGGTACCACGAGCGCACCCGGGTGTTCATGTTCCGGATGCTCTTCCTCACCCTCGGGTTGCTTGGTGCCGGTGTGGCCGCACCTGCGCTGGTGGAGTCGGGACAGCGCGGCGACTACGGCTGGATGGCCCTGCTGCTCTCCGGCGTCATGGTGATCTCCGGGCTGGTCGCACTGACCGGGGTACGGCGTCTCACTGCCCACGCCGGTTTCCGGATGCCCGACCAGCAGGCAGCCCACTCGACCCTCGGTGACATCGCGGTCGCCTGGCGGGACCCCGACTTCCGCGCGCTCGTGCTGTCCTACCTGTTCACCGGCACCACTACTCACCTGTTCCTCGCAGCGCTGCCGTTCTACACCAAGTACGTCTTCGAGAACTCTGGACTAACCGCCGTGTTCATGGGGGCGTTCCTCGGTCCAGCGGTCGTCGCCGGTCCGGTGTGGATGCAGGTGTCCCGGCGCATCGGCAAGCAGCGTGGCCTGCTGATCTGCCAGGCGGTCTTCGTGGCCGGTTCGCTGGCGCCGCTGCTCGGCTACGGCACCGGGCCGGCTGTCGCGGTGGTCGGCGTCCTGGGCATCGCGTTCGCCGGGCTGCAGCTGTTCGCGTTCTCGATGGTCCCGGATGCGGTCGCGGCCGCCGAACAGCGCGGTACCGTCCGGGCTGGCGCCTACACCGGTGTCTGGACTGCCACCGAAGCCACCGGCACCGCAATCGGCCCGTACGTGTACTCGGCCGTGCTCGCCCTGGGCGGCTTCATCTCCACCACCGAGGGGCAGACCGTGACGCAGCCAGAGTCCGCCCACACCGCCCTGTTGATCGGCTTCACCGTGGTCCCGGCGGTGCTGATGGCCGCGGCGCTGACATTCCAAGTGCGCTGGAAGCTGGATCGGACACGCCACACCGGTTGAGCATTACGTGCTCAGGCCGGCACCGGTCGCCGAGCGAAAGCTCACATGGCCAGCGTCCCGAGCATCGGGCGGGGGAGCCAGCAGCCAGAATGCCCAACGCCAGCCGACGGCGTCGGCCAAGAATGCCGCGACGGCGGCGGGGGCTGTCCGACCGAGCTGTGGCTGGCGCAGTCGGCAGACAACGACACGCAGCGGCGGAGAGCAGCCGAGACACCGCCTCGGCTCGTTGCGAGGGTTCGGCGCCAGTTGGCTGGACCGGTTTCTACTACGCAGTCGGGCGTAGCTGTAGCGGTAGAACCAGCAGATCCATCGTCGGCCCCCAAGAGAGCGCCGACGTGCCTAACTGTTGCCACCCCGCTCGCTCGTACATGCGACGGGCCGCAGAGGCGGGATTAGAAGCTAGCGTCGCGTACTGCTCGGAACGGCCAGCAAGTAACCGGCGCATCAGCTCTGCGCCGATGCCCTTCCCGCGATGGCTCGGATGCACCATCCACTCCATCACGGCGAACTTGTCCGCTTCATGGATCTCGGGCGGCGGATCCACGGTAGCGCGCGACCACCATGTACCGGTTGCCATCGTCCATCCGTAGGCGGCTCCGAGCAGCAGGGTGCCGTCAGTGGCGGTGATCAAGCTGAATCCCGGCCGAGTCGTCTCCTCCGGTAGGTCCTCGCGGAATCGGGCGACCTGCTCAGGCCCTTCACTGTACGGCGGCTCGGCGTAAACGATCGCGTACAGGTTTTCCAGGGCGTCGAAGACCTGTCGGGCTTCGTCACGGGCGACGCTGTGATAGGTGGGCACCCCTGGATGTTATGGCCGGACATCAGTTCGCGCGGCGATCGGATCTGACGCTGCGGGCACCGCTACGACTCGACTCGCTCAAGGAGTTCGCGGTATGGCGACTGCTTCCGTTCGCTGTCAGGCACCGCCACGACAACCTGCCGCGCCACACTGCGGACGAGCTCGTTGTGTTGGCTGGTCGGCAAACGGTCCAGGAGGTCGGCAGCCAGCCGCAGTCCGTCCGGAACATGCCCCGTTCGGATCAGTGCTGCCGCTCGATGCAGCTCGACCTGCGTACGCAGCCTTATCTGCGACGCCGGGTAGAGAGCGAGCGCACGATCCTGGGCCTCGCCTGCCCGCCTGTAGTTGGCGGCGTGCGTGTACACCCAGGATTCGGTGTGCCGCAGCCGATGCTCCGGCCACCCCCACAGGCTCTCGACGTCGTTGACCACGGTGGCCGGGAGCTGCTCGGCCATGCGGGCCAGCTGCTGGACCGTCGCGACGGCCTCCGCGTGTCGGCCGGCCAGCGACAGTGCCTGCGCCCGGCCGGCAAGCAGACCACAGGTAGCAGCGCTGGCCCGCCCATCCAGCAGCGGCAGAACCTCATCTGACACGGCCACCACCTGCACGGCTGGACGGCCGTCGTAGGAGCCGTTCACGACATCCCAGGCTCGTACCATGATCTGCGCGTCGGGATCTGCGGACTCATCGGCGACCCGCCGTGCGGTGTGCCACCACCGGCGGGCGGCAATTGCTTGCCCGGACGCGACAAGGCCGAGCGCGATAATGACCGACAGCTGGCCTGCTGCCTTCAGGAGAAGCGGTCGCCGCTCACCCTGGTCGACGGCGATCTGGTGCTGCAGCACTGCCAAGTCTCGGCCGAGCTGAGTCATCACCTGGTCGTGCGGCTGCTGGTAATAGCACCGGCCGTAAGCGGCAACGATGTCAGGCCACTCATCGTGGTCGACGTCGATGGCGGCAGTCAGGCCGTGACGTAGCGCCTCGAGCCCCACGAGGCGGTCGCCGGTGGGTGCGGCAGCAATCGCAAATCCGGGGGTGCAAGTGGTGGCAGTCGGGTGCACTTGCGGGTTCGCGGAGTCGGGGCGTTTCTGGGAGAGGATGGCGGGGTGCGTACGGATGAGGCGGTCCGCGTGGCGACGTTGGCTGGTGCACGGGTAGGCATGCCGGTTGATGATGCGCAGGTGCTCCGTGTTGGCGAGAACGGCGTGGTGCTGTTGTCTGGCGTGGGGGTGCTGGTGCGGGTCGTGCCGGGTGCGGGGGCGGTGCAACGGGTGCGGCTGGAGATTGCGGTGGCTGAATGGTTGGCGTCGCAGGGTGTACCGGTGGCGCGTCCGGTGCGGTCGGAGCCGATCGTGGTCGATCAGCATGTGGTCTCGTTGTGGGAGTACCTGCCGGGCGGGCATTCGGCGGACCTGGTAACGCTTGCGCGGTGTCTGCGTCTCCTCCATAGTGTGCCCCGGCCGGTCGGGCTGTTGACTCGCGTGTCGCCGTTTTCGAGGCTTCGTGAGCAGTTGGTGTCGGCCGTAGGCCTGGATGAACGCGACAGGGCGTTTTTGCGCGAGTTTCGTGACGGACTCGCAGTGCAGTGGGATCACGCGACGTTCGCGCTCGGGGAGGCGGTGCTGCATGGTGACGCGCACATGGAGAACCTGTTGGTCACGGCGGCAGGCAGATGCGCCTTCATCGACTTGGAGTCCGTGTGTGTCGGACCGCCGGAGTGGGATCTGACGCTCAGCGCCCTCTACTACGAGTGCGGGTGGTTTTCCGACCACGAATACGTCACCTTCGCGGATAGCTATGGCTATGACGTGCGGTGCAGCCCAGCTTGGCCGGTACTGCGGCAGATCCGGATGCTGCGGATGACTCTGTGGCTGGCGCAGTCGGCAGACAACGACACGCCGCGACGGCAGCAGCTGAGACACCGCCTGGACTCGTTGCGGGATGGTTCGGCGCCGGCCGGCTGGACAGGCTTCTAGACCTGTGACGCGGCGACACCACTGAGCTGGGCCCGCACCGCAACCAGGTCATCCTTGAGGCCTGGTTCCGCGTCAACGTGTTCGAGGATGTGTGCGAGGATCCGAACGTCATCGCGCAAGCGGCTGGAGTACACGCCGGCCGCGTCCGTGCAACCGGCTCGTGCTGAGGGTAAGGCGTCGGCGACGTTACCCTGGTATGCCTGTAGGCAGGCTATCCGGATCATGGTCAGCGCTCGGGACCTCGCCACCGTGCCGGGGTGAAGCTCGTATGCGGCGTGCAGTCGCGTGATCGTGGCATCGGTTAGCGCCGGGTTGTTGGCGGTCAACGCGAGATCGCACATGGCGTGTCCGGCGTCGCCGAGGATTTGACCGAGGTCCGCGTAGTACCCCCAGGTGGGGTCGTGTGCGCCATCTGCCGGGCTGGCGTCGAAATGCTCGTCGCACAGGCCGACGGCACGACGGCATTGCCCGGCATCGCGAAGGGCCCCATATGCCCGCGCCTCCACGATTCCTATGACCGCACGGCCCAGCGGAGGTAGATCACGCCACCCGCTCCGGGCAAGATCGACGATCTGTAGGGCTTCCTTGGCTTTACCTCTGTAGGTGAGATGCCTACTCAGGCTCGTGACGGTGTGGGCGCGCTGCTGGACGTCTTCGGCTTCGGTCGCGAGTCGAATCGACCTGACGAAGTACCCGTGAGCCGTCCCGGCGTCCTCGCCTGCATCGAAGCACGCCCAGCCGACGAGGTCACCGAGCCGGGCTGCCGTCGAAAGCCACTGCCGGCGTACGGCATGACTGGCCGATGCCTGACGGATGGCGCGGCACGCCCATTCGAATTGCCCCGCCATCGCGGCACGAGCAAGACCACCCCCGTATCGACGATCTTCTTCCCGGCGTCGGTGCCCTGTGTGGTTAGGGGACGTTGGTGGAGGTCTTCACGCTTTGGCTGTCCATGATGGACGCGGTGGGTTCGATGGTGCGGCCGTGGTGGTCGCGGACGAGGCCGGTGAGTTGGTAGTTGAGTTCGGTGAAGATGCCTTCCTTGCTCCATGCGGCGAAGTAGCCGTAGACCGTCGCGTGGGGCGGGAAGTCGTGGGGTAGGTAGCGCCAGGCGATGCCGGTGCGGTTGACGTAGAGGATGGCGTTGAAGATGTCGCGCAGGTCGTGGGTGGGGGCGCGGCCGCTGACGCCGGCGTCGGTGCGGGCCTGTCGCCAGGCGGTCAGGCGGGGTGCGATCAGGGCCCAGCGGGCGTCGGACAGGTCGGACGGATAGGGTCGCCGTGCGGTCATGACTCAGGCGTACGGTGCCGGGACGCGGGCTCGACGGACTTCACGTCCGTCGATGTCAGGGCAAAAGTGAACCAGACACGATCGCGGGGCGGAATGCGCTGATTCCGGTCAGGGTTGAATCGACCGGGATGCACCCTTTCCCGGTCAGGTCGGGCACCTTGCACCCCTCGATGCCCGAGACGCAAATCGGCCGCTACTGGCGTGAAGATGAAACAAACGTCCAGTTAGACCGGATTGATTGACCACAGTCCGTCAGCGGTCACCTGCACCAAGGCAGGCGCCTCCAACGGTCGCGTGCCCGAGTAGCCGCCGATCTCGTTGATTAGTAGACCTCCCATCCCCGTGTCTAGGCTGTACGCCTCTACCACGAAGTTGCTTTGCCCTTTCGAGTGTTTGATCCGCGCCGTGCTGGCGCTCCCGCCGAGGAGGATAACGTCGTCGCCGCGGCCGGATGCTTTCCCGCTGGGTGCTTTTGTAGCCAGTTGCTCGACGGAGCCGATCGTCAGCGTCCATTCGCCTCTGGTTTCCACCTCGAACTGCGTGGTGAGGGAATATTCCTCGAGGTTGATCCACCGCTTGCCGGTGTACGCACCGATCTCGTTTACGAGTAGCCCTTCGGGGCCGTCGGATTTCAAAACAGTGTTGCTGGAGCAGCGAGGGCAAGAAAATTTGACGACGCTCAGGTCGGTAAGGTCGCCGACTTTGATGACGTCGTCACCGCGCCCGCTATACACCTTGGGCTTCGGCGCTGCCGGCGGCGGTGCGCTGGTAGGTGGCGGGGCGCTGCTGGTCGACGGGGCTACGGATGGGGTGTTGCTGCTGGCACGGGCGGAAGAACTGGGGCTGGCGCTACTAGTGGCTGCACTGCTGGCAGGCTTGTTAGGTTCGTCGGTGGCGAGGTTCGCGATGGTGCCGATGCCACAGCAGAGCAGAAGTGCGACAGCGACGCCACTGGCCACCCACAGGAGGGGCTTGCGCTTGCGGCGGGTGGGGGTGAGCGGGCCGTATGGCACGTCGGGGGGAGGCGTGGGGGTGGGCTGTAGCGGTTCGGGTTGGGGAGGGTAGGTCAAGGAGACTCCTCGGGTGGGGGTTGGCCTGGTTGATGGTCGTGGCTGTGGTGGGACTGACGATGGTGTTGTCAGGTTGGCGACTGCGGGTTTGCCCGGTTGGGGTGGCTATCAACGACGGTTGCGGTGGATGTCTGACCATGGGCCGAATTCGCACAGGACATTCGTATTAAGGCGCTCATAGCCCATCCGGCTGGTACAGCCGGCCCCTCTGCGGTCGTGTCAGCAACCGGTTCAGCCTTGACCCCCTCTGCTCCGGGCGGTTTCCCAGATTCCACGGTGCTGCGGTTCTAGAAACCGTTGGCAGTGCCACGGTCCGCAGGAGGAGACCTCGAAGAGCGGCAGGCGCTCCGAACGTGGCCAGAGCAGGGCGCTAATCGTTCCGGCTGCAGCGCCTCGGATGCTGTTGAGGCTGGGTGTCAGCGGACTACCGTTATGGGCGCTGCCTCGCTTCTCGCGGGGAAGTCATGAGTCCTCGTCCGGGTCGGTGTCCTCGCTGGCGTACCAGCGGACCATCTCCAACACGTCGTTCGGGATGTCGGCATCAGCCCAGGCGGGCGGAAGGCCTCCTATCCAACGGAGAGATCGTGGAGCCGTCGCAGCGCCGCGTGCCTTAGCCTCGGCGGTGCCGACGGAGTCACTGATGCCGATCAGGATCGCGGAGGGGTACGCCTCGTGCACATCGTCCGGAATCTCACGCACGAGGTTCAGGAAGCGGCCCGTGTCTCCACCTGCAACGAACGGGATACGCCTTGGAGCGGCCGGCGGCCACGATCATCTGCGACGTGCATTCGCGATTCCCGAAGGCAGTTTCCTCTGTCCAACACCCAGATCCATGGGGATGCGTCAGTTTGGTTTCGGGTAGTCCCGCGCTGGCCAGGCATTGCGGAGAGATCTGCCGATGGCGGGCGGATCGTCAGCCGAAATGTAGTTGCGGCACGTCATACAGGTCGGTGTTCGGTAGCCGGCGCATGGTCGGTGATGTGACTTCGATGATGAGCATTTCGGTGAGGAACTGGACGTTGGCGTCTAGGAGGTGGCTGGTGTGGGCAGTGGCGCTGTGTTCCTTGAGTCCGGCGGTGATGTGGATGTGGGGGACGATTTTCTGGTTGGTGTCGTCCCAGGCGATGGTGCCGCCGCCGAGCGCTTCGATGTTGGTGAGGTCGACGTGGGTCCAGACGGGGGCGTCGGGGTTGTCGAGGCGTTGACAGGTGCCGACGATTCTGGCGGTGGAGAGGCCGGCGATGAACATGGGGATGTAGCCCTGCTTGATGTTGTGGGTGTGGCAGGCGTCGGTGAGGGCGCTGAAGAAGTCGTCGCCGTGGTCGAAGACCACGCCGATCATTCGTCCTGCGGTCAGGTCGTGGCTACGCATGTGGGGTTGCTGTCTCCGTCGGATCGCCGGTCAGGCTGGGCCAGGGCCAGGAGTCAGGTTCGTTGAGGCTGCCTGCGACGGTGACCGCGAGGGCGACGTCCTCTTGCGGGGTACCGGCGAGAAGCAGAGCGCGGAGCAGGATGCGAGCTTTGTAGGGGTGCAGCCAGCCGGCGGGGATGAGTCCTCGGGTGAGCAGGTCGCGTTCGGAGCCGGCGAAGCCGTACGTGTGGGTCAGTGTTGGTCCGGCCGTGGTGCGGGAGGCGAGGACGACCGGGATCCGTGCGGCGAGTCGGGTGAGGGTGTCGATGAGGGGTTCAGGCACGTGACCGGCGCCGAAGCCGGCGACGACGAGCCCGTCGCAGTGGGCGCCGACGGCGTCGAGAAGGGTGGGGTCGTCGTCGATGCTGACGGTGTAGAGGCCCACGCGTACGGGTTCGTCACTCGGGGTGGGGATGATGAGCCGGGACGGCACGCGGGTCAGCACCCGTACGGTGTCCTCGACCATGTAGCCGATGGGGCCGGTGTCCGGTGAACGGAACGCACCGCCGCTGGTGGAATGGGCCTTGATGACCCAGCGTGCGGCGTGGATCTCGTCGGCGAGTACGACAAGGCAGCCTTGCCCACGGGCGGCCGGGGATGCGGCCGTGCGGATGGCGGCAAGGAGGTTGGCGGGTCCGTCAGCGCCAGCCATGGTGGGGTTACGCATAGCGCCGGTGACCACTATCGGCTCGGGTCGCTGATGAAGCAGATCAAGCAGGTACGCGGTCTCCTCGATCGTGTCGGTGCCCTGAGTGACGACCACCCCGGTCGCGCCTGCTGCGAGCGCGCTCGTCACCGCGGCGACGAGCGCGACGATGTCGGCGAAGGTCAGGGATGCGCCAGGGCGACGGCGGAAATCCATTACCTCAATGCCGATTCCTGTCGAGGCCAGCCCCGGGACGGCGTCGACCAGGTCCTGCGCGGACAGGGTGGGGCTGACACCGCCGCCACTGCTGGTTGTCATGGCGATCGTGCCGCCCAGGCCGAACACCACCACCCTCGGCGTCGATGTTGTCGGGGTGGGAGACACAAGGTTTCCTTCCAGCAGTTGCGATTTGTGATGGACAGGAGCCTATTACGGCAGAGTGCCGATGAAGCGGCATGCTTGGTCGACCCCGTCGAGGGAGAGGAGACGGCTGCGGGGCTCGGCGAGCCCTGCGAAGCCGTACTGGCCGAGGTCGGCGCAGCGACGTTGCAGCCAACGCCAGTCGAGGTGCAGGTACTCAGCTAGCTGGCGCAATCGTCTCGCTGGCGTGTTGTCGGCAGTCGCGGAGTGAGCCTGCACGTGGCCGAGGGCATCGCGGTAGGCAGCGATGGTGCCGCGGTGATCGGTGACATCAACGTGCCAGAGCCCATCTGCACGAATCCAGGTGGCCTGGATCGCGCGCTGCTTGTCCATGACGAGCCCTGGCAGTGCGGCGTACTCCGGATCGTCGGTGACTGCGGTGCGGATGCCGAGGGATTCCATCAGAGCCATGGCGAGTAGCAGCAGAATCCGTTCAGAGATCGATGATGCGGCGACAGCCTGTGCCGGAAGGCAGAACATCCTGGTCGTCGGTTGCGAGGCGCGGCGAAACCGTTCGGCGCTCTCGCGCAGGTACCGCAGCTTGTGGCTGAACAACAACCAGGTGCTGGCTTCCTCCCCGCGCTGTTCCCGCGTCCAGTAGACGGGCATGTCGGACAGGACATGGTAGTGGCGGCGGATGTGGTCGGCGCAGAACACGGATCCAAGCCACAGTCGTGACGGCGGATCCAGGTCACCAGCGATGTCCCGGCTTGCGGCGGACCTGGTCATGTCTCGAAAGGCGGATGTCGCGGTGTGGGCGGCTTCTAGCCGGGCGTCGTCCAGCAGCAGCGACAAGTCGAGGTTCGCCACCGCCCACAGGACCCCGGCGGTGATCGCGTCGAGTTGGTACACACGCGGGATGAGTAGCCGGGCACCTCGACCCGCATCTACGAGGTGCCGGTAGGCCCGACGAGAGTCAAGCGCAAAGACACCGGCCCGCTCCGACGCGCCGACATGCCCGAGGATCAGCCGCCGCTGAACCGATCGCCGCCACAGCTGCTCGATGTCGCCACGGCTAATGGTTGCCAGGACCCGCCCGTCATCGACCGCCGGGTACACCTCGACGTCGATCGTCGTACCAGGGAAATGCTGACCTTGAGGAGCCGATATCGATCGGCCCAGGGAACGGTCGCGGTCAGACAGTAGATGGCGCCCAAGTGCGGAGGTTCCGAGTTGCAGCAAATCGCTGTCGGGAATCAGGCCGCATTGTGTTTCAGCTGGAGCGAGCTGCCTGCCAACGACTCCAGTCTGATGGCTGGCGGAGCGCCGGGGAATGTACAGGCCGAGATCCACGTCGGTGACGGTCCCAAGGACCATGCGTAAGGCGGCGCGGCGCTCCTCGCTGGGCCAACGGTGCTCGCCACGCTCAAGCTTGCCAACCCAACGGAAGTCGACGTACAAGGAGGCGAGTCTTCGGTCGGGGTAGAGAACGTCGAGTGCGGCGTTGACCGCATCGGCCAGTTCTGTCCGAGACATGCATTGCCTAGGCCGATGAGGCGACGGCAGCCGCTTACGTGCTTCAGTCAGCTGCGTGTTCGGCGTGGTCTCTGTATCCGGATGACGAGGCAAGGCACCTCCTGAGAACCATGCGGCTAGCGCCACTACAGACGGTGAGAGTGTGTACGCCGCATTGTGGAGTTCCCGCGACAGCGGGTTGTCCATGGCATCACGACGATTAGCTGTCGTCCTGTCGTTGCATCCCAAAGACTATTCATATCCGTGCGCCGGCTGGTTGCCGGGCTGTCCCAACATAAACCCGTCCAGCCCGCAGAATGCCGTGACTCTGCCGACGAATCTTTACGTCATGCCAGCTTACCGGCTGGTGAGGCTGTAGGTCGGAGCGTGAGGTGGGACCGGAGGTCGGCATTCCTTGTTGTGGGTTGTTCCGTGATCGTTGAACCGCCATCAGCTATCCGTCGTCGAGGAACAGCCGGAGCGATGACTGACCACATATTGCCGCACCTCTGCGCCCTCGTCGCGGATGACCGTGCCGCCGATCATTTCTGGGCGCATCTGGAGGACCGGAGTGTGCGGTTCCTTCCGCAGCGGCTCGCACCGATCTTTGTCTCGACGCTCGGCCAGGTGGTCGCGGGGCGGGGCGATCCGGCTGCCCGGCGGGCGGGGTTGGCGGTGTTGGGTCGTATGTGTCGCCGGTTCGATCTTCAGCCGTATCACGACACGTGTATCGCGGCGGCGATGGTGGACACGGTGCGCCGCTTCGCGGCCGACGGTTGGGGGCCATCCACCCCGGGTGTGTGGGAGCGGGGGTGTCGGCGGGCGTTGCGGTTGGCGGCGCGGGCGGCGACGGTGGTGGGGGACGGCCCTCAGGTCACCGTCGGTGAGGTCGAGACCGGTGAGTCGGTGTCGGCTGGTGTGGTGGTGTTGACGGTACGGCCGATGCGGCGGCTGCGGTTCCTGCCGGGTCAGGCGTTGCCGGTGTGTACGCCTCGGCTGCCGGGGCGGTGGCGGTGGTTGTCGCCGGCGAATGCTCCTCGCGCGGACGGGACGGTGGAGTTCCACGTCCGGAAGGTGCCAGGCGGTGAGGTGTCGCCGGTGCTGGTGGAGCAGGTCAGGCCGGGGGAGTTGCTGTGGTTGGGGCCGGCGTGTGATGTCGGGTTGTCGGTGGAGCCAGCCGCTGGTGCTGACCTGCTGCTGGTCGCCGGTGGTACCGGGCTGGCGCCGCTGCGGGCGCTGGTGGAGCAGGTCGCCGCAGCCCCGACCGGGCGACAGGTGACGCTTGTGGTGGGGTCCCGCACACTGCTGGATCTGTATGACGCGGTCGCGTTGGACACCCTCGCCAGCGCCCACCGGGACTGGCTGACGGTGGTGTTGGCGTTCTCCGACGATCGTGATGTCGAACCGCACGCGCAGGCAGACGTGCTGACCATGGCGTCGGAGCATTACCGGCCGGGGCAGGTGGTGTATGTCTGCGGCCCACCGCAGCTGATCGCCGCTGCTCGACGGCGTCTGCCTCAGGCCGGCGTCACCTCGAACGACCTGCACCTGGCTGCCACCTTCGACCGCGCCATCGACGCCGACTGGTCGATGAGCCGTCAGCGGGCCACGTCGGCGGGGCCGGCACCGGCCCGCGACGACAGGGGATGCGGGGATCTTCATGGGCTTTCGGGGAGCTGACATGCGGCACACGGAAACTGGTGTTCGTCGTGCGACCGGTGAAGATGCGGCCGCCATGTCCACACTCCTGGCCGGGGCGCTGATGACCGGCCGGTTGAGTGTCTGGCTGGTACCCGATCCGGCCGACCGGCCGAACATCATGCGGCAGTACGCCGAATTTGTGGTGGCGCAGGGGTTGGCGCACGGCACAGTCGACACCACCGACGACCACACCGGCGTTGCGGTCTGGTACCCGCGGTCGGCACCACCACCGGCGGTGCAGCAACGAGACCTGGAGCCGATGCTCGGCCCGCACACCGCCCGGTTCGCCCTGCTGCACGCCTACGCCGACACGGTGCACCCGTTCACCGCCCATCACTACCTCGCCCACCTGGCCGTGGCCCCCCGCCTCCATCAGGCAGGGGTGGGCAGGGCGTTGCTGTCCAGCCACCACCGGCTGCTGGACGCGGCACAGCTGCCGGCGTATGCGGAGGTGAGCACCAGCCGCCCCCGGGACGGGCTGCTCGCCGCCTGCGGCTATCAGCCCCGGTCACCGATCCTGCTGCAGCGGGGCGGTCCCGTGGTGTGGCGGATGTGGCGGCCACCCGCCCACCCCGACCAGGCCGAGACACCCGGAACCGGGCTGCCGCGACGGGTCCGTGTCCACCGCATCGCGACACCGTTTCGCGGCACGCTGCTGCGGGCGGCACCACCAGGCCCGCCATGAGCCGCCGGCGCTGACATCACACCGTTCACCTGCTGACGGTCGACCCCGTTCGCCCAGCAGGCCGACTCGTCGTACCCACATGTCGACAGGAGGGTTCTGCTCATGCTGACCGTGATCACCCGCCCCACCACCACACCACTGCGGCGGAAACGGCCCCAAGGATGGCGGGCTGTGCGCCGACAGGGCCGGTGCGCCGCTGGTGGCGTCCCGCAGACCGGCGGCAACACACCCCACTACCGGTGGGGATACGCGATCCGTCGTGACTGGCCCGACGGCACCCACGACCTGTTCGGCTTCACCCCCGACAAGGACACCGCCGAACGGAACCTCACCCGCGACCACACCTACTGGCGCTCAGGCCCGATCCGGCCGGCAGCCGTGTTCATCGTCGCCGCCCACACCACCGACGTGGACCGGCACCCCGTCGACGGCTGCCGCAACCCGTCATGCCCCAACTCGCCTCAGCGGGGTGAACAGCGGTGACCGCGCACGTGCAGGTGGCCCTCGCCCGCCGGACGCTGACACCAGCCGCACTGTGGATGTTCGGTGCGGCAGCATCAGCACCGATGGTCGTCCTCGTCGGCGGAATCACCGCGATCTACGCCACCACCGGCGTGACCGCACTACCACTGACGTTCCTGCTGGTAGCAGCCACCATGGCGATACTCGCCGTCGGATACACCACCATGGCCCGCCAGATCGGCCACCCGGCCGCCTACTACGGCATCCTCGCCCACGGCCTCGGCCGCAGCTGGGGAGTGGCCGGCGGCGCGGTCGCCCTGGTCGCCTACAACGCCATCCAGATCAGCCTCTACGGCCTCCTCGGCGCCACCCTCGCCGCCCACCTCGGCGGCACCTGGTGGGTATGGGCGGGCATCGCCGTGACCGTCGTAGCGGTGCTGGGCGTACGAGCGATCGTCCTGTCGATCCGCGTCCTCGCCGTCGTGCTGACCGTGTCACTGCTGATCGTCGCCGCGTTCGTCATCGCAGGCACCGCACAACCAGCCGACGGCCTGTCCTGGGCAGGCTTCCACACCTCCGGCCTGATGGTCGGCGGCATCGGCGGAGCGATCGCATTCTGCGTCGCAGCGTTCACCGGCATCGACGCACCCGGCTCCTTCGTCGAAGAAGCCGTCCACCGCCGCGCCATCGGCCGCGCCACCATTCTCGGCGCACTCGCACTCGGCGGCGTCTACGCCGCCACCGCCTGGGCGATGGGAGTAGCCGTCGGCCCGCACACCATCGCCGACCTCGCCGCCCAACCCGACAGCAACCTACCGTTCACGATCCTCGGCCGCCTCGGTGACGGCTGGGTGGCCGCCGCCAGCATCGTGCTGATCTTCGCGATCGTCACATCGAAACTGTCATTCCACTGCGTCATCGCACGGTACGTGTTCGCCATGGCCCGCGAAGGAGTCCTCCCCGCCCGCCTCGCCGGAACCGACCACGGCACCCGGATCAACGCACCCCGCAGCGGCTCCCTCACCCAAACCGCCACCGCCGCCCTGGTCGTAGCCGGATTCGCGGTAGCCGGCTTCGACCCGCTCACCCAGATGTTCACCTGGCTGTCGAGCCTGGCCGCCGTCGGACTGCTGTCCCTCCTACTCGCCGCCTCGGTAGCCACCCTCGCCGCCCCACCCCACATCCGCGGCGACCGACCCCGCGCATGGGAATGGCGCATCGCCCCCGTCGTCGGCGTGTTCACCGGAGCAATCGTCCTCGTCGCGATGATCGGCAACATCGGCTCGCTACTCGGCGCCGCACCCGGCTCACTGTTCCCGCTGCTGCTACCCGCGATCATCCTCGGCGCCGCAATCGTCGGCGGGGCCTGGGCCGCGTACCTGCGCCACACCCGACCGCAGATCTACGCCGGCATCGGACGCGGCGTACCGGCAGCCAACGCCGTTCCCGACGCCATCACCATTGCGATCTGACAAGGCCACAGGATGATGACCCACGCCAGACACCCCGTCGGCCACGATGGTCCACCGGACCCGCTGCACCCCGGCTGGCGTCCGCCACCACCCGCCGACGTCCACCCGCCCGCCGCCTACGGGCCACCACCGGCAACCTACGGTCCCCGACCCGCCGGCTATCAACGGCCACCGCATCCCCCACCGCTACCTCCGCCGGCACCGCAACCTTCGTCCGCGCCAGTCGAAGAACCGGACGGGGAAACGGCCCGCCTGGAAAACCGCTGGTGGGCGGATCTGCGTAACCAAGTGGCGTTCCGCGCCAAACGGTTCAACGCCGGCCACATGACCGAAGCCGGCCAGCGGTACGGCACTCGCGAAGCCCTCGGCCCTCACGGTGTCCTGCTGTTCTTCACCTCCCTAGCACCCACCGAACCGCACGGCTATCGGCTGCACACCGCATGGCGGCTGTTCCTGTCCGCACCCGAGTCCGACGACCTGCCCCGCATGCTCGGCGACCTCACCAGGACCGCCGCCAGCCACATCGCCCAGGCGAGCGCCACCGGACACCGGTGGCATCCCCTCGGACCGCAACGCTCCATGGTCAACGGCGGCGACATGCACATCGCACCCGACGCTACCTACGTCGGCGTCGGCGTGAGCACCCTCGACTCCGACGACGGCCGCTGGTACCAGCTCGCCCGCACTCTGCGGGAACCGTCCGCCACTGGCTACCGCCGGTCGGTTTTCGACCTCAAAGGCCACTGCTACCTGCTGCTGACCGACGACACTGCCATCCACATCGACCGCAACCCCCACGCACCCCTGCACTACGACGGTGTCCGTAGCAGCAAACCCCTCGACGCCGACCGATCCGCCCACTGGCACAACCCCCACGCCAATCTCACCGACCAGGGCGACCACACCACCCGCGAGGTGTGGCGGAACCTCACCGGCCTGCACCACACCCTCACCAGCTACCTGACCGCAAGGCCGGTCACGTGACCCTCGACCTGGCTGTCGCCGCGGACCTCAGCCGCACACCCATCGACGTCACCGCCGTCCTCGACCACCTCGTCCAGCACGCCGACACCACCGCCGCGACGAGCATCGGCTACCCGGGCGCCGTCGACCTCGACCACACCGCCGTCATCACCCGCCTCGGCAACCGGCTGTGGAACAACATCGGCGACCCCCACGACACCGGGGGAGTAGCCCACACCCGCATCCTCGAACAAGCCGTCATCGCCTGGATCGCCGACCTGCTCGGCATGCCCGCCGACGACCGGTGGGGCTACGTCACCACCGGCGGCACCGAAGGCAACCTGTCCGCCCTCCACACCGCCTACCGCCGCTGGCCCACCGCCCGCATCTACTACTCCACCGCCGCCCACTACTCCATCCCGAAGATCGCCGACATGCTCGGCGCCTACAAGGCGGTCGTGGACGCCGGCCCGGACGGGGAGATGGACTACGAGCACCTGGCCGCGCAGCTGCGTCGGCGACGACGCTGGCCGGCGATCATCGTCGCCACCGCCGGCACCACCATGACCGAAGCCGTGGACGACACCACCCGCATCCGCACCATCCTCACCGAGTACGACATGGCCGGGCATCTGCATGTCGACGCCGCCCTGGCCGGTATCCCGCTCGCCCTCGACGGCCGACTGCGGCTAGACGACACCAGCGGCATCGGCAGCATCGCCGTCTCCGGCCACAAGTTCCTCGGCACGCCCACCCCCTGCGGGGTAGTGCTCATCCGCGACAGCGCCCGCAAACCCCGCACCCGCATCGCCTACACCGGCACCACCGACACCACCGTCACCGGCTCCCGCTGCGGCCTGGCCGCCGCCCTGCTCTGGCACGCCATCGCCACCCACGGCCGCGAAGGCCACCGCTGGCGGGCCGCGGAAGCCCGCCGCCTCGCCGGCTACGCCGTCGACCAGATCCGAGCCACCGGCTGGCCCGCCTGGCGACACCAGCACGCCTTCACCGTCGTCCTACCCACCCCACCCGAACCCGTACGCATCAAATGGCTCCTCGCCACCCACGACCGCACCAGCCACATCGTCTGCATGCCCGGCATCACAAAGGGGCAGATCGACGCCCTCGCCGCCGACATCACCGCCGCCACCCGCACACCCATCCCACATCCCCGCTCACCAATCGACGAAGGCACCCCATGAGCTTGCGCCCCGGCATCATCCCCAGCCGCCGCACCACCAGCCGCCGGCTGGTCGGCATCTTCCTCGCCATCACCCTGCTCACAGGCTGCCAGCCCGGCAGCACTACCACGGCAGCACCCAGCCCCACCGGGCCGGCAGCGCCTGCATCCGCCACGCCCGCACCCGCCACGCCCACCCCCGGTACGGCTACCGCCCCTGGCCTCACCGCCCCGCAGCGGCTGACCACCCTCGCCGCCACGATCACCGCCGCACCCGGCGACCACACCACCGACCTTCCCTACACCTACCTGCACACCCAATCCTGGGCCCGCGCCACCAACCACATCAGACGCCTCGACCTACGCCAATGGCGACACCAGAAAACCGGCTCCGGCCGGGAGATCACCCGCCGACTACCCGACCTGCCCGGACTACGCCATCAACCCACCCCCACCGACGTCAACGCATTCGCCGACGCACCCGCCCATCAGACCCGGCACTCACAGGGCCTCGCTCCGTACCTACCGGAACCGCTACCCACCGACCCCACCGTGCTCGCCGCCGCGCTCGCACCACCCGCCCTCGCCCACGAAACCGCCTACCCCCGCCTGCTCGCCAACGGCATCGTCGCCCTCGCCACGCACCAATACCTCACCCAGCAAGACCGGGCTGCGACCCTGCGCATCCTCGCCACCATCCCCGGCATCCGCTACGAAGGCGAAAACCGCGACCCCGCCGGACGTACCGGCCTGACCTTCACCGTCACCGCCGACCACAGCACCTGCACGCTGACCTTCAACCCCACCACCGGCGAGCTGCTCGCCGCCCAGGAAACCATCACCCAAGGCCGACCCGGACTCATGTCAGCCGTACTCATCCTCCACCGCGGCCACACCACCACCGACAACCAACCACCCCCCAACCACGTCACCTGAAGCGCTCACCCGCACCTCCCTAACTGTCCGAGCCCCAGCAAGGCCGACCCACTCGCGGAGGCGATTCGTCCATGACGACCGGCTACGTCTTCCACCCCGAGTACCTGTGGCACGACACCGGCACCAGCGCGGGTCTGATGCCCGCCAACCCACCCGCAGGCATACAGCCCGCCGTGCACATCGAGAATCCCGAGGCCAAACGACGCGCCCACGAACTGATCCACGCTTCCGGACTCCTCGCCGAACTGACGGTCATCGAGCCCCGCCGGGCCACCATGGCGGAACTCCTGCGCGTCCACACCGGCGGCCACATCCAACACATCAAGACCCAGAGCGACCTGCGTAGGGGAGGCGACGCCGGGGACGGCTTCTCGCCAGTGGGCCCCGGCAGCTACGAGATCGCCCGCCTCGCGGCCGGCGGGCTGATCGAACTCGTTACCGCCGTAGCACGCGGTGCGGTCACCAATGGGTACGCGCTGACCCGCCCGCCCGGACACCACGCCACCGCCGACCTCGGAATGGGCTTCTGCCTGTTCAACAACATCGCGGTCGCCGCCCGGCACGCGCAGGCGGAACTCGGCTTGCCGAGGATCGCGATCGTGGACTGGGACGCCCACCACGGCAACGGCACCCAGTCCATCTTCTACACAGACCCGAACGTGCTCACCATCTCCCTGCACCAGGCGGGGTGTTTCCCACCCGACTCCGGCTGGATCCGCGAGAACGGCGCAGGCGACGGCACCGGTTACACCATCAACGTGCCGCTACCACCCGGCACCGGTCACGCCGGCTACCTGCACGCGATGACCGAGATCGTCCTTCCCGCCCTCGAACGTTTCGCACCCGACCTGATCCTGCTCGCCAACGGCTTCGACGCCAACGTCTTCGACCCCATGGCGAGGCAGATGCTCACCGCCGACTCCTACCGTGCGATGACCCGCATGCTCACCGACGCGGCCGATCGGCTCTGCCACGGCCGGCTCGTCGCCGCCCACGAAGGCGGCTACAGCCCCTTCTACGTCCCGTACTGCGCTCTGGCGTTCCTCGAAGAACTCGCCGGCACCACGACCCGCGTCACCGATCCCTTGGCCGCCGTCGTCGCCGACTACGCAACCGAACCTCTCCAGCCCCACCAGAAGGCCGTCATCGACGAAGCGGCCCAACTCGTACTGCGGATCGGCACCCACGAGATCGCAGCCGCTTCCTGACGGCCCGGCCAACCCTGGCGGCGACTTTCGCTCTACATCGGCCGTCTACCTACGCCCGACCCCTGGCTAACCGCCTAAACCCGGGCGGCTGGGAAACCCGGTAGCTCTCAGCAGTCCACACCCGGTAGTCGCCGTGCGGCGGCTACTCGACCGGCCGCAGGACGCGGCAACGTCCAGCAGCCGGTACCCCGGGCCGGCGGCAGCGGGCATCCCCCGTCCTTCTGCCGCCGGCCACCGGGCCAGGACGGGCGGAACAGGGCTGCAACGCCGATGCTGGCCGTTTGTTCGGAGTCGGAAAGGTGTTTGACCAATCCGAGCCGACGGGAGTAGCGAGTGGCATAGATGACTGATGCGCGATCCGCCGCTGATCGAGCCGTCGAGACCACCGGAACAGTGGTCACGATTGGCCGTACATAGATGCAAGGGTCGATGCCAGCGCCAGCGACGGGAGATGTTCTCGATGCAGACACATGCTCGCCAGCTCAAGCAGTTCGTGCTGAAACCCACCGTCTACTGCTACCACAAATGCCCGTACTGCGACCTTCGGCAGGATTTCTACACAGGGATGGTCGCAGAGCGAAAGCAAGCTCTCAAGATCGTACCTCGTCAGGCCGGCGTCCGTATGCCCAACCCAGGGCACATGCCCCTGGACATGGCATTACGCACGATTGACGAGGCTGCCGCCCTGGGGATGGAAGAGCTACAGCTCAGCGGCGGCGACCCGCTGCTGTACCCCCACCTCATCGACGTGATCAAAGCAGCGAAGAGGCATCCCGGCGTATTTGTTCTCATGAACTCGGTCGGCACCGGTGTCACGGTGGACAAAGCCCGGGAGATCATCGATGCCGGGCTCGGCGCGTGGAACTTCTCCGTGGACACCCTGGACCCCGTGAGGTACGAAAAGCTTCGTGGCGTCCGCAACGCGCTGCCCGCGATCATGAAGGCTATCGAAGTGGTGCGTGAGGCAGGCTCGGACGCCCCGGAATTCCGCATGAACTACATGTGCGTCATCACCCGGCACAATTTCCGGGAGATCCCCGAACTGGTCGCCCACTGCGTGGACACAGGTATCGCATCGATCCATTTCATGAACGTATACGGCGACAACACCGGCGCATCGCTGCTGACCGTGCCGGAGATCAACGAGTTCCGCGACCAGGTCGTACCCGCGATCCATGCGGTGCTACGTGCCAAGGACGTACCGGAGATCGTCCAGGCCAACGCCGAGTACGTGATGGGCACCTTCTTCTCTCGGGAGAATCCGGACGAGAACTACGCCCAGGGCATCTACTGGCCGGACACGGCATCGGTCAAGGCGGCCTGCCGGCTCCCGGACTTCTACACCCTCATCGAGCCCGACGGCTCCGCGCTGCCCTGCTGCCTCGTGGAGATCTCGCACGTCGGCATCGTCGGCAACGTCATGGACACGCCATTGGCCGAGGTGTGGAGCGGCGAGGCTTTCGAGCAGTTCCGTGAAAAGCGCATCCCGTTCTGCCAGCGGTGCTCGTCACCGCGGAACATGACCCTCGGCCTCGTCCCCAACATGTGCCGGCAGTTCCGCCCATGACCGAGGACCCCCTCGCCACCGTGGTGGTACCGGTCAAGGACGACGAGCGGATCTACCGGCTCGTCGACAGCTTGCGGCACCAGACCCTGCCGCGCGACCGCTACGAGGTCATCGTCGTAGAGAACGGCAGCCAGCGATTCGGTGACCTGGCCGACGCCAGCGACGTGATCCGGTACCTGCATCTTCCGGATGCCAACTCAGCGGCGGCGAGGAACGCCGGTCTGGCCGTGGCACGTGGCCGGTACCTGCTGCTCACCGACGCGGACTGTGTGGCCGATCCGCCGTGGGTCGAGCGCATGACGGCGGCACTAGAGGAAGGGCCGGCGTCGGTCATCGGTGGCGTGATCCGCCCGTACGCGCCGAAGACCTGGACACAGCGGCACGCGATAACGATCGTCAACGGCCAAGACAGGCTCAACTACCTTCCGGCGCTGCACCTGCCGTACGTGGCGGGGGCCAACGCGGGCTTCGTGACCGCCCGCCTGCGCGAGGTCGGCGGGTTCGACGAAGACCTCCGCTCGGGCAACGACGTGGATATCTGCTACAAGCTCGGCCTCACGGGCAGCACCACCGCGATCGTGCCCGACGCGGTGGTGTGGCACGAGGACCGACCCACGGTGCGGGCGCACTTCCGCCGGTTCCGGTTCTACGCCATCTACCAGGTGCTCCTGTTCGCCAAGTACAAGCAGCACTCCGGCAAGCGGGTCGTGTTCGACCCATACCCATTCCGGCGTGCCGCGCAAGCGATCCTCGACAGCCCTCGCGCGGCGGTACGACTCGTGCACGGGGACGTCGGCCCCGCCTCGCGGATGATCCTCCAACTCATCGAGGCCGCCGGAGTGCTCACGGGCGAGGTCGAAGGGGCCATCCGATTCCGACAGCTCTACCTGTAAGCGGACAACGAATCTGACGACAGACGAGGAGACAGCTCATGAGGTCAGCACCGCCGGCGACCGACTGGACCACGCAACGGCAGATCACCCGCCGAGGTGTGCTGTGGCTCGGGCTCACCTGCGACGTCCGGTGCAAGTTCTGCTACGACGAAAAGGTCTCCCTGAACGCGAAGGCATGGATGCCACCCACCGAGGCGCGGGCCGCCATCGACAAATTCCGCTACTTCTACCACAACGAATTTGTCGACTTCATGGGCGGCGAACCGACCCTGCACCCCAACGCGCTGGAGATCGTCCGCCACGCGGCCGACATCGGCCTGCGCCCGACGATGATCACCCACGGCATGCACCTGGCCGACATGGACCACGCACGCGCCTTCGCCGACGCCGGCATCCACGACTTCCTCGTCTCGATCCACGGCATCGGCGACACCGTACGGGAGATCCACGGCCGTGGCCGAGACAACTACGCCAAGCAGATCGCGGCACTGAACAACCTGCGCGAGCTGGGGATCCCGTTCCGTTTCAACGTCACAATGATCAAAGACAACCTGACTGAGCTGGAGGCCATCGCGGAGCTGGCCGGCCAGACGGGCGCCCGTGTTGTCAACTTCCTGACCTTCAACCCCTACTTCGAGTGGACCGCCGACCCGGAGATCCCATTCCAGGCGCGGCACTCCGAGATCGCCCCTCATCTGGCCCGCGCGATCGACCGATGCACCGCGCTCGGCGTGGAGGCGAACGTCCGATACATGCCACCCTGCCAGCTACCCGGCCACGAAGCACACGTCTACACCGGCTATCAACTGCCCTACGACCCGCACGAATGGGACTACAACTCCTGGTACGACACCGGACACGAAGGCGAGCCAGATCCGGCGTGGTACCTCGACGCCTCACGCAGGCAGCAGCAGCGCCACAACTACGTCCACGTCCCGGCCTGTGGCGACTGCGCGCTCCGCCAAGTCTGCGACGGCTTCCACGCGCAGTACGTCACGCGATGGGGCGCAGACGAGGCGCGCCCCTACGACAAGCCGCTGATCGACGACCCGACACACTTCGTCAAGCAGCAGCGCAAGATCCGCTACACGGGCACAGGCGAGCATAGCGGGGGAGCGGATGCAGAAGTGCTCGCCTCGACCCGGCTCGCCGTGGGCGATGACGGCAGAGCCGGTGTCAAACGGCAACGCCCGAGCCGCTCATGATCGCCACGGTGGTGATGCTGACGATCCTTGTGCGGCAGCTGTTCATCCTCACCGCGATCGTGCGGTCCACGGCATTCCTGACTGCCGCGCCGCATCCGGCGACGGTGGATGCGGCCGGGGAAAGGCCAGCCCTGTTCATCGTGATCCCGGTACTGCGAGAGACCGCCATCATCGCCGAAACGATCAAGCACATGGTGAGCCTCACAGAAGGGCACCGAGCACACGTCATCATCGTCACCACCGCCCGGGAGACCACCGAGCCATCGCCAGACGGCGACACCGCGACAATGGTGAAGGAACTCGCCACCTCCGGGAGGTTCACCCACCTGCACTATCCGCACACGGGCGGGCTCAAGGGCGATCAAGTGAACTTCGCCGCGAACCACTGCGCGTCAACCCTGCTCGCAGAGGAATCACCCGCAGACGCATACCTTCTCTGCTACGACGCCGACTCACGACCACCACTCGATGCGCTGACCCGCTTCGAAGCCGCCATCGCCGCCAATCCCAACGCACACGTCTTCCACCAGTCGTCACGGTTCGAGCTACGCGCGCCCATCCGCCGCGAGGACGGAGCGCTACGTGGCCTGACTCGGGCGGTGTGTGACGGCGGCGCACTGCGTGCGAACCGCTTCGTCCTCGGATTCGAGATACCCCGGCTGATCAACCGATCCAGCAGCGTAGGACGGCTCAAGCGCGCAGCCTGCTCATACGTATACGCCCACGTCACGGGACACGGACTGTGCGTCCGGCTGTCGTTCCTGCTGGACCACCCGCTGCCGGCCGGCTCGCCCATGGAGGACATGCAGTACAGCTTCCACCTGGGGTCGCACAACACCGAGATGGTGCCAGTCGCCAGCCTCGACCACGCTGCCGTCCCCGACACCATCACAGCCCAGGTCGAACAGGCGTCGCGCTGGTTCTTCGGACCGTCCCGCGCCCTGCGCTACCTCCGCCAACCGTCGACCAAACCCGGCACACGCGCACAGCTTCAAGCAGCCTCCGCACTCGGCTCGGCCGGCGAATGGCTCGGCTGCGCCATCACGGCCCCGGCAATCCTCGCCATGCTGTGCCTCGCCTCCGGGCCCCTCCAACTCGTGGCTGCCGCGGTCACCGTGATCTACCTCGCCCAACTCGTGGCCACCGACCGCACCCTCGGCGCGCCAGACAACCTACGGCGGCGCGTGATCCGTGTCCTGACCTGCCCCCTCGCCACCGTGCTGTTCGGCATCGGCGGACTCATCGGCGCCACCAACCTTGTGAAAGGAGGCTCCGGCATCGGGAAAACCGAGCGCCGGTAGACCATGAACTCACAAACTGTGATCGTTGCCGTCGAGGGCCCATGCTGCGCTGGCAAGACCACCCTCAGCCGAGGGTTGCTGAAGGCGCTGTCGCAGCTGACCATCGCACACGTGAGGTGCTATGCCGACTTTGTTGGCGGTGGCCGATTTCTTCCCAACCCCGTACCCCGAACCCTCGACGAAGACGCCGCCGGGCTCAAGGAGCTGATCCACATCGAGCGGGCGCGAACCGAGGCGGCGTTGCACGCCGAGAGCAACCTGATCTTGCTAGACCGGGGGCCGAACACCTTCCTCGCACATCGCCACGCCATCGAACAGGTCACCGGGCTGCAATGCTTCGGTCCCGCCCAGCGCGCCGTGGCCGAGGCACGCCTTCCATCCTGGCCCGATCTCGTACTATACCTAGACGTGCCGCAGGCGACGGTGCACGAGCGCAACCGGGGGAAGTTCCCCGACGACAGCATCTTCATCGACGCGCAGTTCAACGCAGGGATTCGGTCGTACTACACCGAGATGACCGGAGATCAGAAGATCATGTGGCTTGACGCGACGCTCGACCCCAGCGAGCTGGTCGAACTCGCCCAAGCCCAGGTCCGGGGCCTACTGACGACAGCCGCTGCGAACTAGGAGGGCCGCCCGCGTGATACAGGTGCCGCTAGCCGGCAAGGTCGTCTTCGTGGACTGGCACAGCGTCCTGTCACGCGACCCCTTCTGGATGTCAATACGCGAGAGCGCCACTCATCCACTGAAGGCGCAACTCGAAGCGAACCTAGCCGAGGTATTCAAGAGCAAGGCCAACGAGTGGATGAAAGGACTACTTTCCTCGGAAGAGATCATCAATTCTATGGATATCGAGCTTGATGGCCGATTCCGCGAGGACTTCCTCACGCGACGACTATACGTCGACTGCGCAAAGATGCGAGTCAACGCCGAGTTATTCGAAGCCCTCCGTAAAATCAAATCACATGTCCTGGTTGTCTTGGCAACTGACAATATGGACTGCTTTCTGCAGACGTTCGACCGAGCGCGGGCCAAGAGGCGTCGCCCTACCCCCCAGTCCGAGACACTGACGGACTGGGCGATCATACTCGACGACATCATCTGCTCCAGCGAAGTCGCAGCATTAAAGGCCGAAGACCCCCAACGCTTCTTCGGCCCCTGGCTCGCGGAACACGGCCTTACCTTCGCGGACGCTGCACTGATCGACGACCGCGCTGACAACTGCGCCGCATTCGCCGATCAGGGCGGCAAGGCGGTGCAATACAAGATGGGCATCGGTGACGTCCACGACGTACTGGATGCCTTGACCGCCTGGATGGAATCGGGAACGGTTGCACCCACCGCGCGGTATCGACGGTGATCGCGACCCAGCGCACGATCGGCACGTGGCCGAGGCCCGCCAGCCAACCACCCCAGTTCGACACCCACGCGGTTGCCGCTTCCGAATCGGCGAGCCAGGTGGACTGGGCGGCGCAGCGCAAGGTGACCGTCATGGTGCCGAGCCGCCGGCGCCACACCACACCACAGGTCTCACCGTGGCCGTCCTGAGCGGACAACAGCACCGTCGGGGCGAGCACACCGGGCAACTGCCAGGCATGTTCCTCGGCCGACATCACCCGCCGCGGTAGCTGGTGGGTGACGGTCAAGAAGGGCGCTGGCCGGCAGCCCACATCTGTCCGGAGAACGCATGCTCCGCCGAAGCGCCTTGTGGCGTAGCCGTGACTCATGAAACGTTGCCTGTCTAGGTACGTGTGCGCTGTGGCTGCTGATCAGCAGCACCGGCGTCGAACGCCATCTCTTGTACCAAAGTCAGCCTTACTAACTAAATTGCTACCTATGTCCCTTTTGTGAGTCCTTTTGTTGCTGGACCGTATCCGGCCTGACGGCGCCGCGTTAGGACGGCGAAGAGGGAAGGGATCCGATGAAGGACAGGTCTCAGCAAGTCGGTGCTCGCGGCCGCCGCGATCCGTTCGACAACGCCCGCGTAGCGCTACGCCGGTACTTGGCCGCTCTGATCGCGGCCGGTGCGCTGGCCGGAGTCATGGCAGTCGCCTCACCGGCCCAAGCCGTCAGCGCTGAACAGGTGCGGTACGCCGAGGAAACCATGATGCTGGGCAATTGGCAGTTCGCCGAGCGTAAGGCGGACTTTCTCGCCGCAGGCTGCGGCTCGATCGACCAATGCGAAAAGCCGGTCCCTTACCACCAGTTCGACTGGGATACCGACAGCTGCAGCGGGCCAGTCCCGGAAAGCTTGCGCAACCTGTTCCACCCGGCCTGTCAGCAGCATGACTTCGGCTATCGCAATTTCGGCAAGGGTCTGACGCTTGGGCGCGACGAGGGCACTCGCCGATGGATTGACGACCGAATGCAAGCCGAAATGAAGGATATCTGCAACTACCGCTTCAGTGATTGGCTGCAGTACGCAAACCTGCAGGTCTGCTTCAAGGAAGCTGAGGCGATGTGGCTTGCCGTCCGCCTCGCCAGCGACTGGAGTGAACCTCTCGATCAGACGTTCGCCGAGTCGGCAGACGACAGCCCGCCGGCGTCAAAGACCATCTTCCCGCAGACCACCGGCACCGGCACCCACACCTGGACGAACCCAGCGAACGCGGGTGGCACGCCAGGGCCGGTGATCCCGGCTGGCACAACCGTGGGGGTTGCCTGCCGCGTCGATGGCTTCCCAGTCGCCAACGGTAATTCTGCCTGGTATCTAATTGCGTCGAGCCCGTCGGACAACACGTACTGGGCGAGCGCGGATGCCTTCTCCAACAACGGAGACACTTCCGGTGGCCTGCGCGGCACGCCGTACTTCGACGATGACGTCCCGTACTGCTGAGTCGGGACATACCTCGGGAGACACGATGACTCTACCTGCTGAGGGCGGTCAGTCCCCTGGCGATCGCGACAAATTGGGCACCATGCTGGGTGTCGCTGGCGTGGTGCTGGCGGTCGTGGTCATGCTGTTCAAGCCCGCGCTGCCATACGAAGTCAACAGCGCTTTTGAAATGCTGCTCTTGCTCTGCTCTTCCGCTGCACTGATCTGGCTAATCTTCCTCTGCCTGCGGTGGTGGCAGCAGCATCAGCGCCCGCACGGGTTTCGGCGGGCCACCGCCCTCGCTGCGGTCTTCGGGTCGCTGTTAGCAATGACCGCTATGCAGATCGAGGAGACCGGAGTCCGCAGCGCGCACTGCGAGTTCGGCGTCCACGGTCTTGGCCTCGGCATGGTGTGGGCAAAGGTCGAACCCCGCGAGCCCGGCAAAAAGTATCAATTCACCGCGCGGTGGGGTCCTTGGGTTGGTCGTCCGAAGCCGGTCGTGCTGCACCAGAAAACGTACTTCACCTTCCTCAAGCGCGATATTTACAGCTCGGAGACCGTCGACGTAATGGTTGACCGTGACGCAAAGATCACCTGTGGCGACGGGCGTCCACCGTCTGACGAGGACCAGATCCACCTCAATGGCGCTGATTGGATCAACAACAGTAAACCCGCACCGCAGGTAGTCCAAGGGCGTTGAAATCGCAGTCCGCACGACGATGCGCGTTCTGCGGCGACACCGGCTTGACCAGGGAGCATGCGATACCCGGTGGCTAAGCGACGTACTGCCTGAACAAGCGCGATACCGGGGCCAAGACCAGGCGACCCTGCTCCTTCACCCTGAACACGCGATCGACGGTCCGTACCACCGGGAGATGGTGGAAACCTTCAACTCCATGACCGTCAAGGCGGTCTGCGGCCCATGCAACAACGGCTTCATGAACGACATTGAGCCTTTTCCAACCTGATCTTGCAGGTCAGGGACGGTGTGCGTAGCCCGCTGATCGATCAGGGCGAGGCTCCAGGTAAGACAGAGCCGTTTCCAACCTGATGGTGCAGGTCAGTGGCGTGGAGGAGGCCGGTAGCCGGGTGAGGTGAGGCTCCCGGTAAGACAAGCAATCGACCAA
>NZ_JBFBAY010000028.1:0-37119 GCF_040682415.1 Micromonospora sp. NPDC051196
CCTCGGCGGGCGCGAGCCGGCTCGCCGCGAGACGGCGCTGCTGGCCAGTCACCGGCGACCACCCTCGCGGGCCGGCTGCGCGAACAGCCGACGCCACACGAAGGTGAGCAGCGGCGGGTCAGCGGGCCACACCTGCCCCGGCGAGGCCGTCCACCTGGGCTCGGGGCACCGGGAATCCGGCGGCCAGACGGGCGAGGGTGTCGCCGTTGCGGAGATGGGCCAGGACGAGCAGGGCTTGGCGGCCGGGGTCGAGGCGGCGCCACCGGGATCGTCGCTGGTGGCGATGGGTGCGGATCAGCTCGGCGACGTGGTTCAGGGATCGAGTGGACAACGGGATCGAGGCAGGGTAAGACAGCAACGAGGCTCCCGGGAGGGGCATCTTTCTTGGTCGATTGCTTGTCTTACCGGGAGCCTCACCTCACCCGGCTACCGGCCTCCTCCACGCCACTGACCTGCACCATCAGGTTGGAAACGGCTCAGTCTTCGTCTTCCTCCATTGGCGCCGGCAGCAGAGCGGCAAGGTGAGGGCTTCCGAACGTAAGCAGAACTACGTCGTCGCGGCTGGTGTCGGCGACGGCTCTGCTGAACGTGACCTCGATGGCCGCCGAGACAACCGGGCGTTCATATGCGTCCGGGCCGGAGGGGCTGGAGTCATAGAGCAACGACAGGCTGACCCCTTTGTCGAGACCCGCGAGGGCGGGGGGTGCAGGCAAGACAAGTTCGT
The DNA here is from genome assembly GCF_040682415.1 of Micromonospora sp. NPDC051196. Classification (NCBI taxonomy): domain Bacteria; kingdom Bacillati; phylum Actinomycetota; class Actinomycetes; order Micromonosporales; family Micromonosporaceae; genus Micromonospora; species Micromonospora sp. NPDC051196. The sequence goes on from NZ_JBFBAY010000028.1 coordinate 725, forward strand.
AGACGCCAGGTCGCCCTTCGACCAGGGTCAAGCAGGCTCGCGTGAGTAGGTTGCCGGTCAAGGTGCGTTCAAGATCGGCGAGCGTGACGGAGCCGACGAGAACAGGCGGCGCCTCGATGTGCCCAATGATCTCGGGAGTGTCGCCGAGGTCGCTGGTCTGGATAGGACGCGCTGCCAGTTCCGCGATGTCGCTCTTGATACCTCCGACCGCCGCGTCGGCCTCGCTATCGCGGTCGGCGATGTCGGTGAGGGCAAGCTGCTGTATCGTCTTTTCGATAGTGCCGAGGACGGGCTGTGCATTGCCGATGATGTCGGTGAAGTCGCTGAAGTCGGCAGCAATTCCTTCATAGACCCGCTGTTCGATTGTGTCAGCGTAGAAGTAGTTGGTGACGCGGATATCGCGGTAGCTGGCTCCAATGCGGTCGACCCGTCCGATGCGCTGCTCGACTCGCATAAGGTTCCACGGCATGTCGTAGTTGATAAGCCTTCCCGCCGTCTGAAGGTTCAGGCCTTCACTCATCGAGTCCGTGCCGAGAAGCACGGTGACCTCGCCGCTTCGGAACAGCTCCTTCAACTCGGTGCGGGTGACCGGCCCCCAAGCCCGTGTCTCTGGGTTGTAAATTTCACCGCCGCGCCCTGAGTAACAGCCGATGGAGCGATAGTCAGCCATGACGAGGCGCTCACGGACGTAGTCAAGAGTGTCAGTGTACTGAGTAAAGACCACAACGCTGGCGTAGGTATTGAGGGCGTCGCGGATGTCGTTGACCAGCTGGGTCGCCTTTGTGTCCTCACCGGTGATCTTCTCAAGGTCCGCAATAAAGTCACGGAGCTCGGTGATCTCACCTCGGAGGAGGTCTGCGGTGGCGTCGAACTCCTCGGGATCAAACAGCGTATTCTCAAGGTCGACCTGGTCGTCGGCCGCCAACAGCTCGTTGAGGTTCTTGCCCTGCTCCAGTACCTCTAGCCGACGACGGAGAGAGCAGCGGATCGCCTCGAACGATGACGTGAGGCGACGGCGATAAACCGTCATGATGAAGCCGAGCGCCTGATTGGCCTTGCCCTTGCTCGCTTTGTAAGTGTTGTAGTGCCGCCGAATATACTCCTCGATGCGGTTATACAACTTCCGCTCGTGAGGCGCGAGCGGGATGAACTCGTCTTCCACGTGTCGATAAGGGATGATCACGTCGGGCGAGATGACGCCTGCTTGCTGGTACGCTCGCAGGGTTTGGCGGGTATTTCTGAAGACCCGATCGCGCATCGGCGTATGTCGCCGCAACCACTTATCTGCCCACTCGGCAGCTGCTGGGGGCAGGTGCCTGGCGGTTTCCGGGGCGAGCGGCGTCTTGTCCAGGCCGAGGATCTTGTACGACTCGACCCACCCCAGGTCATCCTGAATCTGGCGCTCTAACGCGGTGTCACGCTCAGCCTTCGGATCGCTGAAATAGTCGCCCAACATCCGCGTAAGGGTGGCCCAGTCCCGCTCGCTAGGCGCCGTCCGTAGCCGTTCGTAATAGCCCGTAAAGTCTTGGGCAGACCTCGCCCATCGACCTGGTAACCCCAGCAGTGCGATGAGATCCCACGCCTCGTGCGGGTGCATCTGCATCGGCGTGGCCGACGCAAGGTAGAGCGCCTGCCACGAGTCGCGGGCACGCATCTCCAGCAACAAAGCGAGCAGCGAATTTGGGGTATCGGTCGGCTTGGAGCCACGGCGGCGCGCATGATGCGCCTCATCAACGAGGACGACGTCCCACGGTCCTGCATCGAGGATCTGCTGACGTCGTGAGCGTCGCCGGGCGAGATGACTCGAGGCGAGGACGACGGGGAACGCCGCCCACGGGTTGGCGCCTCCGACGTCGATGATGTTCCCATGTCGGTCCTCAAACCACGTTCCTGTGTACCGGGGAACGTCCAGGCTGATCTTTTCGTGTAGCTCTTCCTGCCATTGCTTGATTACCGATGCGGGAACCAGCAGCAGGACCTTGTGGGCTCTGCCAGACAGCAGCAGTTCCCTGATCACGAGGCCGGCTTCGATGGTCTTTCCGAGACCGACCTCGTCCGCGAACACATAGCCACGCGGATAGGACGACACTACCCGGTGGATGAGTCGGGCTTGGTGTGGGAGCGGTTCAGCTCGCGCAGTGCCGACCGCGGTGAACTGGCTTTCGCGCGGAGCCCGCGACAGCGTGAGAAGCTCGGCCCACGCCCTCTCAGTCTCCTCGCTAGTGGGCCCTTGTCGAGGCTCGGGTGGGATTGGGTGTGGCGGAGAAGGCGGCGCGTATGCCACGAGGTGGTGACGAACTGCGGCCGGCAGCGGGATGATGGCCCAGCCGTCGTCCGGCTGGCCCTCCCAGTGGCGTTGGAAGTCCTCGACCGAAGCCTGCCCGTTCCACTCCCAGACCTGCAGCTTCCACGAGGGGTACACATCGAACGTTTCGTGGTTGGCGACCCAACCGCTGACGGTTGCGTTGTTGGACCCGTCGAAGGCTACCTTGTTGCCGTATGAGTCGGTGAAGATCCCATACTTAGTGTGGAAATAACGACCTGACTCCGCATACGTCAACAGCCGCCGACCATCCGTCGGCACACCAACGCGGATGTCCAATCGCTCGCGCTTGGCCATCCACGCCAGTACTGCAAGGTGCTCGCTCTCGACAATCTTCGTGCCTTCGAGGTCTGGATCGGCCAGCAGACGCTCTGCCAGCACATCCTCTAACGGCTTGCCCTCCAACACGGCGTTGACATCCGCACGATGCAGTTGTGCACCCACAATGAGCCGCATCGTGCCACCTCTGGCAATGAAATGCGCCAAACCCTGAGCGGCGAATTTCAGCTCTGTGGCAGACCAGTAGCCAACCGCACGGTCATACCCCCTCGCCCGCTTGAGCAGGGGGATATAGAAGCTATCCAGCGGCCGCTTTGCAGGGGAATACCGCGGCAACAGGCGTACGGCTCGAAACGAGTCCTCACCTTCGTTAGGAACCTCGAACATTGCTGGCGTTCGAAAGGACACCGTGTTGGGCATTCCGGGGAGCAACTGCTGCTCTTCTTCGCCTGGCGTTGACATCAGATCAGAACAACCTGTCCTGCTCGATGCTTGCAGCCACGGGCCCATCCTGCGGGAACACAATCGAGGGGAGGTACAGCGTCGCCAACGTGTCGAGTAGGCCGGCCTCTGGGAAAACCCAGTTTCCCTTAATCTTCGTCCTAGGTATGGCGTTCACGAGGCCCTGCACGGTGGCGAGGAAAGAGGAATCCCCGATAAGGCCTAGCCGGTCCATAAGATGCTTCGCCGCAGGCATGCCATCCTCAGCAGCTACGTAGAGCGCCGTGTCTACGGCGTCGATGAGGTAGTCGAATCTCGCCGCTTCGGGCCTCACCCCCGGCAGACCGCTGTCCTTCCCTCGCCGGAGCCGATCCTTCGGCTCAAGCAGAGTGACTGTTCCAGTTCCCTTCTTAACGATCTTCGCCTGCGCAAGATTCTCGATACTTAGGCCGCCGACGGCCAGGGCGAGAAGTCGAGCCGTGTCGAAGGTAAACTCACGCGCCCGGAAGATGTCCCAGGCAAGCAGGACAAAGTCGGTGTGATCATCGACCTGCGCTGCCTTGCCAACCAACCGGCTGCGGCGTAGCCGTACCACTTCTTCCCGCGCGATGTCCAATGCTTCTTCCGGTCGAAGGAGCCGCTCTCGGCCTGCCTCATCCGGCTTCGAGGAGTAGACCGGCCAGTGACTGGAGATCACGGAGAGAGCAGGCCCGTATGTGGAGAGCATGAGATCCACACCCTCGATGCCATCCTCAGCGAACCGGGTCGAGGCCGCTCGCGCGGCATCCCTCACGTCTGCGGCCAAGTCGTCGAGGAACGTTTTATCCACGGCAGCTGAGGTCCGCTTCCGGCAGACAAGCATGATCGTAGACTCTGCGGCGTTCTTGTTTGCCTGGTGACTGCTTGCCTCAGATTCGGTGGCAACCGGCCAGGAGGTCTCGACAACAAACCCGGCGGTGATGAGTGCGGAGCCGAGAGCGTCCCAAGCGCGGGCGTCCTTGTTGGTGAACATCACTGTCAGCACGCCGTTGTCCGCCATCACACGGCGGCATTCCGCGAAGATGGCACCCATCTTCGCTTCGTAGTCCAAGTCCGCAAGTTCCTTCTTTCGCCGCCCCAAGGCCGCGAATCGCGCCTGGTTCGTGATCGCTTCGTTGTCGGCGTCCGTGTTTTCCTCGCCGAACAGTTGCGGCCGAACAAGACCGAGAGTTAGCCGCTCCCAAGCGTAAAAAAAGTTTGACAACTCGGAGTACATGACGTTCGCATAGTACGGCGGATCCATGCAGAGGTGGTCCACAGATCCGTCCGAGAGCGATGTCAAATCAGCCGCGTTCCCACATGTGATGTGCACAGATCGCGGGAGAGTCTTGCTGCTTGGAGCAGGCCGCCCGGGTTCTTTGACGATACGAGCAATCTCGTCGTACGCCTCCGGGCGCCCTGTTTCTTCTAGGAGGCGCGCGATCTCATCATAGGCGTCAACGAGTTGACTCAGGCACCAAGGGAGCAGCTCTCCCGGCCCTGGAAATTCGACGAAAGTCCACTTGAAAGCGAAGTTGTGCTTTTCAAAGACGCTGCGGGTCTTCTGCCTACCCACGTCCCACGATGTCTGCCGCGCGTTGTAGTTCAGCGCCTTGCCCTGCATCAGCGCCAATTCGGTCAGAACAGCGTCGCCGACGGCAGTACCGAGAGCCTCTCGAATCTCTGGGACCAGACGTTGGAACTCCTCGACAAAGACCGCGTGGGTGAGCAGTTGTCGCGGCGAGAAAAAGTCGGACCACTTGTTGATGCCGTACATCCGGTGGCCGCGGTCGTAGTTGGAGTTTGAAGGGATGTCAGCAGCGGGAACCGCCCCGTCCGCGTGCCACCTAGGAGTACAAGCCGTGACCTCATCCTGCGCAGCAACGAGGGCAGTGAGATCGGCGTCAGTCGGCGCTCGGAACGAGCGACCACTAGCGGTCTTCGTCACTACTGCGTAAAGCACCGGCGTCATCCGCCCGGCCTTTGCCTCGTCTTTGATGTAGTCACCGTCGATTATCAGGTTGTCGTAAGGACTGATCGCCCGGCCGCCAGCAATGGTGCCCTTATCGGGGTTAAATTCGATATCGGCGCCCTCAAACACGTCGAACCTCGGAACCGTCAGCGCCACCCCGTCAACCTCGGTGACCATGCGTGCTGCTACGGCCTTGTCGCCCTTCCGTAGCCACCAGTCTGGCGTCAGAGGAACGAGGCGTTTGGTCCTTGGACACGCCACGGCATGCGCGAACAAGTAGTTTTTGACGGTTTCTCTTGTGGCCTTAGGAAAGAACGGCTCAAGGCGCTTTTCCGCCCGATCGACTAACACGCCGCCCCACTGGCGCAGCAGCGGAGTCAGTTCCGTGCCATACGTCGCGGGGATCTCCAGACTCGCCGTGAGGATGCTGGCGGCGATGCTGTTCAGGTCGTTTGCATGGGTTGGGAGGCCAAGACGCAGTGCTGCCCACGGGATTGAGCCTCCACCAGCGGTCACATCGGCAACCACAGGGAGATGTCCCCACGTCCCTTCAAGCACCCGATGCAGCGTTTTCACAGACGCTTCGTCGAGGTTGTTCTTGAACGCGGGCCGGTACGTGTAGGGGTTCTTCTTGAGCTTGATGCCGCTCGCCTTCGCCTCCTCGCTCAGTCGCTTCGCCGCGACAGGGTCCCCCCAAATCCCCACGAGATGCAGCAGCCAACGCCGGTACTCCTTCTCCGACTGGAGCTGCGGTACGTCTGCGAACCGGGCTGCTAGATCCGATGACCAAGCGGGCAGTAGACCGCCAAGCACAGTGGCGGCGGAGGCGACGATGGGCCGACGTGCCCACCACTGGTGCAGGGTCTTCAACTTCGGGAACTGTCCAGGGATCGGCGCACCCTCCCGCCTGGACTCAATGCTGAGTTCGGCGACTGGGAGCCAGTCCTCGATGAGAACGCGTGGCTCGATGTCGTTCATGGTGAGTCGGTTCCCTACTGGGCTAGGCGTCGGCGAGAAGTACTCGGAGAGCCTTGCGAGCACGGGGCGCGTCCGGCCCAAGGCACTTGGCATACCAGTAATAGGTCTCCTCGACGCTCATCGCGTTAAGGCCTGCGACGAGGGCACGAACGCGGTCGTGCTTGCTGACTGGCTGGGTGGTGAGCAAGATCAAGGCGAGACGGACGCCTGCTGCTTCATCGAGCCGGATGGCGGCCCCGCGCTTGAAGGCGAGCGCGCTCCCAGCGTGCCCGGAAGAACGGACGGCAGCGAGCAGAGCGTCGACTACGCGACCCGTCTGACCTGGCGTTGTAGTGATCACAGGGGCGGCGAGAACGCTGCCGTTGTCACCGTAGGTCTCGTCGAGTGAGACGCCGTAGCTGTCGCCCTTACCGGCGGGATGGACGGTGATCCTGAACGCCCGCGACGTCTCGACCACGGAAAGAGTGGGGCGCGGATGCAGACGACGGCTGGCGCGTAACGTCACTTGGTCACCTCGGCTGTGAGGTCAGCGTGCTGAATCTGCAAGTCCTTAACCACCTTGTGGACCTGGTTGAACTCGGCCGACTCGACAGTCACCGACGGCGTGAAGGTAACGATGAGCGTCAGAGTTCCGGCCACCTTGCTGGCTCCCTTGACGGCCTTGATGATGTGGCTGTAGGCCGTCTGAAAATCAGCGCGCGCAGCAGAGCCGCGGAACGTGAGGCCTCCCGTCAGGTTCCTGTACTCGGCCACAAGGTCGCTAGTAACGGTGATGGCGTGTTTCGGAAGCATGCCGAGCGCCATCACTAGCAGATCAAGGTCGCCGGTGCCCTTGATGTCGTCGGCAATGACCTTGATCGTTAGGCGACTGATCGTCTTGATGCTGAAGTCACTGACCTGATCGGTAATGCTCTGGATCGCTGCGCCGCCAGGACCGCTGCTGGCGAACGTCTTCCCCGTCACGCTGCGGGTTGGGACTTCGACTCCCTGCGCGTCGGCGTGGTCGCGGGTTACCACGCGAAGCGTATCGAGGCCCTTGTCGCGGATTTGACTCGGCGTCAGGGCTCGAACGCCTGGGGCAGGCTCGCTATCCAGCACGACGACCCACCTGTACTCGGCGGCTTGGACAGCCGTGGCGAGCAAGTCAAGAACTTCCGCCTTACCTGGTTCGCCACCGCATCCAGGTTCCAGGCGGGTGCGAATCTCGGCACCCGTGAGGCTCGGCCCGACGTAGATGTTCTTGAGGTCGTTCTGCGTGGGCTTCCGAATGAGCAGGCCGCGAGCTGTCGCCTCAGCGACAGTCATGACCTCAGCGTCGGAGCGGAATTCGACTGATAGCCCAGCCATCGTGCTGGCTGTGAACGCCTTGCCAGTGGTCGCGTCGTAATACACCCAACTGTCGTTCTTGATCCCCCCGAGGATCGCTTCGCGCAGCAGGCCCGGGTTACGAATGACCGGCGACGCGTGATCCATCCAGAACCAGTCCGAAACCTCGGCTGTGGTGGCGAACGACTTTGGTTCAGGCCACGTCTTGGACCGCAGGTAGGAGTACGTGAATGGCTCGTTTCGAATTTTGCCTTCGTCGACGAGCAGGTTCAGCACGGCAGACGTCGCAGTCTTCGTATCGCCTTGCTTTTCCGGCGGCAGGTCACGGTGGCGCAGGTACCCGCTGGCCTTCTCGTTTGATGGGTAGTAGACGTGCTTGTAGCAACGCGTGACGGCAACGCGGGCTTCGAGCGCAGCGTTCTTCTGGTACGCCTCGATTTTCTTGCGGATTTCGGTGCTGAACTGGCCTAGGCGGGCGTTGTCGGCAGCAAGCGTGTCCGCGGCGATCAGAGCACGCGTCCGGTCCTTGAGCGCCTCAACCTGCGCCTCGTCTGCGACAACGAATGCGATGGCGTTGCGGTACTTGCGCGGTGCCCCAGACGACCCGACCTGGTTGAGCATCTCGACGAGCAGTGGGGCAGGCTGGTCTGCCTTCTTGCTGGTCGTAGTGAGCACGTTGTGGTGAAGGACTGCCACACGGAGATTTGCCTTGTCAGGCACGTCGGATGGGCCTGCCGGGAAGTGGACAGCAGTGATGGCGCCATCGTTCGAGTAGGCGCGGACGATCAGGTCATCAAGGACGGCCGATACACGAGTATTTGCGATGTTCCGCTTCTCGGTCTCGATGATCGCGTTGACGTTCGGTTCGACGTTGAACCGCCATCTGGCACCGTCGAACGCTAAGTGCCAGAACACCTTCTCGGACTCGGTGAGCGCCTTCTCGAGGATTGCGGGGTCCTCACCGGGGCGGAGCGTGCCTAGCAGCCAGTCGTTCCGAGCCGCCCCGGCGTTGACCTTCATCTCTAAAGAGTGCGTAAAGACGGTACGGGCGACGCGCGCCGCGTACGGGGGCTTCCCAGGAAAGACCTCGTCGTCGACTGCTTTAGCGTGCGAGGTGGGCCCGGCGAAGTCGCCCCGAGCGACTCCGGCGAACTCGCCGCGGCCTAGGCCGTCGGTGAGGTGGTTGAGGACGGGGCCGTCGGCGTAGTCGATGTCTGCGACGTTGATCACCGCGCAGTCGTCGCCGTCGCGGTAGATGCCCGCAATAACCTCGGCGAGCAACTTGAGGGCGCCACGGGCACGCTGGAACTGCGGGATGTCGCCGAGCCGCTTGTCGAGGACGCGGACGAGTTCTGGGTGGAAGGGGTAGGACCGGGCAACAGCGTCGCCGTAGGTGACGGGCCGCTCGGCGCCGCCTGCCAGCGTTTCGTTCTTTGCGAGTGACTCGTACAGGTCGCGGTAGGCATCGCCAGCGGCGCGGGCCGCGTCGGGATCTATGTGCTCGAACAGCCGGGTCTTCAGAATCTCACCGATCTCTGTGTCGTCCGCGGGCTTGATTACTGCACTCGGCTGTACGGCACGGGTGAGAAGATCGGCGGTCTCCGAAACCGCGGCGTTGGCAGCACTGGTGGCATCTTCGAGCAGTTCGTCGATCTCATCGGTCTCGGCGCCGAAGGCGTTCGTGCTCGCAGCGAGCGTGATAATCACGACGACGCGGTTCGTCGGGTCTGAGGCGACCTCAAACAGGTTGCCAAGGAAGACGGGAATAGCCCGCGCCATCCGGCGGACGTCTTCGCTGCCGGAGGAGGTGACCTGTCGCAGGTATTTTGCGATCTCGTCGACAATCACGATCGCCGGTTTGCGCCCGAATGCCTCTTTGATCGTCGCCGTTCCGGGAGCAGTTCGCTCAGCATCGTTCGCGGCAACGACCGCGTAGGCGTCGTGGCCGGCCTGTGCGGCCATCTCGCCCCAGAGGGTGTAGGTGCGGATGCCGTTCGTCTCCACCCCAGCGACCGGATCAAGCGCGTCACCGACGAGAGCCGCGACCTGAACCGGGCCGTCGGGAAGCAGCGTCGGATCGACGAAATTCTCGATGTTGCCGGGCCGCGCCCCCTTTCCCACGTGGTAGATCGCGGTCAGGCCATGGGTCTTGCCGCCACCAAACGACGTAGTCGGTCGCAGGACGCCGTTCTCACCTGCAGGTCCGGTCGCCCCGGTAAGCCGTCCGAAGGTCTTAGTGAGCAGCGTCCTCAGCCCCGACGTCGGGTAGGTCTGAGCGAAAAACCGGTCGGGGTCCCCGTAGATCGGGTAGTGGTCGGGGTCTCGAACGACCTTGTCGAGCTGGGCGGCGAAGTGGTTGTCGGCGAGACCGCTTGTCAGGACATCTTCGCGCGCCCGGCACACAGCACGGAGAGAGACAAGGCCCGATGTCGCCTCGGTGGAACGTTGGTCGATGATCATACTCACCTTGCCGGTCCGCCTCTCGCCACGCCCACCCACGCTCTCCACATCGGATGCAGGCTCTCTTCGATGAAGGAAGTGAGTTTCCTCCACAATGCACTACGCCGCTATCGGCCAAACCGGCGGGTGAGCATCGCTCAAGTTGGGGCCACAACTACTAGGTTCGGTGGCGTCTCCGTACAGCAAAGGGTGGTTCATGTGTCGTTCGGGGTGGCGCGGAGGTGGGTGGCGAGCGTGATGGTGTCGTGCTGCGGTGCGGTGTCGATGTCGGTGAGGGCTTTGGTGAGGGCGCGGAGCAGGGTTCGGATGCCGTTGGTGTCGCCGAGGGCGTGTCGGGCGTGCATGGCTTTGCGGTAGAGGGCTTCGTTGTAGAGGTCGAGGCTGATGGCTTTGTCGAGGAGGTCGGATGCGGTTTGTGGGTCGTGGTCGAGGAGGTCGTCGGCGAGGAGGAGGTGGGCTTCGGTGCCCCAGCGGCTGATGGTTTCGCGGTGGGGTTGCACCCATTCGTAGTCTCGGCCTTCGGCGAGGGGTGCGGTGTAGAGGTCGCATGCGGTAGTGAGCAGTTCGCGGCGACGTGGCCCGGTGGCGATGGTCGCCTGGCGTAGGAGGTCGCGGAGTCTCCACACGTCGACGTCGACGGTGGTGGGGTCGAGGCGGTAGCGGCCGGCGACTTTGATGACGTAGGCGTTTTTGGGGTCGGCGGTGCCGGCGCGGCCGAGTACGTGGCGGAGGTTCGAGGCGTTGGTGTGTACGCGTTGGTCGGCTTGGCTGATGCGGGCGTCGGGTTCGAGGTATTCGCCGATGTCGCGGGTGGTGGCGCCGTCGGGGTGGACGGCGAGGTATACGGCCAGTTCGAGGGCTTTGGCGCGTAGTGGTCGGCCGGGTTGGGTGATGGTGTCGATGCGTGGTGGTCCGAGGACCCGTAGGTGTGCTTTGGCGGTGGTGGTGTCGGGGGCGGGCTGGTCGGGTTGGGGTGGGTTGGCGGTGTCGGTGTGGGTGCGGCTGGTGGGCAGCGGAGCGGGGGTGGCCGGTTCGGCTGGCGCGGTGGTGGTGGGCGGTGTGCCGGTGTGTGCCTCGTGCAGTGTGGTCAGGAACGCGACCGTGTGGGCGGTGTCGAGCACGGCGGTGCGGTCTCCGAATGACGCCGCCTCGGGGTCCTGCGGGTTCTGGATGTGGCCGTCGGTGGTGACGGTGATGGTGGGGCCGGGTGGCCAGGTGCCGAGCAGTAGCGCGGTGATGTCGAGGTGCGCACCGGTGTGGAGGGTGGCCTGGAGACGTCGGAGGGTGTCCGGTGTCGGTGTGGGACTGATCAGCAGCACAGGTGGGAGCGCTTGCTCGTCCGGTGCCTGGTGGCGGAGGTCGTTGATGTCGGTGAGGTGGTGGTTGTCGAGGATGCGGGTGCGGTGCAGCAGCATCGTGTCGAGGATGGTCAGGGCGTGGTCGGGGGTGTCGGCGAGGTGCAGGCGTGGCCAGGGTGTGAGCGTGGCCGGGTCGAGGCCGGTCAGGGTGGTGAGGGTGGCGTGGTCGATGACGATCTCGCCGCGGTGGTGCGGCTTGTGGGGGCCGCCGGAGGCGAGCATGGTGACCAGTGCGGCGCGGGCGGCGGCGTGTGCGCCGTCGCCGACGATTCCGATCCCGCCCGCGGGCAGCAGGGGTAGGTCGGGTACGGCGGCGGCTTGTTCGGCCAGGTCCCCGGTGGCGGGCAGGTCACGGTTGCGGACCACACGACGGTGTACCTCGGTGACTGCTGGTGGCAGTGCGGGTGGGTCGTCGGTGCTGGCGGGGGTGAAGCGGCGGCGGCGGTGTAGCCAGGCGAGTGCGGTGGCGGCGCTGATCGCTGCGGCCAGTGCCCATGGCAGGAAGTTGCCCCCGGGGAGCTTTATGCCGTCTGATTCGGTGGATGGTGCGGTCAGCTCAGGGGTTGGGCTTGGACGGGGGTCACTGTCGGCGGTCGGTCCGGTTGACGGCGTCGGTGTGGCCGGTGTGGTGGGTCGGGCCGGTGACGGCACTGGGTCGGCCGTGGTCGGGGTGGTGGGCGCCTCGGCTCCGCTGTCCGGGTCCTCGTCGTGTGGCGGTGGCAGCGTGGGTTTCGGGTTGGTGGGTTGGTGGGGGCGTGGTGGGGCTGGTGTGGCGTCGGCCGGTGGTGTCGCGTCGGCGGGTAGGCGTAGCTCCCAGCCGGGGTAGATGAGGTTGCAGTCGCGTAGGGTGCCGCCGACGGTCGGGAAGTGGCGGTGTTTGTTCAGCTGGCAGATTTCCGGCCAGCGGTTGGTGTCGCCGAGCCAGGCGGTGGCGATCTTTGACAGGGTGTCGTGGCGTTCGACGGTGTAGACGTAGCGGGTGTCGGCGACGTGGATGATCGCCGGCCCTCGGGCGGCGGCCTGCTGCGGTAGGGGCGGGGTGTTGCCGGTCGAGGTCACTGCGGCGGGTGCGGGGTCGGTGTTGCCGAGGCCGGGCAGGTGGGTGGTGGAGGTGACCGCGAGGGCGGCGGTGCCGGCCAGGCCGAACAGCAGGCGGTGCAGGGGTGCCGGCAACCTGAGGATCGGGATCCGCCACCGGGTCACTGCGGCGACCAGTTCGGCGAGGAGCAGCAGGGCGAACACTGCCCAGAACAGCCACAGCGCCCAGACGGCCAGGCCGGTGAGAACCTCGGTCGTCAGGCGGTTCTGGGGTTGGTCGAGCCATGCGGTCAGTTGTGGCCAGGTCGGTAGCCGTCGCAGCGGATTACCGGCGACGAGCCACAACACGGCCGGTACGCCGGCCAGGTAGACCACCGCGCCGACCCCGGCGCGAACAGACCGGGCAACCCGTCCCCGTGGTGACGGCGGTGGGGTTTCGGGTGGGTTGTAGACGGTGGGGCGAGAGCCGTAATCGGTCAGGCGACTGGTCTGCGTGGACTCGTCCGGCATGCAGGCACCTTCCCCGATGGTGTCGTGTGCGACCTGTTTCGCATACACGACACTTCACGCGAACGGCCATCCCACCGAGAAGGATTCTCACCATCCGCGCACAAAGGATCACTATCGGCCGCAGGTGGTTGACGGGCTCCCGTATCGGCGGGTGACACTGCCGGGCATGTCCAGCGGGGGACCACAACTGTCGATCGATTTCAGCTCACCCACCGCGATCGCCGCGACCATCGGCCGGTCCGGAGCCCGCATCCCCGTCCTCGTCGGCGGACGGCACCTCCTGCCCACCGGCATCGCCATCGACCCCGCCGGACACCGCTACTACGGCATCGATCCCACCGCCGCGCAGGGCCTGCCCACCGGATACCGCTTCATCGCCGACCCGGCCACCCTCCTGACCACCCCACCTGCATCAGCGGAATCGGACCCGGTCGACGGAGTGGGTTTACTCGCCGGGCTGCTGCGGCACCTCACCGACCACGCCGCACACCAGGTCAGCGCGCCGATCACCGCCCTGACCCTCACGATCCCGACGGGTTGGGGACCACGCCGACGGGGCCTGCTCACCGACGCCGCGACCCGCGCCGCACTACCCCCACCGGTCCTGGTCACCGCCCCGGCCGCGCTGGCCGCCTACGCCACCACCCTCGGCATGCACGCACCCCCCGGGTCCTGCCTGCTCACCTGCCACACCGACCAACGCCCCGCCACCCTCACCGTCCTGCAAGCACACACCGACGGGTACACGGAGTTGGCGACCCAGCCGGTCGCGCCACCCCACGACCTGGACCAGATCCTCACCCACCACATCATCACCACCGCCACCAGCGACGACGACCCGCTCCGCGACGCCCTCCACCACCCCGACGACGACACCGCAGCCCTCCATGAAGCGGTCCGGCAGGCCCGACACACCCTCGCCACCCACGACCGCGCCCCGATCCTGCTCCCCGCACCCCGCCCACCGGCAGTGATCACCCGCGCCGACGTCACCATCGCCGCGCAGCCACTACTCGACGGCATCCCCACCGCCGTCAACGACATCCTCGACGCCGCCGACGTCGACCGCGCACACCTCACCGCCGTGATCGTCCGTCACACCGGTCCCGTTCCCGGACTCGTCGACACTCTCACCACCGCCGCCGCAACGACCGCCGGCGCTGTCGACCAGCCCCACGCGCTCGCTGACGGCGCACTCACCCTCACCACCCGCCACCACCGCACGGCCACCGCCTCCACCACCCAACTCCCCCGCATCCGCCTCCGGATCACCGACCTCATCACCGCGGTCCTGCTCGGCGGCTGCTCCCTCGCCCTGCTCCTACACGCCGTCCACAACGCCAACGTTTACAAGCTCGAGGGTCGGATCATCGACGTCGTCGTCTCCATGCCCCAACTCGGCGCCGCCGGCGCCCTCGCCGCCCTCGCCGCGTACGCTGTCGCCCACCTCGCCCCCACCACCTGGCTCGCCGGACCACCCACCACCGCCAAGCCCACCACCGGCCGGCTCATCCGACACGCCTACCTCGCCGCCGCCATCGCAGGCCCCATCACCGCCGCCCTCTACGGCCTCGCCGTCGGCACCGCCGTCCAATACCCGTACCGGCCATTCCTCACCTGGACCCTCGGCTGGGCACTCCCCCTCGCCGCCTGCGCCACCATCATCGCCGTCGCCGCACCCCGCATCCCCGCCGACGACCTCCCCCACTGGCTCACCCGCACCAAACCCGTCATCACCCACGCCGCCATCGCCGCCACCGGCATCCTCCTCATGACCACCGCACTCATGTCCATGCCCATGAACAGCACCGGCATCGGCATCATCCGCAGCAGCGGAGCCGCCCTCATCGGCATCGCCACCGGACTCACCCTCACCCGCATCCGCACCATCCGCATCATCACCGCCACCGGCCTCGCCATCGGCTACGCACTCGTCGTCACCTGGCCCACCCACGGCGCCCTCATCACCGGCTACCTCATCGCCCTCACCTGGTGGGCCATCCACCTCACCGCCCACACCCTCCGACTCGCCTTCCCCCTCCACCGGACAACCCTCCACCGACTCATCGACAACCAAGACGACCGGCCTCCGCCGCAGGAGTAAGAAGGAAACCCGTCAGCAGACGCCCTCCACTCAGGCTGTCCTACCTGCCGTAGCACCCGCCGCCAGCGGACAGGGTGTGCTGACAGTGACGGCCTTGGCCGGCAAAGTCTGCGATCCCGTGCGATGGCGCACGTGTAGCCGGCGAAGGAACGGCGCCAGTTCACCTCGACCAACTCCAACCGCCGCCCATTTCGACTCGCATCTGACCTCGACCTCCAGGCAGGTCGATGCGTAGCTGCGCACGGATAGAGAGCGTGCCGGCGCGTTTCCCACTCATCCATCAGCCCTTGCCCAGCTGCGGCTCCTCATTTGGGTCGAGGTCGTGCCCGTCGGCGACAACGGCCGTCAGAAGGTAGCTGTCGCCCTCGTCCAAGACCTGGACGCCGTGCGAGCGCTCGTTGGCGAAACTGACCATGATCCGCTTTCCTCTGATCCGCATATCGTCGGCGGCGCAGAGCGTGCGCCACTCAGCGCGCATGCCGAGCATCTCGCTCCAGCTACGCCCTGAAATCGGTGAGTGGCCGGTCGCGGTCGGGCAGGCAGGTGCGGCTGGAGTACTAGCCCGCGACGCCTACGGCTTCCGCAACCCCACAAGCAACGACTACGCACCCCGCACCGCCACCACCCGACGCACCCGAGGCCACCTCAACCCCCGCTAACTTCGCTGAGCCCGGATATGTAGCGTGCGGATGGATCGCCATCACAGAACGACGTGTACGTCGGATGACCAAGTTTGTGGCGGGCCGGTGAGACGATCCTTCGGTGACTCAACAACTGTGGCCGGTCATCCTCGGTGCTCTGCTGGCAATCGGCGGCGGCTACCTCGGTGCCCGCTGGCAGGGGCAGCAGCAGCGGGCAAACCTCCTACACGAGGCAAGGATCGCCCTCTACACGGAACTGCTCGCCGACTGCCGCCTGCGAAGAGTTCATACGCGCGAGTCACCTGTCCCGTACTCACCGGCCCCGATGTCGCTGCAGGTCAGGATGGAACTATTCGCTTCTCATTCAGTGCAGGAGGCGTGGGCTGAGATGGAGTCTGCGGAGGCGCAGGGTGTGATGCTGGGGGTGGTGGGCGCCAGGAGATACCCGACGGGCGTGACCCTACTCATCTCACCTGCAGAGGGACGATGGTTAAGGTCCAGATTCATAGATCGGGTTGAGGCCGCGATCCGCTCCGACCTGGTACCGGCGCCGATGCACTCCGTGTGGTGGGAGCGTACGCGCTCCTGGTCGGGCTATCTGCACGAAGAATTGATGTGGATCATGAAACCCAGTGTTCGAAAAGCCGCCTCGCAAGAAATCGAGGATCTTGTAATGCTGGCGCGGCATAGAGTGACGCAAACCCGCAAAACTGATTCGTCGAGCCCGTCTAACGACCTCCTGCACGGTTGACGGTAGAAGGAGCAGCACTGTCTCATCGAGCTTTTGGGGCTGCGGGTAGGGCCCTGATTCGCCGGGCGTTGTGCTCGATGCGGTCGGTGTGTTGGTGCTCGGACAGGAGGCCGGCGATGGCGCGGATGCTGGTATCGAAGGATTCGCGTCGGCCGTGGTGGCGGCCCAGGATTCGCCAGTTCTTGAGGTGTCCGATGGCGTGCTCGACGCGGATGCGTTGGGAGGAGTGCCTTTTGCGGGTCGCCTCGTGTGCGGCGATGACACTCGGTGGCAGTGAGGTCTGGCGTTTGCGTGGCTTGGGCCCGGGGGTGATGACCGCCCCGCCGGTGTCGGCACCCAAGCCCTGGTAGCCGGCGTCAGCGAGGATCTGCACGCCCAGTGGCGCATGCAGAAGAAGATCGACCAGTCCGGCGGTGCGGGCCTGGGTGATGTCGTGCATCGAGCCTGGACGTGTCTCGCCACAGAACAGCAGCTGGCCGAGGGGATCACAGATCACCAGGGCTTTCATCGTGTTCAGCCGGGCTTTGCCGGACACGAACCGGTCCCGCCCGCTGCGCCCTGCGATCGGCCGGCGTACCCGCACTTCGGTGGCGTCCATCAATGCCTGCGGGTGGTGCCCAAGGTAGGCCACCACGTCGGAGAGGGTGCGAAGCCTGACGCCGTCGTGCACCCGGCAGCCACGCTCGGCCAGCAGCGGCCTGATCTCGGCGACGCTGCGGCTGATCGTCGAGCGGTGCACCCCGAACCCGGCCGCGACGACGTCGTGGGTCAGCCCGTGCCGTAGATGCACCAGCGTGGCCAGCAGCCGATCAACGAACCCGAACCGGTGCTTGGCTCCCGCGCCGATCCGACGACGGCGTGTCCGCGAGGCGAGCCGGTCACGGTGCTGCGCCCGCCATTGCGGCCCCACCTCGCTGACCAGGCTCTCAATCACCGAGCGTGACAGACCCGTCAGCCGACGATTCGTCATGATCGCAGCACCAACCATGATCGAAACAACGATCATCGATACTCAAGGACTCGCAACCGTGCACGAGGTCGTTAGGTTGTTGACTCGCTGATGCCGTGCATGGCACCTCCACGCCGGACAGCACGACCGGGTCCCCCGAACCAGGGATGCAACAACGTGCCGCGATGGCGCGCTACAGAGCGTCATGCCAAGTTGGGTCGCTCGGCTCCCGAACATGCTGATGAGCGCGCACACGGCAGGGAGAGCGGCACCTCCCCGCCCGGCTCATCACAAGCTGATGAGGCCCGTAGGTCTCGGGAACCCCGTCTCCGCGGCGGCAATGCGTTCACGCCCGTGCGTACGATCCGCCCGGCAAAGGCCAGCGCACACGCTGCGGTCCAACGCCACCGACAAGACGTTCGTCAGGAAGCAGGCTGAGCTGCTCGAAGATGTGACAGCGAGCTTGGTCGCCCTGCGAGGCCACTGGCAGAGCCATCCAAACAACGCGGGATGGTCGGAGCCCAGCTACACCGCCAAGCACTACTGGTTGTAGGTTGCAAGCGTGCGGCCCTTTGGCCAGAATTCCGGCTCGGCGATCTCCTTGGCTGACCCGAAGTGGTCATAGATTGCAACAACGGCCAGCGCCGATCCGAGTCGTTCGTTCCAGCGCCTGCATGGACAGTATGCGCCCACCGACACGGGTGAGGCGACCGGGCCACTAACACCATCTCCGGTCGCATGATCGGCCCACATCAACGTCTGGTCGGTACCCCACATGCGACTGAACTGGATGATACGTCAATAGCCATCCACGCACTATCGTCAGGCGGACCGCGGGCAAGTCTCGGAGGAGTTGCGTGGTTATCAGGCATCGGCGCAGTGCACACGCGCGAAAAGGGACCGTCTCCTTCATTGTGGCCGCTCTGGTCATCGCCGGACTCGCCGCCCTGCCGGGCAGCGCTGCTGCTGAGGGCGAACCGTGCAGCGTCCCAGGCACGGTTTGCTCATGGGGCAACAATGCCACCGGCGCCCTCGGTACAGGCAACACGATCAGCAGCTTCGTGCCGGTCGTTGTACCCGGACTGGATCACGTGACCTCGTTGGCCGCAGGATCGACGCCGACCGGCCAGAGCTATGCCTACGCGCTCCGGTCGGACGGCTCTCTGTACGCCTGGGGTTACGGCGGCCACGGTCAGCTCATGGACGGCACCAGCGATTCCAGCACGACGCCACGTCGGGTGACGGCATTTGACAACGTGAGAGCTGTCGCCGCAGGCGGCTGGGGTGGAATGGGATACGCGATCCTGGACGACGGCACGGCCTGGGCGGTTGGTGCGGGTGGACTCGGACAGCTCGGCGATGGCAGCACCGGCATCGGTGGGCCGCCGGTGAAAGTCAACCTGACCGACGTGCAATCGATCGCCGTCGGTGGCTACACCACCTATGCCCTTCGATCGGACGGCACGGTCTGGTCATGGGGAATGGGAGACCACGGCGAGTTGGGCAACGGCACGTGGGGAGACGGACGCAGGCTCAGCGTCAGCTCACCAGTGCAAGTCAGCAACCTGACCAACGTCCGCGCTATCGCAGCCAGCTACAGCGCTGGCTACGCCCTACGCGCCGACGGCACCGTTTGGGCTTGGGGCAAGCCCCACGGGGGCGCCCTCGCCGATGGCACACCAAATGTGAACAACTGGAATCCGATGCCGACGCTGGTTCCAAAAAAGATCACCGGATTGGCGGATGTCACGGCAATCGCATCGAACTTCGCCGGCATCACGGCGTATGCGCTCAGGTCTGACGGGACCGTCTGGTCCTGGGGCAAGGGTGAGGTCGGTCAACTCGGCGACGGCCGAAGCGGCACCGACTCCATCGGCGCCAGCCAGGTAGACCACTTCAGCTCCCTGCCAGTGCAGGTGCAGGGGCTGTTGGGTGCCGTCGCCATCGGAGCCGGCTCGTCGGTCGGGTACGCGATCCTGTCGGACGGCTCAGCCCGCTCATGGGGAGGCAACTACGACGGGCGTCTGGGAATCGGAACGGAGACGAAGACCGGTCCGGGTAGCACGGTACCGGTCCGGATCGACACGCTGACGCGGCCGAGCGCAATAGTCGCGACACATGCTGCCTACGCCCTGATCGGGGTCGGCGGCCCGGTCACTCCGCCGTCGGCACAGGTCTTGGTCACCCCGACGACCGGCTTCATGGGCACGAACTTCACCGCCACATACGCATGCACGGTCCCGCCGAGCGCAACCCTCACTCGTTCCGACGGACAACCGGTCCGGGGGGCGCACCTCTTGCCGCCAGTAACCGGCAACCGGACCACCTACACACAACGCCTACGGCTGGACGTCGTCGGCGAGTACGTCCTGCGTGTCACATGTGGGGCACGGACCTTGGTGTCGCCGCGTTTAAGTGTCCAACCGACGCCGACGATCTGCAGGGACGCCGCCCTCATCGGCGTCCGCGGCTCCTACGACAACGGCCAGGGCACCAGCTATCCGGGCGGGCGCGCTCAGGAAATCGCCAAGCAACTCATGGGCCAGTGGGGCATCCGTCTATACGACGCGGACGGCGGCGGCGACGGCGTGGTCGGCGTAAAGTATCCCGCCGTCATTTGGACCGCCCCGACGTACGCCTCGTCTGTCAACGCGGGCGTGCGGCAACTGTTGAACGAGATCGACTTTCTGCACACCCAGTGCGGCCCCCTCTACCCCGTCTTGCTTACCGGCTTCAGCCAGGGCTCACACGTCATCCAGTCGACGCTGGAGCAGCTATCCGACCGGGCGCTTCAGGGCGACGAGCGATGGCGTGCTATCGCTGGCGTGGCGCTGCTGGCCTCGCCGCGCTTCAACTCTGACGATGTCGTCGCGCGGGGCACCTTCGCCCCCAACTACCCGGGGGATGGCATAGCTGGCGCTGCCTCCATCGGCACCAGATTTCGCGCCATTACCCGCACATACTGCATCGCCAACGACCCGGTCTGCGTCGACCAGCGGCGATTCCCAAAGAACATTGGTGTTCACACAAGCGGATACAACACGAAGACTGCGACAGGAAAAGCCATCATCAAAGACGCGGCTGGCCTCCTGGCTCACGGCGTGGGCGCACGCCGTGGGTCTGCGGCCACCCCGTCGGTGACGGGCGACGTCCGAGCGCGAGACCTAAAGCCTGGTCAAGTGCTCCTCTCCGCCGCCGAGGTCTTTGCCAACGGGGCTCCAACAACGAGCTTCCGCTGGGACCTCAACGGCGACGGGAGGACCGACCGCACAACCACCGGCCCCCTGACGATCTTCACGTACCAGCGGGTCGTTCCGCAAACAAGGGTGACCGTTCGAGTGGACCTCGCTAATGATTCGCAGGTGATCCGGTGCATCCGGTTAGCCCCAACCGGTGCTAGAAAGTGCTGACCTGCGAAGCCATCGACGAGCGGAACATCGTGCTGGCGCAATGCGGATTCGGCATCGATCGAGACCGTTACGGCGCGATTCCGCGCTGGGCCAGCGGTTCCCGCAGCGGACTTGGGCGGGTGAAGGATGCAACGGCATCGGTCGGCATGTCGCTTAATACTCCAACGTCACTTGGCCTCGGCGTTGGGCGTGGCGCGGGTATGAAGACGGCCACCGCGTTGATCATCGATGGTTTGTGAGGACAACCGAAGATCGTGCGATGGCCGTGGGCCACAGCTTAAACCCCGCCGGGTGGCGGGTCATCCTCGACGAGGCGGCGGCGCGTGTCGCTGATCGGTTCGTGCGGGCGGAGCCGCGCCGGACCGCCGGGCAGTTCGTGGATGGGCTGCTGTCGGGCGTGGAACGTAAGACGTGCTGGTCGCTTGCGGAACGGGCGGGTCACGCTGATCCGCAGGCGATGCAGCGGTTGCTGCGTACGGCGGTGTGGGACGCCGACGCCGTCCGCGATGACGTGCGTGACTGGCTGGTCGAGCAGCTTGGTCACCCCGACGCGGTGCTGATCTGCGATGAGACCGGCTTTCTGAAGAAGGGCGTGTGCTCGCGGGGTGCAGCGGCAGTACACCGGCACCGCCGGCCGTGTCGAGAACAGCCAGGTCGGTGTGTTCCTGGCCTACGTGTCACCCGCTGGGCGGGCGATGATCGATCGCCGGCTCTACCTGCCGGAGACCACCTGGTGCGACCGGCCTGACCGCCTCGCCGCCGTCGGTGTGCCGGACGACGTCGGGTTCGCCACGAAGCCGGCCCTGGCACGGCAGATGATCACCGCCGCAGTGGACGCCGGAGTTCCGTTCGGTTGGGTCACCGGCGATGAGGTCTACGGCGCCGACCCCGGACTACGCGCTGACCTGGAACACCGCAGGATCGGCTACGTCCTGGCCGTCGGCTGCGACCGACGAGTGGCGGTCAACCACGGCCGTACCCTCGTACGCGTCAACGAGGTGCGGTTCCACCCGCGGGCACGCCCCACGATGCTGCCCGACGGCCGCCGTGCCGTCGAGTTCGACATCGACCTCACCCGACGTCCGACCGACGACACCGTCCTGTCCCTGACCGCCCAACCGATGGTCGCGGTGGCGGACAGCGCACCGGAGGAAGCCGACGAGACCACCCCGGTCGAGGTGGTGCACTGGCGCGACCGGGACAGCGGGACCCTGACCGCCGGGCCACGCCTGGTGCTCACCGACAACCCTCCCCAGCACTGGACCGTCACCCTGACACAACCCGCCGACGCTGCCGTAACCCTCCGTGTACGACACGAGGAGACGCAGCGGTGACTGCACCCATCTGCACCGGCTACCTGACACCGTCCGACGACCGGATCCGGTCCACGACCGTGACCATCACCCCCGCCGGACCACACGCCACACCTGTTCCGGAGGAACACCCCGTCCCCGACTGGGACTACTTCACCGACCTCGCGGCGGACTGGGCGCTCCACGTCGACCTGCCCGCACTGCTGCAGGACTGCGGCCTGTCCCCCGCCGCCGACCTGCGCTGGTTCCTCAGCTGGCACAGCAGTGCCACCAACCGTCGCGGCAACTCAGTACCCGTCAAACTCGCCGACGGCGACAACCAGACAAGCGTGGAGGTCCCGGGTTCAGAGATCGGCGGTCGTCTCCACCTCGAGGCACGCCTGGTCCTGGCCGTGCCCGACACCGGCGTTCTCTCACCTCTGGCACCCGACCGGCCCGGCGCCATCCTCTGGCAGGACCGACGACGCTTCCGGTTGGAAGGCAGCGGGAGCCGATTCCCCGTCGTCGGAACCGGCTTCGCCGACAGCGGCCTGGCCGAGGGCCGCCGCGCCCTGTGGTACCTGTCCTGTGCCACCGACCTCGACGCGACCGACACCGGAAGCATCCGACTGCACCTGAACACCGACCATTCCGCAATCAGCGCGATGCTCAACCACCCGGACGCCAAGCAATCCCGAGTCCTCGCCGAGATCCTCCAACACGACCTCGCCCGCCAGCTCATCCAGACAGCGCTGCGGTGCGAGGAGCTCCAGGACAGCCACGACTACGGCCAGGGAACCCTCGGCGAGTTGTTCCTCAACCTCGTCCGCAGGTACTTCCCCGGCCGCTCCCTGTCCGACCTGCGCAGCCAAAACGGCCACGACCCCGGTGAACTCGAGGCGGTCCTTCAGGGAATCGACGAGGTCCTTCTATGAGCCGTCTACAGGTCTACCCCCGTCTGCCCGCACCTGTCGCCGAGGAGCTGCTGACCGCCCGCACCGGCCGGTCTCCGGAGGAGCTACGGCACCTGTCCAGCACCACCGACCCGCGCACCACCTGGTACCCGACGGCCCCGCACCGAGTCACGGAGGACGACCTCCGTACCCTGCAACATTCCGTTCGCGCGACCGCTGCGCAGGCGGGCTGGCCGGCACCGGCGACCAAGACGAGGGGCACCGCCTTCGACCGGAAACTGGCACCGGTCCTGTACCACCAGATGGCCATCGTCCCCGCCGATGCCGCCTGCGAGGACGTATGGTCATTCCTCAGCCTGGTCCTTCTACCGGATATCGCATTCTGGCGATGGCCCAACGATCAACGACGCCCGGGATACGAACGCATCATCGGACGTCCCCGTAACGTCTTCCGACGCCTGTGGACCCGCATCCACAACCTGGGAGACGACCTGGGTGCCCAGCTGCTGGAGGATGAAGCTGTCGCCATCCTCGAACGGCCCACACTCGGCGCGCATCCCCGTGTCGCCCGCGCCATCGCTCGAGGTCATCTGGCCACCGTCGGGAAAGCGGACACTGCCCGCACCGAGATCCTGCGGATCACCGCACGCAGGCTCCGACGCCTGGCCGTCGTGGTCAGCCTCGAGACGCTCGACGATTCACAACTCGCAGATCTTGTCGTGCGATACACAGACGAGGCCATCAACCAGCTGCGTTCCACCCCCGACTGACGTCAGAGCGGGGGCCAATCAGCTATCTGCACACAGCCGGCCCGTGCCAGCGGCAGACTCATATCGTCCCGCCGCGAGCTATCGGCCGCCGCTGTCCAGGCCCGGCCCACTGCCGATGCTCCCGGCGCGCTTTCCGGCCGCAGCAACGGCGCCACACTGCGGCCGCCGGCGGACAACGTGCGGACGCCCGGATCCGTTCACCAACGGGAGCTGTATCGGAAACGTCCGGATGGTGACCTGTGACCCATCAGATTGGTCAGTCGTACACACCTGAACGTCGTTCAACCCCCATCGATCAAGCCTTTCCCCGCCATCCCACGCCCCCTAGATTGGTGCGGTGCCGGCCAATTCCGCGATATCTCGGTCACAGACGCACACGCCGTCGATCGGTCGGGGCAACGCGGGCCGTGCGGACACCGGAGCGTCGAGAGAAGACCGGACCGGCAACGCGCCGGACCGGAACCTGTTTGTCTGCCCGTTCCTCGACGCTCCGCCCCCACCTCGACAGGGCCACCGGACCGCCCCGTACCACCCGACGGGGTACCGGGACCCAGGAGCGGACCGCTCCTCTTCCGGCCAACGTCCGCGGAAGAGGAGAAGGAGCCGATGGCGTTGCCGAACGACGAGCAGGGCCATGGACATGTCCGCATCGATCACGGAGGCTGACAGTGCAGGCGCCCGGTGACTCAGGCCGACAGATCTTCCCCAATCCGGCTGTCCTCGCGGGCACACATGGTTACCACCCGCTGGCGACAGATGCGACCGCCATGCTCGCGACCGGGCTCTTCACTGACGTGCTGGCTCTCGGCGCCGATCTGCCCGACCCTCCGGCAACGGTCAAGCGGGTGAGACAGATCGTTGCACCGCCGGTCAGTCTGCCTGAGGGGATCTACTGGTTCGGTGGCCTGGATCCGGCTCCGCTGCTCGTGGTCACGTCGGGTGCGATGCCCGGCGTGGGGATGCGCCAGCCGGCCGCAGAGGTGGCCGATGACTCACCCGTGGCCTCCGCGCTGGGCTGGTTCGACCACCTCTGGGAAGACGCCTGCGAGGTACCGCTGCCCCTGTTCGCCGTCACCGACGAGGTGATCACCCGGGCCGGGCAGGACGGCATGATCAAAAGCCGCCAGTTCGCGCACGGTCGATGGATCTACCAGGTCTTCGCCGGCAGCCGCATCCAGCGGATCGACGAGGAGGCCTTGTCGCCCAAGCCGACAGTCGACTCTCCCGATGCGTGGGTACGCACCGCACCAGCCCCCGCCGAGCGTCTCGCGGCGACGCTGACCAGGGCGAAGCTTGAGAAGCAGTTCACCGACACGGTTTTCTCGTTCCGAGCGACACGCACCATTTTCCGGCCGTACCAGTTCAAGCCGGTGATGAAGTTGCTGAGCACAGGGTCACTCCGGTTGCTCATCGCTGACGAGGTCGGCCTCGGCAAAACCATCGAGGCCGGACTGTTGTGGACTGAACTCGATGCCCGCAGGCACGCGAACCGGGTGCTCGTCGTATGCCCCTCCGCGCTGCTGACCAAGTGGCAGCACGAGATGCGTGAGAGATTCGGGTTCGAGTTGACCGAGCTCACCGGTGCGGGACTGGCCGACCTCAAGGACCGACTCGAATCGGATCGCCTCCCCCGGAGGATGGCCTGGATCTGCTCGGTGGAGCGGCTACGGGCGTGGAAGGGACTGGCCGACATCGAGCGGCTGGATCTCCAACTGGACCTGGTGATCGTCGACGAGGCGCACGTCTTCCGCAACACCGGAACCAAGAGCCACGCTTTGGGCGAGTTGTTGTCCCGCTGGGCGGACGCGTACGTCTTCCTCTCCGCCACCCCGGTGAACCTGCGCAACAACGATCTGTACAACCTCCTCGAACTCCTGGTACCCGGCGAATTTCAGGACCTGGCGGACCTGCAGGACCGGATCGAACCCAACAAGGTGCTCAACCGCATCACGGGCTCGCTGCTGGACACCTCGGTCAGCAACACCACACGTCGGCGGTGGCTGTCGGAGCTGTCGGGCAGCGCCTTCGGCCGCGTCATCACCATGCGGCCCGAGTTTGTCCTGCTCGGCGGGATCCTGGAGCAGCCCCACCTGTCCCCGACCGACGTGGTCCAGGTGAAACGGATCTGCAGCGAGCTGGGCGGACTCTCGGCCCAGGTCACCCGCACCCGCAAGATCGAGGTTCAGGAGAACAAGTCTGTACGGGAGCCACGCCCCGTCCATGTGCGTTGGACCCAGCGTGAGCACGACTTCTATCAGGCGTACCTGCAGTGGTGCGTCGAGCGTGCGAGGGTCAAGGACACGCCGCTGCACTTCGGCATGCAGATGCCGTTACGCCTCGCGGGCAGCTGCCTGCCCGAGGCGGCAGCACTCGTCCTGACTTCGTGGAACACCGCCGCCGTACAGGACGAGGTGAACACCGCGGCGAAGCCGGCGGTGGCGGTACGGGGTCCGGATGTGCCGCCCTCGCGACGGTTGCGGGATCTGGCAGCCGGCATTGACGTGGACACGAAGCTCGAGCGGCTCCTCGACGTTGTCGATGGCCTCGTCCGTCAGGGCAAACAGGGACTTGTGTTCACGTTTTCCCGTCGGACGTTGTCCTACCTCGAGCGGCATTTACGCGGCCGTTGCAGGGCCGCCGTTCTGCACGGCGGGGTAGGCAGGGATGACCGGGCCAGGATCATGGCCGATTTCCGGGCCGGCGGATACGACATCGTCGTGGCCACCAAGGTCGCGAGTGAGGGCCTGGACTTCGAGTTCTGCTCCGTCCTGGTCAACTACGACCTGCCGTGGAATCCGATGGAAATCGAGCAGCGTATCGGCCGGATCGACCGGATCGGCCAGTCCGAGCAAAAAATCGTGATCATCAACTTCACCACACCCGGGACGATCGAGTCCGACATCCTCGAGCGGGTGATCGCCCGGATCGGAATCTTCGAACACGCCATCGGCGCACTGGAACCGATCGTCGAGAGCGTATGGCCCGATGTCGAGTCCTGCCTGCTCGACTTCACCCTGACCCCCGCCCAGCGCAAGCAACGCACCCAAGAGTTCATGGCGGTGATCGCAGAGCAGAAGCGGGCAGCCCACGAGGTCGAATCGGCGGCGCCCCACCTCATATCAAGTGACGGCGTCGACATCGAGGGCCTCGAACCCGACCTGCTGGCCTCCGGCCGGTATGTCGGGCAACAGGAACTGGCCCTACTGGTCAGTGACTGGGTGGAAAGCTACGGCGGACGCTGCCGGATCCGTGGCGACCACGTGACCGTGAGCGGCAACAGTGAGCTCGCCGGCCACGTCCGTGACCTCACACGACGCGGCGACAAGACGAGGTCCGAGGTCGACCGGATTCTCAGCGACCTGACGCAGCAACAGCCGATCCAACTCTCCCTGGACCAGGAGGCCTCCCGGACCAGCGGCGTGCCACTCCTGACAGCCAACCACCCCTTGGTACGCGCAGCATTGAATGTACCGGGCCACCGGCAGACGAGATTCTCAGCGATCACGATGTCGGCGCAGGAGGCCGGGACAGCGCCGGGCACCTACCTCGTGCATCTGTGCATCGCCACCTGGAACGGAATCAGGCCGCTGCACGAGGTCTGGACCGTCACCGTGGACGCCCGCACCCTGCAGGTCGCCCCCGACCTCGGCGACCGGCTGATGGCGGCTGTCGCAGCCGGCAACCTGAAGCCCGCCTGGTTCGACGGATCGGTCGACCTGCAGCCGGCGCTCGAGATGACCAGTGACCAGGTGGTGCGCAGGCATCTCCATAGCCAGGACAGGTTGGCCGCCGAGAACGCCGCGTTCCTCGCCTCCCGACGACTCAGCATCGAACAGGTCCATCAACGGCGGATACAGGCGCTGGAGTCACGCATCGCCACCCTGCGCGCCCGTGGCAGGGACCGGGTCGTGCCCCTCTTCCAGGCCCAGCAACAACGGGAGGACAATCGCTATGCGGGCCTCCTGCAGGACATAACAGCGCGGTCGACAGCCATGCTCAGCACCGAAGACCTGGCCGTCTGCGTAGTGGAGGTGCAGTAGGTGACGAAGATCAGCGACGAGGAACTCGCCTTCGAGATCGCCACCAACAGAAGCTACCTGCGGGCGCTGGAACGGCGGCTCGCCCGGAAGAACCCGGAAATCGCCGTCACCGCGAACGAGCGCTACATCGACAATGTCCCTCGCGGTGAACGGGCAAGCATCGGCCCCCTATACGGTCGAGTCGGCCTTGCCGGCCCGGACAGGGATCTGGGGGTCGCCTTCTACATCGGTACGCGGTACCTCAGCAGTGCGGACTGGGACTATCCGGTCATCAACTGGGCTGCACGGGCAGCGAAGGCGTTCTTCGACCCGCACACCGCCCATGAATTCGACAGAGACGTGGTGGTACGCCGGACACTGACAGCGCGCGGTGCAGAGGTGGTACACGCCTCCGACGACTGGGCCGTCGCGGTGCCGGCCGACCAATCACCTTTCAAGGCAGGAAAGCTGCACATCCCCCCGCCGCCACAGCGGCAGCCCAGGCGTCATACCAGCTCAGCGCCGTCATCTGCCCACACCGCTGCGTCAACAGACCACCCCGCAGAACAGGCGACCAGGACCCGGCAGGCCGGGCCGACCCGCCCGGAGCCCAGAGCCACGAGACCGAGGAAGCGAGCATCACCGGTTACTCCTGCACCTCGTCGGGCAGTCGTGGCGGGAGAGAACACCCCAGGCAGGCTTCCACTGCCGCGCAAACCAGCGGACCTGGCAACATGGCAACCGGACGCACCGCTCGTCGTTTCGTTCGGGGAGGACCACCGGGCAGACCCCGAAGGGATCGCGGCCGTGCGCGCGGTCGACATCCTGCGGCACCTGGCCCACGAACGACGGCGGGTGCTCGTCGTATCCGCATGGACGACTCAGCTGCCGAAGATCGTCCGCAGGATGCACACCGCAGCAGCACTCGTCGGGCTGCCAGCCGCTGACATACCCAAGATCATAACCACCGTGCATGACACCGACTGGCTGGCCGGACTCGCCGGATACCCCCGCTTCACCGACACCCGAGAACCAGATGCCCTTGACGTGGGCCTGTACATCAGGGACATCGTGGAGCAGGCCGTACAGATCTGTCGCCGGCGCCTGGGGTGGACGCAACGCAACGTCGCACTGTCCGCGAAGCTCGAGGTCGCCTACGAGGTGATCCGGATCGGCGGAGCGCCCACTGAACCCCTGAAGCTGGGCAGGTACTCCCAGGAGTGGATCGCAACACTACCGCCGTTCAAAGCCGCCTGGGGGCAACGGCGGTACCTCGGACTCTTCGCCCAGCTGGTCACCTCACTCACAGGCACCGACAGCCAGGAGCACTACGGCCACGTCATCGTCCACGGTGAACATGAGCTCTCCAGCCTGTCCTGCGCCGTCCTACGAGCACACCACCCCACCGCGCAGTGGACGGTTCTCACCGATCTGACCAGCCCAGGATCAACGGGCATCGACCGTCGCCGGACGGTCAGCATGGTTGAACGCCTCGGCCTCACCGACAGAAGTGAACAGATCGACGTGATCGCCGTGCGCGGCACCAGACTGATCAGACACACGATCCCCCTGCCCACCCCGAAAGCCGCTCCGGCCACGCCACCCGGAGTCCACCACCAGACACCCCACCGCCGACCGAAATCGGCCGGGCAGAAACAGCGGTCCATCTCAGCGGCCGTCGACCTCGAAAACGGGATGCGCGCCGTCGACGCCGTACATTACGCCCTGAAGGCGCCTCGGACAGAGGCGATGACCTCCGTACTTTCCACCCTCCAACCCGACCAGTATCGCCTGGTGACCC
Source organism: Micromonospora sp. NPDC051196 (assembly GCF_040682415.1). Classification (NCBI taxonomy): domain Bacteria; kingdom Bacillati; phylum Actinomycetota; class Actinomycetes; order Micromonosporales; family Micromonosporaceae; genus Micromonospora; species Micromonospora sp. NPDC051196. The sequence continues at coordinate 30,079 of NZ_JBFBAY010000028.1, forward strand.
AACCGCCGACGATGCCTCTGATCATCCAGGGGCATCCGGGCACCGGAAAGACAATCATCGCGGTGCACCGTGCGGGCTACCTGGTCAACGAGGAGACGACGAGGAAGGGCCCCATCCCCCGGGTACTCCTGCTCGGACCTACCGAACAGTACGTCCGTCACGTCTCACGGACGGTCAGGGAGCTTGATCCGACCGGAGCCATAACCGTCAAGTCACTTCCCGAGTGGCTCGCCGAAATCGCCGGTCTGGGCACCACCGATGTACAGCCGGGTGAGGGGACAGCCGAGGACGTCGGCAGCTTCATCGTGACCCTGGCGAACAAGGCGGTGCGGGAAAGCCAGGATCGACCAGGAGGGAAGACGGGCCGTCCGACCGACATGGTCAAGATGACATACGAGGCCCTCCGCAGCAGCAACGATCCACACAAACAACCACAGACCAGTCAGGCAGAGCAGCAGTGGATCCAGTCGCTTCCCCCCTTCCCGAAGGCCTGGGGAAAGCGCCGATACCTTCCACTCTTCGCGCAACTGGGCCTGCTGCTCAGCACGAAACGCTCCAAGTACGACCACATCGTCGTCGACGAGGCCCAGGATGTTTCGGAACTCGAATGGGAGATCATCCAGGCCCACAACGCCGGCGGACGATGGACGATCGTCGGAGACCTGAACCAACGGCGCCGACTGGACATCAACCACCTTGACTGGCACGAACTGGCGAAACGGCTACACATACTCCCCGACGCCAAGCTGTTCCAACCCGAGGTCGTGGAACGCGGATACCGCTGCACCCAGCCGATCCTCGACTTCGCCAACCGCCTGCTACCGGCCACCGGGAACCAACCATGCTCACTTCAGAACCAAGGGCCTGAACCATCCGTCATCCGAACCAGCACACCCGGCAAGCGTGACCTCCGAGCCGTCGGTGAGGCGAGCAGACTGCTGGACTCATACCCTGGCGGAACGGCAGCAATCATCACCACCGACCCGGAAGCCATCGACAAGCTGCTCCTCGCCGACGGGTGGCGACGCACCCACACGGCAGCCACTGCCGGCGACTGGACCCGAGAGGAACGCCAGCTCGCCGTCCGCACGCCCGAGTCGGCAAGGGGTGTTGAATTCGACGGGGTCGTGGTCGTGGAGCCGCGCTACTTCGTACGACAGGAGGAATTCGCCGGGACCCTGTACACGAGCCTGACCCGGGCCAACCGGGAACTCGTCGTGGTACACAGCAAACCTCTACCTGAACCGCTAACAGCACGTTGACCCGACGCTTACTCCAGCGAGAATCAGCCAGCAGCCCCATCCGATGCGCCCTAGCGGGAATGGTCCAGGCATTCGGAATGGCAGTCCTCGCGCCGCACCAGATTCACTTGACCTTCGGTTTGCCCGCCATGACGATGGCAGCGATGGATGATGCGACAACGTTGCGCTTCGGGTGCCGGCGTCGGTTTGGCCCACATGTCGTTCTGAGTCCTGTCTGGTCGGCTGGAAGGGGATGCCCGTGCCTCGTCATCCTGAGACGATGATCGTGCCGAACGCTGTTCTCGCCGAGAGACGTGCCGGGCTGCTGTCGCCTCGGCGGCCTGGGCAGCGCATGTCCCGCGCCGAGCTGGCCGACGCCATCAATGCCGCCTTGGACCAGCTCTACCCGGGCCGGAACCTCGCCGCTGACTATGTCGACCATCGGTGGGTCGGCAAACTGGAACGCGGGGAGCACCGCTGGCCAAATGAGCAACGCCGGGCTGGCCTGCGGCATGTTCTCGACGCCGATACCGACGTCGAACTTGGTCTCTACAACCCGCGGCGCACTGGTGGCCCGTCGTCCTCCGATCAGCGGCGATATCGGCGAGGCACGGGCACGGCAGCGCACACCACGGCGATCCCCGCAGTGGGTGTTGCTGCGCCCGATCGCGAAAAGCACGATCGGTTTCCCGACGAAACGGATATCGTGATGGCTGAGGCAGACGGGCATGAGCGGCATGGCCACGTCAGCCGCCGCGTTTTCCTACAGGTGCTTCCTGCCGGTGTGGTGGCGTCACTGGCAGACACCGATGGGATGGCTACGCGGGCGGCAGCGGTAGATCCGGCCGTCGTGGACCATTTCGCGGCGCTGCGGTCAGTGCTCGTGGAGTCGGACAACCGGGTGGGAGCGGCAGCGGTCTTACCGACTGCCCGGCAACAGCTTGACCATATCGCCGGTTACCGCCGAGCGACCCGAGGCGTTCTGCATGACGCGCTGTTGAGCACCCAAGCGCGGTGGGCAGAGTTCGCTGGCTGGCTCAGTGACGACCTAGGCGATCGGAAGGCCGGTGCCTGGTGGCTCGCCCAAGCGTTGACCATGGCCCAGGAAGCCGGCGACGTCGAGTTCACCGCCTACGTGTTCGCTCGTATGGCGCAACGGGCCGCCGACGCCGCTGACCAGGACCGGGTACTCGGCCTCGCACGCGCCGCCGAACGTGCCGGCAGTTACCGGGAGCAGGTTAGGGCTTTCGCAGCTGTGCAACGTGCACACGGTCACGCTATCGACGGCGACACCGCCGCCTTCCGAACTGCCATCGACGATGCCCAGCACCTCTCCGCCACGACGGCTGCCGATGAGCACGGTCTCGGTTCGTTCTGCACCACCGCGTATGTCAGCGCCCAGGAAGGCGACGGCTGGCTTCGGTTGGGCCGTCCCCGTACCGCCGTCCGCTGCTTCAACCGGGCCCTGGAAGAGTGGCCGGATTCTTACAAACGCGAGCGGGGCCACTACCTGGCACGTGCCGCCGCCGCCCACGCCGCCGCCGGCGAACCCGCGCCGGCTGCCGACGCTGCTCTCGCCGCGCTCAACCTTGCCCGCCTCACCAGGTCGACGCGCATCCGCTGCCAGATCAACGTCGTCAGCCGGCAACTCGCGGCCTTCTCCACCGAGCCCGCCGTGCAGCGCTTCCAGACCGCGCTGACCACATCCCCGGCGACCGCATGACCGACAGCCGCCATCCCGCTCACCGCGTTGACGTCACCTTCATCGGCCGGGCCAACATCGACCTGACCATCCAGGTTCCCCACCGTGCCCGCCCCGGCCGCACCGCCAAAGGCTCTCCCTTGACCGTCAGCGCCGGCGGCAAAAGCCTCAACCAGGCCATCGCCGCCGCCCGCCACGGCGGACGCGCCGCGTTGATCACCAACGTCGGCGCCGATACCTGGGGCCACCACATCACCGCAACCCTGTCTGACGCCGGCGTCGACGTACGCCACGTCCGGCTGGTCCCCGACGCCAGCACCGGCGCAGCTGTCATCGAGGTCACCCCCGACGGCGAAAGCTACGTAACCCTCGCCCTCTCGCCCGCCACGGAACTGACCGCCGACGACATCGGCCACGCGACCGCAGGCCTCACCACACACGCAGTGGTCGTCCAGCTTGACCTGCCACCCGAACCCGTAGCCACGCTACTGATCCACCGCCGCGCACCGATCGTCATCGGCAACCTCGTTCCCCACCCCCACCTCGACCTCGCCCTTCTACAGCACCTCGACATCCTCGTGGTCAATCACCACGAAGCCGCCACCATCCTCCAGACGAGCACCGATGATCCTGTAGACGCCGCAGCCGCACTACGACGCCTCGGTCCCCGTACCGTCATCGTCACCGCAGGCCACCACGGCGCCGCCTACTCCCATCCCGACGGATCCGCCACCGTACCCGCACCCACCGTCCACGCCCTCGACACCACCGGAGCCGGCGACGCCTTCCTCGGTAGCCTCGCCGTCGACCTCGCCCGCAACATCGCGCTACACGACGCCGTCACCACCGCCGTCCAGGCCGGCTCCCACACCGTCCAACACGTCGGCGCCCACACAGCGGCTCACAAGACCTGATACAGCAGCGGCACCGGCACCGTCATGACCCGGACCTGCGCGCAGGCCGATGCGTGGTTGCGTGTCGATCGGGAGCGTGGCGGCGCGTTGCCCACTCATGCATCAGCCCGTGCCCTGCTACGGATCCCGGGTTCCCGTGCTGCCAGGCATGTCGCGGCTACTGACCGTCGCCTATTCTGTCCGGATGGGTGAGCCGGCGGATGACCTTGGCCGCCTTGATGCCTTCACCTACCTGACGGTGCCTGAACGCGGCGTCTACCTCGCCATCATGCGTCTGTTCACGGCGTCGCTGATGACCGACCTCTCCGCGCAACAGGTGGTCGAGGAACTCGCCGCCCACGAGATCGACATTTCCCTCGACACTGCGGTGAGCCGCTTGAACCAGCTTGTCGGGTGGGGCAACCTGCTGCCCAGCTCACACACGGTGCGCGTCAAGAGTATCGAGGAGTACCAGCGCGCCCGGTCCCGCTATCAACTGTCTTCCGCTCGGCGAACGGGTGCAGCGGCAGGCCGATGAGGTGCTCTTGAGCGCGGACGCCGCCCGGGAGATCAGTCGGGAACTGCTGGGCCTGCTCACCGCCGGTCTGGGTGACCTGGTGGATCGGGTCGAGCAGCCGGGCGGCGTCGATGCCGGCACGGCTCGCGAGGCGGTCGCCACGATCTTCGCCCAGTTCTGGGCGTTCCGTGACTCGGTACGCGACTTCTATGCCTTCCTCGGGCAGGTCCTGGCCCGCTATGACCTGGACAGCGCGGAGTACCGAGGCTTCAAGGATCTGCTCCTGGACTACGTCGAGTCGATCACCGAGGAGATTGTGCTCCTCGCGCCACGCATCGACCGTCACCTGCACCGCCTGGGGCCGCATCTGCCTGCTCTGGTGCATGTCCTGCGCGAAGGTGGGCTGGCCGGGGCCGCCGCCGACCTCGGCGTTGCCGTACAACGCAGCCGAGGTCACGAGCTCGCTGACTGGGCTGCGCTGCGGGCGTGGTTCAGTGACGTCGACGGTCGTCGCAGCGAGGTCACGCAGCTGCGCGATGCCACCATGCGGGCCCTGCAGTCGCTGCTGGCCAACGCGAAACGGATGGTCCTTCCACCGGCAACGGTGCCTCTCGCCGTCGGGAGCTGCTGCGGTTGGCGGCCTGGCTGGACACCGCCGATGAGGAGACGGCCGCTGATCTGTTCACCTCGGCGTTCGGCCTCTACCCTGCCCGGCACCTCGGTCTCGCCGCCGAGGCGCAGGTGGTGGTGCCGGCGACGACGAGTTGGTGGCCGGCGCCTGCCGTGCAGGTTCCCGTCGCGCTGCGCGAGCGTGGTGGGAGGGCGCCGCGCGGACGTGCTTCCGCAATCGCCGACCGTAGCGGGCAGAAGCAGGCATTGATCGCACAGGCTGCCGCTCTTCATGAGCGGCGGGTCTTGGCCGCAGCGGAGTTGCTGTCCGCCGCCGCCGATCTGGGGGCGGTGCGTCTGTCCGCCCCGGCCATTCATCTGCTGCTCGAACTGATGGCGCAGGCTCTCGGTGCCGGTGATCCACTGCTGGGCAACGCGGTGGCTCTGGTCGTCGATCTGCATCTGCGCTGCGAACTGTTGAGCAAGCCGCGCCACGTGTTGACCCTACGTTCGGCTGTCGGTGATTTCACCGCCCAGGACATCGAGATCTCGATCATTCGCCTGGAGGACACCGATGGCTGACGAGCACGACATCGCGCTGGCGGTCGAGCGGCGCCGGGCGGTGCGGGCCCTGCTGTCCGCGCCGTTGCTGCTCGCCACCGATGATGATTTTCCGTTGGTCCGTCGGCATGCCGAATGGTTGAAGAGCTGGTTCGGTAACTTCCTCGGCTACCGACTGGTGGTGGAGGCCGGTTTTGCCCGGCTGTTCAAGCCGGGCCTGGGTCCGGGGCGGGGTCGACCGCTGCTGCGCGCCAGTGGGCCGTTCACCCCTCGCATGTACACGTACCTGACGCTGGGCGTAGCGGTGCTGCTCACCTGCCCTGAACAGGTGCTGTTGTCCCAGCTGATCGCTGATGTTCGGGCGGCGGCGGTGGAGGCCGGCATCGCACTCGGTGACGCTCAGCGGCCGACCGAACGTCGTGCGCTCAGTGCGGCGTTGCGGCAACTGGTGTCCTGGCAGGCGCTGCGTGAGGAGCAGGGGACGGTCGCCGGTTACGCCGACGATGACCGGGCGGAAGCCCTGCTCACCGTCAACCGTGACATCGTCGCGCACCTGGTGGCGCCCCACCGGGCCGCAGCGGTACCGCTGCGGAGTTCGTTGGTGCTGCCGCCGAGCCCGGTCCGGGCGGGACCCGCCATGCGGTACGGCGGCGGCTGACCGAGCAACCGGTGGTGTACCTCGACGAGCTGACCGCCGCGCAGCGGGCGTGGTTGCGTCGGGAGCAACGCCGAGAGGAGCGGTCGTTCCTGGAGTACGCCGGTTTGCAGGCGAAGCTGCGCGCCGAGGGTGTCGCCCTGCTCGACCCCGACGACGGACTCACCGACGTGCTCTTTCCGGGGGTCGGCACGGTCGCCCAGGCCGCGCTGCTGACGATCACTGCGTTGGTCGAGCAGTTACGTCCGGCCCCGGGGCGGCTGGTGATCGGGGTGCCCGTACCCGAGCACGTGCTGGAGGGGATTCTGGCTGACCTGGCCGACCGTCATGCCCGGCGGTGGGCGGGCCGGTATGTCGAGGATCTGTTGTTGCTGCGAGAGGCGGTCGTCGCGTTGCTCATCACCATGGGGCTGTTGGCGCCGTCGGCGCCGACGGTCGCCGACGCCGAATCCACCGAGACCATCGCCGCCGAGCGGGCGGTCGATGGGCGCGCTGCTCGCGGTGACAGCCCCGAGGGCGGCCTGGTGCTGCTCGCGGCCGCGGCCCGCTACGCCGCGAGCGAGGCGGTGCGGTCATGAGCAGCACGGCCGTCGCGGCACCCGGGACGCAGGTCGCGGCATCGCATCCGCACCGGTACCGCCTGCACCGCGCGGGGATCTGCAACATCTGGCAGTACGACAAACCAGGTGTTCCAGTTCGAGCAGGGCCGGCTGTTGCTGCGCGGGAAGAATGGCGCCGGGAAGTCTCGGATCTTCCACACGATCCCATTGAGCCATTCCGCGCAACGGTTTGATTACCTGTAGTGATCAGGTGGTGCGGGCGTGTTCGGTGTGGAGCAAGACGAGCGCGGCCGCCACGATCTT
>NZ_JBFBAY010000029.1:0-31470 GCF_040682415.1 Micromonospora sp. NPDC051196
GAGAACGGCATGGACGTGTCCGGCTTCCTGATGATGTCGCACATGAACGACCCGGCCGGGCTGGCCGCACAGGCCAAGCTGATGGAGTCGTACGGGGCACACTGCGTCTACGTCACCGACTCCGGCGGCCGGCTGCTGATGTCCGACGTCGCGCAGCGGGTCGACGCGTACCGGCAGGTGTTGGAGCCGACCACACAGATCGGCATCCACGCCCACCACAACCTGTCGCTCGGCGTGGCCAACAGCGTGGTCGCCGTGGAGCACGGCCGGATCGTCGGCGACGGGCCGCTCGGGTCGCCGTCCGGGCGTACCGTCCGGGTGGACGCCTCGCTGGCCGGGATGGGCGCCGGGGCCGGCAACGCGCCGTTGGAGGTCTTCGTCGCGGTCGCCGAACTGCACGGCTGGAAGCACGGCTGTGACGTGTTCGCGCTGATGGACGCCGCCGACGACATCGTCCGCCCGTTGCAGGACCGGCCGGTCCAGGTCGACCGGGAAACCCTCTCCCTCGGGTACGCCGGGGTGTACTCCAGTTTCCTGCGGCACGCCGAACGCGCCTCGGCCCGGTACGGCGTCGACGTCCGCTCGATCCTGGTCGAGTTGGGTCGACGGCGGATGGTCGGCGGCCAGGAGGACATGATCGTCGACGTGGCGTTGGACCTGGCCCGCGACGGTGCCGGTGACCCGGCCCGCGACGGTGCCGGGGACCCGGCGGTCACGCAAGCGCGAACCGAGGAGCAAGCATGAGCGGGCTGGACCCGGCCGGCATCGCCGAGCAGTTGGACAAGGCCGCCACCACCGCCACCGCGATCCCGCAACTGGCCGCCGAGGTGGGCCTCGACGTCGACGCCGCGTACGGGGTGCAGGCCGCCCTCGTGCAGCGTCGCCTCGACCGGGGCGAGCGGCTGGTCGGCCTGAAGATGGGGCTGACCAGCAAGGCGAAGATGGCCCAGGTCGGCGTCGACGAGGTGATCTGGGGCCGGCTCACCGACGCGATGTGGGTGCCCGACGGTGGCACCGTCGACGTGTCCGACTTCATCCACCCTCGGGTCGAGCCGGAGGTGGCGTTCCTGCTGGACCGCCTGCCCGAGCCCGGCGAGCCGCTCGGCGCGTTCACCGACGCCGTCCGCGCGGTCGCCCCGGCGATCGAGCTGATCGACTCCCGGTACGCGAACTTCACCTTCTCCCTGCCGGACGTGATCGCCGACAACACCTCGGCCGCCGCCTTCGTGGTCGGCCCCTGGTCGCCGGTGCCGGACGGGCTGGACAACCTCGGTGTGCTGCTGGAGATCGACGGCCGGGTGGCGCAGGTCGGCTCGACGGCGGCGATCCTCGGCGACCCGCGTCGGGCCCTCGACGAGGGCGTCCGCCTGGCCGGGCGGTACGGGGTGCGGCTGCGCGAGGGCTGGGTGTTCCTGGCCGGTGCCGCCACGGCCGCTGTCCCGCTGCAACCCGGCGCTCAAGTCCGGGCAGTCGTCGAGAAGCTCGGCACCGCCACCCTGAAGGCCGCGTCATGAGCTCGGACGGGGCGCGGGTCGTCGCGGGGAAGGCCGTTCCTCGGGGGGCGTTCCCGCACGTCAAGGTGGCGAACGGGTTCGTCTTCGTGTCCGGCACCTCGTCGCGGCGGCCGGACAACAGCTTCGCCGGAGTGTCGGTGGACGAGTTCGGTACGACGGACCTGGACATCCGGGAGCAGACGCGCGCCGTCATCGAGAACATCGGTGACCTGCTGCGCTCGGTCGGCGCCGAACTGTCCGACCTGGTGCAGGTGACGTCGTACCTGGTCAACATGAACGATTTCGGTGGGTACAACGAGGTGTGGGCGGAGTTCTTCGACGCCACCGGGCCGACCCGGACGACCGTGGCCGTGCACCAGTTGCCGCATCCGCACCTACTGATCGAGATGCAAGCCGTGGCCGTGCTGCCCAGAGGAGGTCAGTCGTGAGTGAGATCGTCGAACCGTTCAGCTTTCCGGGCTGGATCGCCGAGAACCAGCACCTGCTCAAGCCGCCGGTGGGCAACAAGGAGATGTTCCCCGGGTCCGACGACTTCATCGTGATGGTGGTGGGTGGGCCCAACCAGCGCACCGACTTCCATGTCGACCCGTACGAGGAGTTCTTCTACCAGGTCAAGGGCAACATGCACGTCAACCTGATGACCCCGGAGGGGCCGCGTACGGTGCACGTGCGCGAGGGGCAGATGTGGATGCTGCCGCGCAACACGCCGCATTCGCCGCAGCGGCCGGAGCCCGGCTCGATCGGTGTGGTGGTCGAGCGGGTCCGTCCGGAGGGGACGCTGGAGAAGTTCCAGTGGTACTGCCTTGAGTGTGGGCACAAGGTGCACGAGGTCGAGTTGCAGGTGCGTGACATCGCCGCCGACCTGCCCCCGGTGTTCGGCGCGTTCTACGCCGACGAGAAGGCGCGTACCTGCGACAACTGCGGCGCACTGCACCCGGGCAAGGGCTGATGACCGAGCCGATCTCCCACCCCGTGGTGGACGTGCACTCGCACGTCGTACCGAAGGGTTGGCCGGACCTCGCCGCGGCCTGCGGCGGGTCCGGCTGGCCCTGGCTGCGGATCGACTCGGAACGCGCCGCCATGATCATGGTCGGGGAGACCGAGTTCCGACCGATCGGCGCGCAGTGCTGGGACGCGCCGACCCGGCTGGCCGACATGACCGCAGACGGTGTCGACGTGCAGGTCGTCTCGCCCACCCCGGTCTTCTTCGGCTACGAGCGCCCGGCCGATCAGGCGGTGAAGGTGGCCCGCATCTTCAACGACCTGACCCTGGAGGTCACCGCGGCCGGTGGTGACCGGCTGCTGCCGTTCTGCCAGGTGCCGTTGCAGGACCCGGACGCCGCCTGCGCCGAGTTGGACCGCTGCCTGGCGGCCGGACACGTTGGTGTGGAGATCGGCAACCACGTCGGTGACCGGGATCTGGACGACGCCGGGATCGTGACGTTCCTGACGCACTGCGCGCAGGTCGGCGCCCCGGTCTTCGTCCACCCGTGGGACATGCCGGGTGGCCCCCGGCTCGACCGGTGGATGGCCCGGTGGCTCACCGGGATGCCGGCCGAGACCCACCTGTCGGTGCTGTCGATGATCCTCGGCGGGGTCTTCGACAAGGTGCCGCCGAGCCTGCGGATCTGCTTCGCACACGGTGGCGGTAGCTTCCCGTTCTGGCTGGGGCGGGCCGACAACGCCTGGCACCGCCGTGGCGACCTGGTGCGCGGTGCCTCCGCCGCGCCGCCCAGTTCATACGTCGACCGCTTCTACGTCGACTCGGTGGTCTTCGCACCACCGGCGCTGCGGCTGCTGGTGGACACCATGGGTGCCGGCCAGGTGCTGCTCGGCAGCGACTACCCGTACCCGCTGGGCGAGCGGCCGGTCGGCCGGGTGATCCACGAGGCCGACTTCCTCACCGAGGACCAGCGCGCACTGTTGCTGGGCGGCAACGCCCAGCGCTTCCTGTACGGCTGACCGGACCGCCGCCCAGGGGGCGGGGTGGAGATGTTGGGCTCCCGCACCGGTCCTGCTCGAAGTAGCTGAAACCGGTCATCTTGAACGGCGCGTGCCGACCGCCTCGGGCCGGCGCGCAGGGCAGGATGGCGGTATGGCCGAGCCGCACGACCTGACCGCGCTGGAGCAGGCCGAGGCGATCGCCCGTGGTGAGCTGTCCAGCCTGGAGGTGGTCGAGCACCACCTGCACCGCGTCGACGCGCTCGGCGACACCGTCGGCGCGTTCGTTACGGTCACCGCCGATCAGGCCCGCGAGGCCGCCCGCGCCGCTGATCGGACGCCGGCCGGCGAACGCGGGCCACTGCACGGCGTACCGACCGCGATCAAGGACCTGACGTTGACCGCCGGGGTACGCACCACCTTCGGTTCGGCCGCGTTCGCCGACTTCGTCCCGCCGGTCGACGCCGACGTGGTGCGGTTCATCCGGGCGGCGGGACTGGTCAGCCTCGGTAAGACCACCACCTCGGAGTTGGGCTGTTCGCTCTACTCGGAGGGGTTGGTGGCCCCGCCGGCCCGTAACCCGTGGGACCTGTCGTACACCGCGGGTGGTTCCAGCGGTGGTGCGGCGGCGGCCGTGGCCGCGGGTCTGGTGCCGGTGGCCCAGGGCTCCGACGGTGGCGGCTCGGTGCGCATCCCGGCGTCGCTGTGCGGCCTGATCGGTTACAAACCCAGCCGTGGCCTGGTCTCCAGCGGTCCGCTCGGCTTCGGCGCCTACGGTCTGCCGAGCAACGGCCCGATCGGGCGGACGGTAGCCGACGTGGCCGCACTGCTCGACGTGATGGCCGCTGCGGTGCCGGGCGAGCCGTACCTGCCGCCGGTGCCGCCGGCCGGGGGTTACCTGGGCGCGGCCCGCGCCGCCGCGCCGGGCCGGCTGCGGGTCGGCCGGTTCACCGCCGCGATGCTCGTCGACGAACCCGTCCATCCGGACTGCATCGCCGCCGTGGACCGGGCCGCCGCGCTGCTCACCGCCGCCGGTCACGAGGTGGTCGAGGTGCCGCCGCCGCTCGGGCCGCAGGTCTGGCCGCTGTTCGAGACCCTCTGGTACGTCCTCGCGCTGACCCCCGTACCGCCTGAGGGTGAGCGCGCGCTACTGCCCCTGACCCGCTTCATGCGGTCGCAGGGAGCCGGCATCTCCGCCGCCACCCTCACCGCCACCCTCGGCGAACTCCAGGCACAGGTACGCGCCGGCATCCGTCGTACCGCCGGCTGTGACCTGCTGCTCTGTCCGACGCTGTCGGCGCCGCAGGCCCCGGTCGGTTGGTTCACGCAGGGACGCACCCCGGAGGAGGACTTCGACCGGCAACGCCGGTTCTCGCCGTACTGTGCGGTGTTCAACGTCACGGGTGATCCGTCCGTCTCGTTGCCGGTCGGGATGAGTGCCGACGGGCTGCCGGTCGGGGTGCTGCTGACCGGACGGTACGGTGCCGACGCGACACTGATCGGCACAGCTGCGCAGCTTGAGGGCTCGTGTGGCGGGTGGGATCGCCACCCCGCGCTCTGGCGGAGCGTCGGCTCCGCTAACGTGAGTGGCAGCGGAGTCGGGAGGTCACCGCGGTGATCCGTCACCCGATCCGGTCGAAGGTCTCTCTTTCCGCCTGGGGGCGTTGGGATTGTCTGTAACCGACACGTTGCTGGTCTTTGTCGGCATCCCGGCAGCCGTCGTGCTGGTGATCGCCGGCCTCGTGTACGCGGGCAGCAGCCGAGACGGCGGTGGCGGCGCAAAGCGCTACCGGCCGGGCCGTCCGTTCAACTTCACGCCGGTGTGGTTCCTCGGTGAGCCGGGCGAGCTGGCCGACTCGGCCGGGGCCGTGCTGGCCGCGGGGGCGCAGGCACCGGCGTTGACCAGCCGCAAGCAGGAGCAGGCCGGTGTCGAGGCGCCGGCTGGTGGAACCGGAGGCGCAAGTGACCGTTGGTGAGATGCAGCCCGAGACCGGGACGGAACCCCGGCCCGACGTGCTCGACGGGCCGTTCTCGACCCGCCAGCTGCTGCGCATCGACGAGGCGCTGCGCCTGGCCGACCGGACGACCGGCCTGGTCTTCTCGGTCTTCGTCGGTGGTCTCGACGAGCCGATCCGGGAGCACGCCGAGCGGCTGCACCGGCAGCTGGCCGACCCGGACCGCTCGGTGCTGATCGCCGTCTCGCCCAACCAGCGGCAGCTGGAGATCGTCACCGGCCGGTACGCGCGCAAGCGCGTTCCCGACACGTACGCCAAGATCGCGGCGCTGTCGATGGTGGCCTCCTTCGGCGGTGGCGACCTGGCCGGCGGCATCATCCAAGGCCTCGACCAGCTCTCCCGCTACGCCGGCAAGGGCTGAGCACTTCCCGTACGCCAGAGCCCGGTCCCCGCGACGTGCGGAGGCCGGGCTCTGTCGTGTCAGGCAAGGACAGCGGCCCGCGCGGGCCACAACGGCCGGTGCCGGCGCGGGATCACACCCACGCCGGCACCGAAGATCGTTGCCCGCCTCAGACGCTGCGCGCGTCCCGGGCCCGCGCCGCCGCGGCCCGGACCACACCGTCGCGGCCCTCGGCCACCAGCCGGCGCAGCGGCGCCGGGTGATCCGGCTGCGCCAGCCAGGCGTCGGTCGCCTCGATGGTGTCCTCATCGACCAGGTACGCCGGGTAGGCCAGCATCGCGAACTCCTGCGCCGGCTCGCTGTCCCGGCTGGCCCACACCTGCCCCACGGCGTCGAAATACCGCTGCCGGTACGGCGTGATCAGCTCGACCTGCGCCGGGTGGCTGAAGCCCTGCAACAACGCCCGGTTGCGCCAGTTCGGCAGCGCCTCGGCACCGGTCAGCTGCGCCCACACGGCAGCCTTGTTCTCCTCGGTCGCCACCAGCGCGTGCGCGTACGCGGCCTCCCGCTCGCCGCTGGACGTCCGGTCCCTGGCCAGCTCGGCCTCGACCTCCGGCGCACCGGCCACGCCGTTGGCCACCAGCGCCTGTAGCACGCTCCAGCGCAACTCGGTGTCGATGGTCAGCCCCGTCGTCACCTGCGTACCGTCCAGCCAGCCGCGCAGCACCGCCAGGTCCTCCGCGGAACGGGCCGCCGAGACGTACGCCCGGGCCCAGGCCAGCTGGAACCCGCTGCCCGGCTCGGCTGCGGCGAGGGCGGTCCGCGCGGTGCGGGCCAGGTCGGCCCAGCCGGTGGACGCCCAGGCCGGGTCGGCGTAGAAGGTCAAAGCGCTGTTCGCCTGGCGCAGGGTGGCGGTGACCAGGTTGATTTCCGTCTCGGCGGGCAGCCCGGCCAGCACCAGAGCCAGGTAGTCGCGGGTGGCCAGCTCGGCGTCGCGGGTCATGTCCCACGCTGCCGTCCAGCACAGTGCCCGCGCCAACGACGAATCGAAGCCGGCGATGTGCTGTACCACCGTGGCCATCGACCGCTCGTCCAACCGCAGCTTGGCGTAGGTGAGGTCGTCCTCGTTGAGCAGCAGCACGTCGGCTGCGGGCACGCCGACCAGCTCGGACAACTCGGTCAGCTCACCGTCGATGTCGACCTCCAGGCGCTGGCGGCGAACCAGCCGGCCGTCGGTGAGGTCGTACAGGCCGACCCCGATGCGGTGGGTACGCAGGGTCGGGTACCCCTCCGGTGCCTCCTGCCGCACCAGCACCTGCTGGTACGCGCCGTCCGGGCCGATGGTCAGCTCCGGCCGCAGGGTGTTGACCTGCGCGGTCTCCAGCCACTGGGTGGCGAACGTGCGCAGCTTGCGGCCGGAGGCGGTCTCCAGTTCGGAGAGCAGGTCGTCGAAGGTGGCGTTACCCCAGGCGTACTTGGCGAAGTAGGCCCGCAGACCGGCCAGGAACGGCTCCTCGCCCACGTACGCGACCAGTTGCTTGAGCACGCTGGCGCCCTTGGCGTACGTGATGCCGTCGAAGTTGACCTCGACCGCCTCCAGGTCGGGCATCTCACAGTAGACCGGGTGGGTGGAGGAGAGCTGGTCCTGCCGGTAGCCCCAGTTCTTCCGGACGGACAGGAACGTCGTCCACGCCTCGGTGAATCGGGTGGTGCGCGCGTTGCACCAGTGACTGGCCCACTCGGCGAACGACTCGTTCAGCCACAGGTCGTTCCACCAGCGCATGGTGACCAGGTCACCGAACCACATGTGGGCCATCTCGTGCAGGATCGTGTTGGCCCGCTGCTCGTACTCGAAGTCGGTGACCTGCGAGCGGAACAGGTAGTGCGACTCGGCGTGGGTGACACAGCCGAAGTTCTCCATCGCGCCGGCGTTGAAGTCCGGCACCCACAGCTGGTCGTACTTGGGCAGCGGGTAGCGCACGCCGAACTGCTCGTGGAAGAAGTCGAAGCCCTGCTTGGTGATCAGGAACAGGTCGTCGCTGTCGAGGTACTGCGCCATCGAGGTCCGGCAGAACACCCCCAGGTCGATCCCGTCGTGGCTGTCCCGCACCTCGTGGTACGGCCCGGCGCACAGCGCGGTGATGTAGGTGCTCATCCGCGCGGACTCCGCGAAGTGGACCGTCTTCAGGTCCTCGCCCGCCGGCTCCTCGCGCTCCACCGGTGCGTTGGAGATCACCTTCCAGTGCTCCGGAACGGTGGCGTGCCAGGTGTAGACGCTCTTGAGATCCGGCTGGTCGAAACAGGCGAACACCCGCTGCGCGTCGGCCGTCTCGAACTGACTGTAGAGATAGGTCTCGCCGTCCACCGGATCGACGCTGCGGTGCAGGCCCTGACCCGAGTTCGAGTACGCGAAGTCCGCGTCGACGATCAGGACGTTCTCACCGGCCAGCCCGGTCAGCGTCAGTCCCTTCTCGGCGGAGAAACCGGCAAGGTCGATCGGCTTGCCGTTGAGCGTCGCCGAGCGCACCGAGTCGGCCGCCACCTCGATGAAGGTGCTGGCGCCCGGTTCGGTGCAGCGGAAGCGCACCTCGGTGACCGACCGGAAGGTACGACCCCCTGCCGCGTGGACGGCGCTGGACAGGTCCAGATTGATGTCGTACCCCGTCACGTCGAGCAGGCGGGCCCGCTCGGTCGCCTCGACCTGTGTCAGGTTGTGCACTCCCGGCACGTTCGTCTCCATCCGTTCTCGCCGTACGCCACGGCCACATCGTCGTGGACCGCCGGTGACGGCCCGTCCGATCCTGAGTCTTCCATGTACCGGCGCCCGTTGGTGGGCGAGGTCACGCAGCCGTTCCCAGTCCGATCGGGCGGGCGCAGAGTAAGGATTCAGAGGTGCACCGCAGACCCGGTGCCATCGATGCGAAGGGACTTCACCGTGAACGAACGCACCAGCGTCGACATGTGGTTCGACCCGATCTGCCCCTGGGCGTGGATCACCTCCCGCTGGCTGCTGGAGGTGGAGCGGGTTCGCGACGTCGAGGTTCGCTTCCACGTGATGAGCCTGTCGGTGCTCAACGAGGGCCGCGAGCTGCCCGAGCCGTACCAGGAGGCGATGCGTACCGGATGGGGTCCGGTCCGGGTCTGCGTCGCCGTGCAGCAGCGGTACGGGGCAGCGGCGGTCAAGGCGTTCTACACCGCCCTGGGCACCCGAATCCACCTGAGCAAGGAGCGACTCGGCCCGGAGTTGTTCGCCGCCGCGCTCACCGACGCCGGCCTGGATCCGCAACTCGCCGCCGCCGCCGAGGACAGCAGGCTCGACGCGGCGCTGCGGGAGAGCCACGAGGAAGGCATGCGTCCGGTCGGTACCGAGGTCGGTACCCCGGTCATCCACGCACCCGGACCGGACGGCCGGCAGGTGGCCTTCTTCGGCCCGGTGGTCACCCCGGCACCCAAGGGCGAGGCCGCCGGTCGGCTCTGGGACGGCGTCCTGCTGGTCGCCGGTACCCCCGGGTTCTTCGAACTCAAGCGCAGCCGCGACCTCGACCCCACCTTCGATTGACGTGCAAGGAAGGGCCCCCTTTTAACGTCTCGTGCATAGCCCGGGCCCCTTGTTGACACCGCATCTGCTTCGCGCTGCGGGATCGCTCCGGTGCCGGGCGCGGCGTCACCGCTGCCTTCGCGGACTCGTTTGACCGGGTGTCCGCAGAGATCCGGCGGGCCGCACCTGTGCCCGCTGGTCGCCGCTCGTGGAGGCGTCAGATGGCCAAACATCGTGCCCCGGTCGACTCGCGCCGGAGTCGTCCGGAAGAGACCGACAGCGGCGCGTTCCGCCCGTCGACGAAGCTGAGCTGGCCGGCACCTCGGCAGGACCGCGTCGACGGCGGGCCGGCACCGCAGCAGGAGCGTTCACTGAACGCGGCTGGCGTGCTGGGGCGTACCACGGTGGTGGGCGTCGCCCGCGTCCCGGCCACCTCGCGGTTGACGCCGCCCGGCCGGGAGATCCGCAACCAGGGTCCGCGGCCGGCATCGCCGCGGCGGCCCGCTGTGGTGCCGGCACCCGCCGGCCGGCATCGTCGCGCGGCCGAGCCGGATTGTTGACAAGGGGCCCTGCTCTACCTGAGGCGTTAACCGGGGGCCCGCCCTTTCACCAGGTGGGCGGGTGTGGGTCCGGCGGCGGCGCCCAGGTGGACGACGGTAGCGTCATTGGTCATGACGGTCGTGCACCCGATCACCCGGGCCTGGATCACCACTGGCGGCACCGGAGCGCAGAACTACGACGAGTTCGCCGACGACGCGGAGATCACCGCGATCATCGAGGCGAATCCGCACAGTGCCCTCGGCATCGAGATGCCGCACCGGGCGCCGGACAGCCTCGGCAAATCCTTCGGCGACGCCCTGCCGGACGCGGTGACCCGGCTGGCCGAGGCGAAGGCTGACGGCAGCTACACCCCCGCCGAGCAGGTGGTGGTGCTGTACCGGATCACCGCGCCCGGCGAGGAGCCGGCGTACGGCATCTTCGCCATGGTCGACACCGATCAGATCTCCACCCGGGCCGACGAGCCGGGCCTGGTCATCCGCAACGAGGACGTCTTCATCGCCAAGGTGCGCGAGCGGGTCGCCCTGGCCGAGGCGCTGGGTCACCTGCTCTCGCCCGTACTGCTGTTGCAGACCGGGCGCGGTGACGAACTGCACGCCGCGCTCGCCAAGGCCACCGACACGGCCGGCGCACCCGCTGCCACCGACATCGACCAGGCCGGGCGTACGCACGCCATCTGGCTGCTCGGGCCGGGCCCGGAGCAGGACGAGTTGACCTCGCTCGCCGGCGGCGGTGAGCTGGTCGTCGCCGACGGCAACCACCGCAGCCTCGCCGCGCAGACCGGCGGGTTCGCCCGGTTCCTGGCGGTGGTCACCACGCCCGCCTCGGTGGCCATCCAGCCGTACAACCGTCTGGTCAGCGAGCTGCCGACCACGCCGGAGGAACTGCTCGACCGGCTGCGCGCCGCCGGTGCGCAGGTCACCGCCCTGGACGGCCCGGCCCAGGTTCCGGCAACCGGCGGCACCGTCGTGCTCCAGCTTCCCGGCCAGGCGTACGACGTGACGCTGCCGCACACCGGCGTGAGCCGGTTGGAGAACCTCGACCACGCCCTGGTCGAGCGGCTGCTGCTGCGTGACGCCCTGGGGCTGGACCCGGGCGACAAGCGGATCACCTACGTCGGTGGCGACTACCCGGCGAGCTGGCTGACCGGTGAGGTCGAGGCCGGCCGGGCCGAGTTGGCCATCCTCGTCGCGCCGGTGACCGTGGACGACTTCGTAGCGGTGAACCTGGCTCGGGAGAAGATGCCGCGCAAGAGCACCTGGTTCACTCCGAAGGCACGCGGCGGCCTGGTGGTCGCCGAGTTGCCCGACCCCGCCTGAGCGTGCCGGCCAGGTCGTCAGGGTGCTTGAGCCGGGTGTGGTGGGACGCTTCCGACCGTCGTGAAGGTGGCGTCCGCCGCGCCCGGCACGCCCCGGCGAGGCCCGGTCGGACGAGCCTGACAGACTGCGCGGTATGCGCGTCTACCTGGGATCCGATCACGCCGGTTTCGAGTTGAAGGTGCACCTGGCCAACCACCTCGCCAAGCAGGGGTACGAGGTGGTCGACGTCGGCCCGCACGCCTACGACCCGGACGACGACTACCCGGCCTTCTGCCTGCACGCCGGCACCCGCGTGGTGGCCGACCCGGGCAGCCTGGGAGTGGTCATCGGTGGCTCCGGCAACGGCGAGCAGATCGCCGCCAACAAGGTCGCCGGGGTCCGTGCGGCGCTGGCCTGGAGCGTCGAAACGGCCCAGTTGGGCCGGCAGCACAACGATGCCAACGTGGTCGCGGTCGGCGCTCGTCAGCACACCCTCGACGAGGCCACCGCCATCGTCGAGGCGTTCCTGACCACCGCCTTCTCCGGCAGCGACCGGCACGCGCGGCGGATCGCGCAGGTCGCCGAGTACGAGCAGACCCGCCAGCTGCCCGACCTGCCCTGACCCGTCCACACCCGTACTGCGGGCTGGCCCTGGCCCGTCGTCCACGCCTTCGCTGTGGGCGATCCGGGTCCTGATCGTCCACGCCCTGCTCACCGACCCGATCGGGAAATGGCTGGTCTCCTGACGACAGGAGGCCGGCCACTCCCAGACCGGCGGGCCTGGCCGGATCGGGCCCACCGCTGGGACGGTGCGCTCGTCGGCGTCAGCGACGGGGCAGTTCGTCGCGGGGGGTCCAGTTCCGGCGGACGATGACGATTTCGGCTTCGGCCGTGGCGAGGTCCTCGTCGGTGGGCCGGGCGGCGTCCCGCGCCCGCATGGCCGCTGTCACGTTCACCTGTGAGGAGCCGGAGCCGACCAGGCCGCGTAGCCCTCGCTCGCCTTCCTCGGCCCCGCCGCCGCGTCGTCCGCGCGGCGGTTCTGCGCCGTCGTGCATCCCTGTGGTGGTCGCGGCGGCGCTGGTCTCGGTACCGCCCTGGTGTCGGTGTCGTCGTCGCCGTCGTCCCTCGTCCGCCACGCCCCGACCCTACCTGGGCTGACGGCTGTCGATCACGGTCTCGCGCGCCCGCCACACCCCGATATTTGACAGTGAAAGCACACGGTTGGCAGCGCTTCGCTCTCCGTCATCGGTGTGACGTGGGCGGACCACAGGCGGTGACCGACCGCATCCGCCGTCGGCCGGAGACCTACCTGCGGACCGAGCCGATCGGGAGCGGCCCGGCTCCCGATCGGCGGTCGTTGCGAGCAGGGGTCAGAAGATCTCCAGGGCCGAAGGGGCGCGGTGCCAGACGAAGGCCGGGCCAGCGGCCGCCAGGGCGCCGGGACGCAACTCGCGTAGCCGGCCCGCATCGGCCAGCGCGGTCAGTGTGGCGCCGCCGAGGAACAACTCGCCGAGGCAGCTCACGTCGCAGGCCAGGTCGGCCGGACCGGTCGCCGGTACGCAACTGGCCGTCTTCGGCCCGCCCTGTATCCGCCACCGGCCGGTGTTCTCCGGCAGCAGGTCGTCGGTCACCTCGACGACCACGTCGACGTCGGTGGCGTAGCGGCGGGCGGCCAGGGCGGCCGGCACGTCCACCACGCGTACCCACAGGGCGTCGACCAGCCGTGGGCTGAGCCGGCGGGGTTCGTCGACCAGCCGCAGCAGGGGCTCGTCCACGGCGGCCCGCAGGAAGCTCACCTGGCGGGTCAGGTCGATCGAGAGCAGCATCCGCCAGATCGCCCGGTACCCGGCGACGCTGGTCGCCACCACCTCGTCGACGCTGGTCTGGCTCTTCGGGCCGGTGCCGTCCCAATCGGACTTGGTCCGGAACAGGCCGTACCCGTCGATGCCGTCGGGTCCCTCGTGCAGCACCACCCGTCGTTCGGTGGCACCGCCCCGGTGGGCTTCCGGATCGAGCAGGACATAGCGCCACCAGCGGTCGTCGCGGGCGGACCAGCCCGGCCGGGCCGGGCGTACGGTGTCGTACACCCGGGAGAGGTCGGCCAGGCGATCGGCCGGACGGTCCAGGCGGAGCCGGCCCTCGTCGGCGGTCGGCGGCGGTAGCCGCAGCTCGTTGGTGTCACCGGTGAGCTGGAGGCGCTGGGACGCCAATCCGTAGCCGAAGCGCGGGTAGATCCGACCCTCGCTGGCCCAGAGCACCGCGACCGGTTCCCGGCGGGCCTCGTGGATCTCACGTAGTTGTCGGCGCATCAGCGCGGTGAGCAGGCCCCGCCGTCGGTGCGTGGGTGCCACCCCGACCATGCTGACGTGCGCGGCGGGCACCTCGCCGCCGGGCACACCCAACGCCCGGGTGAAAGCGGCCGTGGTGCCGACCAACTCGGTACCGTCGCGTACCACCAGGGCACGTTCCGGCTCGAAGATCGCTCGTTCGGCCTCGTGCGCCTCGGGTTCGAGGGCGTGGTGGAACAGGAAGTTGAGGAACCGGCCCATCTCGTCGAAGTCTTCGGGGCGGGCGATGCTGATCGGCAGGGGATTGCTGGTCACTGGTCGTGTGTAACCGATCGGCACGGGTGCGGCGACCTATTTGCCGGCTGGTTACCCTCGAAGCAGGGCTCGGCGGTGATCGAGTTCACCGCAAGCCGAGGGGGAGGGAACGACATGGCCGACCAGACGCAGCCGTGGGCGGAGCGGACCGTGGAGGTGCCGCCGCAGTCCGGTGCGAGCATTCCGCCGCAGCGTGACCCGTACCGGCGTGGGGTGGCCTCGGTGGGTGCCACCACGCCGCGCACCGAACCCTTCCCGGCGGTGGAGCAGGTACCGACCGGCACCGGCTGGCCGGGCGCACCCGCCCCGCGCCGGCCGATGAGCTGGCACATGGCCCAGCTGCGCAAGGGCGGCGAATGGAGTGCCGCAGGCGCGCTGTTCGCCTTCGTGTGCTGGGGGATCTGGGCGATCTCCGGCGGCGGTGACCTCGCCGGACCGTTCCTGATCTTCATGCTGAGCCTGCTGGTCGCGGCGGGACTCTTCGCGCTGACCCGGCTGCTGGGCCGGGTGGTGCTGGAGCGGCAGCTGGGTCGGGTACGGCGCAGTGCGCGCGGCGCCCATCTGGTCACCGCGATCTTCCTGACCGGGCTGGGCATCGCCTACCTGCAACAGACCCAGTGGGTCATGGATGCCTGGAACTGGCTGACCACCTGAGGTCGCGTCGCCGGGCGGGTCGGCACGCCGACCCGCCCGGCGGAGCCGGTCGCGGCACCGCGACCGGAAGGTCGTCACTCCACCAGGACGGCACTGCATACCCGGCCGAAGCCGGTTCATCCCCCGGGAACACGGACGGATAGGGCTGCTGGCCGATCACCGTGACGGTCGCCGACCGGGCCCCGTGCGGTCCACCATGCCGACGACCTGATCGAGTCGCCATGCTCGGATGGAACGTCGTACCGTCACCGGATGCGAGTGCTTTCCGTCAACGTGGGCAGGCCCCGGCCCAATCCCGCAAAGGGTGGACTGACCGGCATCGACAAGCGGCCGGTCGAGGGCCCGGTCGCCGTGGTCGCGCCCGGTCCGAAGGGCACCGGCGAGGTCGGTCTGGTGGGCGATCGCGTCTACGACGTCAAGCACCACGGCGGCACCGACCAGGCCGTGTACGCCTACGCCCGGGAGGACCTGGACCGCTGGGAAACCGAGTTGGGCGTCACTCTCGGCAACGGCGGCTTCGGAGAGAATCTGACCACCGCCGGCCTCGACCCCAACCAGGCCCTGATCGGCGAACGCTGGCGGATCGGGCCGGACGTCGTCCTGGAGGTGTCCTGCCCGCGGATACCGTGCTCGACGTTCCAGCACTGGCTGCAACAGCGCGGCTGGATCAAACGGTTCACGCAGGCCGCGGTGCCCGGGGCGTACCTGCGGGTGGTCGAGCCCGGCGAGATCCGCGGCGGTGACCCGATCGAGATCGTGCACCGGCCCGACCACCAGGTGACCATCGAGCTCACCTTCCGTGCCATGACCCTCGAATCGGATCTGCTGCCGCAACTGCTGGCCGCCGACGCGCTGCCCGAGGAGGATCGGGAAGCGGTTCGCCGGCGAATCTCCGCCGGGTAGGCCTTCACCCGCCCAGGTGCCGCGCCGCCGGGCCACCACGGTTTCCTCGGGATGACTCAGCCGCACGAGATCCGAACGATGACGGACCGGTTCTGCGCCGCTGGTCCGGGTAGAAGCGCGCCGTCCGGTCCACGATCGGGCTTGCGGTCCGGCCAGTTGGCGCCCATGCCCTTGCTGGAGAGCCGCTCCTCGGGTACGCCGAGCTCCCGCAGCACCGCCTCGACCGTGCGTGCCCGCTCCTCAGACAGCAACTGGCGGCCCTTCTCCGTGCCGGCCGACGAGGTGGTACCGATCAGCTCTGCCTGCGCATTGCCGCGGGTGAGTACCTCCGCGAGCTTGACGAGGGTCGTGCGGGCTGCGGCCGGGTCCCGGAATGCCGCCGAGTCGGGGATGAAGCCGACCGACCCCTGGTCGGACAGGACGGTGTCCCCACACGGTGCAAAGATCGGCAGAGGGGGAACCGGCACCAGGCTGACCGGCGGCGAGTCGATGTCGCTGGGTGTGCTGTTCTCCGATTCCAGCAGCTCGACGCAGCTAGCGCCGCCGGCCGTGGCGACCGCGGTCCAGATCTCGATGACCTGCCGCCGCCGGGCCACGTCCAACTCCTCCTGCGGCGGCGCGGTGTCACCCACCCCGACCAGCAGGACGTTGCGATCGGTCAGGTCCGGCACCGAGTTGGATCGGCGGAGGAAATCGACCACCTCCTTGGGATCAGCGTCCAGCATGCCCTTGCTGCGGAAATCCAACGGCGGGGTGGTCTGCAGGGCGGAATCCACCAGTACGACCGTTTCTCCGGGCTTGACCTGCGCGGCGGCGACAGCCAGCGATTTCAGCACGTCGACCTCGGGCTCGTCGGCCCGCATCTCGGTGACCCACCTGCGCAGTCCGTCGACCCACCGGTCGAGGTCCTTCGCGTACTTGCGTTCGCCCTCGGCGGGACTACTGAAGATCTGCGGACCCAGGTCGATGTCAGGGCGCCCGTCGACCTGGACCACCGAGACCGCCTTCCGGTGGCGCGCTGCGCTACGGGCAAGCTCCTCGACCGCTTTGGGAAGGGTGGGCGTCGGACTGTTGGCCCGTGCTCCGATGGCGAGCGACATGCTCACGCCCGAAGGCACGCAGCCCGTGTCGACAGGCTCCTCGCCGTCGGATTCACCGCATCCGGCGAGTACGGCGGCGCCGAGCAGCAAGCCCGTGACGACGGCAGCGGAGCGCTGTCGGACCTGGTGGCGTCGGCTGTGCAGCGGGAAGAAAGGCGTCATGGCTAGCTCCAGTGCTCGTAGGCGTCCGGGGGGCGGCTCGGTACGCGCCAACAAGATCGGTCGTCAGCGGCATCGTCGCCGCCGGTAGTGCTGGGTCCTTGTGCCGCAGCCGGCTGATCACGCAACGTGCCGTGGGTCCGAAGCGTCCGGGCGGTGACCTCGGTACGGCGACGAGGGCGGGCTGTGCCGGTCCGGTTCGAACAGGCCGTCGGTGGTGGCCGGATCCTGGCCGGCCGCCGCCATCCGCTGCCGGGCCAGTTGCTTGAGTTCCTCGGCGAGGGCCAACCGCTTCGCACGGGCCGCCGAGTGGGCGTCTTCGGTGCGCTCCCACTCGTTGTATCGCTGCCGGTACTTGGCGAGGATCTTCTCGTGAGCCTCGATCCGCTTCTCGGCGAGCTTCTCGGCACGGGCAAGTAGCCGGCTGCTCCGTTGGTAGGCGTGGGCGAGCGAGTTGTGGTTCCAGTAGGCGACCACCGCGGCCGCTGCTCCAGTGGCGAAGTACAGCGCGAGGAACAGCAACGCCAGCACGAGAACCGTCTGGGAATCCTGCTCGGCGTTGTCGAATCCGCCGAAGCTGCCGCCACTTGCCTCGTCGGCCAGCAGCAGGCGGGCGACGAAAGCGGCAACACCCAGCAAGGACCAGCCGGCCAGGCAGACGTACAGCGCCGCCGAGCGGGCACCGGGCGCCCGCTGGTCGAGGTCGCGGTAGATCCGCCCGCAGGCGTGCGCGAGCAGCAGGGAGACGGCGGTGAAGCCGGCGACCAGCAGATACAGCATGGATTCCGGCGCATTGAGGCCATCGGCCAGTGCGCTGTAGAAAGCCGCGACGTCGGCGCCGGCGGCGAGCAGCAGGGCTCCCGCTTCGGCCACGCGGCCGAGTGGGGTACCCGCGCGGCCGGTGAACAACGTGGTGTCGACGTACCGGCCGCCGGGCATGCTGCTGGGCGGCGACAGGGTGTTCGTAGCGGGGGCAGTTATCGTGGTCATGTCATCCCTCGGTGCCGGGTCGACGGCTGACGGGACCGATCCCACCGGCCATCAGGGCTCGGACCAGTTCGTGGTTCTCCTTGGCCAACTGGAGTCGGTCGAGCGCGCTCTCACGGGCCGCCCGGAGCCGCTCCTGCCGCGGCGTGGTCTCGCCGACCAGGGCGTCCACCACCGTGAGGGCGTTGAGGCGCTCGGTCTCGATGTCGGCGAGCCAACCATCGGCCCAGTAATTGATCATGTTGTCCAGTGCGGTACCGGTTCCCTCGTCCGTGCCGCGCGGGGCCATCTCCGCGACCAACTGCACGATCTGTCTGTGGACCGCCTGGGCATCGCGCTGGTGATGAGGGTCGGGATCCAGGGGTTTGGGAGCGTCGACCCGCAACGGACCGGTCATTCCGCCGTCGGGTCTGCGCGCAGGCGTAGTGGCCCGGCCGCGCGACAGCATGGTGCGGACGGCCCTGGCGGTACGCTTCAGCAAGGTCTTCATGGCTCTCTCTCGCCTGATGTGGATTCCGGTCGCTAACGCGTGGTGGCGCCGACGGCCACCGGTTCGTCGGCCGCGATGACCCAGTTCGGTACCTCTGGCCCACCCGGTCGGAGGGTGCGGTTGAGCTGCTCCCCGGCAGGGTGCGTGCGGACGAGCCGTTGCCAGTAGCCGCCGATGCGACGCCACGAGTGTTCGTGGATCCGGCGGGCTCGGGCGGCCGCTACCGTTTGACTCCGCCCGATCCGCTCCTGTAGCTCGGCCCGCGTCTGCTGGAGCTTGATCAATGAGTCCAGAGCCTCCTGACGGCGGGCCTCCAGTCGGGCCCGTCGTTCGAGGTATGGAGCAAGTCGACGCTTGCGGACGATGGCTTCGTCGGTGTTGCTCTCGCCGGCCCGTCGGGCCGTCAACTCGCTCTCGGTCGGCTCTCGTAGGTTGGCCAGCGCCTCGCGGGCCGCGACCAGGGTCCGCTCGGCCTCAACGAGCTGGGCTTCGGCCCGCGCGAGTTGGTACGCCGGATCAGCGATCTCCTGCTGAAGGTGCACCAGTTCGTGGTGCATGGCGTCGTTCGCCATCCGGCGAAGTTTTTCGAGGTGCGGGGTGAAGGCGATGGAGGCGGCGTCATGCGCTTCCCGCGTGGGCTGGGCGGCCGGTACCGGCGGGGGACCGGGCTTCGCTTCCAGAGCGGGTAGTCCGGCGCGGGCGTCCTGCCGCCCGTTCCACCAGTCGGCGATTCGCGCCGCTATGGAGTACCGGATCGGGGTCGCCGGTACGCGGTCCCAATGTGGGTATGGCCGGGCCGTCTGGCGTGCCATGGAGGTCTCCTTCTGGTGGATCTGCCACCGGATGTCCGCTTACGGTTGGCCGCTCTCGATCTTGCGTTGGCGTAGCTCGACGCCGAGGAGCTCGGCGAAGACCTGCCCGAAGATGACGCCCAGGCGAGGCGCGTCGGTGAACCGGCGTACCACCACCCCGTCGAGGACATCGCCGGTGAACGCGCTGGGGCGACCACCTGCCCAGCCGGGGATGACCAGGTAAACCCGGGTGTAGGCGCCGTCGACCAGCGCGCTGCGCAGTTCCGCCGGTTCGTCGTGCACCTCACCGTCGGTAATGGCGATGAGGGCGCGAGCGGCGCAGGTTTGGTCTGCGCGGTCCGCGAGGGTCAAGGCGCGGACCGCAGGTGCCATGAACGTGCCGGCTCCCGGCGTGGGCGCCGTCCGTCGGACCGGCAACGCGTGCAACGACGTCGGCGGCAGGGTCACTCCGGCGGTACCGCTGAACACTGCTTCAGCCAGTTGGTCGGTTGCCTGAAGCTCCCGTTGCGCGAACAGAAAGAGCTGGCTGACTGCCTGTTCGCGCAGGGACGAGTACTGAGTCATCGAGCCGGAAACGTCTTGGATCTCATGTATGCAGACCGGCCCGGGAACCTTCCGGGCGCCTTCCAGGACCGCCTGGTCGAGACTGTCCGGGGGCCCCAACCAGTCATGGATCCGGACGGCGCACAGACCCAGTAACGCCAGGACCAGCAGGGTGGTCAGCAGAGGAGAGATCAACCGACGCCACCACGCCGGTCGGGCCGGCACCGCGACCTCGTCGAGTACGGCTCGACCGGGGACCACTCGACCGTCAGCGACGGCACGAGTGCTCATATAACGCATGGACGATACCTTTCGAAAAGTCAGTCAGAATGGCGACAGAGTTCCGTCGGGCAGGGCGAATTAGGGCCGCTTTCGAATCAGCCGGCGGCAGCAAAGATTAAGCGTCTACACCGGACTCCGGCTTTCGGGTCCTCGGTTCGATGTCCCAGTCGAAGGTGATGAGGGATTCGATATCTGGTTGAGTCCGGATGCCCGGTCGGAAGGGCATCAGACGGTGCCGCACAAGGTTGGGGAACTGAATCGACACAACTGGCGGGCCGGACGACCGGTTGCCGCTCCCCGACGGAAGGAATCCGTCGGCGACCGACGAGCAGCGGTGGCACGGGTGGTGGGAGGGGTCATGAACTTAAGGTTCACTGCTGCCGGCGTCGGGCGGTGCGTCACTTGACACATTCCGACGGTGTAGTTCGGCGCGGACGCCCGCGAGGATCGACGGCACCCTGGGGACATGAGTGATGCGGATAGACACCAAGTCGGTGTGCCGGACCATGAGCGGACCCTGCGCTACGCGCGCCAACTGCTCATCGACAACCGACACGAGCTGCGCCGGGCCGATACGAAGGCCACCCAACTCCTCGGCGCCGCCGGGACCATTGCGGCGGTGGCGTTCGCCGCGGTATCTGGCACCGAATTGGCAGTCGTGATGCAGGGGTGGTGGCTGGCCGCCTTCTTGCTCTGGGGCATGGCGGTGCTGCTGGCCGCGCTCGCGCTCCTGCCCCGGCTCGGCGGTCTCTCACCCGAGAGACACGTCTCCTATTTCGGCGACGTCCTGCGCCACGATGACCTCGCCGAAGCGCTACGACTCACCGCGACCCAGCCACTGGGTGCCACGCTGGCCGAGCTCAGGTGGACCAGCAACAGACTGTCCACGAAGTACTGGTTGGTGCGCGGTGCGATCGTCGTCCTCGGCGCAAGCGGCTTCTGTCTGATCATGACCGTGCTGTGAGCACAGTGCTTCGCAGCGGCGGGCGCCGAATCAGCTAAAGCTCCGGCGTGGTCCTGTGCAGCGCACGCAGAACCGCTGGTTGAACGATCAGGATCTCGCGTCGGCCGGTACGGACGACATCGCGCTCGCGCAGCGCGCGCATGGCTCGGGCAACAGCCTCCCGTGACGTCGCCGCGGCGGTGGCAAGTTCCCGCTGAGAGAGAGGAAGGTCGATCATGATCCCGTCCGGTGTCCGTCGACCATGCTTCTCCGCGAGGTCCGACAGCAGGCCGGCCAGCCGACTGAAACTGCTGGCGGAGATGTATTCCAGCCGTTTGGTGTCCGACTGTCGCAGCCCGCGGGCGAGATGCCGCAACAGTCCGTGGGCGAGTCCGGGTTGGTTGACCACCAGGTCCACGAACTGCTGGCCATCGATGACGTACGCCTGCAGAGCGGTCAAGGTAATCACAGTGCCTGATCGGACGCCTCCGTCGATGGCGGCGAGGTCGCCGATGATGTCACCGGGGCCGCGTAGGGCGAGCAGTGCCTCCTGGCCGTCCCGAGACACCGACGTGACCTTGATCCAGCCGCTGAGCAGCACCAGTACGTACTGGGAGGGGTCGCCCTGGTGGAACAGGTCGATGCGGGCGGCGTGCCGCCGGATCCTCGCGATGTCGGCTATTCGCGCTCGATCGGACGGCGACAGGTGGGCGAGGAACGTACCCGGCACGGGCGACGGATGGTCGGTATCGTCCAAGCCGCCCGGTCGATTGGAAGTGGTCCTGCCGGGTGAAGGTGGCTCATGATGCGGCAAGCCCGGTCTCCTCGTGTAGTGGTCGCCGTCATTTTCCGGCACAGTTATCCGACGTGCCGCCGTCCGGAATTCTGGTCCAGCATGGAGCGGGTGCGTAACTGACGATGAATACCTTTCAGGCCAACCGAACGTACGACAACGTGTTCTTGATCTTCGTAGACGCGGCTGGGCATTCC
Source organism: Micromonospora sp. NPDC051196 (assembly GCF_040682415.1). Taxonomy (NCBI): domain Bacteria; kingdom Bacillati; phylum Actinomycetota; class Actinomycetes; order Micromonosporales; family Micromonosporaceae; genus Micromonospora; species Micromonospora sp. NPDC051196. The sequence continues at coordinate 21,671 of NZ_JBFBAY010000029.1, forward strand.
AACGTGGTGGCGCACAATCCGCGCGATCTGGCCCGGCAGGCATTCGACCTGCTGCATCGAAAGGTGACTGATCGGCTTTCCATGATCGCCGAGCAACGCCGGGTCGACTACGCCCGGCCCTGGCGCTGGGCCGGCGACGGTGGATTCCTCATTGTTCACGACGAGGATGAGAGCGTTGCCCGTGACGTCACTCTCGAGTACGTCAACAGCCTGCTGACCCTCGACCTGCCGCACCTGCGGGACGAGTTCACCCGGCTCGGCATCCAGGGCTCGCTGCGCCTACGGGTCGCCGCTCACAAGGGCTCCATTCGGTACCGGGGGGAGGGCAACGAGGGCACGATCTACTCGCCCGACATCAACTTCGTGGCTCACCTGGAGAAGGTCACACCGCCGGACACCGTGGCCGTGTCCGCTGACGTCGTACAGGTGGCCGGCCCGTACGCCAAACTATTCGAACCGGTCGGTGAGTTCGAAGGGCGTCAGATCCACCTGTTCGCGGCGGACGCACGCACCGGCGGTGCCGCCTCGATCTGGCTGGCCGCCCAGGGGCTCGTCGGGGGAGTACCGGTGAACGCCTACTTCGAGCGACCCAGCCAGTTGGAGAAGGCCAGGATGGTCAGAGCCGCGACCACCGAGGTCGTGGACCTGGGCACATCGCTGCGCACCGCGTCGCGCTATCTGGTGACCACCGAACGGCCGGCGCACTTCCGTGACGCGGTTCTCGACTTCCTCGACCGTGGTGGAACCTACCGCTGCGTGCTCATGGCACCGGACTCCGAGGCGACCCGGCTGCTGTCCAGGCAACGCGGCGAGGACTTGGCCGGCAAGACCCACGCGGCCTTGGCCGACCTGCGGCAGTTCAAACAACGCCACGGCGCGGCAGCTGACCGGCTGGAGGTGCTCCAAACTCCCGGCTATCCCGGCATGGCCTGCCTCGCTACGGACCTTGACAGCCCGTACGCGCTCATCCTGACCTCGCCGTACCTGATGGCACCGCCCGGCCCGCAGCTCCAACTGCAACGTGGTGACATGCCGCACTACCTGATCACCCGCAGTGCGGGACCGCTCTTCGATCACCTGCGTTCCCTCGTCCAGGGTTTCGCCACGTCGAGCGTGGAACGGGTCCTGTGAGCACGACCGAGACCGCAGGTTCCCGACACCTGTCCTTCGCCGCCTGCCGTGCGGCTGCCCGCTCCGTACGTCGGGCCGAGCATGGGCGGCAGGCCTACCGGACGGCCCGCCCTGAGGGCGCGATGGGTTGGTTCCGGTCGCGCGGCCCGCTGAGCGTGATGCTCACCATCGCCGCCTGCGAGGGTCGACTCATCTGGCGAGGACCGGACTCGTTCGCACTGCTGGAGCCGCCGATGACGATGGGCGAACGGTACACGGCCGGCGGCCTGCGCCTGTTCCTGCTACGGATCGTGGACCGCCGGTGGGAGACGCTCTGCTTCGCAGGGCCGCCGACCCTGGCACTGCTTGCGGCGCTCGCCTGTTTGCCGCTGCAACTTTGGCGCGTCGCGCTCGTGCTCCTGATGCTCGTGTTGCTGCACGTCACGGTGTGCCTGCTGGGCGCTGTCGCCGGCGGCCTGCGCATCATACTGCGGACCTTCCGTCGCCGCCGCGACAGTGAACTCGCGGCCGAGTCGTTACCGGCCCGGCAGTGGTCGATGCCGCTGTGTCACGAGTTGACAGCCGACCGCGCCGGCGACCTGATGCGGGAGGTCTCCGATCGACTCAGCCAGTTGGTCGACAGGCGGATACGCACCGTCAGCGGACCACAGGGCGGCCAGCCGAACGGAGTGTTCGTCACCGAGGTACTGCTCTGTCTGGTTACCGGCATCACCACCAGCGCGATGCGGGAGGCGGTGCCACGGCAGCAGCGGGTGGGCCTGCCCTTCGGGGTCGGCACCGATGTGGTCATTCTCGAACCGCGCGATCACCTTCCCGGCCAGCCGGCGAGAACCTTCAACACCGCGAGCTTCTTTCTCTGGTACGTACTCGGCAGCGCTGGGGTGCTGCTACTGCTTGCCTACCTGGTGGCCGATCAGGAACGGCGAACCTGCGGAAATCGGTGCGCGGGACGCCCGACCGAGTACGGCGAGGCCCTGCGCTGGATCGGACAGCGCCTGCTGTTGTCCGACCCGCCGGATCTTCGTCCGGAGAGCCCCGGCTCGACGCTCGCGGGATGGCTGGTGAGCCTCATGGCGCTGATGACGATCCCGGTCGCGGCGGTGGCGGTGCAACAGGTACGACGGGCGACGAATCGAATGAACAAACGCTTCTACGGGGAGACCGAGGCCGTGCTGGGCCGACGGAAGATGCTGCTCCTGGTCGCCACCTTGGGTGAGCAGAAGGCCACTCTCGAGGTGTTCCGTAGGCATGGGTTGGAGCCGTACCCGGAACGTCGGCCACCGCACACCGTTTACCGGCTCGGTGCGATCGACGGCGTGGAGCTGATGCTTGCCAGCGCGGTCGGTGACATGAACTCCTCCGCCGGGGTGGCTCAGGTCGCGACCAGCGTCATCCAGCAGTGGCGTCCGCATTACCTGGTGCTCGTCGGGACCTGTTTCGGGCTCCGTCCGCAGGAGCAGCGACTCGGTGACATCGTGATCTCCCGGCAGGCCCGTGACCTGTCCCACCAGTCCGTCGCCGACGTCGACGGCCAGCCGCAGCGGTGGGACCGCGGCTCCAGGCCCAGTCCATCGGCGGAGCTGCTGGGAGTCCTGGCCACCGCAGCCGACAGCTGGTCCGGTCCGGATCTGCACATCGGTCCGATCGTTGGTTCCGGCACGCTCTACCGCTCCGACGTGGCGACCGCGGACCTGCGCCAACGGCACCCGGACGCGGTGGCCGGGGACATGGAGTCATACCTGCTCTGCGGCGTTGCCGCCGACTGCAAGGTGGAATGGATCGCAGTCCGAGGCATCTCAGACTGGGGTACTTCCGATAAGTCCGATGCCCACCGGCACGAGGCGGCCGTGAACGCGGCCGAATTCGTCCGGCACGCGATCGGACTGGGCCTGTTGAACCACCACGCCACCGCTGACTGACACTCATTGATCGCGGTGTGCCGTGCCTGGTCGACGACCGGCTCAGCATCAGCGGCCAGCCTCTCCGGTGGGCCGCAGAGCATATGGAGCGGGCGACGGGAATCGAACCCGCACCGTCAGTTTGGAAGACTGAAGCTCTGCCATTGAGCTACGCCCGCGTACGCCCGGCGAACCGGACGCGCCGACAGCCTACCCAATGCCGGCGGCGCCCGCGCGGGCGTATCCCTGCCGGCGCGCCGCGCCTGATCCGACCAAGTTCGGCGAAGTTGCGGCGTCCTGTCGCTGCGGATGCCGCAACACCCGCCGCAATTGCGCGGCACGCGGGGTGCGCCCGCCCTGTTTGTCCGTGTTCGGCGCGTTGGGGGCGCCCCGGCATCCGGTTGTCGGGCCGAAGGCATAGACTGCTCGACGCCACGGGGTGTGGCGCAGCTTGGTAGCGCACTCGCTTTGGGAGCGAGGGGCCGTGGGTTCAAATCCCGCCACCCCGACTGCCTCCAGCGTGGGGCCGGTGCACCCGGGACGGTCGGCGGGCGGGAAGCTTCGCCGTCGGGTCCCTGGGCGCTGCCGGTCGGCCACGCTGGTTCGCCTACACTCGATGGGCCGAAAGTGCGCCCAGACTCAACCGAGATCCGTCAAGGAGTACGCCTGTGAAGAGCACCGTCGAGACTCTGAGCCCGACGCGCGTGCGGCTCGCCATCGAGGTGCCGTTCGTCGAGCTCGAGCCGAGCCTCAAGAAGGCGTACCGGGAGATCGGCCAGCAGATCCAGATTCCCGGCTTCCGTAAGGGGAAGGTGCCGCCGGCGATCATCGACCAGCGGGTGGGCCGGGGCACCGTGCTCAACGAGGCGGTGCAGGAGGCCATCCCGCAGAACATCCTCGCCGCGGTCCGTGAGCACGACCTGAAGACCCTTGGCCGTCCCGAGGTCGACATCACCGAGTTCAACGACGGTGACTCGCTGAACTTCACCGCCGAGGTTGACGTCCGGCCGGAGATCACCGTGCCCGACCTGGCCTCCATCGAGGTCGTCGTCGACGAGTTGCAGATCGACGACAGCGAGATCGACGAGCAGGTGAAGAACCTGCGCGAGCGGTTCGCCACCCTCAAGACGGTCGAGCGGGCCGCGGCCGAGGGCGACTACGTCCAGATCGACCTGCGGGCGACCGTCGACGGCGAGGAGGTGCCGGGCGGCTCGGCCAGCAACATCTCCCACGAGGTGGGCAGCAAGCAGTTGCTGCCGGGCCTGGACGAGGCCGTGGTCGGCCTCGCCGCCGGCGAGGACACCACCTTCACCACCCAGCTCGTCGGTGGCGACTTCGCCGGCCGTGACGCCGAGGTCCTGGTGACCGTGCGTACGGTCAAGGAGAAGGAGCTGCCCGAGCTGAACGACGAGTTCGCGCAGTTGGCCAGCGAGTTCGACACCATCGAGGAGCTGCGCAACGACCTGCGTGAGCGGGTCACCCGTGGCAAGCGGGTCGAGCAGATCTACGCCGCCCGGGACAAGGCCCTGGAGCAGCTCGTCGAGGCCGCGGAGGTGCCGGCGCCGGAGGGCGTCATCCGCGACGAGGTGGAGAGCCGCAAGGAGGCGATGGTCGACCAGCTGGAGCGGATCGGCGCCTCGATGGAGGACTACCTCGCCGCCGAGGAGAAGACCGAGGAGCAGATCGACGCCGAGCTGACCGAGGCCGCCACCCAGGGCGTCAAGGTCCAGCTGCTGCTCGACACCCTCGCCGACGCCGAGGACGTGCAGGTCTCCGACGACGAGTTCGGCCACGAGATCGTCCACCGCGCCCAGCGGGCCGGCATGGCGCCGCAGCAGTACTACGACCAGCTGGTTCGCTCCGGCGCGGCCGGCGCGGTCTTCGGCGATGTCCGCCGGGGCAAGGCGCTCGCCGCGGTCATGGAGCGCATCACGATCAAGGACACCGCCGGCAACCAGATCAGCCTGGACGCGCTGCGCGAGGCCAGCGAGGCGGAGCACGGGCACGAGCACTGATCGTCGGGTGAGGGCCATCGTCCGCCGGTCGCGGTGGGTGGTGGCCCGACCCCTTTCCGGGTACGAGTCCCGGGCCCCTGCGCTTAGAGCGAACAGCGCCCGGAGCGGGACTCTGCCGCCCGGCTGAGCGGTTAGTGTCGGACAGGACGGTACGGAGAGCGAAGGGCTGCCATGACCGACATGCACATCCCAGCAAAGCCGCGGGCGCTCGACGCCCGAGGTGGCGACTCAATTGGCAACCTCGACGACTCGGTCTACAACCGGTTGCTCAAGGAACGCATCATCTTCCTCGGCAGCGAGGTCAACGACCAGGTGGCCAACCGCATCTGCGCGCAGCTGCTGCTGCTCGCGGCGGAGGACCCGGACCGGGACATCTTCCTCTGGATCAACTCGCCGGGTGGCTCGGTCTACTCCGGCATGGCGATCTACGACACCATGCAGTACATCGACAACGACGTGTCGACCGTGGCGATGGGCATGGCGGCCTCGATGGGTCAGCTGCTGCTCTGCGCGGGCACCAAGGGCAAGCGGTACGCCCTGCCGCACGCCCGGATCATGATGCACCAGCCCTCGGGCGGCCTCGGTGGCACCGCGTCGGACATCGCGATCCAGGCCGAGCAGATGCTCTACACCAAGCGGATGTTCCAGGAGCGGGTCGCGCACCACACCGGCCAGACCCAGGCGCAGATCGAGGCGGACTCGGACCGTGACCGCTGGTTCACCGCCCAGGAGGCCATGGACTACGGCTTCATCGACAAGGTGATCATCGGGGCCGCACAGGTTCCCGAGGGCGCCGGGACCCTGAGCTGATCGAGGAGCAGACGATGACCGACCTCAGCCTGCCGCCCCAGTTCGCGGCCGTGCACAACCGTTACGTCCTGCCGTCGTTCGTCGAGCGCACGTCGTACGGGGTCAAGGAATCCAACCCGTACAACAAGCTCTTCGAGGACCGGATCATCTTCCTCGGCGTCCAGGTCGACGACGCTTCGGCCAACGACGTGATGGCCCAGCTGCTCACCCTGGAGGGGACGGACCCCGACCGGGACATCATCATGTACATCAACTCGCCCGGCGGTTCGTTCACCGCGATGACGGCGATCTACGACACCATGCAGTACGTCCGGCCGGACATCCAGACCGTCTGCCTCGGCCAGGCGGCCTCCGCGGCGGCGGTGCTGCTGGCGGCGGGCACCCCGGGCAAGCGGATGGCCCTGCCGAACTCGCGGATCATCATCCACCAGCCGGCCACCGAGGGCGGCTACGGGCAGGGCTCGGACATCGAGATCCAGGCCCGGGAGATCCTGCGGATGCGTACCCAGCTGGAGGAGATGCTCTCCCGGCACTGCAACCGGCCGGTCGAGAAAGTCCGCAAGGACATCGACCGCGACAAGATCATGACGGCCGAGGAGTCCCGTGAGTACGGGTTGGTCGACACGATCCTCAGTAGCCGCAAGAAGGGGCTGCTGGCCGCTAACGCGGCCAGCTGACCGGTACGGGATCAGAGGCCGGTCGGGTCTGTCGCCCGCCGGCCTCTGACACACCCGTTTTGGGGGTCGGAGAATGCTCCCTCAGCGGGTAACGTCGGTTCCGTACCGCTTCGTCGGGCGACCGGCGCGGTGGGTGGAGACGGGCGGAGCGTGGCGTCCGCAGGTCGTGGCCGGGGCTCCGGCCGATGAGTGCAGGGAGAACGTAGGTGGCACGGATCGGTGACGGCGGCGACCTACTCAAGTGCTCCTTCTGCGGTAAGTCGCAGAAGCAGGTCAAGAAGCTCATCGCGGGCCCCGGGGTCTACATCTGCGACGAGTGCATCGATCTCTGCAACGAGATCATTGAAGAAGAGCTGGCCGAGTCCGGCGAGGTGAAGTGGGAAGAGCTTCCCAAGCCGATGGAGATCTGCCAGTTCCTCGACACCTACGTCGTGGGGCAGGAACAGGCCAAGAAGGCGCTCGCCGTCGCGGTCTACAACCACTACAAGCGGATCCAGGCCGAGGCGGCGAACGCTCCGGGCGCCGGTAACGACGGCGTCGAGCTGGCCAAGTCGAACATCCTGCTGCTGGGCCCGACCGGGTGTGGCAAGACCCACCTGGCGCAGACCCTGGCACGGATGCTCAACGTGCCGTTCGCCATCGCCGACGCCACCGCCCTGACCGAGGCCGGCTACGTCGGTGAGGACGTGGAGAACATTCTCCTCAAGCTGATCCAGGCCGCCGACTACGACATCAAGCGCGCCGAGACCGGCATCATCTACATCGACGAGGTCGACAAGATCGCCCGCAAGTCGGAGAATCCGTCGATCACCCGCGACGTCTCCGGTGAGGGTGTCCAGCAGGCCTTGCTGAAGATGCTCGAAGGCACCGTGGCGAACGTGCCACCGCAGGGTGGCCGCAAACACCCACACCAGGAGTTCATCCAGATCGACACCACCAACGTGCTGTTCATCTGTGGTGGTGCCTTCGCCGGTCTGGACCAGATCATCGAGGCTCGTACGGGGCATGGCGGCACCGGCTTCGGTGCCCGTCTCCGGGCGGTCTCCGAGCGTTCCACCGACGACATCTTCAGCCAGGTGATGCCGGAGGACATGCTCAAGTTCGGGCTGATCCCGGAGTTCATCGGCCGTCTGCCGGTGATCACCAGCGTCCGTAGCCTCGATCGGGCCGCTCTGGTGCGCATCCTCACCGAGCCGCGTAACGCGCTGGTCCGGCAGTACCAACGCCTCTTCGAGCTCGACGGCGTCGAGCTGGAGTTCGAACGGCCGGCGTTGGAGGCCATCGCCGACCAGGCGATGCTGCGCGGCACCGGCGCCCGTGGTCTGCGCGCCATCATGGAAGAGGTCCTGCTCTCCGTGATGTACGAGGTGCCCAGCAATCCCGACGCCGCCCGGGTGCTCATCACCCGTGAGGTGGTGCTGGAGAACGTCAATCCGACCATCGTCCCGCGCGAGTTCACCGGCCGTCGGGCCCGGCGCGAGCGCGAGGAGAAGTCCGCCTGACCCGCTGGGGCGAGGGCCCAGCCCTGCCGCTTCCGGTTGTTTGCCCGTACGCTGACAGTCATGCGCGTCGCCGTCTGCCAGCTGAATTCCCGCGACGACCGGAAGGCGAACCTCTCCGCCGCCGAGGCCTTGATCGACCGCGCGGCCGACGCCGGCGCGGACCTGGTGCTCCTGCCCGAGTATGTCGACTACCTGGGTCCCGGTGCCGGGATGCCCGCGCCGGAGCCGGTCGACGGTGAGGTTGGGCAGTTCTTCGCGGCCATCGCGCGTCGACGGGGCATCTGGTTGATCGCCGGGTCCGTCCACGAGGCTGGCCCCGACCCCGAGCACACCTGGAACACCATGCTGGTCTTCGACCGCTCCGGCGCGCTCGCCGCCAGCTATCGCAAGATCCACCTGTACGACGTGGAGATCCCGGGTCGTGTCTCGTACCACGAGTCGGCCACGGTGGCGCCGGGCGACCGGCCGGTGGTGGTGGAGGTCGAGGGGCTACGGGTAGGGCTGTCGATCTGTTACGACCTGCGCTTCCCCGAGTTGTACCGGCAACTCGCCACCGACGGCGGTGCCCATCTTTTCGTGGTACCAGCGGCGTTCATGATGCACACCGGGCGTGACCACTGGGAAGTGTTGCTGCGCGCCCGAGCGATCGAGAACCAGTGCTTCGTTGCGGCGGCCGGACAGACCGGCGACCACGAGCCGGGCCGGACCTGTTACGGGCGCAGCATGGTGGTCGACCCTTGGGGGACGGTGCTCACCCAGGTAGCGGACGGTCCCGGATTCGCGATCGCCGACGTCGACCTGGACCGGCTGGATCGCATCCGTGCCGAACTGCCGAGCCTGGCCAATCGCCGGCTCTGAGTGCTGCTACCCCTGAAGCAGCACGCCGACCACGGCGAAGCCGGCGATGGCAGCGGCGGTGACCAGTAGCGCGGTGCTCATCCGCGAAGGGCCGCGCCGAACCAGCCGTCCGATCGACACCACGACGGCGAAGAGCACGAATGCTCCGATGATCAGTTGCCAGAAGGGGAGTAACAGGCCGAGCAGCGCGTCCTCGGCGAGGACCGGGCTGGCAGGCCGGGACACGTCATCCATGCCAGACACTCTGGCACGCCGCAGCCCTCTGTGGCCGTCGGCGCGAGTACGCAGCCGTAGAGATGCCGGTACGAGTAGTTGTCTGCGAGGGTGGACGTCGTCCGCGTGACTGCGGCAGCTGCCGGCGGTCCCGTTGCCCGCCAGCTGTAGAGAGTTGGAGCGCAGGCGGTCCGGCATCAGCATCGACAATCGCTGATTTGCCTTCTCCGGTGCGTACGCGTAACTTTCTCTCTGCACGCGGGAGGTCGGGCAAACCGGCCGAGAACGGGCGCCGGTCAGACGATGATGTTGATCGTAGGACCGAGACTGGGCGGTGCGAAATGGCTCCGAAAGTTGGAGTTGCGATCGCGAAGCCGACCGGGTAGAGTTCTGGAGCCGGCAGGAGCCGGGCGGGTCGCCTGAGGGTGACTGGCCGGTCTGCGGTTCTCCACAGAAGAAGCGACCGCCGAGAGGCGTGCGCCACTGTGGGCCCCGAATGATCCTTGAAGGTCATCTCCTGAAATCTCAGGTTGACCCGCGAGAACGATTCGGATAGTTTGGAGCGGTTGCCCCAGACAAGGTTTCAATTCGAGGCCTGGTTTGGTGTGTGGTTGTTCTTTGAGAACTCAACAGGGTGCTTGATAAGCCAGTGCCAAGTATGATTTTTACCCCGGACTGGGTTGGGCCTTTTGTGGG
>NZ_JBFBAY010000030.1:0-20496 GCF_040682415.1 Micromonospora sp. NPDC051196
AAATCACCCGCAGCCTCAAACGCTACATAGCCCGCCAAATCTGGCGCACCCTCGAAGCCAACGCTTGACAAGAACCTTCACAGATCTTGCACTTTTGGTCGCCGAAATGGGCTGAATAACACCTTTGCGGGGACAGAAAGTGCAAGATCGACGGGCTCAGGCGCCCGCGCTCAGGGCTCAGGCGCCCGCGCTCAGGGCTCGGGCATCCGCGCTCAGGCGCCCGCGCGGGACTGTACAAATAACGGCTGATCGACCGATCAAGGGAGAGACGCCAGATGACGACCGAGATCACCTCGGGGCAGGAGCCGGCGGCCAGGCCGGTGGGTGCGGTCACGGATGAGCAGTTGATCGCGTTGCTGGTCGATCGGGCTCGTGGTGACGGGTTGAAGCTGACCGGTGAGGGTGGGCTGTTGCAGCAGCTCACTAAGCGGGTTCTGGAGTCGGCGTTGGACGGTGAGATCACCGATCACGTCGGTTACGACAAGCACGACCCTGCTGGTCGTGGTAGTGGGAACACTCGTAACGGCAGCCGGACCAAGACCGTGCTCACCGACGTCGGGCCGGTCGAGGTCCGCGTTCCGCGAGACGCGGCGGGCACGTTCGAGCCGCAGATCGTGCGCAAACGGCAACGCCGGCTGACCGGCGTCGACGACATGGTCCTGTCGTTGTCGGCCAAGGGGTTGACCCACGGCGAGATCGCCGCGCACCTGGCCGAGGTCTACGGGGCTGAGGTGTCCAAGCAGACCATCTCCACCATCACCGACAAGGTCATGGACGGCATGGCCGAGTGGCAGAACCGGCCCCTGGACCGGGTCTACCCGGTCGTGTTCATCGACGCCATCAACGTCAAGATCCGCGATGGGCAGGTCGCGAACCGGCCGATCTACCTCGCGATGGCGGTCACTGTCGACGGGCACCGTGACATCCTCGGCATCTGGGCCGGTGACGGCGGCGAGGGCGCCAAGCACTGGCTGCACGTGCTGACCGAGCTGAAGAACCGCGGCGTCGCCGACGTGCTGATGCTCGTCTGTGACGGGCTCAAGGGCCTGCCGGAGGCGGTGGAGACGGTGTGGCCGCGCACGATCGTGCAGACGTGCGTGGTGCATCTGCTGCGCAACTCGTTCCGCTACGCCGCCCGCCAGGACTGGGACAAGATCGCCAAAGCGCTCAAGCCCGTCTACACCGCGCCGACGGAGGACGCCGCGACCGAACGGTTCCTCGAGTTCGCCGACGCCTGGGGCAAGAAATACCCGGCGATCGTGAAGCTGTGGGAGAACGCCTGGGCCGAGTTCGTGCCCTTCCTCGCCTTCGACGTCGAAATCCGCAAGGTCATCTGCTCCACCAACGCGATCGAGTCGGTCAACGCCCGCATCCGCAAGGCCGTACGAGCCCGCGGCCACTTCCCCAACGAGCACGCCGCCTTGAAGTGTGTCTACATGGCCTTGATGAGCCTCGACCCGACCGGCACCGGACGCCGACGCTGGACCATGCGCTGGAAAGCACCCCTGAACGCCTTCCAAATCGCCTTCGAAGGCCGACTCACCCCGGCCAACAACTGACCACCTCAACAACCAAGATCAGCCGTTAACTTGACACTCCCGCCCGCGCTCAGGGCGCGGGTGCTCGCCCATGCGCGGGTGTCCTCGCGGTGCGGGCTTGTCGCGGGGAGGGTGGGTGGGAGGGGGTTAGGGGAGGGTGTTGGTGGTGGTTAGGGTGCGGTACCAGTGGGCGGAGTCTTTCCAGGTGCGCTGTTGGGTGTCGTAGTCGACGTGGATGATGCCGAAGCGGCGGTCGTAGCCGTACGCCCATTCGAAGTTGTCCAGCAGCGACCAGACGAAGTAGCCGCGTACGTCGGCACCGGCGGCCATGGCGTCGTGGGTGGCGGCGATGTGGCGGCGTAGGTAGTCGACGCGGCGGTCGTCGTGGATGGCGCCGTCGGGGGAGACCTCGTCGGGGAACGCCGCACCGTTCTCGGTGATCATCAGCGGCAGGTCGGGGTGTTCGCGGTGCAGCCGCAGCAGCAGGTCGGTCAGCCCGGCCGGCTCGATGTTCCAGCCCATCGCGGTGTGCGGGCCGGGCTGCGGCAGGAACTCGACCTGCTCCGAGCCGACCCAGGCCGAGTGCGCCGAGCGGCCGTGCCCGTCGGAGTCCGCCTTGGTCGACACGCCGTCCCAGGCGCGGACCAGGGTGGTCGAGTAATAGTTGACGCCGAGCACGTCCAGCGGCACCGCCGCGGTGCGCTCGTCGCCGTCACGGACGAACGACCAGTCGGTGACACCGGCGGTGTCGGCGAGCAGGTCCGCCGGATAAGCGCCGTCCAGCATCGGGCCGAGGAACGCCCGGTTGGCCAGCGCGTCGATGCGGCGTACCGCGTCGGCGTCGGCGGCCGAGTCCGAGGCCGGTCGGATCACGTGCAGGTTCAGCGTGACCGACAGCTGCGCGGCGGGCGCCAGTTCCCGGATCACCCGCCCGGCCAGCCCGTGCGCCAGGTTCAGATGGTGTACGGCGGCCAGCGCTCCAGCCGGCTCGGTGCGCCCCGGCGCGTGTACACCCGAGGCGTAGCCGAGGTACGCCGAGCACCACGGCTCGTTGAACGTGGTCCAGGTGTGCACCCGGTCGCCGAGCGCCCCGACGATCTTCGTGGCGTAGTCCGCGAAGCGTGCCGCCGTGTCCCGAGCCGGCCAGCCACCGGCGTCCTCCAACTCCTGCGGCAGGTCCCAGTGGTACAGCGTGGCCACCGGCTGGATGTCCAGTTCGAGCAGCCGGTCCACCAGTCGGGAGTAGAAGTCCACCCCGGCCTGGTTGACCGGGCCGGAACCGCCGGGCTGCACACGCGGCCAGGCGATCGAGAATCGGTACGCCTTGAGCCCGAGCGCGGCCACCTGGTCGAGGTCGTCGGCCCAGCGGTGGTAGTGGTCGGCCGCCACGTCGCCGGTGTCCCCGTTTCGGGTACGCCCCGGCGTGTGGCTGTAGGTGTCCCAGATCGACGGTCCCCGACCGCCCTCCTTGGCCGCCCCCTCGATCTGGTACGCCGCCGTGGCCGAGCCCCAGATGAAACCGGGGGGAAACACCACGTCGCTCATGCCGGCTCTCCGCTCGCTCACTTCGCCACCTCCGTGATCTCACAGCTGTATCCGGACGAGACACCGGTGACCACCTCGGCGGTGGCCCTGCCGTCCTGGTGGTGCACCTCGAATTCGGTGCCCGGACCCCCGTCTGGTGACGGGATCCGGACCCGGGTGCGTTGCCCCGGTGTCGGGGCGTACAGCCGCAACTGGACGCCGTCGGCCCACCGGTAGTCGGGTCGGTCGGTGACCGAGCCGAACGGGATGACCGCGCCGGGTCGGGCCAGCACCGGCACGGTGTCGAAGCCGTGCTTCTCGCTCACCCAGCCCGGACCGGTGACCTGTGCCCCGGTCATCAGGTTCGTCCAGGTGCCGGCCGGTACGTAGTAGGTGACCTGCCCGTCGCCGCTCATCACCGGCGCGACCAGCAGGTCCGGGCCGAGCATGTACTGCCGGTCCAGGTAGGCGGTGGTCGGGTCGTCCGGGAACTCCAGGATCATCGGCCGCATCACCGGTATCCCCTCCCGGTGGGCCTCGTCGGCCGCCGCCGCCAGATACGGCATCAGGCTCAGCTTGAGCCGGGTGAACCGGCGCAGCACCTCCACCGCCTCGTCGTCGTACGCCCACGGCACCCGGTACGAGCCGGAGCCGTGCAGCCGCGAGTGCGAGGAGAGCAGCCCGAAGGCGATCCAGCGTTTGAACACCGTCGGATCGGGGGTGCCCTCGAAGCCGCCGATGTCGTGGCTCCAGTAGCCGAAGCCGGAGGCGGCCAGGGACAGCCCGCCGCGCAGCGACTCCGCCATCGCCACGAAGGTGGACTCGCAGTCGCCACCCCAGTGCACCGGGAACTGCTGCCCGCCGGCGGTCGCCGAGCGGGCGAAGACCACCGCCTCACCCGTCCCACGCTCGGCCTCCAGCAGCTCGAAGACCGCCTTGTTGTACAGGTAGGAGTAGTAGTTGTGCATCCGCTGCGGGTCGGCGCCGTCGTGCCAGAGCACGTCGGTCGGGATGCGCTCACCGAAGTCGGTCTTGAAACAGTCGACGCCCATGTCGAGCAGCGCCTTGAGTTTGTCGGCGTACCACCGGGCGGCGTCGGGGTTGGTGAAGTCGACCAGCGCCATCCCGGCCTGCCACTTGTCCCACTGCCAGATCGACCCGTCCGGGTTGCGTACCAGGTAGCCGGCCTGCCGGCCCTCCTCGAACAGGTACGACCGCTGGGCGATGTACGGGTTGATCCAGACGCACACCTTCAGGCCACGCTCGTGCAGCCGGCGCAGCATGCCCTCCGGATCCGGGAACGTCGCCGGGTCCCAGATGAAGTCGACCCAGTGGAACTGCCGCATCCAGAAACAGTCGAAGTGGAACACCGACAGCGGCAGGTCCCGCTCGGCCATCCCGTCGATGAACTCGGTGACGGTCTTCTCGTCGTACGAGGTGGTGAACGAGGTGGACAGCCACAGCCCGTACGACCAGGCGGGCACCCGGGCCGGGCGGCCGGTCAGGGCGGTGTAGCGGCGCAGCACGTCCTTCGGGCTGGGCCCGTCGATCACGTGGTAGGTCAGCGACTGCCCCGGCACGCTGAACTGGGTCTGCGACACCACCTCGGAACCCACCTCGAACGACACGTGCTCCGGGTGGTCCACGAACACGCCGTAGCCGGCGCTGCTGAGGTAGAACGGTACGTTCTTGTACGCCTGCTCGCTGGCCGTGCCACCGTCGGCGTTCCAGATTTCCACCGTCTGGCCGTTCTTGACGTACGCCCCGAAACGCTCGCCCAGCCCGTAGATCGTCTCGCCGACGCCGAGGGCCAGCCGGTCGTGCACGTACTTGTCGCCGTCGGCGTCGGTGACCACGCCGATGCTGCGCTCGGTGGACGAGGTGACCAGCCGGTCGCCGCGCAGGAAGTCGACCTGCCACGGCCCGGTCAGCGCCACCCGGACGGTCAGCTCGCCGGTGGTCAACCGTGCGCTGAGCCCGGTCACCTCCACCTGCATCGGATGCCCGGTCTGCTCGGCGAGTGCGAAGCGGGGCTGTTTGGGTAGCCCGCCGCTGTGGTGACCGACGGTCACCCCGACCACCCCGGGGGCGGGGGAGAAGAAGCGTACGGTGACGACCGGGCGGTTGAGGGTGTCGCCCCGGCCGGTGATCCTGCCGATGGGCGCGAAGACGGTGAACGAGCGCTCGTCGGGCTCCACCGATTCCACCGCGCCGGGTCGCAGCACGGTGACGCCGGGACGCAGTTGCCAGTACCCGTCGGTGAACTTCACTTGTCGGCTCCTGCCTGATGAGTGTCGAGCCCGGGTTCTCCGTCAGGCCCGATGTCGGCTGGCAGCGCGACGGTGGGCTGCCGTGGTGTCCGGAGTCGGCCGCTGGTCGCCGCCGGCTCCCGGGTTTCCTGCGCTGCCGCCTCCCGTACGCGGTGGGCCGCTCGATCCGCGCACCTGGAGCGCGCACGGCAGCAGTTGCTGGTGGATCTCGCGATGGCCCCCGTCGACGTGCCGCAGCAGCGTCTCGATGGCGATGCGGCCCAGCGCCGAGCCGGGTGAGTTCATCGCGGTCAGTGCCGGGGTGGCCAGCTCGGCGACCTGCGGCGAGGTGACCATCGAGACCACCGACACGTCGTCGGGCACCCTGCGCCCACGGCCGCTCAGCTCGCCGAGCAGGCCGAAGACGGCGTTCTCGTTCATCGCGAGGATCGCGGTCAGGTCGGGTGCCTGCCGCAGAGCGGTGGCCAGGGCGCTCCGTCCGCCGGCCGCGCTGTCCTCGGCGGGGATCATCAGCGGCTCCAGGCCGTGCCCGGCCATGGCGGCGATGAATGCGTCCCGGGTCCGCAGCGCCGGGCCGTAGCCGTCGGCGATGGCCTCGGCGGAGTGGTTGACGTAGACGATCCGGCGGTGCCCGAGGCCGACCAGGTGACCGACCGCATCCTCGACGGTCCGGTCGAAGTCGATGTCCACGTACGACAGCTCGCTGGTGTCCGCGGTGCGACCGATCAACACCAGCGGTACGCCCAGCTCACGCAACACGTCCACGCGTGGATCGCGCAGCTGCACCTCCATCAGCAGCGCACCGTCGAGCATCCGCTGACTGGCCAGCCGGCGCAGCTCGTCGAGGTCGCCGACGCCGATGGGGGAGAGCACCAGGTGGTAGCCGGCGGCGCTGGCGGCGGCTGCCGCGCCGGTGACGAAGGCGGTCTCGGTGGCCCCCAGGCCGCGCTCGTCCATCGGCAGCAGCAGGCCCAGGATCCGGCTGCGCCGGCTGGCCAGCCCGCGTGCCATGGCGTTGGGCTGGTAATCCAGCTCCGCCATGGCGGCGAGCACCTTGGCCCGGGTGGCCTGGGAGATCGGGCGGGCGCCGGTGAGCACGTACGACACCGTGCTGACCGACACCTGGGCCAGGTGTGCGACGTCCTGCATGGTGGCCATCGCAGCACCTCCCGGCCGTGCGCCGGCGGTCGTCCGTCGGCTTTGCCAAACCGGTTAGTCGAAGCGCTTCGACTAACCGGTTCGACGAACGTAGATCACACGTCGCGGCCGAGTCAATAGGCGACGACGAATAGCGGTCGCACCGCTGCGAGGGTCTGCTCCGGGTGCAGCTGGTGCTCGCTCAGCCGTCGAGGTGGAACTTGTCCAACAGGGAGGGGGCGACCAGCCCGATCGAGGCCAGGATCGAGATGACGGTCAGCGCGGGGCGGACGAAGACCACCTCGGTACGCCCGCCCGCCCGCAAGGCGATCTTGTCGGGCAGGCTGATCGGCGTCCACATCCGGCGCTTGATCGGAATCGGCCAGAGGATCGGCACCCCGGCCCTGGTGATCATGTCACCGATGATGTGCACGAAGGCACCCACCCCGACCGCCAGGCCGATCATCGGGTACCCCCGATCACCGGGCAGGTTCGCGGCGGTGAAGGCGGCCGCGCCGGCCGAAACCAGGGTGACGATCACCCAGCCGGCGCGCTCGGCCCACTTGTCGAACAGGCCGCGCAGCGCCAGGCCGATCATGAAGAACAGGATCCCGATAACCGCCCACTTGCCGTACGTCGCGCACAGCGTGGTGGTGCCCCAGCCGAGCAGCACGGTGAACGGAATGGTGTGGGTCAGCGTACGGTGGCCGTTTGTGCGTTTCGGGTCGCGGCTGAGCTTGGTGGCGTAGTAGACACCCAGCGAGATCTTCTCCACCACCTCGGCGACGAACAGCGAGAAGACGCCGAAGGTACGCGCCACCGTCGCGCCGCCCTTGTTACGGGTCACCTTGCCGGACAGGTCGAGGTCGGGCAGCAACGCCCCGCCGGCACAGACGGCGGTGCCCACGGCGAGAGCCAGTGGCGACTGCTCGTAGTCGTAGAACTGCTGTAGCGCCCAGGACCCGCTCAGCCATACCGCCGCGCCGGACAGCGCGTGCGACGGACCCATCATCTCGGTTGCCCTCCCCAGGGATCTTGAGCGCCAAAACTACGTCACTGTAGTTCGCGGCCTCCATGCGGGGAACCTCCGAATCGTCCACACCGGACAATGTCGGAAAACGGTCACAGTCGGAACGATCAGCGGGAGGTGTGCAAGCGCGACATCACCGCGCCGGGCTGATGCCGGTCATGGTCAGGTCGAGCAGGCGGGCGGCCTCGGCTGCGGGGTCGGGGTGGTGGGTGGTGGCCAGTGCGATGCCGGTGATCAGCGTGAGCAGGTCGTCGATCGTCACGCCCGGTGCGAGGGCGCCGTCGGCGGAGGCGCGCTGGACCAGTGGCTCGCCTGCGGCGGTGAGCTGCGCGCACCACTTCGTGGAGGTGGCCGGGCAGCCCGCCCGTCGGGAGTTCGCCCGGGACCTCGGCATTCCGCTCACCTCCTTCGAGGAGTGGGCCGCGCAGTACCTGTCCCGCCGAGTGCGGCCGGGCGGCGAGAAGGATCCGGGTCAGGACCCGATCAGCCATGCCGCCGCGCCGGACAGCGCGGCCGGTTGACCCGGTGATCGACTCCGTTTCGCCGAAACGGCGGTATCCCACCGCCCCACACCCCGCCGTTTCGGCGAAACGGCGGGGGTCAGCGAAGCTCTACTGGAGGCGTCGGTACTGGCGGGGTCCGGTCGGTCGGGATACCGCCATGCCGTCGAAACGGCGGCGGCGATCCTGTCGTCGGGCGGCCGGCGTACCGGCCCGCTCGCTGCGCCAGATGGTGCCGGTGGGCCCTGTCGAGCTGATAGCACGAACGGGTCACGGCCCAGGTGGCTCACCACAGCGGCTGATCATCAGGTCCAGCAGGACTTTCTCCATGCGGGCCGACGACATCGTCGAGACGGGGATCCCCAACATGATGGCGGCGGTCAGGAGGGTCCTCGCCGGAGTGTTGCTGACGCATTCCTGATCATCCATCGCAGCTGAGATTTCCAAGCGGTCTATCCAAAGATCGAGTGCACGTAGCCGAGTTGAGGACGCCTGAAACGATGTGCCACCATACGGTATGTTGCGGACGGACCAAGCCTCCCGGGTGATCTCGGCTCCTCCTGACCGCGTCTTCGCCGCACTCATCGACCCGGACGCCCTCGTCGCATGGCTTCCGCCTACTGGCATGAGCGGCAGGTTCGAACAATTCGATGCCCGGCCGGGTGGGTCGTACCGGATGGTCCTTACCTACGCGGATGCCTCGACTGCATCGGGTAAGGCCACCGCCGACTCCGACATCGTCGAAGCTCGGTTCATCGACATCATCCCCGGCGTACGAGTGGTCCACGCCGTCAACTTCGTCGCCGACGATCCCGACTATGCGGGCACCATGACAATGACCTGGGCGGTGACCGCAACCGAGGACGGGACGCGCGTGGACTTCCGAGCCGACGACGTTCCCGTTGGCATCTCCGCGGAAGATCACGCGGCTGGGCTCGCGTCCTCGCTGGCAAACCTCGCCGCCTATCTCGAACGGTGACCCGTTACGAGACGGGGATCGCGTCACGAAGAACTGCCGCCGAACCCGAACAAGTTGGCGAAGAAGTTCAGGACTTGGTCAGTGTTGTCCGATACCCATTGGGCGGCCTCCGGAACCTTCGTTCTTACGATGTCGAGAAAGAAGTCGCTCCCGGCGTTCTTAAGAGTCTCGCCTATGTTGTTCTCCTCGATCCATTTTTGGATCATTCTCAGAAAGTCCTGCGCTGCCATGGGTTGCCCTTTCGTCTGAAGCGGGGTTCGTGCTCAAACTCGGCGCTAACGCGTTTGTTCCACCGCCAACCGGCGCTGAATCCTTGGATCGAGGGGACAGTGCCCAGGTAATCAAACGGAATAGGAGGTTCCGCTTCATCCCTTCCGGCACGAAGTCTTCGTGGCTGAAGTTCTTGAGCCCGAGGAAAATCCATTTGCGCTCTGGTGGGCACGAGTCGATGATTGCGGCGAACAATCTTTCGAGATGGTAGCCATGTTTCGAGGAATAGCCGATCATGGTCGGTTCGCGTCCGATTATGTGCGCGAACCTTTCACTCCTGTCGGCAAGGATTTCCTTCATCCGGCGCTCTTGTTCGAGTGACGGAATCCCGTAGCCGCTACGCCAGTCGAGAGGCTCGATCAGATCGATCTGATTCACTCCGAAAACTAGCCTGTCGTGAATTTCGGGAAGCTGCTCCAGGTACATCTGGTCGAGCGACACCGCGCGATTGCGAGCTGAGGAGACCCACAGCACCACATCGCAGCGCGGCAAGTGTTCTCGATAGAGATCGAGGTACTGCTTGTCCCGTCGGACGTCTTCGCCAAGCCCGGGTGCGTCCACGACACGTAGCCGTACGTCCGCTGGGCCGCCCGCCAGTGGCTCAAAACCCTGCTTTGCGGACGGGGAAGTGAACTCAACTTTCAAATCGGTGTCCCGAAACTCCTTCGTGCATGCCGTAGTGCTACTGGTCGGCAGGTCGGTCTTGAACAACGAGTTGATCGTCGAGGATTTACCGACCCCCGATACTCCAATCAGGCCAATGGTTGGCCAGCGATCGTCCAACTCTTGCCGAATGGCGTCGGCGATCGTTCTCAGCTGTTCCGAATTGGCGCACTCAAACGCCTGCTGGCTTTCATTGCTCATAGTATCTCCAGGTTGTCAACCAGCCGAACGATCGACATGTGATCCGCGCTTCGCAATGCCTCTTCGGGACTCAGAATTGACCTTTGTCAATGGATGATCGTTGAGGTGAACACGATGGGCTTGGTAAGCGCACGGCCTTCCACGACGAACGCGGGTTTGACGACGAATGCGATCGGATCCTCGGCTGTGCAGCCCGCCCATACATCACGGTTCATCGGCTCGTGTGGCACCCACCTGTCGTCGAACGACCACTCGTGGGCGAGCCCGACCGACGAGGCACGTTCGCGCAGGACCAACGCTTCCTTGAGTAGCCGCCACAGGGTTGAGTCGTCCGCCGGGATGCCCTGCCTGGGCAGCTCCTTGCGGATCCACTCAAGATTGGCCTCAGCTCTACCGAAGAGCGCCTCCAGGATCTGACGGACCAGCTCGGCTCCCGGTCGCCACCGTTCCGCCCGGTTTCTGCGCAGCTTCGGCTCCGCGTTTGCCACGAGCGGTCGGACCCGTTGCAGGTACAGGGCATCGAACGAGAGGCCGATCTCGCCGTACTCGCGGTGGCGCTGGGTGGTGGTGTCGGTGCGGTTGCGCGCCATGTCAGCGAGCCGGTCGCGTAGGTCGAGTTCGTATCGGGCCAGGCCACCGCGTAGTTCGGCGACCTGCGCCCGGAGTGCGTCGATCGGGTCGACGACCGACGCCATCTGTCGGGTCAGGGTGCGGTCGACCGACGTCAGGACAGCCGTCGAGCCCTCCGCGATCGAGGTTCTGATCTGCTCGATGCCGGGCAGAACCTGGCCGGTCATGGTGCCGTCGACCCTGGCGATCGCCGAGAGAAGCATGCCGAGGGTCCGGTCATGCTCGGCGAGCAGTTTGTTGACCGTGCGTAGCGTGTCCGACTGTGCCGTCAGCCGGACACTGAGCGCACCCAACTCCGCTAGGACAGCGGCGAGAACCTCTTGTCCGTACGGATCGGCCTGCCTGGGCGCACTGGCACCGGAAGCACCCTCCGAGGGGTTGGGCTGCTGCTCCTTCAACCATGCGTCCGTCATCACTGGTCCTCGAATGCCAGCGTCGCGACCTCGGTCAGGCCGGTGTGCCGGTTGACCGCCCGGACGTTGATCTCTGTTTCGTCGAAACGCATGTGGACGTCTACTTCTCGTTGCACCCGCGGTAGGTGCATGGATCCCTCCAGCTTTATGCGGAGTCGGCCGATCTTCCGTACGCCCGGCTCTGTGACATACCGGGGGTCGGAGTGTTCGCTCGCGAAGAAGCCGAACTCGATGAAGTCCTGGGCGCTCTGGGTCGGGACGAATACCTGGGCCGGCGCCTCGTGGCCCGCCGGTATGCGGTCGTTGATGGAGACGAACTTGTTGAACCTGTTGGTGGTCAGCCTTCGGGTGCTGTCGTCCTCGTCCTCTTCCGTCTGCGCCTGGTCGTCGCCGGGCTCGAACGGCAGGGCGATCTTGCAGCCGTAGGTGAACCGGGCAACCCGCGCGCTCAGCGCGTAGGGGGCGTAGCAGAAGTGGGTGGCGCCGAAGAGGACCGCCCGCTCGGGATGCTGCGGCACGACCAGTCGTGCCGTTCCCTTCAAGGCAGCTGACAGACGTTGCCGTAGGTAGGGGGACGCGGCGAACCCTCCGACGAGGAACACGATCTCGCTGCCTGCCCCTGCCCCCGGCTTGGCCCGCGACTCGGTCAACTGGGCCAGAACGCAGTCGATGATGCGGTCCACCACGGCGTCGAGGTGCCGTCGGACCTCCAGCGCCGGAATGACTATCCGGGTGTCGTCGCCCTTCTGGGCCTTGGCCAGGGCCTTGCGGGCGGTTCTACCCAGGGCGTCTCTCAGCCGTGACGGCAGGTCAAGATGGATAGGGTCGGTGTCGTCGATCGTTCTCCGGTTGCGCAGCAGCTCCCAACTGCTGACCAGCGCGGCCACCTGGGCGGGGTGGTCCTTACGTAGCCGGTTGAGCTTGAGGTCCCCTCCGAAACACCGGCCGAGCGTGTCCAGGACGAAGCTCCGCGAGGTGTACTCGGCGCCGAACGGGCCGCCTGTCGGCCTGCAGATCTGTTCGACCGTATCGTCGTCGCCGACCTGATAGGTGACCAGGTCGACTGTTCCGCCGCCGCAGTCGACGACGACGAAGCGGCTGCCCACCCGCAACCGACCCCGCTCCGCGTCCTCCCCCTCGGGACCGCCGATTCCGGCGATGTTGCAGAAGAGAGCTGCGGCGTCCGGTTCCGGGACGAGAAGCAGCTTGTCGGAATCGGTGGGAAGCCCGGCCTTGCCGGCGGCGAGTCGCATGTCGGCCATCGACTTCTCGCTCCACATCGCCGGCACGGTGAGACACCAGCGAATGTCAGTTTCGCGGTAGATGCCGTTCTTCGTGATGTCGGCGACGGCGACAGCATGCAGGCGCCGTAGGTACTCCGAGATCAGGGGAACAGGATCGCCGAGGCGGTCTGCGATGCCCGGCAGGTCCGACTGTGCCTCGCGCTCCCGAGCGGGATCGTTTCGGGGGCGCAGCGACATCTTGAGTCCGTGCACGAATCGGTGGTCCTGTTGCCCTTGAGCGACGAGGGTGCCGAAGCGGGCCTCGGCCGTGTGTCCCCACTCCTGGACTTCGTCGCCGCGCAACAGCAGTGCCGTGAGCGTCTTCGGGTAGGGCCGGGGCGAGTCGGGCCAGACCTGGCAGTCGTTGATGTCCCGTTGCGAGCGGGAGTCATTACGGCTGTCCACCACGGCCCAGGCGTAGCCTGATCCGTGGGTGCCGAAGTCGATTGCGGCGACGACACGTGGCCAGTCCATCTATTCCTCCGAGTAGTGCGTGCTCTGTAGGAGCGCGCGACGCGCCACAGGCTCCGCCTCCGCGCGCAGCTGCCGGGCTCCCGTGACGTCTCCCGCTTGCTCCAAGACGTCGATGACGTCATGCGCGAGGTCGACGTAGCGCTGCGGATCGGACGACGCCAGATCCCGTAGGTCCGTCAGCGCCCGCTGGTACTCATCACGTACCTGGTCGGGCAGCCCGCCGGAGGCGTAGACGAGCATCTTCTCGACTGCGGCGTCCAACGGCTCGATCCTGCCGTGGTAGGCGGCCAGTTCGAGCATGGTCGCCGACCCGGCCGCGATCGTGGGCCGTAGCGATTCCGCGCCGCTCGGCAGTTGCGTATGGAGGACCGGGCGGCGGCCCTCGTGGGTGACGTGGAACCACTCCGCGAACATCCCGCAGAGGACTGATACCTGGGCTCCGATGGCCTCGTCCCGCTGGTTCAGCTTGCGCTTGGATCTTTCGCTGACCGCGTACGTGGGCTCCGGGTAGCCGACGGACAGCACGACACGTACGGATGGCGGCAGCGCAGGAGCGGTCACCCCGGTTGCGGAGGGCGTCATGTTCCACGCCTGCACGTTGATCCGCATGATGTCGCGTTCGACATCGCCGTGAACGAGGATGACGGGCAGGTCCCACAGGAGTTGCCGGACGGCGAGGGCGTCGGCGTCGAGGTTGTAGAGCGGTCGCCGAAACAGCCCCGTGAGTCGCTGCGCGGTGTCCCGCCAAGGCGAGGCTTCCCAGGCGTAGTGCATCGGCAGCAGATGGCCTGACCGCTCGTCGTCCACTTTGGCCGTCCGGCACAGGCGATGCAGCGGAGCGAACAGGACGACCGGCTCTCGCCCGCCATGGGTGATCGTCTCGACGTCCTGGCGCACCTTGTCCTCCGTCGAGGCAAACGGGCTGTTGGCCTGGTCGATCGCCTGACGTGCGATCGCCGCGTGGACGACTATCTGGGCCGCTGCGCGATGCGCTGTCCGGGCCAGCACGTGCTCGTGGCGTTGCTCTTCCAACTCGCGTGCGAGCCTCGCCGCCACCAAGGCGCGCTCAAGGGCGTGCTGCTGCTGCTGATCGTTCAGTTCGCGGATCAGCCCGGCGCGATGGGAGTCGCTCTCCTTGTCCAGCTTCGCCTGGTGGGTACGCGCCTCCATGTCGTGCCGGTGGGCCGCCTCGCCCTGCCGAGCCCGAATGTCAGCCTGCGTCTGCTCCCTCCTCAGCTGCTGCTCGGCCTCGTCGGCCCGGGACACCCGCCGCTCACGCTCGATGTGGACGTCGTGTTGCTGCTTCTCGCGCTGGCGGACCGTCGTGTGCCGGATCTCCTGCGACTTCACCAGCGCCTCGGGCGTGGCGCCGATGGCCTTTCCGACGCCGCTGGCGATTTCCTTGAGAGCGTCACCGCCGGCCTTGAAGAAATCTCCCATCTTCTGGAAAAACCCCACGAGTGGCTCTCCCTATCCCCTTCAGGTAGCGGATTTCTTGCAGTGTGTTCGCGAGGCGGCCATTGTCGCAATAGGGGCGAATTATCCGATCGGTCTGAATAGCGGCCAGCGCCAGCCGGCCCTGATGAAAGCCGACTCTAAAGAACGTCGTACGTTTGGGTAAATCCCAGAAATCTGGGGGGTCGATAGCATTTCGTCATGTCTCGTCGTGTCGACCGTGATCATGAGCCGCTCACCCGAGGGCTGCGGCAGTCTCTGACCGAGGCGACCGACACCCTGGATGTCATCAACCGCACCGCTAAGGTGCTACTCGACGGGGTGCCGGCTGACGTCTGGTGTGGAGTGGTGGTCGATCCTGCAACCTTGCTCGACACCGGGGGAGAGCACCGACACGGGTTCCCGGCCGAGGTGATGCCGCGTTTGTTCGAAATCGAGCACGCGGAACAAGACGACATCGACAACCTGCGCGCACTTTCGAGACGGGCCAGCCCGGTCAGCCTGCTCAGCAATTCCACCCAGGGGAAGAACGAGTCCAGCAAGTACTACCGCGAAATACTCAGTCCCCTGCGCCTGGCTGATGAGCTGCGGGTGCTTTTACGTGACGGCGGGCGCACCTGGGGCCTGCTGGTGATGTGCCGGCAGCGCAGCAGTCCCGCCTTCACCCCGGATGAGCTGCGCCTGGCGGCGAGCCTTGCGGCACCCGCCACAGCAGCGCTGCGCCGCTCACTCCTGTTGGGCGGCAAGGACAGCGGTACGATCCTGGACGCGCCCGGTGTGGTGATGATCAACGAAGACCACAGCATCGCTGAGATGAGCCCGACGGCACAGTTCTGGTTCGACCAGTTGCCCGAGTCGCACGAGCCAGGGCGGATGCCGCATGCGATGTCCGCCCTGATAAGTCACACCAGGACGCTGGACCCGGGGACGATCACGCGGTCTCGCGCGCGCACTCGATCCGGCACCTGGATAACTCTGCACGGTTGGCGTATCGGTCAGACCACAACAGTCTCCATTGCGCGGTCGTCTCCCGGGGAGCTGGTGGCACTGATACTTGACGCCTACGCACTCACCGTCAGGGAGCGCGAGATAACCCAACTCGTCCTGCTGGGACGATCCACAGCCGAAATATCGGCTCAGCTGAAGGTGACCGAGAACACGGTCCAGGACCACCTCAAGTCCGTTTTCGACAAGACCGGGGTACGAAGCCGCCGCTCCCTGGTGGCCGATGTGTTCTTCCGGCACTACTTGCCCCAGCTCAGCGGCCCTTCGCTCACGAAGGACGGACGCCTGAGCCTGCGGTCGTGATCTCGGATTGGACGATCATGGGATTCTGGCTCCGGAAGGGCCCGGTCGCTCGATGCTTTCGTTGCAGCGCCACACCGGCTCGGGTGAGACGGACGATCATCAGTGCGGTGTCGATCCATGGTGCACCGACGAGAGTTTGTCGGATGCCTGACATTTCTTCATTCTTTTGAAGTGTTTAGGTATCTGGTGTTGTGGTGCCGGTGGGTGGCGGTTCGTTTGTGCTCTATTTTTGACCCCTGCCGGGCCTTTGTTTGATCTTTATCTGGTGTTTCCGCTTGCTGGTCGGGTGGTTCTGCCATCTGTTGGCGAAGGAGTCTGGGTGGCGCAGACGGTTGCTGTGCGGGTGGGCGCGGTCGAGGTGCTGGTCGAGGTCGTGCCTGCGGCTGGTTCTCAGCAGACATCGGGGGGTGGACGCGTCGATCGGGTCGTGGACTATGCGGCGGGTGCGTTCGAGCGGGCGCAGTCGGCGGTGGAGGAGATCGCGGTGTCGACGGCGCGGATGGTCGGCCGGGTCACGCGGCGGGTCGGTAGTCCGGAGTCGGTGGAGGTCGAGTTCGGGCTGAAAGTGTCGGCCAAGGGCGACGTGATCGTTGCGGGGGCCTCGGGCGAGGCGTCGCTGAAGGTGAAGATCATTTATGGTGCGAGTGGTGACCGTGGGCTTCGAGGGCCGGGCGAAGCGGATCCGGAGGACGCGGACACCGACGCCGAGGAATCGCTGGACGCCGCGTCATGACCGTGCGGGTGGTCGGGTGGGACTTTCTCGGCTGGGTCGCTGCTGACGGTGGTGGGCTGCCTGTCGGCACCTGTTTCCAGGTCGAGCCGGGTGTGCTGGTGACGGCCCACCATGTGCTCGTGGACATCTGTGCGGCGGCGGTGGGCTGCGTGGTGCGGGTCGGGCCAGTCGGCGGCGGTGCGGGATGGGACGCGACGGTCCAACGCGTCGACGAGGTGCACGACCTGGCGGTCCTGCGTGCCGAGCAGCCGCTGTCGGGGTCTGTTTCGCAGGTGGTCGTCTCCGACGGGGTGCGGGACAACGAGGCGGTGACGACGGCCGGCTACCCGACGATCGAGGACGACGGGCACGAGTACGAACTGCTGACCGCGGGGGGCCACTGGCGCGGCCCGGCGCTGCGAGACGGCGTGTTGTGGTCACGTCTGCAGGCGGACGCGGTCATGCCCGGTATGAGCGGTGCGCCGGTGCTGCGGGTGTCCGACCGGGCGGTGGTGGGTGTGGTCTCCGGCCGCTACAACTCGCAGGACGGCTGGCTGGCTGGTGCGGTGTGGGTGTCACGGGTGGAAGACCTGTCCGTGCTGTTGGACGGGGTGGCGTCGGTCGTCGTCGAGGAGACGGTGCCGGCGAACGGGCTGCTGGAACTGGTGCTGACGGTGTCGCAGTCGCACGTACGCCTCTCGGGGTGTGGGCAGGATGTGACGGCGGCGCATCGTGGTGTGTCGTCCGGTCTGGCCAACGCGTTGCACGACGTACGTCGGGAACGCGCTCGCTCGCGGGTGGTGGTGCGTGACCTTGCGACCGGAGACCAGGCCGCCGGTGTGCTGTCGTTGCGGCGTGCCGGGCAGTTGTTGGCGGAGTCGTTTCTGCCGGTCACGGTGGCGCAGGCGTTGGACCGGGTGATTCGTCGGGCGCAGCGGGAGTATGTGCCGGTACGGGTGGGGGTGCAGGCGCCGGATTGGTGGTGGCTGCCGTGGGAGGCGTTGCCGGAGCCGGTGACCGGCCGCCCGTTGGTGCTGCACGAGTTGGTGTCGGTGTATCGGAGGGTGGAGGCGGCGGGTTCCCGGTCGGCTGCGGCGCCGGGCCCTTTGCGGATTGTGGTGGCGATCGCCTCGCCGGAATCCGGCAGTGGTCCGCTGCTGGATTACGAGCGGGAGTTGAGCAGCGTCCTGGACGCGGTGCATAGGGCGCACCGCAGCCAGGCGGTGGTGCGGATCGTGCCGTTCGCCACGACGGCGGCGATCCGTGCCGTGCTGGGCGAGGACACCACGCATGTGCTGCATCTGTCCGCGCACGGTGCGCCGGGCATCCTGCACCTGGAGGACGAGCAGGGTCGTGCACGGCCGGTGGATCCGGAAACCCTGATCGCGGAGGCGATCCCGGAAGGCCGGATGCCGCGGGTCATCTCACTCGCGGCCTGCTACACCGATGTCGACGGCGAGGACGGTGCGGGGTCGTTCGCCGCCAGGCTGGCCCGGCGGGGCGCGGGCGCGGTGATCGCGACGCAGACCTCGGTCACCGACGTGTACGCCACAAGGTTGTTCGCCGCCGTGTACGCCGAGCTGGCAGCTTCGGCGCGGCCGGATGTGGTCGCGGCGGTGGCACAGGCCCGTCGGCGCGTGCAACGAGACCTGGCCGCCGGCCCGGACCCGTTGACCCAGGCGGTCGCGGGCATGGACGAGTGGAGTGTGGTCAGCGTGCTGGCCGCCGCACCGTCGGTGACCGTCGTGGACGGCACCGCACCAGCCGAACCCCGCGTCCAGGTCGTGCCGGACCTGGGCGGCCTGCTCGCCCGGCCGGTCGGGCAGTTCGTCGGTCGCCGGCACGCCCAGCGCACCCTGCCCGGCCTGCTCAGTGACGGCACAGGCATGTCGGTGCTGCTGCACGGAATCGGTGGGATCGGGAAGACCACCCTGGCCGCCGAAGTGGTACGCCGGCTGCTGGACACCTCGCCGGACTGGCGTCTGGTCACCGTGACCGGGCCGGTCACCGTCGACGGGCTGCTGACCGCAGTCGCCGACGCGGCCCGCCGGGAGTTGGTGCTGCGGGAGCAGTTCAGCGGCCCGCCGATGGTCGCGGTGCAGGCGGCCGGCCGGGTGGACCTGCCCTGGTCCGACCGGTTCGCTCTGCTGCGCGATCAGATCCTGGCCGACACGAGGATCCTGGTGGTGCTGGACAACTTCGAGGACAACCTGATCGGTGACAGCGACATCGACGCCGGTTGGTCGATCGGGGATCCCGGGCTGGCGGGATTGCTGGCCGCTTGGTTGACCAGCCCCGGCCGTAGCCGGCTGCTGATCACCAGCCGTTACCGGTTCGGGCTACCCGATCCGGCCGCCGAACGGCTGCACGCCTATCAGGTGCCTCCGTTGAGTCTGGCCGAGACCCGGAAGCTGCTGTGGTCGCTGCCCCGCCTGGACCGGCACGCCGCCGACATCGACGCGCAGCAGCGGATCTGGCACACAGTCGGTGGCCACCCCAGAGCCTTGGAATACCTCGACGCGCTACTGCCCGGCAACGACGGCGACCCTGCCGGGCAGGGCCGCTTCACCGACATCACCCGACGCCTACGCCAGGCCGTCGAAACACGGCTCGGTGCCGCTGACACGGCCGCGTGGCTGGCCCAACAGCGCACCTTGGACGCCGCTCTGGCCGACACGGTCACGCTGGCCGCTGACGACGTCCTGCTCACCGAACACCTGACCCACCTCGACAGCATCGAGGGCGCGGTCCGGCTGCTGGCCGGGATCAGCGTCTACCGCGAACCCGTCGACGTCAACGGGCTGCTGTTCCAGATCGGCATCGCGAACCCGGATGCCGCACACCCCGGCGGCATGGCAGAGGCAGCCGCCCAGATCCGTGACCTCCTATTGCGATACGCACTCGACCTGAACAGCCTGACGGAGGCACTTGGGCAGGACAGTCCGCTCACCCCGGCAGACCGCGAACGCCTCGCCCAGCTAGTGGAGCAGGCACGCCGACCGCCTCAGCCCCCGTTCACCGCACCACTGGGCCTGACCGAGCTGGTCCGGCAACTGGCCACGACCAGTCTGATTGCCATCGTCGATGACGACCGGGTGGTGATGCACCGCTGGACCGCCACCGAACTACATCGCCACTGGAACACCGACCACGGCCCTCACCACCACCCCGGGCTGGTCACCGCCGCCCACCACGCCGCCGCAACATACTGGCGGTGGCGCGTCGACACCTGGCCGCAAGACTCGTTCGACGACCTCCACGATCTCACTGAAACCCGTCACCACCTGCTGGCCACCAGTGATCTGGAAACTGCCGGAGCCATCACCGAACACATCTGCGACCAACTCGACCAGTGGGGGGCCTGGGACCAAGAGACCAGCCTCATCCACGACACCCTTCGCTGGCTCCCAGACAACTCACCCCGCCGCCCGGCCTGGTACCACCAGCTCGGCATGATCGCTCAGGCCCGGGGTGACTACGGCGAGGCCGAACGCCGCTACCAGCAATCCCTCACCATATTCGAGGAGTTGGGCGACCGGTCCGGCATGGCCAGCAGCTATCACCAGCTCGGCATGATCGCTCAGGCCCGGGGTGACTACGGCGAGGCCGAACGCCGCTACCAGCAATCCCTGACCATCGACGAGGAGCTGGGCAGCCGGGCCGGCATGGCCAGCAGCTACGGTCAGCTCGGCATGATCGCTCAGGCCCGGGGTGACTACGGCGAGGCCGAACGCCGCTACCAGCAATCCCTGACCATCAAAGAGGAGCTGGGCAGCCGGGCCGGCATGGCCAGCAGCTATCACCAGCTCGGCTACCTCGCTCAGGCCCGGGGTGACTACGGCGAGGCCGAACGCCGCTACCAGCAATCCCTGACCATCAAAGAGGAGCTGGGCAACCGGGCCGGCATGGCCAGCAGCTTTCACCAGCTCGGCATCCTCGCTCAGGCCCGGGGTGACTACGGCGAGGCCGAACGCCGCTACCAGCAATCCCTGACCATCGACGAGGAGTTGGGCGACCGGGCCGGCATGGCCAGCAGCTTTCACCAGCTCGGCATCCTCGCTCAGGCCCGGGGTGACTACGGCGAGGCCGAACGCCGCTACCAGCAATCC
>NZ_JBFBAY010000030.1:20596-20844 GCF_040682415.1 Micromonospora sp. NPDC051196
CTGACCATCGACGAGGAGTTGGGCGACCGGGCCGGCATGGCCAGCAGCTATCACCAGCTCGGCATGATCGCCCAGGCCCGGGGTGACTACGGCGAGGCCGAACGCCGCTACCAGCAATCCCTGACCATCAACGAGGAGCTGGGCAACCGGTCCGGCATGGCCAGCAGCTATCACCAGCTCGGCATGATCGCCCAGGCCCGGGGTGACTACGGCGAGGCCGAACGCCGCTACCAGCAATCCCTGACCAT
>NZ_JBFBAY010000030.1:20941-25205 GCF_040682415.1 Micromonospora sp. NPDC051196
CATCAAAGAGGAGCTGGGCAACCGGGCCGGCATGGCCAGCTCAATCAGCCAGCTCGGAACCCTGCGTACCGAAACGGGTGACTTCGCCGAGGCGGTGGCCTTCCACTGCCAGGCCCTCGCGATACGGCTCGGAATCGGCGTCCCTCAAGCCGGCTTCGATATCGCCCGACTCCGTGACCTCCGCGCGAAACTCGGCGACCACAGATTTTCCGACGCAGTCACCACCATCCTCGACGAACAATCGTTGCAGACGCTGACCGCTCTACTCGACCAAACAGAAAGACCAGAACAAGAAGGCGGCACATAGACCGCACTCTTTTATCTAGGTCGTTCGTCGGTGTGACGTGGTATGTAGGTGACGGCGGTTCCTGCCAGAGTGCCGATGGTCAGGGCGAGGGCGAGCGGGATGAAGAGGTCCCATGGTGCTGGCAGCCAGCGATCGAGAATGATGCCGGCCACCAGGCATCCGGCGGTGGTGATCGTTAGGGCGAGCGCTGCTCGCAGCCGGTATTTCCGGCGGATTCGTGACATGCCGAAGGCGCCGAGGGCGGCCACGCCGGCGGTGTCGTCCCATCCGATGGCAACGGCCGTCAAGGCGATCACCACACCGACCCCGATGCCGATCAGCGATGAGAAGGTGGCAGCTCGTAATGCCGTGGCGAGAGGCGGATCGGGGATGCCCGACTCACCGGTGAAGACGAGACGTCCGGCTCGGTCGGATTCCCAGCCGGGCACCGGCGAGCCCGCGCGGGGTCGATCGGGTCGCTTAGGCCCAATAGCTGCCACGCACCAAGTGTGGAACAGCGATCATCCGATGTCGACCTGCCAACGAACTCTCGCCACTGGCGATCCCAGGAAGGGCATCTTCCTCAGGACGGGGGCATACAGGGGAGCACTGGTGGTGGCCGCTGACCCAGCGGCCACCACCAGCACAGGCCGCGATGCTGATGGCGGCGTTGCGATCCTCGCCCGGCTCGGTGGCCGGGCGCAGCGGTCGTCCGAACCGAAACGCGTGACGATCACCGTCGCCGGGCGGCCGGCAGCCCTGCTCGGCCCGGTCAGTTCTCGAACCTGGCGCGAGTGGGACGACCTTGCCGGCGTGTTCGACCAACCCACAGACACAGGGTGGGCAGGTGATCGGGACCTGCTCGAAGTCTTTGCGGCCGGGTAGGTTGCTGGGTCCGGAGTCTGTTCTCGGTCGCGGGGTGATTGACGTGTCGAGCATTGAGGAGATCGACGGCGAGTTGCGGGCTGTGATTGCGGGTCTGGATCGGGCGCGGAGCCTCACCGCAGCGGCTGATCATCAGGTCCAGCAGGTCGCTGCCCGAGCTGTCGGGGCCGGGTTTGCGGCGGTCGCGGCGGGGATGGCGGGGGTTCGCGCCGCGATTTCCGCTATCCAGGCGGGGTTGAGTGGGGCTGCGGGGACGGTGGGTGAGGCGACTCGCGCTGCCGCGAGTGTGCCTCGGGAGGCTGCCACTCCGCAGGAGACCATCGCCGCGCTGGCGCAGGTGCAACAGGCCATCGCGGGTGCCCGCGAGGCGACCGCCGCGACGATCGGCCATGTCGATCAGGCCCGGCAACTCGTCGGTACGGTGCTGCGGGGTGGACAACCGGGTCCGCTTTTGCAGTCTCTTGACAGCGTCAAGCAGGTCTTGGTGCTTGTAGTGCAGCGTTGCGGCGCAGTGCAGCAGGCTGCTGAAGCGGCGGTCGGGCAGGCGCGGGGATTGGGGTCGTCGGGAAACTGATCGGGGCTGGTCCTCACCCACCGGCCAGCCCTGCGCCGATGATCCGCGGCGACGCGCCGCGTGTGGTGTCCGAGCAGCAACAGGACGATCTTCCGGCGTGGGGTAGGAAAGCCACCGGGATCGAGAATGGCACGCCGACTGGTCCGCGGACCCGAGTCGGGGCCAGGACGGACGACAGCACCCGTCGTGCTCTGGAGTTGGAGAACGACTGTGCCGACACCGTTGCCGGCAAGGGTTACCGGGTGCATCAGAATCCCACGGCGCAGCAGGTCGGCGACGCCCGTGACCGTACCGGTGACCGTGGTAACCCGGACAAGGACCCCGACTATCTCATCG
Organism: Micromonospora sp. NPDC051196; assembly: GCF_040682415.1. Taxonomy (NCBI): domain Bacteria; kingdom Bacillati; phylum Actinomycetota; class Actinomycetes; order Micromonosporales; family Micromonosporaceae; genus Micromonospora; species Micromonospora sp. NPDC051196. Next base: position 23,023 of record NZ_JBFBAY010000030.1, read on the forward strand.
AGGGGCACGTCTTCGACTGCTACTCGCCGCAGGCCCGGACGTCGGTACGCAACGTGTGGAGTCAGGTCCGGGAGAAGGTCGACGATGAGCAGACGCAGCGGGTGGTGCTCAACTTGAAGGATTGGGAGGGTGACGTGGCGGCTTTGCGGCGGCAGTTCGACAAGTGGCCGATCGGCGGGTTGAAGGAACTGGCGGTGGTCACCCGCGACGGTACGATCCGTCAGATCGTCCGTGAGACTGAGAGGGCGTCCTGATGGCCGTGGAGTTCCGCCTGGTCCTGGCCGGCGACCCGCCCGTTGCAGAGGTAGCTGCCCTCACCGCTGCCGACCCCCGCGAAGTCCCACGTCCAGCGTCGAACCCGGCCCTTTTCTCCGCCCGTCTGTACGAGCAACGCGGCTACGCCATCACCGTCCGCGCCGGAACGGACGGCTATTGGGAGGCCGAAGCGGACGGCGAGACCCGCTGGGAATGGGCACCCACGTCGTACGTTTCCGTGACGTTCTCCATGCGGGCCGACGACATCGTCGAGAAGGGAATCCCCAACATGATGGCGGCGGTCACGAGGGTCCTCGCAGGCCGCGATGAGGACGCGGTGCTGGTGCAGGACGGCAACTACCTTCTCTTGACCCGAACCGACGGCGTTGTCCACACCTACCGCCCGGACTGGTGGCACCACTACCACCTCGACCGCTCCTTCACCGGTTGACCCGCACCGCTGCGATCCTCGCCCGGCGCGATGGCCGGGCGCAGCTCGTCCGGGCGATCGACCGGGGGGTGTGACGGTGGCGAGTTGCGATCCTCGCGGCTGCTGTCGCAGACGGTCGACGGAAGCGTGATCCTCTACTGGTATGTCGGTGACGCTGATCTGAACCGTCGGGTCATGCTCGAAAAGGTGTGACCTGTAACCGCAGATCGGGAGGATTTTTCATGAGGGTCGTGTGGACCATCTGTAGATTCAAGTGTCGTGACGGTGCGTAGCACTTGTGGGAAGTCGTGGAGAGGTTCTTTATGACCGAGATCCCTCAGGACCTGCCGATTTTTGAGCGAGACGTGGTCCGCATCGTGCTCCACGACGCAGCTGACCGCATCTTGCTTTTTCACACTCACGAGATCACCGCGCCGGAACTGGGCCAGTGGTGGGAGCTACCCGGTGGCGGAATCGACGAGGGCGAGACATACCTGGAGACCGCCCTCCGGGAACTCCGCGAAGAAACGGGCATCTCGATTTCGCCCGAGCAGGTCGGGGCACCAACCTGGCGGCGGACCGCGTCCTTCCGGCATCGGGATCGCCGGCACCTCCAGCACGAGGTCGTCGTCGCCGTACGCCTCGATCACAAAGGCGAGGCAGTCGACGGAGCTGGGCGCTTCGACTACGAGCGCGAGGACTACTTCGACTATCGCTGGTGGCCGATCGCCGACGTGGTGGCCAGTTCCGAACAGTTCTATCCGCGGAGCCTCCCGCAATTGTTGACCAGGTTCCTGGCCGGTCACGAAATTGACGAACCGTTCGAGCTGTGGTCGTGACCATTCACCGGCGGCGGAGATCCCAGACCACGACCGCCGGCAAGCCGACATAGGCAGCCAAGGTCGCCTCGGGTATCAACGACATCGCGGTCCGCTTGAGTGTCACGTGGTCTGCCTCGTAGCGCGGATCGTGCAACCGCTGCACCTCGAGGCCGGCCGCGTGGAACGCGGTCAGGAAGTCACTGGGCAGATGGGCGTGGTTGCGCGCGAACCCGCGTTCGCCCTGGTCCAGCTTGACGTGTGCCGCACCGCCGAGGATGGACATGAGCGGGTTGATGCCCGACACGATGACGCGGCCACCCGGCTGAGTGACCCGGGCCAGCTCGGTCAGTGGCTCCGTCAGCGAGGGACAATGATCCAGCGCCAAGCCGCAGACGACGAGGTCGAAAGTCTCCGAGTCGAACGGGAGAATCTCCAACTCGCCAGTGCTGAACTCCACCCCGGGCAAAACTACTCAGCCAGGCTTCATCCGGGTGCACTTCCGTAAATCGGTCAATAAGGCCGGTGTCCGCCAATGCTGAACCGACGAGGCTCCGTGCTGAAACGAATCGGAGATAAGAGCTGGTGGTGGGGCGCGGTTCGGCCCCCCCACACCCACCAGCAGTCGGGAAGTCTGGCCGCAGAGGGCACGTGCCAAGCCACTGAGGAACAACGCAACG
>NZ_JBFBAY010000031.1:0-24613 GCF_040682415.1 Micromonospora sp. NPDC051196
CCTAGACGCCACGGTTTAGTGCGCACCCACCACACCAAAACCCCAGGTCAACGCCCTACACCCAGCCGAATCCCGACCCCGTGATAAGAGTCAGGTCTGACGAAGGCTCACACCAGGTCTGCGACCGGGCCATCATCGTGTTGCTCCTGGCCCTCATCGTCGACTACATGTCGATCGGACCCACCAACTTCCGCGACCGGCTTGCGTTCGTCCTGGCAGTGCCTGCAATCCGGGCGGGCTTCGCGGCAGTCCCTCGACCAGGCGGCCGTCGGGGTCACCGTGCACGAGTGGTGGATGCGCAACCTGCCCCGTTCTTCCAAGGGGAAGAGGGGTGGTGTCAGAGAGGATCAGCAGTTCAGTGCGGCTGACCACCCGAAGCGCTCAGTCGGCCGAAGCCGAGTGGGGGCGCTTCGTGGTGTTCCAATATCAATTTGGTGCTGTCAGCAGTCGGAACGCTCCATCGGATGATTGTCTAGTGGGCGATTTAGGCCAGGCGGTAGTTGAGTCAGGTCGTTGACCTGGACGCATCTCAGCGTGCTGTTGTCAAGGTTATGCGCGCCGCGTAGGTCCGCGCCGCGTAGGTCCGCGCCGCGTAGGTCCGCGCCGGACAAGTTTGCGCCACGTAGGTACGCACCACGTAGGTCCGCGTGGCTCAGGTACGCGCCGTATAAGTTCGCGCCATTCAGGTTGGCGCGAATTAGGTTCGCGCCACTTAGGTCTGCGTGGCGCAGGATCGTATCGGGCAGGCCCGCGCCGCGTAGGTTCGCATCGCGCAGGCGCGCGTAGGCCAAATTCGCAAAGCGGAGATTATCACCGACCATGACTAGGTCTGTACGGCTCAGATCCGCGCCGCTCAGGTCCGCGCCGTATAGGTTCGCACCGGAAAGTTCTGCGTCGCGTAGGTTCGCCCCGCGTAGGTCCACGTCGCGCAGATCTGCACCGCGTAAAGAGAATCGGGGTATCGAAAGTTGGCTGCCACTGAGATCGATGCCGGAGTTCGGGTGATGGTCGGGGTTGGGGCGTCGGGCTAGCACGGTGAGGGCGGCGCGTACATCCTCAGAGGCCAGTGGAAGTTTCGACGGTTTAACGGGTACGGCAGGCCTGGGAGCGTTGGTGCGGACAAATGCGCATAGGACCTCGATGACGGTGGGTTCGTCAGCGGGAGAGTCCTTCATGATGCGTTCGAGGGAGTAGATACCACCGAGACGAATGCTGAGCTTGTCCGGGCCCGCCTGTCCGAGTTGGTCGACGGCCCGGTTGAACCGATCGGCGATCTGACCTTGAGCAGCGAGGGTGATTTGATCGCGGGTCGCATGGGTGATGTCGGCGGTGTACTCCAGAGATTGGGCGGTGAACAGCACTGCGGCAACCGCAGTCAGAGCGGTAACGGCTTGGAACACGGTTTGGGCACGGGACTGCTGGGCCGGTGGTGGCTGGCTGGGGTGCGTGCCGGGGCGACGAGGGCGCAGATTGGACGCTCGCCAAGGTGGTACGGCATCCGGGGTGCGGACGGACCGGCCAACTGCCCATCCCGCACGGGCAGCGGTGATTCGATCACGAAGCGTTGGCATGTTGGCATTAGACAGAATCGCGGCAACCGCGCAGAGATGCGGGTGCGAGCTCCGCAATGCCCTGCCCTGTTACGGCAGATCAGGGCGCTGCTATGACGTCGTCGCTGCCACGATAGCAACGGTCCCGGACGGCAGCACTCCGCCCAGCGCTGGCACGCCGGTGAGTAGGTGTCCGCAGCCAGGCGACGGTCGGGGCGCTGGTCTAAATGGTGAGAATGGCAGAAACCCCGCTCAGGCGGGGTTTCTGCCATTCTCACCATTTAGGCCGGTGGGTCATGCGGGTCTGCGGCCTGTCGTTGCGGGTAGGGCGTGGATGGTGCCGGTGGTGTGGTGGACGTCGGGGTGGACGAGGAACGTGGGCGAGGGTGGCCGTCCGGCGCCGGTGCGGGCTGGTGGGTCGAGTTGGCGCAGGTAGCCGTGGATTTCCAGTAGTGACAGGACGGGGTCGAGGTCGGCGGCGGTGGGGATCTGGCTGCGGACGGCCCGGTACAGCTCCTTCTTGGTGAACGTGGTCGAGGCGGTGCGTTCGATCCAGGCGAGGACGTGTCGGGCGTAGCGGGTGGTCTTGTCGGTTCCCATGTCGTCGAAGGCGGCCAGGGCGTGTGCGGCGTAGTACTCGCCGAGCAGGGCGGCCCGTTCGACAGTCTCGGCGGTGACGGGCTTGCCCCAGCCGTCGCGCAGGTGTTCGGCGAGGTGGATCAGCCCGGCGAGGCGGACCACTGCGCCGGTGTACTTGCTGCCCCAGTCCACGACGTGTCCCCACGCGCCGCCGGGGGCGAGGCGCGGCTCAACGGCCCGCTCGATGTCCAGCACCAGTTCGTTGGCTTCCGGGGTGAGCGGGAGTACGGCGGGGTCGGTCCATTCGGCGAGGGTGGCGACCAGCGCGCCGAGGTTGGCGGCGTAGGCGGTGGCGATGGGTTCGGGCACCGGGTCGGCACCGATCTTCCGGCGGCCGACGGTGTTCTCCGGCAGGCTGAACAGGATGCGGGCCAGGAGTCCTTTGCCTCGGAATCCGGGCATGTCGGCGATGTCGCGCAGCACGTCGGGTTGCACGGCCAAGCCGAGGGTGAGGGCAGGGTGCTCGACGTGTTCGGGGGCGCGGGAGCGGCGGTTGACGCGCAGCATGTCCCCGGCGTGGCCCTTGAGGAACACTTCCAGGTTGGGGGTGCCGGAGTAGCGGCCGGCGATGGTGGCGAAGATCCCGCCTTCGGGGGAGAGCACGGCGAGGCGTCCGCCCTGTTCGGCGAGGAGGGATGCGGCTTCCTCGCTGGTGACATCATCGGCGACCAGTTGCGGTAGAACGGGGACGGTGACGGCGTCGGCGTTCATCGCGGCGGCGGTCGCCTCAGCAAGCAGGGTGTCCCGGCCGGACGCATCGGCGTTCGCGGCGGCGATAGCGGCTTTCTCCGCCGTCTTGCCGGCGACGCGCGCAGCAAGTTCGGCCTCCACGATCGCCGGCTTCGTCCGCTCGACAAGGGCCTTCTCCGCGGCGAGTAGCGGTCCGGTCATTGCCGCGAACACGGCTGACTTGCGGGAGCCCGGCGGCAGCACGACGACGGTGAACAGGTTTGTGGGTTCGCGCCAGGAACCGCGTACCTCTACTTCGGCGCGGCCTCCGGCGGCGGTGGAGAGGGCGGCGAGGGCGATGCAGCCGGCGAGGTCGACGGGGGTTTGGGTGAACTCGGCGACGGCGTAGACGTGGTCGGCGACCCAGTCGGGCAGCACGTAGGCGGGGAATTCGGGGAGGTGGCGGCGGTCGCCGAGCGGGATCAGCGGCGCCCATTGGTTGCCGGTGGTGGCGTGGTCGAGCATGGCGCGGCCGGTGGCGAGGATGTCGGCGACGTCGGTGCCCTGGTTGGCTTTCTCAGCGAAGTAGGTGCCGAGGTCGGCGACCTGGCGGCGGCGGGCGTGGTCGGCGACGATCCGCGCGTAGTGCCCGGCGTTCGCGGTGGTGGGCACGGCGGCAATGAGGGTGTGCAGGTACGGGGCACCGCCGACCTTGGCCAGGTCGCCGGTTGCGGCGAGGTGGGCGGCGAGGGCGATCGGGTCGACGGGTTCCCCGGTGGCGTGCATCGCGCAGAGCGTTTCCCACAGCCGGCCGTGTGCGGGCCGGTGGAAGTCGGCCGGGGCGAGGGTCGGGGCGAGGTCGGCGACGACGGTCGGGTTGAGCAGTGCAGCGCCGATCACGGCCTGCTCGGCGGCGTGGTCGTGTGCGGGCGGTCGGGTCACGATGACGTGCTCCTGTCGTGAGGCGGGGAAGGCAAGTCAGGCGGCGGCGCGGCCAGGGCGCGGCCGGCGAATCGCGGCGGCGTGGGTCACCAGGTCGCGAAGGTCGGCGAGCAGGGTGCCGAGCTGGCGGCGGGCGGCCGGGTCGACGTCGGCCAGGGCGACGCGTACGCGGATCTCGGCGTGCTCGCGGCCGTCGCTGGCGCGTACACGAACGAGGACGGCCCGTGCGTGTCCGGGCAGGTCGACCAGGATCTCTGCCGATCGGTGTTCGGCGAGGTTGCAGCGGTGGTCCCGGGCGCACCATCCGGTGTGACCGTCGCGGCCGGGGCGGGTCACGAGGGCACCTCGTTGGCGATGCGGAGTAGTTCGTCGGCGTGGCAGGGCTGGTCGAGGGGGCACCAGCAGGCCAGGGTCTTGCCAGCCAGCTCGGCGCGGACAGTCGCCGCGTATTCGGGGTGCTCGGCGACCCACCGCCGGAACAGAGCGACCGCGCCGGCCCTGCTGGCGCGGGTGTTGTCGGTGCCGAACCGGTTGCCCCAGCGGGAGGGGCGGCCGACGTAGACGGCACCGGTAGGCATACGCCATCCGGCGGTGCGGCGGCGCTGGATACGGCGGGCGGTCACCGGTTGCCTGCCCGGTACTCGGTGCGGATGTGGTCGATGAGTCGGCGGCCGATGCGTACGCGGATGCCGGTGCCGTCGCAGCGGGGGCAGTCGCGTCGGGTGCCGATGGTCGTGCGGTGGGAGCGCCGTCCGTGGCAGCGTCGGCAGCGTCCCCAAGGGGACACGGCGCACACGGCCAGGTATGACGCTGCGTAGATGAGGATGGCGAGGCTAGCGAGCAGCAGGATGGGGACCACGAAATGCCTCCACAGGCTGGTTTTCGGGTGCGTGGGGCCGTCGCCGCTAGTTGCTAGGGCGCTGGCCAGGTTTGGGATGGGGTGCTAGCGGGGGTGCTAGGTCTAGCGGGGTGGGCCGCTAGACCTAGCACCCGATCGCTGCCCGGGTTAGGCGGCTTTGTCGCCTCGCCGCTTGTGACTCTCCGCAACCGCATCGGTGATGTGCTGGCGTTCGATGCCGCGCCGGTTCGCGCCCTTGCCGGTGGTCGGGTCGGTGCCCCACACCTGCCCGGTGGTGATCCCGTAGGGCTTGAGTGCGGCGGTCAACTGGTCGCGGGTCAGGTCTCCGTAGGCGTCGGGGTTGAGGTCGGCGAGGCGTTCGGTCAGCGTCTCGGCCCATACCTTGGGCTCGGTCGCCGGGAGCACGGTGAGGATGTCGTCGAGCAGGGTGTCTCGGCGTGCCGCCGGGGTAGCCGGGGTCTGCCCGATCGCGTGCCCGGTCAGCGTCCCGGCGGCTTCCCGCAGGGCGCGTGCCCGGTCGGTGATCTTCTCGGCGGTGGGGCCGTCGACGTAGAAGGTGCGGACGATCTGCGCGTCGTCGGCCGCGCCGACGAGGTAGCCGACGCCCTTGTCCTTCTTGGCGAACATGGTCGCCCGGATGCCGTTCTTGTACGCCGACGTGCCCAGGATCATGTCGTTCTCGATCTGCCCCATGACCCGCAGGCAGAACCGCGTACCCGCGTTCGCGGACACCCCGGTCGGCAGGCTCTTGGCGTCGGGGCGTTGGGTGGCCACGACGAGGATCACGCCCAGGGCGCGGCCGAGCTTGATGACCTTCTCGGCCAACTCCCCGGCTTCCTTGCCGAACTCCGGGTGCGAGAACAGCTCCTGCACCTCGTCCAGGGCGACCACGAGCCAGTGCAGGCCGAGCTTGCGGCGGCGGGCGAGTTCGGGGGTGACCTTGTTGTCCGGGCAGACCGCCTTCGGGATGCCCTTGATGACGGCGGCGCGGCGCTGGCATTCCTTGCGCAGCTCCCGCAACGCCAACAAGCCCTCTTCGGCGGTGTCGTCGTCCTGCCCGGACGCGTACCGGGCGGACACCTTTTCGAGGGGGTCCAAGCCGCCGGTGCCCTTGAAGTCGAAGCACCACAGTTCCGCGTACGGGTCCAGGGCGGCGGCGAGCAGGGGTACCTGGGTAGCGGCGGTCTTGCCGTAGCCGGGAATCGACCCGATCAGCAGGTTCGTGTACGGCAGCTCGAACGAGATGACCCGCCCACGCGGGTCGGTCCCGAATGGCACCGGCCGACCCAGGTCGAACCCGCCCGACGCCTTCAGCAGCGGCCAGGGCTTTGGCGGGGTCGCGGCCATGTCCTGATCTCCCACCCAGAGCAGCAGCCGGCCCGGGTGCACCTCCGGCTGCCCTTCCGGCCACACACAGCCCAGGGGGCGGGTAAGGCCGGCGGCGAGCCGGTCACGCCGCTCGATCACATCCCCCGCCGTCACCCCCGGCGGCAGGTCGATGTCGGCCCGCCAGCCGGGGCCGTCGCGGGTGATCGGCGCGGTGAACGCGATGGCCCGGTGTCCCTGTTTGGCGATGGCCTGGGTGATGCCGGCGATGCCGAGCACGGCCAGGGCACGGACCACCACGTCGGAGGTGAGGCGGGCCACGCGGGGGATGACCACGGCGGTGTCGAGCAACGGCTTGTCGGCCGGCTGACCGAGCAACCCGCACAGGGTGACCAGCATGGCGAGTACCGCCCACCGCGCCCACAACGGGGCCAGGGCGACGGCGACGCCACCGGCCAGGGTGACCGCGAGGGTGAACGTGGCGACGATGCCGCGCCAGCGGACGCGCCGGTCGCGCTGCCGGGACAGCTTGAGGTACAGCTCGCCGTCGCGGGACTGGGAAGTTGCCTGCCGGTGCGGTTCGCCTTCCCAGTCGAACAACCACCGGGTGCCCCCGGATACCAACCGGGCCGCGCCGGCCGGGGCGCGTAGGGCGAGTTTCCCGGCGTACTTCGGCGACCGGGTGAGGTGGTAGCCGGTGGTGTGCAGCAGGTGCCCCACCGCCCAGCGCATCACGTCGACCAGCTCGGCGCGGGAACGCAGCCACGCGGGCAGGATCGGCCGACGCTGCCCGGCGCGGGCGGCATCGAGGGTGAACCGCGGGGACCGCTGCGTGTCCGGGGAGTCGACCAGCACCGGCCCGCCGTCGCCGTCGTTGTCGTCGGGGTTGGTGGTGCGGGCGGTGCGGGCGGCGTCGAGGTCGACCACGTTGGTGTCGGGGGCGTCGTCGGTCAGGTCGCGTTCAGCGGCTCGCCAGTCGAATCGGTCGTCATCGTGGGGGGACGTCATGGTGGGTGTTCCTCCGTGTGAGGTTGTGGCCGTGGGTGAGGGCCGGCGGCGCGGCGCGGGTTGGTAGCCAGGTGGCCGCGCCGCCGGGCGGGCACGTCAGCTCTTGACGGAGATGCGGTTGCCGCAGTCGCCGCAGGTGGCCTGGGTGCGCTGGTTGGTGGCGGTGATGTCGCGCCAGTCGGTCTCGTTGCCGCAGGCCGGACACCACAACTGCCTGCCGCCGCTGGTGACGCGTCCGGCACTGCCGATCGAAATGCTTGCCATCAGTAGGTCTCCTTCCGAGTGAGAGGTGATCAGGCGGCGAACAGGGCGGCGATGAACAGCCAGGCGATGTGCCAGGACTGATCGAGGGCGTAGGCACCGGTGCCAAGGGAGGGGTTGTCGTCCCGGCCGGGCCGGGGAGCACCCAGGGCGTAGAAGCGGGCCGAGCCGAGAGCGGCGGCGATGCGCTGGAGCGGGGTACGGCGGTCGGCGATGTAGTGGGTGACCGCCGAGATGGTCAGCCCGACCGCCACACCGGCCGGGTCCAGGCGTATGCCGGTGCCGGCGATCAGAAACACCAGGGCCAGGCCGGCGGTGAGGGTGTAGGTAGTGACGTGGGTGGCGCAGGCGATGCGCCCCGCCCAGCCGGGGCGGCCCTTGCAGTCGGCCTGGTGCTGGGTCTGCACCCAGTGGTCGGCGACCTGGTGGGCGACGTAGAGGGCGACGAACACGGCGGCGAACGTGGCGGCGCGGGTGCCGGTGGGATCTGCGAACATGGGTCATCTCTCCCGAGGTCGATTGGCTGAGGGGTCGAGGGCCGGCGGCGCGGCGCAGGTTGGTAGCCAGGTGGCCGCGCCGCCGGGCGGAATCAGTCGTGCGTACGCACCAGGTGCGCCAGGGCTGCGCCCATGCCGAGGACGGCGACCGGGAGGCAGGCAACGGCGGTGGTGATCCACCACGGGGCCGACGTGACCCCGGCCGCTTCGAGCAGGTGGTAGGCGACCTGGCCGAGTGCGCCGACGGCGAGGGAGCCGAGGGCGGACCACTTGGCGAACCGGCGGGCCGGCTCGGGCACCCGGCCGGACAGCCAGATGTAGAGGGCGTAAGCGCCGTAGGTCTCGACCCCGATCGGGAGGGTGATCGCGGAGTTGATGGAGAACCCGTCGGCAATGCCGGGCAACGGATGCACCACCCCGAACCCGGTGAGTCCGCCCAAGCCCACCCAGCCAGACCAGATGGCGACGAACGCCGGGAGGGCGAGCAGGATCACCGGCCATGCCACCGCCCGCCGGGTGCTCTTGGGGGCGGTCGGGATGGCGTCGGTGGTGACCTTGGTGCCCAGGTCTGCGACGGGTGCTGCCTGCTCCGACACCAGCGGCGGCATGTCGTCGGCGACCGGCGGCGGGTCTGCCACCGGGGCCGGGTCGGCGATCGGGTCCGGGGTGGTGTCGGCCGGGTCCGTCGTGGGGTCGGTGGCCGGCGGGGTGTCGGTGCGGGTGAGTGCGGCGAGGATCGCGTCTGCCTTCGGACCGCCCACCCGCAGTTCCTTCTTGATGCGGTTGCGCGACGGGATCTCGCCGAGCTGGTCGGCGAGGTCGCGGGCGGCGGGGATCAGGTCTTCGACCGGCCGGGGGAAGGCCGACAGCGTGGGGGCGGTCATGACTCGTACTCCTCGGGTGGGTTTGCGGTGTAGATGAGGGAGAACAGGGCCTGTTGCAGGGCCAGCAGGTCCGGGCCGCATCCGTCGTACGGCTCGGCCATCGACGGATAGCCGTGCGCGGCGAGAACCTGAGCCACGTCCAGCACCAAGCCGAACGTGAAGCGGGAGTCCTCAGCGGGGCGGGGGATCGGGAACCGACGGCTCACGGTGGCCGCCACCTACGCGGCCCGGCCGGCGGTCGAGCGCACGGCGAGCAGGGCGCGTGCCTCCCGCAGCACCCGCCGCTGCGCCCGACGCAACCGCTGCCAGTCCAACTCGGTCGGACCGCCGTCGCCGGTCAGCACGACGATCTGCGCGTCGAGCAACAACACCTCGGCTTCGATCAGCGGCAACTCGTGCTCGATCTCGGCCAGCTCGGCGGCGCTCGGCCCGATCTCGGGGGAGTAGTTCGACGCAGTCACTTCGTGTCCCTTCTGACCGATTCGGCGCTCCTAGATGCGCGCCTCTGTTGCGCAACAAGGTAGCGATACGCAGGTCTGTTGCGCAAGGGGGTAGCGGTATGTTGGTCGGATGAGTGATGCGCGAGACGAGCTGTCAGCAGCTACGAGGCGGTACCGGCGTACCGAAGCTGCTCATGAAGCGGCGCGCGAAGCGGTTGTCGCGGCGGTGGTTGCGGCGCTCCGTGATGGCGTCGGCCCGGCTGAGGTCGAGCGGCTGTCGCCGTTCAGCGGTGCCTACGTTCGGAAACTTGCTCGGGAGCACAGCGTCCCGCCTGCGCCGCCGGGGCCGAAACGCGCAGCCCGGTAGCGGTCACCCGGCGGGCCGCAACGTGCGGTTGCTGGCGTCCACCAGGCCGTACGTCAGCGCGGACGCCTCCATGTCGTCGATGGCGCGCGCCGGGATCACGAAGCGTCCACGGACCTTGATCGCGGGGAACTGGCCGGCGTGAATCGCCCGGTAGAGGGTCACCTCCGACATGCCGAGGATTGCTGCGGTGTCCGCGACGGACCGGAACCGGGGGCGATCGTTCTTGGCGGCGAGGGGTTCAGCCACGGGAGTCTCCTCAGTAGTCTGTAGTTGGTGTTCCGTTCGGCTTGCTGAGGACAAGTGAAGTCGAAAAAGCTCGGAGCGCCCATGCAAACCCAGTGCAATGCGCGGCAATCTGATGCAATCCGCAAGCTCGGGAGACCAAGGTGGCGACGGTAGACCGGTGGACAGGAAATCTTGCCTGCTCGCTGCAAGCTGCCGCCGGGATGACGAACGAGCGGTTCGCGGGGTGGCTCGGGATCGCGACAAGGACTGTCGCGTACTGGCACAGTCGACCCGACACTGTTCCTGGCAATGCCAATCAGGACGTGCTGCATGCCGCCTTGGATCGTCTGTCGGATTCGGTTCGCTCCCGGTTCTTCGCAGCGCTCAGTGAAGTGCGGTCGGCGGGAAATGCTGGTGATGGCGGCAGTGTTGTAACTGCTGTGAGTGCCGCTGCCGAATCGGTTGCCAATGACTCTCTTCTGATGAGCCTGGCCCTGCCGAATGACTCTATTGAGTCCTTGCAGGAAGACATCACGTTGCTCGCCCGTTCGGGAGGCATGGCAGCCTTTGACGTGTTCAGCAGCGCCCGGCGGTTGCGAGACGAGGCAAGGGCCCTGGTCGAGCGCACCCGTCGGCCCGTTGAGCTGGCCGACCTCTACGTGGTTATCGGCCAGAGCGCTGCTCTGATGGCCTCCACCGCCTTTGACCTCGGGCACTGGAACGAGTCGGCGGCCCTGGCCAGAGCATCAACGCAGTACGCCGACCTGGCCGGGCACGCGTCGTTGAAGGCGTGGACCTACGGCCTGCAAATGACTCTCGCCAACTGGCGCAACGAACCTGACTCCGCGCTGAGCTACTTCGCTCGCGCCATGCGGACGGCACCGGAGGGCGAGCCGAGACTGAGGCTCCGCTACGTCGCTGCCCGCTCTCACGCTCTGCTCGCCGATTCCGATTCAGTCGCGGCTGTCTTGGAGGCGGCCCAGCGAGACAGAGAAGCAGCGGCGGACCGACCCGATGAACTCGCCACCGTTACCGGCGGGGAGTTCGCATTCGGTGACGCGCGGGCGGCTGCATGTGCGGCGGCGGCATGGCTCGACCTCCGCAACGGCGAGCAGGCCGCGAGGTATGCCCGAGAGGCGTTGCAGGTGTACGAGGCGTTGCCGTCGCCCAGGCGGCCGTACTCGCAGATCAACGGGACGCAGATCGACGTAGCCGCTGCTCACCTCCACATGCGAGACAAGGACGGGGCAGCCGAAGCACTGCGGACCGTCTTGGACCTGCCGCCGCAGAAGCGCAACGTCTCGCTGACCGGCCGGCTGTCGCGGATTGAGCGCATGCTGAGCCAGTCGCCGTGGGATCGCGATGCGGACGCGCGCCAGCTCGCCGAGCGCATCTCGGTCTGGCTGTCGGAAACCTCAGCGCGCCCGCTCGCCTGACTGCCGCCAGGCGGCCAACACCTGCGCTTCCCTCTCCGGGCTGATGCCGATCTCGGCGGCCCGGTCGTGGTTGCTGACTTCGCCGCTCTCCACCATCCATCGCCAGGTGTCGCGGACGGTCAGGGAGAGCGGCCGACAACGGAGGCCAGCAGCCTGAGCCTTGGCTGTGTCGACGCGCCACACGCCGTCGAACGTGCGCCAGAGGGGCAGTTCGGACCACTGCCGGACGCCTTGACTGGCCAGCACCTCATCGGGCACCCACTCGAAGGAAGCGTCCGCCTGGGTGGTGTGAGCGCAGTCCGCCAGGAGCCCGCTGAAGGTGGCGCCGCCCACCGGGGCGCAGACGTTGAACGCGCCGGAGGAATCTTCGGTGATGGTGTGAAGTGCGAACGCGGCCAGGTCGCGCACGTCGACCGGCTGAATCGTGCGGTCGGGGGAGCCGGGGGCCAGGACTTGCCCACCGGCAGCCACGCGGCGCAGCCACCACGGCAGGCGGCCAACGTACTCACGCGGGCCTAGCACGACACCGGGGCGCAGGATCGTGGTCCGATCCGTTCCGAACGCGGCGGCGGCTGCTGCCTCGCAGCCGGACTTCTGGTAGCCGTACTGCGTCGGTCCGTCCTCGATGTCGGTGCCGTAGTCCGGGCCGGCGTCCGGCGGGCAGTAGAGCACCTCGGACCGCTCGCTGAGCGGCTTCAACGGCCAGTCTCGGTAGACGCTGACCGTGGACATGAAGACGTAGCGACCGACGACGGGAGCAAGCGCGCGAGCCACGTCGAGAACGTTCCTAGGCACGTAGCCCGAGGTATCGACCATGGCATCCCAAGGGCCGGCAGCGGCGAGGGCGGCGACGTCCTCCGGACGGGTCCGATCACCCCGGACGGGGCGTACGGCCTCTAAGAATGGGTCGGAGGTGCCCCGATTGAACGTAGTCACCTCCCAGCCGGCGCCGATCGCAGCCGTGACGATTGCGTGGCCAACGAACCAGGTCCCCCCGAGCACTAGCAAACGCATTGGTCCATCATGCCGGGCAGGGACCGACGCTCGATCGGGGAGGGGGTCCCGGCGTCCAGGGTGCCGTGGGCAAATCTATACCTGGACACGCCTATCCGCAGGAATCGACTTTGCTTCTGGTACAACAGTCTCTAGCTCGGGAGTAACTACGAAAAGCCGCCGCTTCGATCTGGCGAGCAGCTTCTCGCGACGCTCGCGCAAGGCGATGCCAAGAACCTTATCAACGGGCGTAAGGGAAAATGCCTGAGCAATGTCGGTATGCCGCTTCATTAACTCGACTAGTTCAGCGGGGCTAATCTCTGATGCCTGGAGAATGCCCTCAGCGGTGATGGCGAAGCGCCTCATGTCGTCCGGGAGTGCAGAGCCGCTAAAACTCTTTTTTGCGGCTTCAATAATTTTGTTCCGAGCGTCGAATAGCTCGTAGGTAGGCTCGTCGCCGATATTTGCCACGGAGCTTACATTGGCGAGCACGTCATCTACGATTTCAAGAAGGCCGCGCAGTCGGCTGTCTAGACGATGCTCTCGCCACGAGAACCGCTGTCCCTTGTAGATAACGTCATGCGTGGACTCCTGTAGTGCGTGCTGCACGTATGTAGTAAATTGAATCTCAAGTTTGAGCTGAGTGAGATTAGGGTGTCGCGCTAGATAGTCGCTCGGTAGGCGGCAGATCAAGTGTGGTTGTTGATATCTGAAATCTGTAGGTTTGCCGGCTTCGACGTTCTTTGCTTCGATTGGTGGGAATACGCGCTCTGCCGTTGCCATGGCATCTTGCGCTTCAGTCGTGTGTAGAAAGACCCCGCGGGCGGCGATAAGATCCTCTACCTCGAAGACGGATGCCGTTTCGCCCTTCTGTAGCTTTGCATAGAGAGACTCAGCTTCTTTTCGGCGAACTTGGATTACTACTGGTCTGAACTCGGCCAACTCGGCACTCAGGCGTGAGCGTACATAGTCAACGCCCTGCTCAAGGTCCGGAATGATGGCCTCGTACGCCGTCTTGAATGAGCCGGGAAGGATCATTTCTCTACTTGCCTTTGAGGATCGTTCGGAGTATGTCCGCCCGTATATCTCGGTTGGACTTCTTATTTGATCCCTGAACGGCGGCTAGCAAATATGAGCGTGCGCGGTCTGTCCTCTGGCTATCGATCTCATCTGCGAACTCGAACAGCCCCTGTGCGGCGATGCGCACGGCAACGGAGTTGCCGGCGCGAATCATGTCACTGACCGCAACCCATAGTGAGTAAAAATCCGCAAGATTACTGAAACGGGATGGTCTGAGGGGGAAATCCTGATCCAGTTCTCGAAGAGTGTCCAGCGTAGCAATGAAGTTCTCATCTGCTCGCTTCTCGTCCGTAATCTCCGAGTCGTTCACTGCGTAGTGATAGTCGAGGTAGTCCTTGCCGTCCTGACTGCCCTTCATTGACACGATGTACAGCTCGGACACATATTCGACATCGAGCATTCGGCGGATGCGTGCCGGCGTCGCAATTCCGATTTGGGCCCAGAATGGGTGCTCTGCAAGCCCTTCGACCTTGCGAAGGAACTCCCCTCCGTAGCGGGCGTGACGAAGCTCCTGCTTGTTCAGCCTGGCCACGTTCCGGTTCAGTCTGTCGAAAGCCTCATTGAGTTCGGTCGGGGATGCCTTGGAGATATTCTCGACCGCGAACACGTACTCCAGTAAAGCGATCTTCGTGTCGTCCGGAAGTTCGGAATAGTACAGGCCGTCGAGGCCTAGATCGGATAGCGTCTCGGGTGCTTGAAACTTGTCGTCAATGAATTCGAACAAAGCAGTGAGGCGCTGCTTGCCATCGATAACTCGGTAGAGGGTGGGTGCATCTGCCGAGACGTCCACCTGCAAAAAGATCGTTGGTGCGGGGTAGTTTCGGATCAGCGAGTCAATGAAAAACTGTTTGTATTCGACGTTCCACACGCTGCGCCGCTGATATGGAGGGTCCAGATCAAGGCGGCGGGCGGAGTTCAGATCAAGAAACCAACTTGCCGCCTGAGTGTTCGGCGATCGGCGGAAGCCTGTTTGATGCTTCACTGAGTAGCTGCCCTTCGTGAATCCTGTTTGGACGACAGCGTAGTCGCATCTGGCCCTCATCGCTTGCGCAGACATGGCCAGGATCGTCGAGCCGTCGAGGGTGAGCCGTGCTGCCGCCATGCCACTTGGGCCGCCCAGAGCTGTCGTCAGCACTACGCACTAGCACTTGCGACGGTCGCCCGCCTGCCTTGGACAACATTCACCAAGCCTTCTGCGCTCAGTAAAGCCAGGGCGCGGTGAGCGGTACCGACCGAGACGCCATGCGCCGCAGCCAGCTCAGCGACCGTGGGGAGTAGGTCGCCAGGCCGCAGTAGACCGGCCGTGATCTGTTCGCGTAGCTTTGCGGCGATTATCTGGTACGGACTGCTGGCCACTATGCGCTGCGTCGGTTCGACTGGGCGCGGTGGCATCCGGGCGGCCAGCGTCCCGGCGGCTCTCTGGTCCGACTCCGACAGCCAAGCTGCGTAGACCCTCAGGGTGGTCGTCCCGCCTCCACCATGGCCGAGCCGGCCGGCGACCGTCCGCACATCAACACCTGCGTTGATCAGCTCGGTTGCCGAGTAGTGGCGCAGGGCGTGGATGTGACTGTTGAGGTCGAGCCGGGTGGCGAGCCGGCCGTACCGCTGGGTGATGGTGTCGGGCCGATAGCCACGGCTGTTGTCCGCCTCGGGGGAGAAGACGTAGTCGGCGGAATCGGCCTCGGCGTCGAGCTGGGCCAGGCGGTCGCGGTACCGGCCGTGTAATTCGCGCAGCACATCGATCGTCTCCGGGTCGAGTGCCACCCGCCGCTGCTGGTGCGTCTTCGTGTCCTTCTCTTGCAACTCGCCGTTCTCGTCGAGGTAGGCGCTGCGCCGCAGCGTCAGCACACCGGCGGCCAGGTCGAGATGGTGCCAGCGCAGCGCGCACAGTTCGCCACGTCGGGCGCCGGTGGTCATGGCGAGCCAGACCAGCGCGCCCCAGTCCGGGTCGCGCCACGCCTCGTTGATGATGCGGGCCGCGTCGGCAGGGTTCGGTGGCTGCGGGTCGGGGTGGGGTGGTGCGGGTGGCTCGGCCTGCCCGGCAGGGTTGACGGCGATCCAGCGCCACCGGACCGCTCGGCTGAAAGCTCCACTGAGAATCCAGTGAATCTGGCGCACAGACGACGCGCTGAGCGGCTTGCAGACGTGCGGGCGGCACTTCGCCGTGCAGGTGTGCTCACCTTCTACGCGGTGCTTCACGTACGTCTTACCGCCGCACCAGTCGCGGCAGCGACGCAGGTTCGCGTAGAACGACTCCAACGTCTCAGCGTCAAGTCGGCCAACCGGCAGCTTGCCGAGCACCGGCCGTACGTGCTTGTTGAGCTTGTTGACGTAGCCCATGCGGGTGGTGGCCTCGATGTCGGCCACTTCAAGCCACCGGTCTAGGAGTTGGTCGAGCGTCGCGCGGGTCCGCGGGTTCCGTCGCTCGTCCACCTGGGCCAGCAACCGGGTACGCGCCTTCTCGGCTTCCTTGGCTGCGGTGCGGCCGGCGGGGATGACCTCGGTCAGGTAGTGCCGCTTCCCGCTGATCGGGTCGATGCCGGCGTAGACCTTCACCCGCAGTGACCCGCTGGGCAGGGTTTCGATCTCGCCGCGCTGGCGCTTGGTGCGTCCGTTCGAGGCTGCCACGGGGCCACCGTAGCGCGCTCGCACCACGAATAGCCCCACGCGAGCCGGTCAGATTGAGGAAGTACCTGTGCGCCCGGCAGGATTCGAACCTGCGGCCTTGGGATTAGAAGTCCCCTGCTCTATCCGCTGAGCTACGGGCGCGCCGTGATATCGCGCGAGAAGGGTACCGCCGTCCCGGCCTCGCGCGGCGGAATGGGTGGCCGGGTCAGCGTCGCACGCGTCGGGGTGTCGCGCACACGGTTACTCATGGCTGTCGACCGTGTTCAGGCGGTTGCGTCGGCCTGCTCGGGCTCGTCCACCGGGTCGTCGCCGGAGGCCGCCCGGCGGGGGTCGGGCACGGATGGGTGGGTGGGCGTCGGTCCGGCGTCGAGGAAGGCGTCGGCCCAGCGTCCGACCTCGGCGAAGACCTTTTCGCGTACGGTGGGGCCGGAGAGCGTCAGGTCGTGCAGGCCGCCGTCGAAGCGGGCCAGGGTGACGTGCGGGCCGAGGCGGGGCGCCCAGCGGACCATGTGTTCGACGTCGAGTACGGCGTCGGCGAGGGTGGCCGACTCGTGCCACTTGGTGCTGCGGAACGAGCGGGTCGAGCAGGCGAGCAGCACCGGCACCTGGATGTCGAGTCCGGCCCGCAGACGGCGCTGGCCGGTGCGGATGGCGTCGAGCCAGCCGGCCCGTACGGGGAACCCGGCGAGCGGCTTCCACGCCAGGTCGTACGTCCATTCGCCGCGATGGTCGGCGTGGATGCTCTCGCCGTACACGGTGCCCAGGCCGAACGGAAGGATGCGCTGCGGCGACCGGCGGCCCAGGCGCGCGACGGCGGCCGCGAGGGGTCGACGCACCAACCAGGGGGCGTTGAGGTCGAAGAAGGGGCTGTTGAGGACGATGCCGTCAACCAGGCCGGCGTCGCGGCGGGCGTGTGCCCAGAGCGAGACGATCAGGCCGCCGGTGGAGTGGCCCATGGTCAGCAGGGTGTCGTGGCCGTCCTCGGCGCGGATGATCTCGGCGGCGGCGTCCAGCTCCGGAAAGTAGTCGCCGAGGTCGCAGCAGAAGTTGGGGGTCTGGTGCGGTAACAGGCTGCGGCCGTACTTGCGCAGGTCGAGGGCGTAGAAGTCCCAGCCTCGGGCGGCGAAGAAGTCCGCCACGTGGGTCTGGAAGAAGTAGTCGACGAAGCCGTGCACGTACAGCACGGCCCGACGGCTCGGGCCCTCGGCTCGGCGGCGGACCAGGGTGGCGACCACCGGGCCCTCGTCGTCGCTGCCCAGGTCGATGGTGTGCCGCTCGTACGGCGATCCCAGCAGGTCCGGTTCCACGTTGCCGACGGTACGCCGACCGCCTACCGGGTGGTAGCCCCGCCCGCCCGTACGGGCGGGGCTCTGCGCTCACCTCGGCGTGGTCGCCGTCGGTCCTGCGGCCCCGATTCAGTACGGCGTGACCGCGCTCACTTCTCGTCGGTCGTCGTCCCGGCGCCGGCCAACTCCTCGGCCTCGGCCGGCGTGGCCTGACCGGGCGGAGTGGTGACCCGCAGGTGCTTGTTGTTGCGTGGCTCCTGCCGGGTCTTCGCGTCGTTGAGCTTGCGGCGCAGGTCGTCGCGGACGTCGTTGAGGGCGGCGCGCAGATCCTCCTCCGACGAGGTGGTGACGATCTTCTCCCAGCCCGCGATCCGGCACTCCAGGGTGACCCGCTGGCCCCGAGCCTCCCGGTCCTTGATCGAAAGTTCGAGGTCGGTGGCGTCGGCGTGGAAGGTGGCCAGGCGGGCGTCGAGGGTGGCGAACTGCGCGACGATCCAGTCCCGATCTGCCTGGGAGAAACCCGCGTTGAGCCGGAGGCACTTCGCCACGGTGGCCGGGTTCGCGCTCATCGCCGCACCTCGCCAGGGACGGGGGTGGAACGGCTGACGGTCATCCTCATGATCGCTGACCTTTCGTCGACGTCGCGGTCGGGAAGATCCCTACCCCGCCGGGAGTCATCCGGAACGTTGGTACGTCTCGATCATCGGTCGGCGGGGTGGGCGGGTGACAGGGCCGGCTGGCCTATCACACCGGGACCTTGATCAGGTGCTTGTCCACAGGCGCTCGCTCTGTCCACAGATCGCCGGCGCGGGGCTGCCCCAAGGGCGGGTGCCGGCGCAGGCTCGGTGGCGAGTCGGCTCGCGCAGGTGAGCCACCGGACCCCGCTGGAGGGGCGATGTTCGACACCTATGTCACGATTGTCGGTAATGTGCTGACCGCGCCGGAATGGCGCCGTACGACCCAGAGCAACACCCTGGTCGCCAACTTCAAGGTCGCCTCGACCGCCCGCCGCCTGGACCGGGACAGCGGGCGGTGGGTCGACGGCAACAGCCTGCGGGTGCGGGTGAACTGTTGGCGCAAGCTCGCCGAGGGGGTGGCCTCCTCCGTGATGGTCGGCGATCCGGTGGTCGTCTGCGGACGGCTCTACACCCGCGACTGGACCGACGAGGCCGGCAACCACCGCACGCTGTACGAGTTGGAGGCCGTCGCCGTCGGCCACGACCTGTCCCGGGGGCGTGGTCGCTTCATGCGTAACCGGCCGAGCCTGAGCACCAGCGCCGTCTCCGACGCCGAGGCCGAGCAGCGGGTGCACGGCGAGCTGACCGAGCCCGTACCGGACGACGAGGCGCCCGCCCACCTCGACCACCGCCCGGTCGACGAGGACTTCGAGGTGCCCGGCTTCGTCGGGCCGCGTGCCGGGCTGCCGGACGCCGGCGACTACCGGCAGGGCGGTGTCCCCGAGGACGACGAGCTGCTCCCGTCCGATCCGTTCGACGAACTCACCGCCGGCGAACAGGCGGCTACCGACGAGCTGGCCCCGGCGCACCCCGAGGCCACAAAGTCCGAGGCGGAGCCGGGGGAGTCGGGGGCCGACGTCGCGGTGACCGGGCGTGGCCGGCGGGGCCGCGGACGGGTGCCGCAGCCGGCCTGACCACGACGGTCCGCGCGGTGCGCGGCGAGCGTACGGGGGCGTCTCGGCGTGCACCTGGACCCGCCCCGGCCCGTGATCGGGGGAAGGCCACGGGCCGGGGCAGGCGTCTTCTTGAAGAACTGCGGGCCGGAACCCGGTCGGTGAACCGGCGGTGCAGGTCCGGTGGGTGAGCCGGTCGACGTGCCGGGCTCAGTTAGGCTGCCGGCCGGAGGTGGTGTGGTGCGGCATGCGGGTGCGGTGGCGAACGCTGGGGGACTTGTCGCCGGGTACGCACTCGATGCGCTGCTCGGTGATCCGCGTCGGGGGCATCCGGTGGCTGCTTACGGTCGGGCCGCTGCCCTTCTGGAACGACGTCTGTACCGGCCCGACCGGCTCGCCGGTGGCGTCTTCACCGGGCTCTCCGTCGGTGTGCCGGTGCTGGTGGGGGCCGCCGCTGCCTACGCCACCCGGCACCGGCCGGTCGCCCGCGCAACGCTGGTCGCCGCCGGCACCTGGGCGGTGCTGGGCGGGCGCAGCCTGCGCCATGAGGCGAAGGCGATGGGGCGGGCGCTGCGCACCGCTGACCTGCCGGCGGCCCGGCAACGGCTCGGGAACCTCTGCGGTCGAGATCCGTCGACGCTCGACGAGCCGGAACTGGCGCGGGCCACTGTGGAGTCGGTGGCCGAGAACACCTCCGACGCGGTGGTCGCCCCGCTGGTCTGGGGCGCGGTCGCCGGGCTGCCCGGCCTGCTCGGCTACCGCGCGGCGAACACCCTCGACGCGATGGTCGGGCACCGGAACGCCCGCTACGCCCAGTTCGGCACCCCGGCCGCCCGCCTGGACGATTTGCTCAACCTGGTGCCTGCGCGGCTGACCGGCGTGCTGACCGTCGCCCTTGCGCCGCTCGGGCGTGGTGACCGGGAGCAGGCCTGGCGGGTGTGGCGGCGGGACCGCGCCGACCACCCGAGCCCGAACGCCGGGCAGTGCGAGGCGGCGATGGCGGGGGCGTTGGGCGTACGGCTCGGTGGGCGCAACGTCTACTTCGGCCGCTCGGAGGCGCGCCCGTTCCTCGGTGACGGGCCCCGTCCCGAGGCACGTCACCTGCCCCGGGCTGCCCGGATCTCCGGAGCGGTCGGGCTGGCGGCACTCGGGCTGGCGGCGGCCTACCCGCTGACCGTCGGCCGCCTGACCGCAGCCGTTGCCCGTCGGGCTGTCCGATCGTGGGCCGGGCGCGGGCGATGACCGGCGGCCTGTTGGTCGCCGGCACCACCTCGGATGCCGGCAAGAGCGTGCTGACCGCCGGCATCTGCCGATGGCTGCACCGCCAGGGTGTGCAGGTGGCGCCGTTCAAGGCGCAGAACATGTCCAACAACTCGGCCGTCGTGGTCGGGCCGGACGGTCGGGGCGGCGAGATCGGGCGAGCGCAGGCGATGCAGGCGGCAGCCTGCGGACTGGCCCCGGATCTGCGGTTCAACCCGGTGCTGCTCAAGCCGGGCAGCGACCTGTCCAGCCAGGTGGTGCTGCTGGGGGAGGCGGTCGACACGTTGACCGCCGACACGTTCGCATCGCTGCGTCCACGGCTGGCCGAGACCGCCTACACCGCGCTGACGGAGCTGCGGACGGCGTACGACGTGGTGATCTGTGAGGGGGCCGGCAGCCCGGCGGAGATCAACCTGCGCGACGGCGACTACGTGAACATGGGCCTGGCCCGGCAGGCCGGGCTGCCGACGATCGTGGTCGGCGATATCGACCGGGGCGGCGTGTTCGCCGCCATGTTCGGCACCCTGGCCCTGCTCGACCCCGCCGACCAGGCGCTGATCGCCGGTTTCGTGGTGAACAAGTTCCGTGGGGACCGTGGTCTGCTCGAACCGGGGCTGGCAATGCTGCGTCAGCTCACCGGCCGCCCGACGTACGGTGTCCTGCCCTGGGCGGTGGACCTGTGGTTGGACGCGGAGGATTCGCTCGCCTACGGCCGGGTGCTCGGTCGGCCCGCCGCCCCGCGCGGCACCGAGTGGCTCGACGTCGCCGTGGTGCGGTTGCCCCGGATCAGCAACGCCACCGACGTCGAGGCACTCGCCACCGAGCCGGGCGTGCGGGTGCGGCTGACCGTCGAGCCGGCCGAACTGGCCGCCGCCGATCTGATCGTGTTGCCCGGTTCCAAGTCGACCGTGGCGGACCTGGCCTGGCTGCGGGAGACCGGCCTCGCCGACACGGTCACCGCGCACGTGGCGGCAGGTCGGCCG
Organism: Micromonospora sp. NPDC051196; assembly: GCF_040682415.1. Classification (NCBI taxonomy): domain Bacteria; kingdom Bacillati; phylum Actinomycetota; class Actinomycetes; order Micromonosporales; family Micromonosporaceae; genus Micromonospora; species Micromonospora sp. NPDC051196. The sequence continues at coordinate 20,964 of NZ_JBFBAY010000031.1, forward strand.
CTGCTGGGCATCTGCGGTGGCTTCCAGATGTTGGCCCGGGCCATCCACGATCCGGTGGAGAGCCGGCGCGGCAGCGTGCCCGGCCTCGGCCTGCTCCCTGTCGAGATCACCTTCGACCCACGCAAGACCGTCCGGGTGGCGGCCGGCACGGTCGCCGGTGACCTGCCGGTACGCGGGTACGAGATCCACCATGGATACGTCTCGGCCACCGACCCGCAACTGCCCCCGCTGCTGAGCCACCTCGACGGGGTGGGGGAGGGGGCGGTCCACGGGGTGGTGCACGGCACCCACTGGCACGGCGCCTTCGAGTCCGACGAGTTCCGCCGCTGGTTCCTCACCCGGGTGGCCCGCCTCGCCGGGCGTACCGGTTTCCGGGTCGCCCCGGACACGTCCTTCGCCGCCGCTCGCGAGCGCACCCTCGACCTGCTCGGCGACCTGGTCGAGGAACATCTGGACACCGCCGCCCTGTGGCGGCTGATCGAGTCCGGCCCGCCCGACGACCTGCCCTTCGTCCCGCCTGGCCGAGGTTAGATTGCCTCCTGCGTGCGCCCGAGAATCGAGCGACGACCTCGCAGCCGAGGCGGGACCGTCAGTGGCGGATGTCGGCGGGTTCGTCGGAGAACGGCAGGCCTGCCGAGCGCCAGGCGTCCACTCCGCCGATCATGTCGGTCGCCCGGTGCAGGCCGAGGGCGCGCAGGCTGGCCGCCGCGAGGCTGGAGCTGTAACCCTGGCGGCACACCACGACGACCTCGATGTCGTACCCGGTGGCTTCGGGGATGCGCCAGTCGCTGGCCGGGTCGAGCCGCCACTCCAGCACCGTCCGGTCGATCACCAGGACGCCGGGCAGGTCGCCCTGTTCCCGTCGCTGCGCGTCGGTACGGGTGTCGATCACGAGCGCGCCGCGGGCGGCGGCCTGCACCGTTTCCTGCGGGGTCAACCGGTTCATGCCCGCGCGGGCCTGCTCCAGCAACGCCTCGACGCCGGGACTCATCACGGAATGGGACACGACCCGATCGTGCCGCCTGACCTGCCGTTTCACGGCCGGAAGCGGTGTGGGACAACACGAACGGTAACGTCCGTGCCCGTGGTTGCGGTCTTCACGGCGTACGCCGAACTGGCGCACCGGGTGCTGGCCCGGCCGGCGCGGTTGGGGCGTACCCGACTGGTGGCGGTCGACGGTCCCAGCGGCGCGGGCAAGACCGCCTTCGCGGCGCGACTGGCCGACGCCCTCGCCGCCACCGGCGCGGGCCGTGCGCCGGTGGTGCACACCGACGATCTGCTCGACGGGTGGGATGGCCAGCTCACCTTCTGGCACCGCCTGGAGTCGTCGGTGCTGGCGCCGGTCCGTGCCGGCCAGGCCGGCGCCTACCAGCGGTACAGCTGGGTGCGCCAGGTGTTCCTGCCCGATCCGGTGCCGGTGCCGGCGGCGCCGGTGCTGATCGTGGAGGGGGTCAGCGCGGCCCGCGCCGAGGCGGCGGCCGACCTGAGCCTGGCGGTCTTCGTCACCGCCCCGCAGCCGCTGCGGTTGACCAGGGCGGTGGCCCGCGACGGGCCGGGCATCCTGCCCGAGCTGCGGCGGTGGCACCTCGGCGAGCAGGAGCACTTCCGGGCCGACGACACGCGGTCCCGGGCCGATCTGGTCGTCGACGGCGCACCGACGCTGCCCCATGACGCCGACCGCTACTACCTGCGAATGGCGGGCGGCGACGTCGACCGACGCCCGGATCCGGCGATGCGGGCGGCGGCGCCGGGTAAGGCGGGAATACGATTCCGGCCATGACCACACCGATCATGACCGAGGCCGAGCTGCGGGCCGCCGTGGAGCGGGAACTGCCTGGTGTGCGGGCCGATTTGGAGCGCCTCGTACGTATCCCCGGCATCGCCTTCGAGGGCTTCGACCACGCGTACCTGGAGCGCTCCGCCGAGGCGGTGGCCGAACTGCTGCGCGGCTGTGGCCTCGACGTGGAGATCGTGCGGGCCGATGGGCAGCCGGCGGTGATCGGCCGTAAGGCGGCGCCGCCCGGCGCGCCCACGGTCATGCTCTACGCCCACCATGACGTCCAGCCGACCGGTGATCGGGCGCTGTGGGAATCCGACCCGTTCGAGCCGGTCGAGCGGGACGGCCGGCTGTACGGGCGGGGTGCCGCCGACGACAAGGCCGGCATCATGGCGCACATCGCCGCGCTGCGTGCCTTCGGCGACCAGCTGCCGGTCGGGGTGGTGCTGTTCATCGAGGGCGAGGAGGAGTACGGCTCCGACTCGCTGGAGCAACTGCTCGCCGAGCACCGCGACACGCTCGCCTCGGACGTGATCGTCATCGCCGACTCGGCGAACTGGGACGTCGGCGTCCCGGCGCTGACCACCTCGCTGCGCGGCATCGTCAACTGCTTCGTCGAGGTACGCACGCTGGAGCACGCCGTGCACAGCGGCATGTTCGGCGGGCCGGTGCCGGACGCGCTGACCACCCTGGCCCGGCTGCTGGCCACCCTGCACGACGAGGCCGGCAACGTCGCGGTGGACGGCCTGACCGGCCGGGAGGGCGCGACCGTCGACTATCCCGAGGACCGGTTCCGCGCCGAGGCCGGCCTGGTCGAGGGCGTGCAGTTGATCGGCACCGGCCGGATCACCGACCGGCTCTGGACCAAGCCGGCGATCGCCGTGCTCGGCATCGACGCCCCGGCCACCGGGGAGGCGCCCAACGCCCTGGTGCCGGCCGCGAAAGCCAAACTGAGCATCCGGCTGGTGCCGGGCGACGACCCGAAGAAGGCGTACGCGGCGGTGCGCGAGCACCTGCACCGGTACGCCCCGTGGGGCGCCCAGGTGGAGGTCGTCCTGGAACACCACGGCGCCCCGTGCGTCATCGACGCGACCGGGCCGATGTTCGACGCGGCACGCGCGGCCTTCCGGGCGGCCTGGGACGGCACCGACCCGGTGAACATCGGCGTCGGCGGCTCGATCCCGTTCATCGCCACCTTCCAGGAGATGTTCCCGCAGGCGGCGATCCTGGTGACCGGTGTGGAGGATCCGCACGCCCGCGCGCACGGGCCGAACGAGAGCCTGCACCTGGGCGAGTTCGCCCGGGTCTGCCTGGCCGAGGCGTTGCTGCTGGCCAAGGTGGCCGAGGTGGGACGCGGCTGAACCCGTAACTTCGCACGAATGGTGGCCGTTTCCGGTGTGTCGGACGCGGGGCTGTTGTAGCCTCTCGAACATGCGTACGAACGAGGAGATGGCCCGCCTGGGGGCTGCCGTCAGCGCTTTGGGAGACATCGACGTCTCCGCGTGGCCCGAGGACACGCTCAAGGAACGGCTCGCGGAGCTGTCCGCCGCCCTGGTCGCCCTGGACACGTCGCTGTCCCGCATCGCCGAGGGGGTCCGTGCTCGCGGTCTGCGCGTCGAGGAGCCGGTCCCGGCCTGACACCTCACCGCCGACTGATCTAGGCCGGGCCCACGGCGCCGGCCGGGTCGTGACACCTGCTGCGATCGTCGTGCGTTGTCACAGGTGGCTGGCAGGATTGTGCCGTGCGTTTCCTCGACCTGGCGGCCACCTCGGCGGCCCTCGCGGTCACGGTCGAGTTCGGCTCGTCGCTCGGCGATCTCCGCGAACACGCTGCCGTCCGGGTCGTCGTTCTCCTCGATGACCCGTAGGAGGC
>NZ_JBFBAY010000032.1:0-23967 GCF_040682415.1 Micromonospora sp. NPDC051196
ACAACTGCCGTCAACCTCATGATCAACGCGGGGTGGGGTGGGTGGGGTGGGTGGGGTGGTTAGGGAGGGGGGAAGAGGGGGTGGGTTAGGAGGGATTCGCGGTCGTCTTGGGCTTCGGGGCGGAGACGGCCGCCACGGGTGAGCATCACCATGCCGTGCAGGAGGCTCCAGCCGAGTTCGGCCAGGGTGTCCGCGTCCCGACCGGCGGCCAGGGGGGCAAGCGCACCGCGCAGCTCATTGAAGGTCGCGGCGACCGTTTCGGGGACCTCTTCGGCGCCGAGGGTCAGGTCGGGGGTGTGGGCGAACATGGCGTCGTACACCTCAGGATTGGTGTACGCGAAATCCAGGTAGGCGGCCGTCACTGCGGGCCAGACCTGGGTCGAGGAGCCAGCGGTCGTACGGGCGGCGGTCAGCGCGGCGGCCAGATCGGCGAAGCCGCGTACGGCGACCGCAGCGACCACCGCGTCCCGGTCGGCGAAGCGCTCGTAGAACGCGCCGAGATCGACAGCGGCATGTTCCGCCAGCCGGCGGGCCGTCACCGCCGCCCAGCCCTCGGCCTCGGCCAACTGCCAGGCGGTGGTGACGATCGCATCGCCGCCCGGCTCGATGTCTCCGTGCTCTGCTCCGGACACCCCGCCGAGCCTAGTTGCGACATCCTCCGTGCAACGCTTCGCGACGGATTGGCGACTCTCCGCATCGGCGACTCATGATCGACTCCGTTTCGCCGTAACGGGGGTATCGAACGCGCCCGGACACCGCCGTTACGGCGAAACGGCGCAGGCACCCGCCCACGCGGCGAAACAGCGCAGGCAACCCGCCCACGCAGCGGAACAGCGCAGGCAACCCGCCCGACGACACGGCGCAGGCAACGCGCCCACGCAGCGGAACGGCGCAGGCAACCCGCCCACGCGGCGGAACAGCGCAGGCACCCCGCCCACGCGGCGAAACAGCGCAGGCAACCCGCCCACGCGGCGAAACAGCGCAGGCACCCCGCCCACGCGGCGAAACAGCGCAGGCACCCCGCCCACGCAGCGGAACAGCGCAGGCAACCCGCCCGACGACACGGCACAGGCAACGCGCCCACGCAGCGGACACGGCGCAGGCAACCCGCCCACGCAGCGGAACGGGTGCAGGCAACCCGGCCCGCACGGGCGGAACGGTGCAGGCAACCTGGCGCGCGTCAGCCGCGCGGGTCAGCGGCGCAGGGTGAGGATGAGGTCGGCGACCAGGGCGGTCCAGCCGGTCTGGTGCCAGGCACCGAGGCCGGCGCCGTTGTCGCCGTGGAAGTATTCGGGGAAGGCGATCAGGTCCCGCCAGTCCGGGTGGGTCTGGAACAGTTGCGCCGCGCCGTAGATCGGCCGGCGTCCCCAGCCGTCGCGGGTGAACAGGGCGATCAGCCGGGCGGAGAGATCGTCGGCGATCTCGTCGAGGGTCCGCTTCACTCCGGACCGGGTCGGGTACTCCACCTGGAGGTCGTCGCCGAAGAATGCCGCGTGGTCGCGCAGCGCGCTGATCAGCAGGAAGTTCGTCGGCATCCAGATCGGGCCGCGCCAGTTGGAGTTGCCGCCGAACAGGCCGCTGGTCGACTCGGCCGGCTCGTAGCCGACGGAGAACTCCTGGCCGCCGAGGGTGACCGTGAACGGCTTGTCCAGGTGGGCGCGGGAGAGGGTACGCAGGCCGTACTCGGAGAGGAACTCGTCGGTGTCCAGCATCCGGGCGAGCAGCCGGACCATCTGCTCCGGACCGCACATGGACAGCAGTCGCTGCTGCCGCCCGTCCGGGCCGATCCGGCGGGCACCGATCACCGAGGCGTACTCGGGGCGGTTGGTGAGGAACCAGCGCAGCCGGGCACCCAACTCGGGCAGCCGGTGCAGGGTACGCGCGGGCAGCCGGGTCACCGCGGCCAGCGGCAGCAGCCCGACCACCGAGCGCACCTTCAGCGGCACCTTCGTGCCGTCGGCCAGCCGCAGCACGTCGTAGAAGAACGCGTCCTCGTCGTCCCACAACCCCTGGTCGTACGCGGCGGCGGCGATGTACGCGAAGTGTTCGAAGAACTTCGTCGCGGTGTCCACCCAGGTGCGGTCGTGCTCGGCCAGCACGATGGCGATGTCGAGCAGGTTGAGGGCGTACATCGCCATCCAGCCGGTGCCGTCGGACTGCTCCAGCACCCCGGCCACCGGCAGTGCCGCCGACCGGTCGAACGGGCCGACATTGTCCAACCCGAGGAAGCCGCCCTCGAAGACGTTGTTGCCGCCGGTGTCCTTGCGGTTGACCCACCAGGTGAAGTTCATCAGCAGCTTGTGCATCATCCGGGCCAGGAAGTCGTGGTCCCGGCTGCCGTCGATCTCGAAGACCTTCAACGCGGCCCAGGCGTGCACCGGCGGGTTGACGTCACCGAACGCCCACTCGTACGCCGGGATCTGCCCGTTGGGGTGCAGGTACCACTCGCGCAGCAGGAGCAGCAGCTGCTCCTTGGCGAAGCCGGGGTCGACCCGGGCGATGCTCACGCAGTGGAAGGCCAGGTCCCAGGCGGCGTACCAGGGATATTCCCACGGGTCCGGCATGGAGATGACGTCGAAGCTGGTCATGTGCCACCAGGCGCTGTTGCGCCCGTGTCGACGCCCGGCCGGCGGCGCCGAATCCGGGTCGCCTTCCAACCACCGTTTGACGTCGAAGTGGTAGAACTGCTTGCCCCACATCAGCCCGGCGATGGCCTGCCGGGCGATCAACGCCTCGTCGGCGCTGGCCCGCTCCGGGATCACCCCCGCGAAGAAGCGGTTCGCCTCGGCCCGGCGGGCCCACACCACCGCGTCGAAACCGTCACCCAGGTCGGCCGGCGGCGGGTCACCGTCGCCGGGTGGTGGGGCGGTACGGGTCAGCCGCAGCCGGATCTGTCGCTGCCCGCCGGCCGGCACGTCCAGTACGTAGTGCAGCGCGCCCTTGGTGCCGGTCAGCTCCGGGTTCACCGTGTCCGCACCGGTGACCACATGGTCGTTGATGCCGTCCTTCGGGTACGGGGTGCGGCTGGGCAGCCCCCAGAGCCGTTCGGCGTTGGTGTCGTTGTCGCACAGCAGCGGGGTCGGGTCGCCGTCCCCTTCGAGCACGATCTGCCCGAGCACCCAGTGCTCGCCGACCAGCCGGCTCCCCTGCCCGACCAGGCCCGGCACCCGGCCGTCGGTGCCGGGCAGCCCCCAGGCCCAGGTGTTACGGAACCACAGGTGCGGCAGCACGTGCAGCCGGTCGGCCCGGTCCCCCCGGTTGGCCACGGTCACCACGATGCACAGGTCCGTCGGGGTGGCCTTGGCGTAGTCGACGGTCACCGCCCAGTACCGGTCGTCGTCGAAGATGCCGGTGTCGACCAACTCGTACTCGGTGTCGTCCCGGCCGCGCAGCCCGTTGACCGCGACCAGTTCGTCGTACGGGAAGGCGGCCTGCGGGTAGTGGTAGCGCCAGCGCATCCAGGAATGGGTGGGCGTGGAGTCCTCGTACCACCAGTACTCCTTGACGTCCTCGCCGTGGTTGCCGCCGTCGCCGCCGAGGCCGAACATCCGCTCCTTGATGATCGGATCGCGCCCGTTCCACAACGCGAGGGCGAAACAGAACGTCTGCCGGTCGTCACACACGCCCGCCATGCCGTCCTCGGACCACCGGTAGGCTCGGGACCGCGCGTGGTCGTGGGGGAAGTAGTCCCAGGCTGTGCCGTGCTCGCTGTAGTCCTCCCGTACCGTCCCCCAGGCCCGCTCGGACAGATAGGGACCCCATGCGCGCCAGTCCTGCTCGCCGGCATCGGCCTGGGCGAGCCGGACGCGTTCGGCGTCGGGAGCGGAGGGCGAACCGTCAATGATCACCTTTACATCTTCGACGCCGCTGGGGTACTTCACCACAGCGACCATTGTCGTCGTTTCGTGTTACACCTCGCCGCCGGTGGAGGAAAGTTGATCGAGATTCGCTTCGGTTCGCAGGTCTGCGGCGAGCTGACCAGCGCCGCCAGCCGGGAGTGGCTGGTGCCCGACGGTCTCGGCGGGTACGCCATGGGCACCGTCGCCGGGTTGCGTACCCGCCGCTATCACGGGCTGCTGGTGGTCCCAGGAGAAACACCGGCCTCCCGAAAGGTGGGACTGGCCAGCCTCGATCCGGCGGTGCTGCTGCCGTCGGGTGCCCGGGTACGCCTCGGCGCCCACGAGTGGGCCTCCGGCGACATCGACCCAGCCGGGTTCGAACTGCTGGAACGGTTCGACCTGACCGACGGGCTGCCCCGGTGGCGGTGGCGCATCGGTGCCGTGGTGATCGAACGGGAACTGGCCATGTTGCCCGGCCGCTCATGTGTGGCGGTGGTGCACCGGCTGGTCAGCGGCGGGCCGGTGGAGCTGGAGTTGGCCGCCGCGTGCACCTGGCGTGACGCGCATGGTGAGCGCCGGGCCGACGGGCCGCCGCTGCGGATGGACCCGGTCGACGGCGGCGCGGTGATCGAGGGGGCGTACCGGCTTTCCGGGCCGGGCTGGACCCCGCAGGGCCACTGGTGGCGGGGCGCCTACCACCGTGAGGAGGCGGCGCGCGGCCTGCATCCGGAAGAAGATCTTTGGTACGCGGGCCAGTTCCGCGACCTGCTACGCCGCCCCGGTGACACGGTGTCCGTGCTGGCCTGGGCTCAGGACCCCGCCCCGGAACCGCCGCCGGCCGTTGAGGTGGTGGCGGCGGCACGGCGACGCAACCGGGAGGTGGTGGCGGCGGCCAAGCCCGCCGACGACGTCGAGGCCACCCTGGCGCTGGCCGCCGACGCGTTCGTCGTACGCACGAACGACGCCGCCGTGGACGTGGTCGCCGGCTACCCGTGGTTCGGCGCCTGGTCGCGGGACACGATGATCTCCTACGAGGGGTTGTTCCTGCGCACCGGCCGCGCGGACCTCGGCCGGGAGCTGCTGCGCTCGTACGCGGCGACGCTGTCGCAGGGCATGCTGGCCAACACCGCCGACACCGGCCGGGTCGAGTACAACACCGTCGACGGCACGCTGTGGTTCCTGCACGCCGTCAGCCGGCACGTCACCGTCACCGGCGACACCGACCTCGGCGACGAGCTGCTGCCGGCGTTGCGCGGCGTCGTCGACGCCCACCTGGCCGGCACCCGGTACGGCATCGCCGTCGACCCGGTCGACGGTCTGCTCACCTCCGGCGCCCCCGGCGCGGCTCTGACCTGGATGGACGCCCGGGTGTACGGGGTGCCGGTCACCCCGCGCCACGGCAAGCCGGTGGAGGTCAACGCGCTCTGGATCAACGGAGTGGCCGGGGTCGCCGAGCTGGCCGAGTTGGCCGGGCAGGACGCCAACGGGCTGCACCGACTGCACGAGCGGGCGGTCAAGGCGTTCCGGGACCGGTTCCCCACCCCGGCCGGCTGGCTGCACGACGTGGTCGACGCACCTGCCCCGGCGTACCCCCTGGGTGGTGCGGCCTTCCACGACGACGACGTGCTGCGGCCCAACCAGCTGCTGGCCTGGTCGCTGCCGAACGCGCCGCTGGAGCCGGACCCGCAGGCGGTCGGTCTGATCGGTGCCGGGCTGCTCACCCCGCTCGGCCTGCGCAGCCTCTCCCCCGACAGCCCCGGCTTCGCCGGGCGGCACCGGGGCGGGCCGGCCGAGCGGGACGGCGCCTACCACCAGGGCACCGTCTGGCCGTGGCTGATCGGCCCGTACGCCGACGCCAGCCGCCGCGCGGGCCTGCCGGTCGACGAGCTGTTCACCGGTCTGGAGGCGCACCTGCGCGAGTACGGCCTCGGCTCGGTCAGCGAGACCGCCGACGGCTCGGCCCCGCACACCGCCACCGGTTGCCCCTTCCAGGCCTGGTCGGTGGCGGAACTGCTGCGGGCCCGCCGGTGACACGCACCGACGGGCCCTCGCGCTACTGAGCGCGGCGTTGGTGGGACGCCCCCCCGGGCGCCCCACCAACCGATCAGTTCAGACCCGCTGCCACGGCGGCCTGACGGCCACCGACGATCGGCAGGGTGATCCGGGTGCTGTCGAAGTGCACCGTGATCTCGGCACGGGTCTGCTTGGCCCGGCTGCTGTAGCCGGAGTACGAGCCGAGCAGGACCACACCGATCTGGTGGCCGGCCTCGAAGACGTAGTCCTCGGGCTGCAGCGGGATGTCGACGGAGTTCTTCTCACCCGGCACCAGCGGGGTCGAGGTGTAGAGCGAGTCGAGGTTGAGCCCGTCGTAGATGCCCTTGGTGACCAGCTCCTGCGGGTTGCTGGCCACGTTCTTGACGACCTGCCGGTAGCAGGCCTCCTCGTTGTGGCCGCCGAAGTTGGCCGACTCGCCCCAGCAGTCCTCGGTGGTCACAGTGCGGACGCCGTCACCGGAGGTGCTGAACCGCTGCCGGGTGCCGTAGTCGACGAGCAGACCGGCGAAGCTGGTGTCCTCGCCGTTGACCGAGGCCTTGATCCGCACGATCGGGGTGCCGGAGATGTGCAGCGGCGCCTTCAGCGGCTCGGACAGGAACACCAGTCGGTTGTCCTTGTTCGCCGCCGGGTCCGACGGGTGCCGGATGGCGTTGGTCTGGCTCATCGACGGGGTGTCGGTGAAGGTGGCCTTCTTGTTGCCGGGGCCGGGCTTCACCGAGATGTCGCCGGGGGCACCGTTGGTGCCGGGCCGCAGCCAGATCTGGGTCGGCTGGGACTTGGGGATCGGCCAGTTGGCGTGGGTCTCCCAGACGTCCGGCAGCCGCTCGAGGTCGACCATCGGCTCACGCATGATGCCGTTGTCGATGCCCTGGAGCCAGAAGTCGAACCAGCGGTGCAGGGTGTCCACCCACTCCGCGCGACGGAAGTCGAACGGGTCGATGTGCCCGGTGCCGGTCAGCCACAGCTTGCGCGGCACGTTGTTCTCGGCCAGGGCGTACCACCACTTGCTGAAGTGGTCGGCCCGCACGTTGTCGTCGTTGATGCCGTGCACCAGCAGGACGCTGGCCTTGACCTTGTCGGCGTGCGGCACGTAGTCCCGCTCGGCCCAGAAGTCGCTGTAGTCACCGGTGGCGTCGTCGCCGCCCACGCCGAGCTGCGTGCGCACCGGAGCGCAGTACGCCCGACGGTTCGGGTTGGTGACGGTGTTGGCGAGGCTGCCCGAGTAGTTGTTGGCCCGGGTGACCAGACCGTTGCTACGCGAGTAGTCGTACCAGCTGGAGATGGCCGAGATCGGCACGATGGTGGACAGGCCGTCGACGCCGGTGGCGGCGGCGGCGTTGGCCAGGGTGCCGTCGTACGACTTGCCGATCATGCCGGACTTGCCGTTGTGCCAGTTCGCGACGACCTCGTTGCCATCGGCGTCGACACCCTTGCGGCGGCCGTTGAGCCAGTCGATCGCGGTCGGGGCGCTGATGTTGTCCGCGTAACCGCCGGTGACCGGGCAGCCGGTCGAGTTGTTGGTGCCGATCATGTCGAGCAGCACGACGGCGTAACCACGCGGCACGAAGTAGTTGTCGTAGAACAGCGGCCACCGGTCGAGCAGGCCGTCGCCGTCGAGGTCGGCCTTGCACTCGGTCTCGTTGCCGCGGCAGACGGTCGAGTAGTAGGGGCTGGCGTCCATGACCACCGGCACCCGCAGGCCCTGGTCGCTGGCCTTGGGCCGGATGATGTCCATCGACACGACGTCGAGGGCACCGTCGGAGTCGGTGTCGACATCGGAGGTGACGAAGATCCGTTCGCGGATGGCGTCGGCGTAGCCGAAGACCGGCTGGGTGACACCGTTCGCGATGACCAGTTGGTTCGCCTGCACGGGCTGCGCTAGCGCGGGGGTCACCGGCAGCACGGCGGCGGTCATCGCGACCACCACCGTTCTGCCCAACCATCGCCTCGTGGTTCGCATTGTGTTTCTCCTTCCAAGGCACCTGGCGCCGGCCGCCGCACGCCGCTTCTGACGCACGGACCACGAGCCTCGGTGCTGTCCGGATAGAACCTACGAACCGGGCCGTGGCAGGTCATCAGACAGTTGTGGGAGGTGCTGGCCGCCCAGTGCTACGCCTGTCGCAGAGGTGGGCGCAATGTCGTGTCGCGTCCGTTCCCGGGGCGATGAGATCGGGAGTACCGACGGGCTTTACAGCCCCGCAATCGGGATGTCTCCGCTGGTTATCCGGCTGCCAGCAGGATGGGTCGTGGTCCGGCCGTGTCAGCGACAACACCGCCGCCGGGGGCGGGACGAGGCTGCGCGGAGACAACTCAAAGGGGGCGCGTATGTCACCGAACGCCGACGTGATCGACATCAACCCCGTACGTTCGCAGCGGGTCCTGATGTTGTCCTGGGAGTATCCGCCGGTCCTCGTCGGCGGCCTCGGTCGGCACGTGCACGCCCTGTCGGTGGCGCTGGCCGCCGCCGGCCACGAGGTCACCGTCGTCACCCGGCACGCCGACGGGGCACCGCTGTCCGAACACCTCGACGGCGTACGCATCCTGCGCGCCGCCGAGGATCCGGTCACCTTCCCGCTGGCCACCGGATCGCTGCTGGCCTGGACGATGGCGTTCAATCACACCCTGACCCGCGCCGCGCTGCACGCCACCGACACCGGCGAGTTCGACGTCATCCACGCCCACGACTGGCTGGTCGCGCACACCGCCATCACGTTGGCCGAGCACCTGCACCTGCCGCTGGTGACCACCATGCACGCCACCGAGGCCGGTCGGCACCAGGGCTGGCTGCCCGAGGAGATGAACCGCACCATCCACGGCGTCGAGCACTGGCTCAGCAACGCCTCCACCCGCCTGATCGCCTGCTCCGGCTACATGCGCGACCAGGTCACCACCCTGTTCGAGGTGCCGGACGAGAAGGTCGCGGTGGTGCCCAACGGCGTCGACGACCGGGCCTGGCGGGCCCGTCCCCGCGCGGTCGCCTCGGCCCGTGCCCGGTTCGCCGCCGACGGCCCGTTGATCGGGTACGCCGGCCGGTTGGTCTACGAGAAGGGCGTGCAGCACCTGGTGGACGCCGTGCCGCAGTTGCGGGATCGGCACCCGGGGCTGCGGGTGCTGATCGCCGGGGACGGGCCCTACCGGGGTGAGTTGGAGGAGCGCACCCGGCAGCTCGGGCTCGGCGGCACCGTACGCTTCGCCGGTTTCCTCGACAACACCCAACTGCCGGCGGTCCTCGGCGCCACCGACGCGACCGTCGTACCGAGTCTCTACGAGCCGTTCGGCATGGTGGCCCTGGAGGCGGCGGCGGCCGGGGCGCCGCTGGCGGTGGCCCGTACCGGTGGCCTGGCCGAGATCGTCGAGCCCGGCGTCACCGGGGTGACCTTCCCGCACAGCGATCCACCGGCCCTGGCCGGCGCAGTCGGCCAGCTCATCGGCGACGAGGTGTTCGCCCGCCGGGTCGCCCGGCAGGCCCGCAGCATGGTCGGCCAGCGGTACGGCTGGGCCACCATCGCCGACCGCACCGCCCACAGCTACGCCGTCGCCCGTCGCGAACACGCCCCGGCGCAGGCCCGCCGTCCCGCCGTCGACCTGCCGGCCCCCCGCCGACCGATCGCCATCCCGCACGGCAACCTGCTCGCCGCCACCGCCGCCTGCTAGATCCCTGGTCCACGCCCCGGGGAGGTCGGTGCGGGGCACCAGTAGGCTCGGCTCGTGGAGCTGGAACGGCACAACGACGATGACCGGCTGCGTGTCTCCGACCGGGAGCGGGAGGAGGTCGCGGAACTGCTCGGCAAGGCCACGGCCGAGGGCCGGCTGACCCTCGACGAGTACACCGAGCGGGTCGGTGCCGCCCACGCCGCACAGACCCGTGGTGAGCTGGCCCGGCTGACCACGGACCTGCCGGAGGCGCCCGGCAGGTCCCCCGCCCCGGCGGCCGGCGCGCTCGCCCCGGCGTCGGAGAAACTGCTGGCGGTCTTCGGCAGCGAGGTACGCAAGGGCGCCTGGCCGGTGCCGGAACACATCGACGCGCGGGCCGTCTTCGGCGACTGCCGGATCGAGTTGCACGAGGCCCAGTTGCCCCGGCAGGTGACCACCGTCGAGGCGAACGTGATCTTCGGCAGCATCACCATCGTGGTGCCGGAGGGCACCGAGGTCCGGCTCACCGGCTCTGCGGTCTTCGGGGACAAGAAGTCGAAGCTGAGCGGCCCGGTCACCCCCGGCGCTCCGGTCGTCGAGGTGCGCTGCCGCGTCGTCTTCGGTGACGTGACCGTCCGCCCGCCCCGCAAGCGCTGGTGGTGATCTGATCAACGCCGCCCCGCCGCCGTGGAGCCTTCGCTGCCCCCGCCGTTTCGGCGAAACGGCGGGGTTCGAAGCGGTGGGATACCGCCGTTTCGGCGAAACGGAGTCGATCACCGGGTCAACCGGCTGCGCCGGCCGGCGCGGCGGCATCGCGGGACAGGTACTGCGAGGCCCACTCCTCGAAGGAGGTGAGCGGAATGCCGAGGTCCCGGGCGAACTCCGGCCGGGCGGGCTGCCCGGCCACCTCCACGAAGCGGTGCGAGACTCCCCCGAACGACGGCATGCCCGCCGCCAGCGCCTCCTGCTCGGTCATCCTCGGCGCGGTCAGCGTCACACCGAGGGCGCGCGACATGACGTCGGCGATCTCGGTCATCGTCCGGTAGTCGCTGGACAGCTCCAGCTCGACCTGATGGAAGCGCGCCGGTGCCGCGACAGCCGCCGCGGCCGCTCGGCCGATGTCGTCGACCGCGACCAGGGACAACCGGGTTTCGGGCCGCAGCACGGTCACCAGTCCACCCTGGACGCCACGGGGAAGCAGATAGGCCATCGAGGGCAGGAAGTTCTCCATGAACCACCCCGGCTTGATCAGCGTCCAGTGCGTGAAGCCGGCCGTGCGTACCCGGTCCTGGATGGCGGTCTTGGCGTCGTAGTAGGGCTTCAGAGCCGCCCACTGACCCTCGCGCCAGCCGGGGGCCTCGGCGTGCTGTCCGGCGCCGGAGACCGACGAGTGCACGAACTGTGGCACACCTGCGGCCAGCGCCGCCTCGATCAGGTTGACGGCCTGGGTCACCTCGCCGTCGTAGTCGAGGGAGTCCCCCTTCAGCTCGGGCATCTGGACCGAGAAGACCGCGCGCACGCCCGTCGCGGCCGCCGTCAGGGAGTCACGGTCGTTGAGGTCACCGGTCCGCAGCTCGGCACCGAGCGCCGCGACGGCACGCGCCCGGTCGGTCTCCGGGTCACGGACCAGCGCTCGGACGGGTACGCCCGCCGCGAGCAGGGCGCGGACGGTCGCACCGCCCTGTCGCCCGGTGGCGCCGACGACCAGAACGGGTGCGAGTTCGTTGGACATGAGAACCTCCACTAAACGGCGTGGCCCGCCGTTTTCACTTCGGTAAGATACGGCGGACCCCGCCACTTAGCAACCTCGGAGGCGAGAGACCATGACCGCTGCGCAGCGCGCCGACGCCCGGCGCAACTACGCGCGCCTGCTCGCCGTCGCGGTGGAAGAGGTTGCCGCACACGGCGCTGACGCATCCCTGGAGCAGATCGCCCGCGTCGCCGGAGTGGGCTCAGGAACCGTCCGCCGGCACTTCCCGAGCCGTCACGCACTGCTGGCGGCGGTCTTCCGCGAGCGCGTCGAAACCCTCACGGCGCACGCCGCCGACCGGACCGATCGGGCCGACCCACGCGCCGCGCTGCTGGAGTGGCTCAAGGCCGTCATCGCCTCCGCCGCCACCATCAGCGGGTTGGCCGAGGCACTGAATCGTGACCGGGTGGCGGGCCCCGACGACACCCACGTCTACTGCGCCTGCGCGCAGCTCACCGCCGCAGGCGAGCCACTGGTGCGGCGCGCCTCCGCCGCCGGCGCCCTCGCGCCGGGCGTGACGATCGACGACCTGCTCACGCTGATCACCGGCATCGCACTGGCCACCACCCACCACCCCGACCCCGCAGCCGAGGCCGCCCGCCTGCTCGACCTGGCCATCACCGGCATCAGTCCCGGGACCGGCTCGGCGGTGGCCGACTCGGAGACCTCGCGCCGGACCTGATCAACCCCCACGCTGGCCGACCTGCCGTGCAGGCTCGCCCGGGTTGGCGGAAAGCTTCCGGGGGGTCGAGGTCGACCGTCCGGAGAACCGGCTCGGTGGCGTGGATGGTGTCGATGCGCCGGGCGGTACGCCCTCCGCGTCGGTGTGGCCCCGGTGGAGGATGAGGACGTACGAGAACAGGCCGGGCCGGGGTCCGGTGATGCGTTCCTGTGCGGCGAGCAGTTCACCGCTGGTCGGGTCGATGATCAGCGTGACGGTCGACGTGTCGGCGACGACCTGGAAGGCTGCTCCGGCGCGCCCGGCGAGGTCGGTGGCGGTCCCGAGGTAGGCGATGCCGGGCACCGCCGCCAGGACATGCAGGGCCGTCGTCCGCTCTGGCAGGTTGAGGTACTGGCTGACGGCCAGGTTGACCACACCCCAGGCGAGCAGTCTCGGATAGGCGGGTTCGGCGGCCAGCTCGGGCGGTGCCAGCAACTCCGCCAGGGCAGCCGGGTCGGTTGGCAGAGGTGCGGGCAGATATGGATGAAGCTCGTCCCGGTACCGGGTCGTGGTGGGTGACGCCTGCCTGAACAGGTCTCGTTCCTCGGCTCTGGGCTGGTGGGCGACGCCCCGCACGTCGGGGGCGCGGCGGGTGACTTCGCGGCCGGAGCCGTCAGGATGCCGCCAGCGCCGCAGGTCCTCGCGGCGGATCGCGCCGCTGGTGCGGTTCCACGTTTGCAGGTGCAGATACGTGAAGCGCAGGTCGGTGGTGCGGTCGGCAGGGACCGGGCCGAGGGCAGCGGCCAGGGTGGCGAGGCGTTGCTGCGCGGTGAGCCCGGGTGCGGTGGCGGGTGGGGTGGCGGGTGGGGTGGCGGGCTGCTGCCCGCTGTGGGTTGACGTGGGCGGCGCGTTCGCGGGGATGGCGGGTACGGTGTGGCACCCGGCGAGCAGGACGCTGCCGAGGGCGGCGGCCACGCGGCGGGCGGGTGCGGTGAAGCGGAGCATTTTCGGTTTCCCTACTGCGGTTGAGGTGGTCGCTTCGGTCACAGTGACCGTCGGTGTGGCCGGGTGCGCGGGAACGGGCTCCGGCCACCGCTGGTGGGGGCGCCGCGCCACATCCGCCAGATGACGGGCCCTTCGGTGGGCAGCACGATGGTGGGGCCGGCGTGGTAGCCGAGGCGGAGATAGAGCCGCCGGTTACGCATGTTGCTGGCTTCCAGGTACGCCGGTAGGCCGAGCTGGTCGAGACGACGGTGCTGGTCGGCCAGCAGCGCGGCGCCGATGCCCCGGTTCTGCCGGGTCGGGTCGACGGCGAGGTAGGCGAGGTAGTGGTGCGGGGCGTCGGGGTGGAAGACGTCGAACATCTCCTCCAGCAGCACGAACTTCGGGGCGTACGGGCCCGCGATGTGTTCCAACGTCGCCAGCCGGTTGCCGGTGTCGACCGGGGTGGGTTCGAGGCGGGGGTACCAGATCGCGACGGCCCTCTGGTCGCCGGTGGTGTAGACCTGCCCGTGTTCCAGTCCGTGCTGGAAGGCGTCGGCGAAGTACTCGTAGTAGACGGTCCGCCGGTCGACCGGGTCGGGAATGAGCCAGTCGGCGAGCGGGCCTTCGTGGAACGCCTCGGCGAGTACGCCGATCAGCGGCCCGGCGTCGGCCTCGGTGGCGGGGCGGACGAGCAGATCGTTGTTGCTGACGGTCACGGCAGCTCCCTGGTCAGGCGGGTTGGCGGACGGTGTCGGGGGCGCGCAGGGGTCCGGTGTCGCGGTCCGCGCCCAGGCCGACTGCGGCGTACACGTCGGGGTTGGTGGTGCGCAGGACCAGCGCCCACGCGATGCCGAACAGCGCGGCGACGGCGTACGCGGCGGGGAATGCCCAGCGCAGCGGCGAGTCCGGCGCGACGCCGAGCAGCGTGGCGAACTCCCGCAGCGTCACGGTGAGGATCCCGCCGAGGGCGACCGTGGCGAGGCCCGGTGCGATCAGTGACCGCCACACTCCTTCGGTATGCGTGATGCGGGCGAAGAAGCCGATCACGGCGGCGGAGGTGACCGTCATCAGGATCAGCACCCCGAGCCCGCCGGTGACGGTGACCCAGAAGAACAGGTGCACGATCGGGTCGGCCCCGGCCACGGCGTAGCCGACCAGCGCGCAGAACGCGAGCGCACTCTGCGCGAGGGAGCCGACCTTCGGGGCGCCGGTACGCCGGCTGGTGCGACCGAACACGGCGGGCAGCACCCGCTCACGGCCGAGCGCGAACAGGTATCGGGCCACGGTGTGGTGGAAGCTGAGCAGCGCGGCGAACAGCGACGTGATGAACAGGATCCGAGCGACGGTGATGATGCTGTCGGCCAGGTACGGCGACACCAGATTGAAGATCAGGTCGGTGCCGTCGGCGCGGGCCGCCGCGACGATGCGGTCCGGGCCGGTGGCCACGGACATCGCCCAGGCGGAGAGCCCGTACAGCAGGCCGGTGACGGCAACTGCGAGGTAGGTGGCGCGGGCGATGGTGCGTCGTGGGTCCTTCGTCTCCTCGCTGAACACGACGGTGCCCTCGAAACCGACGAACCCGGTGATCGCGGTGACCAGGGCCGCGCCGATGCCGGCGGCGAAGACGTGTGAGGGGGCGAGGGTGTCGAAGCTGACGGTCCCGTCGGCCGGATGGGTAACCATGATCGCGTCGAAGGTCAGGGCGACGACGCATTCGGCGACCAGGACGACGGCGAGGACCCGGCCGTTGAGGTCGATCCGGGCGACGCCGAGCACCGCGACGACCGCCCACACCGCGAGGGCGCAGCTCCACCAGGTGAGGTCGACGCCGTACCGGTCGTTGAGGAACTGGGCGGTGACGGCACCGGCGCCACCGTAGAGGCCGATCTGCATGGCGTTGTAGGCGAGCAGCGCGACCATGGCGGCACCGACACCGGCCGGGCGGCCGAGCCCCCGGGTGACGTAGGTGTAGAAGGCGCCCGCGTTGACGATCCGGCGGGACATGGCCACGTAGCCGACCGCGAACAATGCGAGCACGGCCGCGACCACCAGATAGGACACGGGAATGCCGGTGACGCCGGTGACCGCGTACCCGGTGGTCGCGCCACCCGCGACGACGGTGAGCGGCGCGGCGGCGGCGATCACGAAGAACACCACCGACGGGATGCCGAGCCGCCCGCGCGCGAGGACAGCGGAGACGGTGTCGGGTTTCGAGTGGGACATGGGTTCTCTCTCAACGCAGGGGATGAACGGAGGGCGGTCAGGTGGTGCGGTGGCTCAGTACGGCGCTGCCGACGACGGCACCGAGGTCGGCGAGCAGGTCCCGCAGCGGTGGCGGGGCCTGCTCGACCTGCTGACGCAGGAACCCACGGACAGCGAGGGGTGTGCCGTCGAGCAGGATCGGATCGAGCTGGCTGTGCATCGCCAGACCGGCGAGGGCAACATCGAAGGCGTTCAGGCGCCGGTGGCTACGCAGCTGAAAGGACAGCCGGGCCCACGACCAGGCGGCCGTGTTTATGTCCGCCGGCACGTAGACGGTGCGCTGTCGCCACAGCCGACCGACCTGCTGCTGGCGGAGCAGCCCGAGCTGCCACATCCGGGTGGCCACCTGCTGGTAGGCGGACGTGGCGAAATACGCCAACCAGGTACGGGTCTCGGTGTGACGCGGCTCCGCCACCACGCGATCGAGGACGAGGTGTTGCAGCCAGTCCTTCGGAGGGACAGTGTTGATCACCCGCAGGCGCCGGCCCTCGAAGGTGATCCGGCCCTCGCCGTACAGCTCGGCGAGCAGCGCGGCGGCCAGGCCGTACGCCGTCGCCGACTCGAACAGCCGTGACCGGCCGGTCTGGTCGTCGTGCGCCAGGTAGAAGAACTCGTCGGCGAGACGTACGGTGCTCGGCATCGCGGCACTGCCGACGGCGCGCACCGGCCGGGCCGGCTCGACCGGCGCCGGGTGCTCGCGCCGGTGTGGGGCATGGTCGTCGCCGTGGGGTGTGGTGTTCACCGCGGCTGGCCTTCCTCGGTCGAATCGTGGATGGGAAACCCGAGCTGCCGAAGGAGCTTTCGGCCGCCGGGATGGCGGCCGAGTTCCTCGATCGCCCAGGTGTGCTGCCCGCACCCGCCGCCCTGACAGTGGAAGCAGGTGCGCCCGTCGCGGTGCTGAAGCACGGTGTTGCGCGCGGCCTCGAAGCGATCCACATCCCGGTCGCTCTCGTCTGTGCCGGTCACCTCGCCCGCCTTTGGTCATGCAGCGCGGTGACCTTGACCCGCACCTCCATGCAGGGCGGATGCCGGTCGACGTGTGGGTAGTCGCACTCCGGCCGGTGACCGAGCACCCACACCCACTCGTCCGCCCGATTCGGCAGGTCACGAACGCATGCGACGGTCACGGCCACGGCGGTGCCGGGGACCAGGTCGCGGCCGTACGACCAGTCACCCGGATCGAGCCGCAGCAGCGTCCCCGCCGCGACCTCAGGCACCGCCCGCCCCATGCTCCACCTCCTGCCGTCCGCTCTGGTCGGATTGCCTGCCCTGGTCGCCGCCCCCGCCGTTTCGGGGTTGATCAAGAGGTTTTGGCCTTCGGGGGTGCCCCTCGGCAACCAAAACCTCTTGATCACTCGGGCGGGTGGAAGCCGAGACGCGGCGGGTGGGGTGGAGGCCGAACGGGGGGAACGGGTGGTCGGCGTTGGCGGGTACGAACCACTTGATGCGCACTGCCATCACCTTTCTGCGAGAGGTGCGCGGTCGGCCCTCCCCGATACCGGCCGCGCACGTGACCGATTGGACGCAGCGTCCTGTTGCCCGACAAAGCGGCACGGCTACTGCGCCCGGTTTGTTCGTGGCCTCCGCGACACGTCCGTTGCCAATGAGGGCGTCGGCACCTACGTGGAAGCACTTTGACCATGGCAACCGGTGCCGGTTATAGGGAACCCGTGTGACGGGTCAGGCTGTCCGGAGTAGCTCGGGCTGATCCAGACGACTAGCGCGACTAGTCGCCTTGACTAGTGCGGCGGCGAGTGGGGGTGGCCGAACGATGACTGTTCGTTATGCTGCTCTCACTTCCCTCCGTCGATGGGGCTGTCGTGAACGTAGATCGTTTTTCGCAGATGACGTACCCCGACCACTCGTGGTGGGATGAACCGGCGATGCGAAGTGCCTTGGCGCGTCGAGATGTAGGCCAAATCTTCATGCTGTTGAACCGGCGTCACGGCATGACACAACGCCGTATCGCCGATCTTGCTGGGTTCGCGGCGTCCGAGGTTTACGAAATAACGCGCGGCCGACAGGTGATGGCTTACGACGTCCTTGTGCGCATCGCGGAGGGCCTACGAATTCCCCGCGCTTTGATGGGCCTCGGATACGGGACAGAATCGACTGAGCAGCATCGCCCCGAGCCACTGCCGTTGGGTGAGCCCGAGCAGCGAAGGCAGTTCATTGCTGCACTGGCCGGCTTCGCCGTTGGCGGCTCACCGAACGTCGAGGTGTGGCTCCCCAGGGTCGACGAGCAACCCGTTTCAGTGCCGGAGGTCGTGAGCCCGGAGGCCATAGCCACCGTACGGGACATTACTCAACGTCATCGAGAGTTGGACGCCACATACGGCGGTGGCTCCTGTCGCGATTCAGCATTGGGCTATCTGGTGTGGGCGCGCTGTCTCACCCGCAGCCGCTGCCAAACTCCCGAACTGTCTGCGGAGCTGCATGCCGAGTTGGCGGACTTGCACAATCTTGTTGGGTGGATGTCCCATGATCTGGGTGAACATATGGAGGCACGCCGCCACCTAGCGCAAGGCCTCGTCTATGCCCACAAGGCGGGTGATTCAACGCTGATGGCGGACGCCTACTATCGGCTCGGTCGGGTCAGCATCCACCAAGGCAACCCCGCTGAAGCGTTGCACCTTTTCCAACTCGGTCAGATCGTTGCCACGAACTCGAACTGTCTGACTTCGGTGGCAATCCTGCACGCGAACATTGCCTGGGCACATGCCCGAACGGGAAACGCGCCTGCGATGCGTGACTCACTTGCACGCGCTCGCGACGAAATCGGCAGAGCCGACACGGCGCAAGCACCCCAATGGACTCGGTTCTTCTGCGAGCCAGCCGATTTGGAGGGCATGTCAGGGGTTGTCCACTCGGCCTTGGCTCGCTACTCCCAATACCGCGAGCAACATGCCGCCCTCGCGCTGGCGCATGCAGGCCGGGCGTTGGAGCGGCGAACCGAGACGTCGCGCAGTGGCGCGTTTGACCACGTAACGATGGCGTTGGGGTACGCGCATCTCGGAGAGAAAGACAAGGTTGCGCCCCACGTCCAAGCAGTCCTGGATGCTGCGCGACATGTGCGGTCCCGCCGGCTACTCGATCGGCTCGGCGATGTCGCGGACGTCATCGAAGCGCGTCGCGACAAGCACTTGTCGGAGGTGGTGACAGCCATCCGGGCACGGGTGGCTGCGTGACCTAACCTGGCGAGTATGGCGACCACCCTGACCGCTGAGGCTGCCGACGAGATTCAGCGGGGACTCGACGCCGTCCGCCAGCAGGCCGGACTCGCCTCGGGCGAGGCGCACCTCATGCGATACACGATCAACGCGGTCTACAGGATCGGCGACCGAGTGCTGCGACTCTCGCATGGCCAGGTGGCACAGGAGCGGGCACAGCGTGTCGTCCGAGCGATGGCGCTACTCACGGAGCACGAGGTGCCGGCGGTCGAGCTGGACACCAGCCTCGCGCAACCGGTGATGGTGGATGAGTGGGTGGCCACAATCTGGCACTACCTCCCGCATCCGGCAGGCCGCCCCGATCCCGTCGAGCTGGCCGAACCGCTGGCGCGGCTGCACGCCATCGCCGAGGTGCCGTCGTTCCTGCCGCGCTGGTCACCAGTTGCCACGGCTCAACGCCGGCTGACCAGGCTCGCCAGTCTCCCCGCTGACGACCTCCTGTTCACGCAACAGTGGGCAATCAGAGAAGTCGGGCTATCTCTCGACGACCTCGTGGCACGACTCCACGAGCGCTGTAAGGATTTGGAGCCCCGGATCGCGGCTGCCACCTGGGAACTGCCAACCGGTGTCGTGCACGGCGACGCTCACGTAGGCAACGTCCTCTCGGGTCGGTTGTGTGACTTCGATTCGTTATCGATCGGACCGCGCGAGTGGGACCTCGTCCCACTGGTGCACAGCGTCACCCGCTTCGGTGACCCCAAAGAGCCGTATGAGAGGTTCGCCGAGGTCTACGGCTTCGACCTTGCAACGTCGCCGTCTTGGCCACTCCTACGGGACGTGCGCGAACTCCAACTCGTCACCAGCGTGATGGACAAGCTTCCCGGCAGGCCCGAAGTGGCGCAAACGCTGGGCCATCGGCTACGTGCCTATCTGACGGGCGACAGCTCCGCAGTGTGGCAACGCTACCGATAGTGACCCGGCGAGCCCTGCTCCTCGGCCTGCCCGACCACGTCTGGATCAACGAGCTCGACTGAAATCCACTCGAACCCCACAACTGCTGCTCATGAACTTTGCCGCGCCCGGCCACCAAGCCGGGCGAGGATCGCAACTTGCTGCCGCCGTGCCGCTCGGCCGCGTGTCGGCGTACGGATTCCAATGCAGAGTCAGGTGCGCCAGACGCACAGGCCGGGTTGCCTGCCCTTGGGCAACGGCCGTAGCGACCTACCTTCGGCTGCTCACGCTGGGTTACCGGCCGAGGCGGGTCGGCGCCTGGATCGCGGCTACTTGTTTCATTGACCTGCGACCGTTGCCCGGCCAGGCTTCGGTCGAGGCGCCCGGGTTGTCGCTCTCATTGCGGCTGCCCACGCTGGTCGTGTGGCTCTCATTTGGCCTGCGCGGCCCGGGCGTCGCCCCAGGGCGGGGAGAGGCTCAAGAGGGGTTTGCTCGGCTCGAAGTAGCGTTGCCCTCCCGGCTCGACAACCCAGGTGGATCGAGCATCGGAGGACACGTTGACTGTCACACCGAGTCGTGTGGTCATCGGGATGGACCCGCACAAGCGTTCGGCAACGATCGAGGTCATGGCTGGCGACGAGACCGTCGTCGGCGGCGGCCGGTTCGACACCGACCGCGACGGCTACACGGCGATGCGAAAGTACGCCGGTCAGTGGCCGCACCGGGTGTGGGCGATCGAGGGCTGTCAGGGCATCGGCCGGCACATCGCCAACCGGCTGCTGGCCGACGGCGAGCAGGTCGTCGACGTTCCACCGAAGCTGTCCGCCAGGGCGCGGGTGTTCGCCACCGGGCAGGGCCGCAAGACCGACGCCACCGACGCCCACTCCATCGCGCTGGTCGGCACCCGCATGACCGGACTACGCCCGGTGGTCAACGACGAGCAGCTTGCCTTGCTGCGGATCCTGGTCGACCGGCGCCGTTGCCTCGGTGTCGACCACACCCGGATGGTGTCCCAGCTGCACCAACTGCTGCTGGAGCTGATCCCGGGTGGGGCGAAGAAGAGTCTGTCCGCCGCCCAGGCCAAGACACTGCTGGCCACGGTCCGGCCCCGCGACGCGGTCGGCAAGGCCCGACGGCGGGTCGCCGCGGAGCTGATCGCCGACCTCGAACGGATCTACCGACGCTCCAAGGAAGCCGACAAGGAACTGAAGGAGCTGGTCGCTTCCACCGGCACCAGGTTGATGGACCTGCACGGCATCGGACCCTCCGGCGCCGCCCGGCTGCTGGTCGAGGTCGCCGACATCACCCGGTTCCCCGACCGGGCTCACTTCGCCTCCTGGAACGGCACCGCCCCCATCGACGCCTCCTCCGGCGAACAGGTCCGCCACCGGCTCTCCCGCGCCGGGAACCGGCAGATCAACCGGGTGCTGCACATCATGGCCACCGTCCAACTCCGCAACCCCACCGAAGGCCGCGCCTACTTCGACCGGAAGAAAGCCGCCGGCAAGACCTCGATGGAAGCCATGCGCGCCCTGAAACGACGCCTGTCCGACATCGTCTACCGAACCATGATCAGCGACGCGGTAGCCACGGCGGCGGGCCCGGGAGGACAACGGGGAACGACTACCGACTCCAACGTGACCGACTCTCATCCCCAAGCCAGCTCTTCGGAGAAGTCACTTCCCAGACCCGCCGAAACCCAGCATAGAACTCTCCTCTCGGCGGTGTCTTGACACAGAGGGGAGCCAGAAGCGGATACGCCATACGGTCGATGCCAACTCGCTGGTAACGGAACGTCACGATGTCCGGCCGCCCGTTCCTGTGGGTCTCGCTGATCCGCTGGCCGGGTCGCTGGCTGTTGAAGGCTCGGACGTGCCTCCGCCATCTGCACGGCGCTGTGCACGTTCGTTCAGCTGTACCTGGCTGTGCACTTGACTCGTACGCCGACGGAGGGCAACGGATGGCAGCAGGGCGGCACAGTTAAGACGTTGCCATCCTCCTCGGCGAGGATCATGATGCTGGCATGTCGAACCCAGTGGACCTTCGGAAACTGCATGCCTTGTCTCATGAGGTTGATGCGGTTTCGGCCCTATTCAGGCATGGTTTCGCGATTCTTTCTGAATACAGGTTTGCATCTCGTGATGCGGAACCAGTCTTTGTGTGCCTCGCCGGTGGATGCGAGAAGCTGTTAAAGCTTACGATAGGTCTGCACGAACTCGAACTGGGAAGGCCATGGCCTCCCCAAGGAGTTATGAGAAACCAATGGGGTCACAAGATCAAAAAACTGGATGAACGGGTACGCGAGATCATCAACGTCCGCGCATCAAACAGCACAGCTAGCGGCTACGTTCGAGGGCTACTCGGCGAAGTGGCCGGAGACGACATCGTTACGCAAGTAATCGCTACAGTATCGCGATACGCGGAGCAGGGACGATTTTACAACCTTGACGCCCTTGGAGACGCAGCACAACTTCAGCCATCACCCGCTCAACTATGGAACAAACTGCACGAGAAGCTTCTCGAGGAGCGTTGTGATTCACTGGCGCCGCTAGCCGTAAATGCAGATCAGGCATGGGAGGACGGCCGCCGTGAGCTTAACGGAGCAATCGTCGACTCAATGAGAAGATGGTGCAAACTGATCGCCAGCGCGTGGATGACCGGCGTAATTGGCAGTCAAGCCAAAACGTATGCATCACAGCTAGAGCTGCTGAAGTAGAAAACGAACTCTTCGGAGAATCGGGGCACACTCTCATCGGCAGTTTCGAGCGGCAACCCAGCGGTGCCGGGTCACGTTGCGTTACGCGCGGCTCGCGGCAGATCCGTGCGCGCTGGTCTTGACCGCGCTTCCGGAAGACTGCGCGTGGGCGACCGACTGCCCACGGAGGCACAGCTCCAAGAGCACTACACGGGCGTCGCGCAACACCGTCCGCGACGCGACTGCGGTGCTGATCAACGAGGGTCCGATCGAGCGAGTGCCGGGCCGCAGCGGCGGCATGGTCGTCCGGGAGCAGATCACCCTCACCTTCCACGCGCACCGGGCCGAGATGCCGGCCGGCCCAACGGCCGAGACGGACGCCTGGCGATCGGAGGTCGCCGAACAGGGCTACGAGGCGTCCCAGGACTTCCGGCTAACGATCGAGCTACTACCGAAGGACCTCGCCGAGCGTCTGCACGTCGAGCCCGAGTCCGCAGCCGCGCTACGGCGATGCGTCCGCCACATCAACGGCGACCCGTCCTCCGTGCAGGACACCTACTACCCCATGGACCTGGTCAACGAAATCACCGAGCTGCTGTCACCGAGGGACATTCCGCAGGGCACGACCCGACTCCTCGCCGAACGCGGATACCCACAGACCGGCTACTACGACGAGTACGTCTCCCGGATGCCAACGCCCGAGGAAGCCGTCCTGTTGCAGCTGCCGCCAGGGACTCCGGTGTTGCTGTTCATCCGCACCGGCTACACCGAGAAGCGGCCGGTCCGAGTCTCCGTAACCGTCTTCGCGGGCGACCGCAACCGGATCGTCAGCACCCATGGCGACCCTGCCATCATCGCCAAGTTCCGGCCCGAGGAAGCACCGAAGTGATCATCGTTCCTGCCCGACCCTGCGATGTTGACATCATCATGAGCTGGCGACGCGAACGGGTCGCCTGGCTAGCCGCGCGAGGCGAGGAGCAGTGGTCCATCCCGCTGCCACGATCCGCCGTAGCGTCGACCGTCTCGGCCGGGCAGACGTGGATGGTGTGGGACGGCGAGGAACCGATCGCCACGATCACCCTGACCGCCTACGTCGACGTGGACGGCCTGTGGAAGCCAGATCGAGACCCAGAAGCGTTGTGGCATCCAGAGGACGACCCGGCCGATGCGCTGTACGCGGCAAAGATGATGATTCCGCTGCGCCACGCCAACCAGAACCTCGGCGGCGAGATGTTGGATTGGGCCGGCGGACGGGCGTACGAAGCGGGCCTGACCTGGCTACGGCTAGATGCCTGGACCACCAACAACCGCCTGCATGACTACTACCGCGACCAAGGATTCCGCCACGTCCGCACGGTTGAGTCTCGGGTATCCGGCGCGTGCTTCCAGCGGCCATCCCAGCCGTACGCCGGGCACCGCCTGAAGAGTGAGACCGCCTAATCCTTCCGAGGAGGCAGGGTGTGATGCCATTGCAGTCGGACAACTACGTCGACAGTCTCACCGGTGCGCTCTACCTCGACAAGGCAACCGAGGCCGCGGCGTACAAACTCGCCTGGGACGACGTGACCTCACGAGCACTCGACGAGGAGTCGTCGAGGACGTTGATAACCGCAACAATGGAGGCATTCACCCGTGGCTGACACGACTGTCCAGTGGCGCAAGAGCAGCCGCAGCGGCAACCAGGGAGCCTGCGTCGAAGTCGCCGACGCGCTGCCCGGTGGCGGCGTGGGCGTCCGCGACAGCAAGGACCCCAACGGCCCCGCACTGACCTTCTCCCCCACCTCCTGGACCACCTTCACCACCAGCCTGCGTACCGCCACCCTCTAGACCCGCAACCCCATCCATGCGCTGGTGGTGGGGGGGGGGGGGGGGGGCCCCCCCCCCCCCAAAAACACAAAAGAGTTGGCCGCACGCGCGCGCGGGGGAGCCAAGGCGGGGCACCCCCCCCAGAAAGAAAAATCGGAACA
>NZ_JBFBAY010000033.1:0-22981 GCF_040682415.1 Micromonospora sp. NPDC051196
GACACCTGGACGGTCTGGGCGGCCTTGGTCAGCGGCATGTCCTGCCAACCGTCAACCTGCTTCAAACCCTTCAGGAACGCGGTGGTGGAGTACTCGGGGTCGGTGATCTGCTCGACCGTGCCCCAACCACTGGACGGACGCTGCTGGAACAGACCCTGCGAGTCGTGGTCGTTACGGTCGCCGAGGTGGCCGAGGTTCTCCAGCTTCGACTCCTGCAACGCGGTGGCGATGGACACGACCGCGGCACGCTCGTCCATACCGGCCTTCTTCGTCGCGGCGATGATCGCCTTCGTGTTCGCCACCTGCTCATCGTTCAGGTCGATGCGCGACTGGGCACCCTGCACACCATGCGGGATCAACTTGCTCGTGTCCGGCTTGCCAGCCTGCACGGCCACAGGGCCCGCCTTCACCGGGGCGGCGTCGGCGTGAGCGGCCACGGGGCCGGCGAACACGCCACCGGCGAAGGCCACACCAGCAATACCCAGAACACTCTTACGCAGCAGCTTCGAGTTCATGACCAAGCTCCATTCGGGGGTAGACACACACCACCAAAGGGGGACGAACGCAGGCGTGTGTGCAAACGCCGTCAGGCGCTACAAGGACAAAGGGGGAAGATCACCGGCTGGCCTGCGAGGCAGGGGGCCTTCGCGGCGCCGGGACCATGTACAACGACCGGCCACCCACCATCATTCCCGGGGGATCTGGTCGGCTCGGACCCTGAGGCTCAGAGCCCTGGCCCCTATCGGCCCGGGTGTCTGGGTCCGGGACCATGGGGGCCACACCTCAAGGGATAGGCCGCCCTGCTCGGTCCGTCAGTCGGTACAACGCCCCGACCCCCCCGCGGATTCCGCCACCGGCTGACCGACCGAACCCCCAGACTCGGACATTCGGGCGATCAGCGGACAGGCGAACCGAGCCGTCGCAACATGGCTGACCGGCGCCGTACCGTCGAAACGGCGGGGTGGGCGGCGGTGGGAAACCGCCATTCCGGCGTAACGCAGTCGATCACCACGATAACCGACACCCTGGGCCGGGGCGTGGCGATGGCGCCCCAGACGGCGATACCCGCGGGCGATGGCGCTTGGACGGCGATGCCGGCGGCGGGTAGCTCGGGCCTGGTAAGCCTGTGGCCCGGCCCTCCTCGCCGACATGGCCCGCGCCGTCATCGCGGCGCAAGGTCCGATCGCCTCGCCGCATGTCAGAGCCGGGTCGCCCCCACCAACCACCCGAGCCGCCGGGCGCAACCGAGATCCGTACAACATCGGGGAAAGTGCTGTCTCGCCAGCTGGCGAGACAGCACTTTCCCTGAAACTGCGCCGGGGCCGAGCCCTCGGCAGCCCTGGCTCCAGCGCGGGCAAGGGCGCTGAGCTGTGGGAAGTGCGTCGGCTGGGCGGAGAGGAAAGGCAGGCGAGGAAAGGCAGGCGAGGAAAGGCAGGCGAGGGGAGGCAGGCGAGGGGAGGCAGGCGAGGGGAGGCAGGAGAGCGAAGGGGGAGGGGACGGCAGCGGCCGGAGACAGGGTGTCTCCGGCCGCTGAGCTGGGGTACGGGTGGCGTCGGTGGGTAAGACGTCCACCCTTCCAGCGGGTGGTGGCTACTGCTTGAGCATGTTGTCCAGCAGCAGGGCGCACCGGATCACCCCGAGGTGGCTGTACGCCTGCGGGTGATTACCCAGGCCGCGTTCGGCCAGCGGGTCGTACTGCTCGGGCAGCAGTCCCGTCGGACCAGCGGTGTCGATCATCTGAAGGAACAGCTCCTCGGCGTCGGTACGCCGACCGGTGCGCAGGTACGCCTCGATCAGCCACGCCGTGCAGATGTGGAAGCCGCCCTCCCGGCCGGGCAGTCCGTCGTCCCAGTGGTAGCGGTAGACGACCGGCCCGCTACGCAGATCGGCCTCGATCTTCAGCACGGTGGACAGGAACCGCGGATCGTCTCCGGGCAGCAGGCCGGACAGGCCGATCCACAGCGAGGAGGCGTCCATGTCCTCGTCGCCGTACGCGACGCTGTACGCCTCGGCGTGCTCGTGCCAGCCGTGCTCCAGCACGTTGGCGCCGATCCGGTCGCGCAGCTCCACCCATTCCAGGCGATCCTCGCCACCGTGCTGGCGCACCACGTGCAAGGCGCGGTCCACGGTCATCCAGCACATCACCTTCGAGAAGATGTGGTGCCGGGGTGGCAGACGGGCCTCCCAGATGCCGTGGTCGGGCTCGTGCCAGCGGCGGCGGACCGCCTCGACCATGTTCTCCAGGACCCGCCACTCCTCGGCGCGCACCGACCCGCGTACGTCGGCGGTGGCGGCGATCAGGTCGGCGATCGGGCCGAAGACGTCCAACTGGAGCTGGTGGTTGGCGAGGTTGCCGACGCGTACCGGGCGGGAGCCGGCGTAGCCCGGCAGGGTGTCGATGACCGCCTCGGCGCCCAGTTCGTAGCCGTCCACGGTGTAGAGCGGGTGCAGCCGTTCGGGGTGCCCGCCGGTGCGTTCCACACAGCCGTCGACCCAGCGCAGGAACGCCTCGGCCTCGGCGATCGACCCCAGGTCGACCAGGGCACGGGCGGTCATCGCGGCGTCGCGCAGCCAGCAGTAGCGGTAGTCCCAGTTGCGGACGCCGCCCAGCTCCTCCGGCAGCGAGGTGGTCGCGGCGGCGAGGATCGAACCGGTTGCCTCGTGACAGAGCCCGCGCAGTGTCAACGCGCTGCGGGCGACCAGGTCCCGGGCGGTGGTCGGCAGCCGCAGCGAGGCCACCCACTCCTTCCACGGGCGCTCCGCCGCCGCCTGCCGCTCGTGGATGGGCAGTCGGTGATGTTCCAGGCTGTGCGTGCCGAAGCGCAACTCCAGCACCACCTGCCCGCCGAGCGCGGACAGGTCCACCACCGCCTTGGCGCTCGCGTAGCCGCCGTCGCTGTCGACCTTCCACTGCACACCGGGGGAGTAGAGCGCGATCGGCTCGTTGGAGCCGAGCACCAGCAGGCCGTCGTCGAGTGGCTGGAGCTGTACGGCGACCTGCGCGAACTCCGGCCGGGGGGCGAACTCCAGCCGGGCCCGTCCGGTGCCGGTGAGCACCCGGATCAGGGTGGAGTCACCGGAGATGATCGCCGGCCCGTCGGGCGTGGTCTTCGGGTCGGGCCTGTCGAGCCAGTCGGTGACGGTCAACCCCGACCAGCGGGTCTCCACCGTCATGGTGCCCGAGCGGTAGCGCTGGCCCAGCGGAATGCCCCCGCGTTCCGGGGCGACGCTGAAGTGCCCGGCCGGGCTACCGCCGACCAGGTCGGCGAAGATCGCCGCCGAGTCGGGCTTGGGGTTGCACAGCCAGGTCACCTTGGCGTCGGGCGTGAGCAGTGCGACCGTACGCCCGTTGGCCAGCATCGAGTGCCGCTCGATCGGCACCGCGCGCTCGCCGAACAGCCAGTGCCGACGGGTCTCCAGCAGCAGCCCGAGCGCGCGGGCGGCCTCGATCGGATCGGCCACCCGGTAGTCGGCCTTGGTCTCGCCGGGGCCGATCTTGATGCCGACGTCCGGGCCGTGCAGGTTGCCGAAGGCATTCTCGTCGGTGACGTCGTCGCCGATGAAGAGCACCGCGCTGGCCGAGAGCTGAGTACGCAGCTGGTCGACCGCGGTGCCCTTGTGGGTGGCCACCACGGACAGCTCGATGACTTCCTTGCCCTGGGTGACGGTGACGTCCGGCCAGGTGGCGGGACCGTTGCGGACCGCCTCGATGGCGGCGGCGGCGATCTGCGGGGCGACCCCACGGGTGTGTACGGCGACGCTGGCCGGCTTGCGTTCGAGACGTATGCCCGGGTGGGCCGCGGCGATCTCGCGCAGCGCATCGCGCAGGCGGGTCCGCACCTCGATCAGCTCGGGGGAGAGCCGTTCGACGAAGCCGATGTCGAATTCGGAGCCGTGGCTGCCGACCAGGTGGACCTCGCTGGGCAGCCGGGAGAGCGCGGCCAGGTCACGTAGCGCCCGGCCGGAGACCACCGCGACGGTGGTCTGCGGCAGCGCGGCCAGGGCGCGCACTGCGGCGACCGATTCCGGCAGGGGTACGGCCTTGCTCGGGTCCTCGACGATCGGCGCGAGTGTGCCGTCGTAGTCGCAGGCGATCAGCAGTTGGGGCACTCGGGCGATCCGCCCGATGGCCGACTGCAACTCCCGGTCCATGGTGCCCGCCGTGGGCAGGATGATCTCATTGGAGGGGGCGCTCACGCCGCCTCCATGTCGGGCACACCGAGTTCGGTGAGGAAGGACTTCGCCCAGTGCCCCACATCATGGGTGCGCAGATGGCGTTGCATTGTCCGCATTCGGCGACGAGCCTCCGGCTTCTCCACATGCACGGCTCGGAGCAGAGCGTCCTTGACTGCGTCCGGGTCGTGCGGGTTGCACAGGAACGCCTGACGCAGCTCGGTGGCCGCGCCGGCGAACTCACTGAGTACGAGTGCGCCCCCGTGGTCCGCCCTTGATGCGACGTACTCCTTGGCCACCAGGTTCATACCGTCTCGCAGCGGGGTCACCATCATCACGTCGGCGGCGGCGTACATCGCAGCAAGTTCGGTCCGACTGTACGACTGATGCAGATAATGCACGGCCGGCACACC
The DNA here is from genome assembly GCF_040682415.1 of Micromonospora sp. NPDC051196. NCBI lineage: Bacteria > Bacillati > Actinomycetota > Actinomycetes > Micromonosporales > Micromonosporaceae > Micromonospora > Micromonospora sp. NPDC051196. The sequence continues at coordinate 4,587 of NZ_JBFBAY010000033.1, forward strand.
GACCCGACCGAATTCGCCATTAATCCGACCGACCTCGCGCTCGACCTTGACGCGAAGTGCCTGGTAGTGCTCGACGCGTTCGCGGCTCGGTGTGGCTACCTGCACCATAACAGCGTCGGGCACTGTCAACTTTCCGTCAGCCAACAACTCGCGGAAAGCCTTGAGCCGTAACTCGATGCCCTTGGTGTAGTCGAGGCGGTCCACACCCAGGATGATGGTGCGCGGGTTGCCCAACTCCTCGCGGATCTCCTTGGCCCGCGCCTGGATCGCCGGGTCCGCGGCCAGTCGCTCCATCTCCTTGGTGTCGATCGAGATGGGGAAGGCACCCGCTTTCACCTGGCGGCCGTCCACCTGGATCATCTGCCCCTCGTAGCGCAGACCGAGCAGGTGGCGGGCCAGCCGGACGAAGTTCTGCGCAGCCAGCCGCTGCTGGAACCCGACCAGGTCGGCGCCGAGCAGCCCGCGCAGGATCTCGGTGCGGAACGGCATCTGCATGAACAACTCGATCGGCGGGAACGGGATGTGCAGGAAAAAGCCGATCCGCAGGTCGGGACGCAGTTCCCGGAGCATCGCCGGGACGAGTTGGAGTTGGTAGTCCTGGACCCACACCGTGGCCCCCTCGGCCGCGACCTCCGCCGCCGCCTCCGCGAACCGGGCGTTGACCAGCCGGTACGCCTCACGCCAGCGACGCTTGTAGGCGGGTGTCTCGACGGCGTCGTGGTAGAGCGGCCAGATCGTGGCGTTGGACTGGCCCTCGTAGTAGCGCTCCAGTTCCTCGGCACTCAGCGGCACCGGGTGCAGCCGGATGCCCTCCAGGTCGAACGGCTCGGGAGCGGCGCCGGTGCCACCGGCCCAGCCCACCCAGGTGCCCTGGTGCTCGGCGAGGACGGGGTGCAGGGCGGTGACCAGCCCGCCAGGGCTGCGTCGCCACTGCCGTCCCTCGGGTGTGCTCACCTCGTCGACCGGTAGACGGTTTGCCACTACGACAAAGGAGCTACGGACGGTCACGATCGGCCACCTCCGGGTGCTGACGGGTCCACCGCGATGAGCGTACTGAGCGTATCTGCGGCGTCTGTTGCTCAGTGCCGGAGTGACGTACCCGTCCCAGACCGGCCGAACCTTGCGCGTGATCATGTTGACAGGTCACCGTCCATCTTCCGGGTAACCTCGTCCGGCAGGCGGGGCGATGTGGGCGGAGCCCGGCGGACCTGTCAGGATTGACGGCGGCGTGCGCGCGGCCGGCTTCCGGTCGTGGCGGCGGATGACGGCGCGCCCCGCGTCTGGCGCCACGCAAGTTGGCGCGTGTCCCGTACCACGCGAATCGGCGATCAAGTACCGACGGAGGTAGCCCGCACCGTGGCCCAGTTCATCTACGTCCTGGAAAAGGCGCGCAAGGCGCACGGCGACAAGGTCGTGCTCGACAACGTGACGCTGAACTTCCTGCCGGGGGCCAAGATCGGTGTGGTCGGCCCGAACGGCGCTGGTAAGTCCAGCCTCCTCAAGATCATGGCAGGCTGGGATCAGCCGAGCAACGGCGAGGCCCGGCTGATGCCCGGCTACACGGTCGGCATGCTGGCCCAGGAGCCCCCGCTCAACGACGCCAAGACGGTCCTCGGCAACGTCGAGGAGGCGGTCGCGGAGACCAAGGCCAAGCTGGAGCGGTTCAACAAGATCGCCGAGCAGATGGCCACCGACTACTCCGACGAGCTGATGGAGGAGATGGGCCGGCTCCAGGAGGAGTTGGACAACGCCGATGCCTGGGACATCGACTCCAAGCTCGAACTGGCCATGGACGCGCTGCGCTGTCCGCCGCCGGACGCCGAGGTGACCAAGCTCTCCGGCGGTGAGCGCCGCCGGGTGGCGCTGTGCAAGCTGCTGCTGGAGGCGCCCGACCTGCTGCTGCTCGACGAGCCCACCAACCACCTGGACGCGGAGAGCGTGCAGTGGCTGGAACAGCACCTGGCCAAGTACGCCGGCACCGTCCTGGCGATCACCCACGACCGGTACTTCCTGGACAACGTGGCCGGCTGGATCCTGGAGCTGGACCGCGGCCGGGCCATCGGGTACGAGGGCAACTACTCCACCTACCTGGAGAAGAAGGCGGCCCGGCTGGCCGTCGAGGGCCGCCGCGACGCCAAGATGAAGAAGCGCCTGACCGAGGAACTGGAGTGGGTCCGCTCCAACGCCAAGGCGCGGCAGACCAAGTCCAAGGCCCGTCTGGACCGGTACGACGAGATGGCCGCCGAGGCGGAGAAGACCCGCAAGCTGGACTTCGAGGAGATCCAGATTCCGCCGGGCCCGCGCCTGGGCAACACCGTCATCGAGGCGCACAACCTGACCAAGGGCTTCGGCGACCGGATCCTGATCGAGAACCTGTCGTTCTCGCTGCCGCGCAACGGCATCGTCGGCATCATCGGCCCGAACGGCGTCGGTAAGACCACCCTGTTCAAGACCATCGTCGGGCTGGAGCAGCCGACCAGCGGTTCGGTCAAGGTCGGCGAGACCGTCTCGCTGTCCTACGTCGACCAGAACCGGCAGGGCCTCGACAGTGACAAGACCGTTTGGGAGGTCGTCTCCGACGGGCTGGACCACCTCATGGTGGGCAAGGTCGAGATGCCGTCGCGGGCGTACATCGCGGCGTTCGGATTCAAGGGGCCCGACCAGCAGAAGCCGACCAAGGTGCTCTCCGGCGGCGAGCGCAACCGGCTCAACCTGGCACTGACCCTCAAGATCGGCGGGAACGTGATCCTGCTCGACGAGCCGACCAACGACCTGGACGTGGAGACGCTGTCCAGCCTGGAGAACGCGCTGCTGGAGTTCCCCGGCTGCGCCGTGGTGATCTCCCACGACCGGATGTTCCTGGACCGGGTCGCCACGCACATCCTGGCCTGGGAGGGCGACGACGAGAACCCGGCGAAGTGGTTCTGGTTCGAGGGCAACTTCGAGGCGTACGAGAAGAACAAGATCGAACGGCTCGGCGCGGAGGCGGCCCGACCGCACCGGGTGACCTACCGCAAGCTGACCCGCGACTGACCGGCGAGGGACCGTCTTGGCTGACCGGTTTGTCTACCACTGCACCCTGCGGTGGTCCGACCTGGACGCGTACGGCCACGTCAACAACGCCCGCTTCCTCACCCTCTACGAGGAGGCCCGGGTGGCGTTGATGTTCGTCGGTGCCCGGGCGCAGGGGATCGACTCGTTCGCCGACGGAGTGGTCATCCGTCGGCACGAGGTCGACTACCTGCGCCCGGTCGACTACGCCCTGGGCCGGGCCACCGCCGAGGCGGCCCCGACCGTGCGGATCGAGCTGTGGGTGGAGCAGGTCCGGGCCGCGTCCTTCACCGTCAACTACGAGATGTACGACGGTGAGCTGCTGGTCAGCCGGGCCTGCTCGGTGCTGGTCCCGTTCGATCTGGCCACGCAGCTACCTCGGCGGCTCAGCGACCTGGAACGTTCCTTCCTGGTCGGGTACGCCCCGGACGGCGGCCTGGCATGAGCGGCCGGCGGATCGTCGACTGCGCCCGGCCGGCGACGCACCTGCACCACGGGACGGTGGCATGAGTGGGGGCAGCGTCACCCCTCGGCCGGAATCCGACGCTGCGCAGCCGCGGCACGGGATCGAGGGGGTCGCCGACGCGGGGGCCTTCCTGGCCCGGCTGGTCCGGCTGGAGCCGGCCGCCCTGGTTCGGCTACGCCCGGCCGGTGCGCCGGGGCGTACGACCCTCTGGGCCCGCCTGCCCTGGGGGGTGCTGGCCGTGCGTACGGTGTCCGGCCCCGGTGCCGGGGACGTCACCGTCGCCGCCGGTCAGCTGCTCGCCGAGTTGACGGCGGGCCGCCCCCGGCTGCCCGCCCCGCGCGACACCCAGTGGCGCTGGCCGTTGCCGCCCGCGACCAGTCGAGCGGTGGAGATTCTGCCCGGCGGGGAGGTGCGCCGGCTCGCCGAGGCCGCCGCCGGCACCCTGCGCGAGGCGGCGATGCACGGCGTCGCCGGCCGGGCGGTGGGGCAGCGGGTGCTGCGCGACGCCCTGCTGGATCATGTCGCGGTGGTGGTGACGCCGGACGACGAGCCTGACCGTCCGGTGGAGGTGACCCAGCGAATGGTGCAGGGTCTGATCAGGATGGGCTTCCTGGGGCCTGCCGACGGATCGCCGGGCATCGACGAGGTCCGGGTACGGGCGGGTGGCCGTTGGGTCGGGCTGGTGGGACCGTACGGAGCCGTATGGTCGCAGAAGGCTACGGATCTCGCCGTGCGGCCGCTTGACTCTCGTCCGAAAGTATGACTACCTATCGGCCTTCTGGTTTGGTGCTGGCGTTGGGGGGATGCTTCGGTCCGGCTGTCCGGGTACCGTCCATCCTCGGATCCAACCCACCGTATGCAACTGGATCCGCTGGGGAGTGAGGTGCGCGAGCGATGCCGTGGTGGTCATGGCGCCCCGGTCCCGCCAGTGGCGGCGACCCGGAAACTCGAAGCAGGGTCACGGTGGAGGAGGCCGTCAGAGTCGGGCCGCCGACGCCCCGTAAACCCGGGGATGACTGCCCGGGCGGGGAGCATCCGTTGATCGCCGACATGTCAGCCACCGTCGAACCGGTCACCCTGCGCCGCATCTGCGACGCGCTGGACCTGCTCGACGTGCGCTACCTTGCCGACGGAGACGGCAACCTGCTGGCCATGTGGGAGCGACACGCCGTGCTGGTCACCCTGGAGGGCCCCGAGGACGAGATCCTGGTGCTCCGGGCGCGCCCGCACGCGACCGTGCCGCCCGACTGGGCCGACCGGGCCTACCGGGTGGTCAACGAGTGGAACCACACGCGGCGCTTCTGCAAGGCGTACGTGGGCGACGCCACCGAACGGGGGCAGTTGCCGATCTACGCCGAGTTGCAGGTGCCGCTCGCCGCGGGAACTCACGACGCGCTCCTGGTCGAGTTGCTCGACTGCGGTGCGGCCGTCGCTACGAGCTTCGTCGACTGGTTGCACGACGAGGGCGCCCTGCTCTGACGAGAAGGGCGCCGCCTCGGGGCTACCCCGAGGCGGTCGGGTCCTCCATCGCGTTGACCATGAAGTACGCCGCCCGTTCCAGGTAGTTCCAGAGCTCGGTCGCGGTCGCCGCCGGCAGGTCGAGGCTGTCGACTGCGCGGCGCATGTGGCGCAGCCAGGCGTCACGTTCGGCGGCGCCGATCCGGAAGGGTGCGTGCCGCATCCGCAGCCGGGGGTGGCCCCGTTGGGCGGAGTACGTATTCGGGCCGCCCCAGTACTGCATGAGGAACAGCCGCATCCGGTCGGCGGCCGGCCCCAGGTCGGCTGGGTACATGGGGCGCAGCAGCGGGTCATCGGCGATGCCGGCGTAGAACTCGTCGACCAGCTTGCGGAACGTGGGCTCGCCGCCGACGGCGTCGTACAGCGTCACCGCCTCGCCGCGGGACTCGGACTCAGCTGCGGGATTCACTCTTCCATCCTGCCAGGCGTCGCCGCCCGGTGACCGGGCCGGGACATGCCGACGTCGGTGGCTCAGGTCACCGCGTGCCGTGGCCGGCCCGGTCCCACGTTCCCCTGGCCCGGATCGTCCGGCGTGGTGGCCGCGCCGGCGGGAGCCAGTTGAGCTGCCTTGACGGTGGCCTCCACCGTCTGCGCATCGGGCCAGCGTCGGGCGACGAAGGCCATCAGCACCACCCCGGCGGCACTCCACAGACCCACCACGATCGGGATCGGGTAGTGCTCGGCGAGCAAGCCGGTCGCCAGTACTGCGGCACCCTGGATGACCTGGATCCCGGTGGCCATCACGCCGAAGGCTCGGGCCCGGAAACCGTGCGGCAGCGCTTGGACGAAGAGGCTGTTCGCCACCGGCAGGATGCCGGCGACCGCGAACCCGCAGGCGGCGGCGAGCAATGCCACCACCGCTGGCGGCGGATCGAACAGCGCGGGCACCAGGACCAGCGGAGCGATGACCGCCAGGGGCCGGAGCAGGACGATTCGCCGGGCCGGAGCGACCGCCCGGCTCATCAACAGCCCGCCGAGGATGAACCCGACCGGACTGGACGCCATGATCAGGGCTTGCGCAAGGCCCGCGTGCATCGTGCCGTCCGCGCGTTCGTTGGCCCAGGCCGCGGCCAGCCCCTCGGGCACGATGGAGCACAGCATGGCGCCGAAGACGAGTACCGCGATCGCCCGCAGCACCGGGGTGCCGAACACCAACCGGAACCCGTCGGCGGTCTCCCGGAGCAGATGCCGACGATGCTCGCTGGGCATCGCCGGTGCCCGGTCGCGGATTCCGAAGCGGACCAGGACCGCCGAGAAGGCGAAGGCGGTCGCGTTCATCAGCAGCGCGGCGGTGGTGTTGACGGTCGCCACCGCGGCGCCGAGCAGGTAACCGACGACCTGGGCGGCCTGCCCGACGCTGGCGTTGATCGACAGCCCGACGACGAGTCGGTCGCCGGGCAGGATCAGCGGCATCAGCGCGGAACGTGCCGCCTGGCTCGGTGGATTCGCCAGGGTGGTGGCGAACAGCAGGGCCAGGATCAGCGGCACCGGGATCCCCGGGATGGCGATGAGCAGCATCAAGGCCATCCGGATGAGATCGCAGACCATCATGATCTGGCGATAGCGGTGCCGTTCCGCGATCGTGGCCAGCAGCGGCCCGCCGATCAGCCAGGGCAGGTAGCTGACCGCGAAGGCGGCGGCCGAGAGGGCGACCGAGTCGGTCTCCCGGTAGACGAGCAGGGTGACGGCCGCCTTGGCGACGTAGTCACCGACCCAGGTCAGCGTGCTGGCCACGAAGATGGCTCGGTATTCACCCTGGGCGAAGACCTCACGGAAAGTGGCCGGACCTTCCGGAGGAGGCCGCTCGTCCGACACCATCGCCTCCATCGGCCGGTGGCAGGCCACTCGTGATGGCCGGCCCCGAGGCCATCGTCAGATCTACGGATCAGCGAGGACGTGACCACGCTCGGGGAGCGCGTGCACCGGATTCTGCCCGATCGTCTGACAACTGGCTAGGGCGAACGGTTTGATCGTCGCAGTTCCGACTGAACGAACGGACGATACCCGAGGGGCTGCTCGGCCGCGACCCCCCGCCGTTCTGCTCAGGTCGCCCCACCCTGACCAGTCTCGTTGTCGTCGCGGAGGTACGCAGGCAGGACGCGTCCGGCCGCGATCCGCGCGGTGATTCCCGAGTTCTCCAGCGCTTCCGCGAGTCGGCGGCGCAACTCGCGGCTCACGGCGGCCTGCCCGTCGGCGGTGGTCTTGACCACCGTCCGGATCACCGTGCCGTCCACTGTCACCTGCTCCACACCGAGCACCTCGGGTGGTTCGACGATCGACGACGCCAACTCCGGGTCCACTGCGATCGAGGCGGCGGCGGTACGCAGCACCGCCGTGGCCTCCTCGGTGCCGGCGAAGCCGATCGGCAGGTCGACCACCACCAGTGCCCAGCCCTGGCTCTTGTTGCCCACCCGGACGACTTCGCCGTTGCGGATGTACCAGAGCACCCCCCGCCCGTCGCGAACGGTGGTCACCCGCAGGCCGACCGCCTCGACCACGCCGCTCGCCTCGCCGAGGTCGACGTTGTCGCCGACTCCGTACTGGTCCTCGATCAGCATGAACAGCCCGGCGATCAGGTCCTTGACCAGGCTCTGCGCACCGAAGCCGAGTGCCACACCGGCGATGCCGGCGCTGGCCAGCAGCGGAGCCAGGTCGAAGCTGAACTCCTTGAGCACCATCAGTACGGCGATGCCGAAGATGAACGCCGTGCTCAGGCTGCGCAGCACCGAACCGATCGCCTCGGCGCGTTGCCGGCGTCGCTCCGGGATGAATTCGCCGGGCTCGGTGGCGGCGCTCGGGATGCGCTCGCGCAGCGGCCGGAGCATCGTCGGTACGCCCGCGTCGGTGGTGGTGCGCACCAACCGGCGGATCGTACGGTGCACCAGCCACCGGGCGGCTGTCGCCAGCAACAGGATCAGGATGATCCGTAGCGGCTTGATCAGAATCCAGTAGCTGCCCTCGGCGAACCACACCGACCCGGTGAGGTCCCACGCCCATTCGCACAGGCTCAGGCTCTCGGTGAGGCACTCCGGGCTGGGTGTGTCCTCCGGGCCCGGGGTGGGCGTGCCGGGGGCGGGGCTGGGCATGCTGACGGTCACCCTGATTTCGTACCGTAACGATCCTGCGGGCCCGAGGCCGACCCCACCGGTGGGTGACACAGGGCGCCTCCGGCGCCGAATTCCTCGCGAAAGCTCCGCCAGGTACCCAGGATTAGTGCGTGCATTCGCCGGTCCGATCAGGGACGATTGGCGCAACGGACGTCGGTGATTCGGCCGGCGTCGACGTGGTGTATGGCCATGGCCTGCACCGGTCGGCGGTGGCGAGTTGAAAGCCGCTTGACCGGGAGGGTGACGCGATGCCTGACATACGACCCACGGTGGGCTCCGGCGCGCTGGTCCTCAACGCCACCTATGAGCCGCTGTGTGTCGTGTCGGTGCGTCGCGCCGCGATCCTCGTGCTCTCCGCCAAGGCGGTCTGTGTCGCCGACGGCGACGGCATCCTGCACAGCGCCCGCAGTGCCTTACCGGTGCCGTCGGTCGTCCGGCTCACCCGGTTCGTCCGGGTGCCGTACCGCACCCACGTAGGTCTGTCCCGCCGGGCGATCTTCGCCCGGGACGGCTGGCGTTGCGCCTACTGCCGGGGTCCGGCCGAGACGATCGACCACGTCTTCCCACGCAGCCGGGGTGGTCCGCACGCCTGGGAGAACGTGGTCGCCGCCTGCGCCAGGTGCAATCACACCAAAGGCGACAAGACGCCCGCCGAGCTGGGTTGGCGGTTGCATTCGCTGCCCGCCGCGCCGAAGGGGATCGCCTGGCGGGTGCTCGGTCACCGTGCGCCCGACCCGCGCTGGGCCGACTGGCTGGATCTTCGCGAACCCGAAGCCGCCTGACCCACCCAGCCGCCCCGCTCCCGCCGACACCGCGCCCAGCCGCCCGCTCCCGCCGGCTACCGGCCCACCCAACCCTGCAAAAGGGCCCCGCGAAGCCCACCCACGGAGGGTTTGCGGGGGAGCCCGACCCGCGCAGGGATCAAGCCTGACCGCCCGGAGCGGGTCGGGCTCCCCCGCAAACCCCGACCAACAGACTCACCGAGCCTCGACCAAAGAAGCGAACACGATCACGTTGTCCGCGTAGCCCGTCTCGCCCCCGACCCAACGCCCCCCGCAGGTGATCAGTCGGAGCTGTGGTCGGCTGAAGTCGCCGAAGACCTCGTCGGCGGGCAGTGCCTCCTTGTCGTACCGGCCGACCCGGTCGACCTCGAAGACCGCCACCGTGCCGTCGGTGCGGGCGACCTCGACCCGGTCGTCGGCGCGTAGTTGCCGTAGGTCCTGGAAGACCGCCGGCCCGGTGTTGGTGTCGACATGCCCGACGATGACGGCGGGACCGTACTGGCCCGGTGTGGGGCCCTGGTCGTACCAGCCGGCCTCCTGGGCGCGTTCCGCGGTCGGTGCGGCGATGCTGCCGTCCGGGGCTACGCCCACGTTGTGCACCGGTGCGGCCAGGTCGATCGTGTTGATCTCGATGCCGACCGGCTGGCTCGCCGGCAGGATTGGAAACTTCTTCGGCGGCGGCGCCAAGCCCGCGATGAAGCGGTCCGGCAGCAGACTCGTTCCGGTCAGCCGCTCGACCCCGAGCATTGTGATGATCAACAGCATCAGGCTGCCGATCACCAGCACGGGCAGGCCGGGGTTGGCGCGGATCCCGAATCGGGCCGCCGCCGCCCAGGACCGACGCGTCCGTGGCGGCACCGGGGTGGCCGACGGGTCGGGCATGGCGACGCTGGCCGAACCCATCTGTGCGGTGACCCGGCCGAGCCGGCCCGCCACGGCGGTCACCCTCCGCCAGACACGCGTGCTGCGGCGGGTGGCGGTCCGGGGCGGCGCCGGTCGCGGCTCGGGCACCGGTACGCGGTGGCCGATCATTGGCACTCCGCCTGGGTCAGGAGCCGGTCCGGCGTCGGCTGCTGATCAGCCCGAAGACCACCGCTGCGGCCACCACCGCGGCGCCGCCGAGCAGCAGCGTCGAGCCGGTGCCCGGCCCGGCGGTGCCACCGCCACCGGTCGCCGGGCCCTTGGTGGGTTGCTGCATGTTCAGGACGGTCAGCGTGGTGCTGGCTGTCTGACCGTTGTTGCAGCGTAGGTGCACCGGATAATCCCCGGGGGCTTTGTCGCCCGGCACTGTCACGTCGCCGGTGAGGAAGCCGTTGTCCGGTCGGAGGAAGACCCGGTTGAACGCCTCCGAGTCGACCTCGGCCTGCCGGTTGTTGGCGTTGTCGCAACTGGCCCGCAGGTGCACCCGGGATCCGGCCTGCACACTGTTCGGCGTCACCTCGATGAAGGTGTTCTCACCCGCTCGGGCGGGTGCGGCGCCGATCAGGACGAACGCCCCGATCAGTGCGAACGCTCCGAGAAGTCGGACGATGGTCGAGGGGGCGTGCAGCACGCCTCCGTACGGTCGCAGACCCCGCATGATCCTCCCTCCCGGCACCGGTGCACCGGTCCTGCTGGGGCGACCTGCGGTGCTTTCCCCCTGCTCCCGCCGCTAACCCGCCGCACGGAACCAGCGGGTTTGCCGGCGGGTGTTAAGCAGGGGCCCTTCCTCTACCGGAGGCGTTAACAGCGGGCCCTTCCTTGCATCTGGTCAGGGGCTGCCAGTTGAGGGGGGAGGAGAGCACCATGGTGCTCGACGGCTGGCCGTACGGGGCGAGTCGGTCGATGACCCCCTCGAACTCCCCGATCGAACCGGCCGCGACCTTCAGCACGCTGCACGCGTCACCGGTGATCCGGTGGATCTCCAGGATCTCCGGCCAGGTGGCGACGTCCGGGTCGTGCAGGATGCACCGGGCCCCGTAGCAGGACATCCGGATCAACGCGACCACCGTCCGGCCGGCCCGGGTCAGGTCGACGTGCGCGTGGTACCCGGTGATCACCCCGCTCTCCTCCAGCCGGCGTACCCGCTCGGCCACCGCTGGTGGGGACAGGTGCACCCGGCGGGAGAGCTCGCTGAACGACAACCGTGCGTCGGCCTGCAACTCGCGGAGCAGGGCCCAGTCCATCTCGTCCACGCGTCGACCTTACGCGTGAAAAGGCGAAAGTGAGAAGCGCCTTAGGTTCGGCAGGTCAGGTGGGCCGACCGCCGTTGAACAGGCATTCCATCCGGGGGTGACGCCGCGAGATCATGACTGGAATCGCCAGCCAGAAAGGAGTGGACGGATGGAGCAGACCGAGCTGCGCCCGGGAACCCGGACGGCGGTGCGTCCGGTGACCGGCAAGCAGCGGGCGGCCCGTGCCGCCCGCAACGGCGGCGAGCCGACCCTGGAGTTCGCCGAGCGGGTGCCGTACGACGCCTATGTGCAGGCCAGCACGTTGCACAAGCTGCAACAGCCGCTGAGCAGTGACCCGGGCGAGATGTCCTTCCTGATGGTCAGCCAGATCATGGAGCTGTACTTCGGGCTGACCTGCCACGAGTTGCGTGAGACGTCCCGACTGCTGCGCGAGGATCGGGTCTGGGAGGCCCTCGCCCCGCTGCGGCGGGCCGCGCTGCACCTGGAGGCCCTCAACGCCTCCTGGCACGGGTTGCGCTGGATGACCCCGGCCGACTTCAACCGCTTCCGCAACCTGCTCGGCGAGGGCTCCGGCTTCCAGTCGGCCATGTACCGGCACCTGGAGTTCCGGCTCGGGCTGCGGGACGCGACGCTGATCCGGCCGTTCCGTCGGCAGACCGACGTGTACGCCGAACTCAACGAGACCCTGGCCACCCCCAGCGTCTGGGACGAGGTGGTCGCCCTGCTCGCCCGGCACGGTCACGAGATCCCCGCCGAGCTGCTCGACCGGGACGTCCGCGACGAGCACCAGCCGCACGCCGCGGTCGAGGCGGCCTGGGTACGCATCTACGGCGACACCGGCCCCGACAACCACCTGCGGATGCTCGGCGAGGCGCTGACCGAGGTGGCCGAGCAGTTCGGCGACTGGCGGCACCACCACGTCAAGGCGGTGCAGCGCACCATGGGCGCCAAGGTCGGCAGCGGCGGTTCGGCGGGGCTGGCGTGGCTGCAACGCAGCATGGCCCGGGTGGTCTTCCCCGAGCTGTGGTCGGCCCGGACGGCGATGTGAGGGTGACGATGAACCAGAACGAAACCACGAGTCCCGGCGAGGCCGAGGCGCTGCGCCTGGACGCCGCCGAGCCGGGCCACCGACACCTGTTCCACGTGCCGCCGGCCGACGGCGGACGCTACCCGGAGACCGCGTACCTGGCGGGCAACTCGCTCGGGCTGCAACCGAAGGCCACCCGGACCGAACTGCTGGCCGACCTGGAGGCCTGGAGCCGGCTCGGCGTCGAGGGCCATCTGGAGGCGGAACGTCCCTGGCTGCCGTACCACGAGTTGCTGACCGCGCCGGCGGCCCGACTGGTCGGCGCCCGGCCCAGCGAGACCGTGGTGATGAACTCGCTGACGGTCAACCTGCACCTGCTGATGGTCAGCTTCTACCGGCCGGCCGGCGAGCGGACCCGGATCGTCATCGAGGACACCGCCTTCCCCTCGGACAGCTACGCGGTGCGCAGCCAGGCCCGCTTCCACGGGCTGGACCCGGACACCACCGTGGTCCGGCTCAAGCCGCGCCCCGGCGAGGAGAACCTGCGTACCGAGGACGTGACCGCGTTCCTGGCGGCGGAGGGCCACACCGTCGCGCTGGTGCTGCTCGGCGGGGTCAACTACCTCACCGGCGAGCTGATGGACATCCCCACGATCACCACCGCCGCCCGGGCCGCCGGGGCCGTGGTGGGCTGGGACCTGGCGCACGCGGCGGGCAACGTGCCGCTGTCGCTGCACGACTGGGACGTCGACTTCGCGGCCTGGTGCTCGTACAAGTACCTCAACTCCGGTCCGGGCGCGCTGGGCGGCGTCTTCGTGCACGAACGCCACCACGGTGACCCGGCGCTGCACCGGTTCGAGGGCTGGTGGAGCACGGCAGCGGCGACCCGGTTCGAGATGACCCCGGTGAGCCGGCCGCCGGCCACCGTCGAGGCCTGGCAGATCTCCAACCCGCCGATCTTCGCGATGGGCCCGGTCCGTACCTCGCTGGAGTTGTTCGACTCGGTCGGGATGCCGGCGCTGCGCGAGCGCAGCCTGCGGCTCACCGGCTACCTGGCGCGGCTGCTGGACGAGGTGGTCGTCGACCGGCCGTTGACCGTGGTCACCCCGCGTGACCCGAGCCGTCGCGGCTGTCAGCTGTCGGTACGCATCGGCGTGGGCACCGCCAACGAACTGACCAAGCGGTTGCGTCACGAGCACGGGGTGATCGCCGACGCCCGGCAGCCGGACGTCGTCCGGTTCGCCCCGGTGCCGCTCTACTCGACGTACCACGACTGCTGGCGGGTCGCCGAGGCGCTGGCCGCGACCGTGGAGCGGCAGGCGTGAACACCTGGCGGGGCGCGCAGTCACGAGTGGAAGGCAGGCAGCGCTGATGGAGACCCGGCACGACGAGATCGCGGTGGTGGGAGCCGGGCTGGCCGGCTGCCTGCTGGCCTGCTACCTGGCCCGGCGGGGTCACTCGGTGGCGCTCTACGAACGGCGACCGGATCCGCGGGTCGGTACGCCCGAGCGGGGCCGTTCGATCAACCTGGCCCTCTCCGAGCGTGGCCTGGACGCGCTGCGCCGCATCGGCCTCGACGAGCAGGTGATGACGGACGCGCTGCCGATGCGCGGACGGATGGTGCACCCGGTGGTCGGGCAGCCCGACTTCCAGTCGTACAGCGCCGAGGGTGATCGGGCGATCAACTCGATCAGCCGGGGCGCGTTGAACAACGCCCTGCTGGACGCCGCCGCCAAGCTGCCGCAGGTGCGGATCGCCTTCGACCACCGGCTGGTCGGGCTCGACCCGGCCACCGCGCAGATGACCTTCGAAACCCCGCAGGGCACGGTCACCGCGAACGCCAAGGTCGTGCTCGGCGCCGACGGCGCCGGTTCGGCCGTACGCGGACAGCTGCTCGAACACGGCCTGCTCACCGAGAGCGTCGACTTCCTCGACTACGGCTACAAGGAACTCACCATCCCGCCGTTGGGTGGCGACTTCGCCCTCGACCCGGGTGCGCTGCACATCTGGCCGCGTGGCACCTCGATGATGATCGCCCTGCCGAACCCGGACCGCTCCTTCACCTGCACCCTGTTCTGGCCCAACCACGGCACCGCCAGCTTTTCCTCGTTGGGCAGCAAGGCGGCGATCGAGCGGCACTTCGCCCAGCACTACCCGGATCTGCCGCCGCTGGCTCCGAATTTGGTCGACGACTACCAGCACAACCCGGTCGGCGTGCTCGGCACCGTGCGGTGCGACCCGTGGCAGTTCAACGGACGGGTGGGCCTGCTCGGCGACGCCGCACACGCCATCGTGCCGTTCTACGGCCAGGGCGCGAACTGCGCCTTCGAGGACGTGGTGGAACTGGACAACTGCCTCGACGAGTGCGGCGACGACTGGGCCGCAGCCCTGCCGCTCTACCAGCAGCGCCGACAGGACAACGCCGAGGCGATCGCCCAGATGGCGCTGGCCAACTTCGTGGAGATGCGCGACAAGGTCGCCTCACCGGTGTACCAGACCCGCAAGAAGGTCGAGCACGCCCTGGAACGGGCGCTGCCGGGCCGCTACGTCTCCCAGTACGAACTGGTCTCCTTCACCACCGTCCCGTACGCGCAGGTGCGCCGCCGGGTCCGCCGGCAGTACCAGGTGCTCGGTGCGGTGGCGGCCGGTGCGGCGGCGGTGCTGGCCGGCGCGGTGCTGGCGCTCGGGCGCAGGAGGCGGGGATGACGCTCTGGGATCCCCGGCTGATGACCGGCCACGCGCCGGACGGCCCTGGGCTGCTGCGCAACTTCGTCGGCGGTGAGTTCGTCTCGACCGGTGACCGGTTCACCAAGCGCAGCCCGGTGACCGGCGAGCCGGTCTTCGAGGTGGTCGAGGCCAGCCGATCCACAGTGGACGGCGCGGTCACCGCCGCCCGCGCGGCGCTGCGCGGGCCGTGGGGCCGGATGGGGGAGCGGGAACGCGCCGAGGTGCTGCGCCGGGTCGCCGACGAGCTGGAACGGCGCTTCGACGACCTGGTCGCCGCCGAGGTCGCCGACACCGGCAAGGCCATCTCGCAGGCCCGGACTCTGGACATCCCGCGCGGTGCGGCCAACTTCCGCGCCTTCGCCGAGATCGTGGCGACCGCGCCCACGGAGTCGTTCACCACGGTCACCCCGACCGGTGGTCGGGCCCTGAACTACGCGGTACGCAAGCCGGTCGGCGTGGTGGCGGTCATCGTGCCGTGGAATCTGCCGCTGCTGCTGCTCACCTGGAAGGTTGCCCCGGCGCTGGCCTGCGGCAACGCGGTGGTGGTCAAGCCCAGCGAGGAGACCCCGGCCTCGGCCACCCTGCTGGCCGAGGTGATGGCCGCGGCCGGCGTACCCGACGGCGTGTTCAACCTGGTGCACGGCTTCGGCCCGGATTCGGCCGGTGAGTTCCTCACCCGGCACCCCGGCGTCGACGCGATCACGTTCACCGGCGAATCGTCCACGGGTGGGGCGATCATGCGGGCCGCCGCCGACGGGGTGAAGGCGGTCAGCTTCGAGTTGGGCGGCAAGAACGCCGGCCTGGTCTTCGCCGACGCCGACCTGGATGCTGCGGTGGCCGGGTCGGTGCGGTCTAGCTTCACCAACGGCGGCCAGGTGTGCCTGTGCACCGAGCGGATCTACGTGCAGCGGCCGGTGTTCGAGGAGTTCACCGCTCGACTGGCCAAGCGCGCCGAGGAGTTGGCGTACGGCTGGCCGACCGACGAGGCGACGGTGAACATGCCGCTGATCTCGCACGGGCACCGCGACAAGGTGCTCGGCTACTACGACCTGGCCCGGACCGAGGGCGCGCAGGTGCTGGCCGGTGGGGGAGTGCCGCGCTTCGGTGACGCCCGCGACGGCGGCGCGTACGTGCAGCCGACCGTGCTGACCGGGCTCGGCCCGCAGGCCCGGACCAACACCGAGGAGATCTTCGGCCCGGTGGTGCACGTGGCACCCTTCGACGACGAGGACGAGGCGTACGCGCTGGCCAACGGCACCGAGTACGGCCTGGCGGCAACGGTCTGGACCCGGGACGTGGGCCGGGCGCACCGGGCCGGGCAGCGGCTGGACGCCGGCATCGTCTGGGTCAACACCTGGTTCCTGCGGGACCTGCGTACCCCGTTCGGCGGGGTGAAGGCCTCCGGCATCGGCCGGGAGGGCGGCGTGCACTCGCTCGACTTCTACTCCGAACTCACCAACGTCTGCGTGGACCTGTCATGAGCGATCTTCAAAAAGCGGCCGAGGAACTGACCGAGGCCCGGACCAGCGGCAAGCCCTGCCCGCCGCTGCGCGGTCGGCTGCTGCCCGAGGGTGATGTGGCCGCAGCGTACGAGGTGCAGCAGCACCAGGTACGCCAGTGGCTGGCCGCCGGGCAGCGCCGGGTGGGCGCGAAGATCGGGCTGACCTCCCGGGCGGTGCAGGAGAACCTCGGCGTGTACGAGCCGGACTTCGGCGTACTCACCGACACGATGGCCGTGCCCGACGGCGCCGAGGTGCCGATCGAGCGGCTGCTCCAGCCCCGGGTGGAGGCGGAGATCGCCTTCGTGCTCGGCGCCGACCTGCCCGACGAGCGGGTCACCAGCGTCGACGTCATCCGCGCCGTCGACCACCTGCTGCCGGCCATCGAGATCGTCGACTCGCGGGTCGCCGGCTGGGACATCTCCATCGTGGACACCGTCGCGGACAACGCGTCCAGTGGACTGTTCGTGCTCGGTACCGCGCCGCGCCGGCTCGCCGACGTGGACCTGCGGCTGTGCGGGATGGTGCTGGAGCACGCCGGGGAGCCGGTGTCGGTCGGTGCCGGGGCGGCCTGCCTCGGCAACCCGCTGCACGCGGTGGCCTGGTTGGCCACCACGATGGCCCGCGCCGGTGAGCCGTTGCGCGCCGGTGACGTGGTGCTCTCCGGCGCCCTCGGCCCGATGGTGGCGGTCACCCCCGGCGCGGCGTACGAGGCCCGGATCTCCGGCCTCGGCTCGGTGCGGACCTGTTTCTCCCGGGAGGCCCCGTGAGCGCGAGGAGTGAGCCGGTCTTGCGAGCCCCGCAGTCGGGAACGAACGGCGGCCCCGTGAGCGCGAGGAGTGAGCCGGTCTTGCGAGCCCCGCAGTCGGGAACGAACGGCGGCCCCGTGAGCGCGAGGAGTGAGCCGGTTCTGCGAGCCCCGCAGTCGGGAACGAAAGGTGGCTCGTCATGAGCGTCGGTGTGGCGGTGATCGGGTCGGGCAACATCGGCACCGACCTGATGATCAAAGTGTTGCGGCTGTCGGAGTCGCTGCGGATGGTGGCGATGGTCGGCATCGACCCGGACTCCGACGGTCTGGCGCGGGCCCGTCGCCTCGGCGTGGCGACCACCGCCGAGGGCGTGGACGGCCTGGTGAAGATGCCCGAGTTCGCCGACGTCGAACTGGTCTTCGACGCCACCTCCGCCGGTGCGCACCGGCACAACGACGCCGTGCTGCGCGCCCACGGTCGGCGGGTCGTCGATCTGACCCCGGCCGCCATCGGCCCGTACGTGGTGCCGCCGGTCAACCTGGACGAGCACCTGGCCGAGCCGAACGTCAACATGGTCACCTGCGGCGGTCAGGCGACCGTGCCGATCGTCGCCGCGGTACGCCGGGTCACCCCGGTGGCGTACGGCGAGATCGTCGCCTCGATCTCCTCCCGTTCGGCCGGTCCGGGCACCCGCGCCAACATCGACGAGTTCACCGAGACCACCGCCCGGGCCATCGAGGTGGTCGGCGGCGCCGACCGGGGCAAAGCGATCATCGTGCTCAACCCGGCCGAACCGCCGCTGCTGATGCGCGACACGGTCTACTGCCTCTGCCCCGACCCGGACGCCGACCAGGCCGCCATCGCCGCCTCGGTCGCCGAGATGGTCGCCGGCGTGCAGGAGTACGTCCCGGGTTACCGGCTCAAGCAGGACGTGCAGTTCGACCGGGTGGACACCTACGTGCCGTCGCTCGGGCGGCAGGTGACCGGCCTACAGGTCTCGGTCTTCCTGGAGGTCTCCGGTGCCGGGCACTACCTGCCCGCGTACGCCGGGAACCTGGACATCATGACCTCGGCCGCGCTGCGTACCGCCGAGCGGCTGGTCGCCCTCCGCGGGACGGTGAGCGCATGAACGAGCTGTACATCCAGGACGTGACGCTGCGCGATGGCATGCACGCCATCGGGCATCAGTACACCGTCGACCAGGTGCGGAGCATCGCTGCGGCGTTGGACGCCGCCGGGGTGGCCGCGATCGAGGTGGCGCACGGTGACGGGCTGGCCGGGTCCAGTGTCAACTA
>NZ_JBFBAY010000034.1:0-19259 GCF_040682415.1 Micromonospora sp. NPDC051196
GAAGCGTAGAGAACTCCGATGATCAATGGACCCGTGCCTGCTTGCTACCCCGGGGTCCCCATCGCCCACACCCCCGACCTACTGCCGGTCGCTCTAAGGTGCCCTTCCTTACACCGCGTACGCGACGGAGCCGTCGGCGCGGTAGGGGATGCGGGTGAGCGGACGGCCGGTGAGGTCCAGCGGAGTCTCGTCGGCCAGGTCCAGAGTGACGCCCAGGCCGGGCGCCTCGGGCACCGGCAGGAAACCGCCCTGGCGGCGGACACAGGCCCGGGCCGGACCGTCGGCGAGGGTGTCGTCGAGAGGGGAGTACTCCTGCGTCACGAAGTTCGGGATCGCGGTGTCCAGGTGCACCGAGGCCATGGTGAGCAGTGGCCCGAGGCAGTTGTGGCTGACCACGGCCGCGTGGTACGACTCGGCCAGCGCCGCGATCTTGCGGGCGTGGCTGATCCCGCCGGCCAGCCCGAGGTCGGGGCGGACGTACTGGGCTCCGCCCTGGGCCAGCAGCTCCTTGAACTCCCAGATGGTGTGCAGCCGCTCCCCGTTGGCCATCGGCACCCCGAGCGCGCGGCGGGTCACCTCGGCCTGGCTGCTCACGCTGTCGATCTGGATCGGGTCCTCGACCAGCAGCGGGTGCAGCCGGCCGACCGCCGGTATCACCGCCTCGGCCTGCAACGGGGTGAGCTTGCGGTGCAGTTCGATGAGCAGGTCGACGTCGGGGCCGACGGTGTCGCGCACGGCGGCGGTGGTCGCCTCGGTCTCGGCGACCAGCCGGGCCAGCGACAGGTCACCGTAGTTCGCCGGCAGCGGGTCGAACTTCACCGCGGTGAACCCGTCGGCGACCGCCGCGCCGGCCTGCTCGGCGAGGGCCTGTGCGCCGGTACCGGGCAGCAGCAGGTGCAGCCGGATCCTGTCGCGTACCCGGCCGCCGAGCAACTGCCAGACCGGCACCTCCAGGCGCTTGCCGAGCAGGTCCCACAGCGCCAGGTCGATCGCGGAGACGGCGGCGGTGAGCACCGAACCCCGGAACGGGCCCATCCGGTAGAGGTGGTGCCAGTGGTGCTCGATCCGGTTCGGGTCGGCGCCGAGCAGGTACGGGCGGAACGCCTCCACGACCGCGTGCACCGCGGCCGGATAGCCCCAGCAGGCGGACTGTCCGACGCCGACCAGCCCGGCCGACGTGTGTACCGCGACAAAGTGCGCGTCGCCTCGCACCACCGACTCGACGGCGGTGATCTCCATGCTGCCCCCAAATTAGAGACCTATAACGGCCACAAACTTGCTTCTGCACTCTTCCATAGCATGATGCCCCTGGTCTAGGCTCCAATCCGAACGAGCCGGAATAGGGCTCTAAATCATCTGGGGGGTGTGATGGGTCTGCCGGACGACTACCGGGCGATGGCCCGGATCCGCCGGTTCGAGGAGCGGCTGACCGCCCTCAAGGACGCCGGCGAGATCCCGGGCTCGATCCACCTGTGCAACGGTCAGGAAGCCATCCCGGTCGGCGCCGCACGTACGCTGCGCGACGGCGACTACGTGACGGCGACCTACCGGGGGCACGGCTGGGCGCTGGCCCGGGGTGTGGACATGGCCGGGTTGTTCGCCGAGATGATGGGCCGCGACTCGGCCGTCAACGGCGGCCGGGCCGCCTCGCCGTACCTGTCCGACCCGGGCCGCTGGTTCGTGGGGGAGAACTCCATCGTCGGCGCCGGAGTGCCGATCGCCACCGGCGCCGCGCTCACCGCGCAGCGCACCGGCAGCGGTGCGGTCTCGCTGGTCAGCATCGGTGACGGCGCGATGAACCAGGGCAACGTGCACGAGGCGCTCAACATGGCCGCCGTGCTCGACCTGCCGCTGGTTCTCGTGGTGGAGAACAACGTCTACTCGGAGATGTCCCGCATCGAGGACATGGTCCGCGTCCGTCAACTCGCCGAGCGGGCCGCCGGGTACGGGATCCCCGGCCGAGTCGTCGACGGCAACGACCCCGACGCGGTCGCCGAGGCGGTCGGCGAGGCGGTCACCCGCGCCCGGGAGGGCTCGGGTCCGTCCATCGTGGAGGCGATGACCGAACGTCTCGTCGGCCACTACAGCGGCGACGTGCAGCACTACCGGCCGGCCGGCGAGATCGCCGCCGCCCGGGAACGCGAGCCACTGGCCCGCATCCGGGCCGCCGCCGATGCCGACCTGACCGCCCGCCTCGACATCATCGACGCCGAGGTGGCCACCGAGGTCGACGCCGCCATCGCCGCCGCCCGCGCCGTGCCGTACCCGGACCCGGCGACCGTCAAGGAGTACGTCTATGTCTGAGTCGTTGCGGTACATCCAGGCCGTCAACGCGGCGCTCACCTGGGCGCTGGACACCCGGTCCGACACCGTCTACTTCGGTGAGGACGTCGCCCTGCCCGGTGGCCCGTTCGGTGCCACCAAGGGGCTGCACAAGCGGTTCGGCTCCGAGCGGATCTTCGACACCCCGATCTCGGAGACCGGTTTCCTCGGCATGGCCCTCGGGGCGGCCATGACCGGGCTGCGGCCGATCGCCGAGATCATGTACGCCGACTTCACCTTCGTGGCGATGGACCAGCTCGTCAACCAGATCGCCAACATCCGCTACTCCAGCGCCGGCCGGTGGAAGGCGCCGTTGGTGATCCGGATGCAGCAGGGCTACTCGCCGGGGGCGTGCGCCCAGCACTCCCACTCGATCGAGGCGTACCTCGCGCACACCCCGGGTCTGCGGGTGGCGCTGCCGTCCACCCCGGACGACGCGTACCAGATGTTGCGGACCGCCGTGGTCAGCGACGACCCGGTGGTGGTCGCCGAGGCCCGGATGCTCTACCCGACCCGCGGTCCGGTCCGCACCGACGCGCCGGTCGAGCCGATCGGCGGGGCCCGGGTGGTCCGCGACGGCCGGGACGCCACCGTCGTGGCATGGTCCCGGATGGTCCCGGCAGCGCTGGCCGCCGCCGACGAACTCGCCGCCGAGGGCATCGAGACCGAGGTGATCGACCTGCGCTGGCTCAACCCGCTGGACTTCGACACCGTCGGCGCCTCGATCTCCCGCACCGGCCGGCTGGTCGTCGCCCACGAGGCGAACCTGACCGGCGGGTTCGGCGCGGAGATCGCCGCCCGGGCCGCGTCCGAGTGCTTCACCGACCTGCGCGCCCCGGTCGCCCGGGTGGCCGCGCCGGACGTGCCGATGCCGGCCGCCCCGGCGTTGCAGAAGGCCGTGGTGCCCGAGGCGGCCCACGTGGTCGAGGCGGTCCGTCGGACGGTCCGGCGGTGACCGGTGTCGCCCCGACGGTCGGCCTGCTCACCGGCCGTCGGGTGGTCGTCGTCGGCGGCGCCTCCGGCATCGGGCTGGCCACCGTGCGGGCCGCAGCCGCGGCCGGCGCGGCCGTCGCCGTGCTCGACGCCGACGCCGCCGGTGCGGCCGACGCCGCCGAGCAGGCCCGGACCGTCGGGGCGACCGCCTGCTCCCACCCGGTCGACGTGACCGTGGAGGCGCAGGTCGCCGCAGCACTCGACACGGTCGCCGTCGACCTCGGCGGGATCGACGCGGTGCTGCACGTCGCGGGCGTCATGCGAGGTCAGGGCACGGAGCTGGCCGACCTGCCGCTGGAGCTGTGGCAGCAGGTCATCGCGGTCAACCTCACCGGGCCGTTCCTCGTCGCCAAGCACGCCGTGCGGCATCTGGCCGGCGGTGACGGGGTGCTGGTGCTGGTCGGCTCCAAGGCGGGGGTGTTGACCGGATCCGGGTCGGTACCCTACGGCGCGAGTAAGGGAGGACTGCACGGCCTGGCGCTGACGCTAGCCCGGCACCTCGGTCCACAGGGGATCCGGGTGCACACCCTCTGCCCCGGCGACATCGACACCCCGCTGATGCGGCGGTCGCTGGACGAGGCGCGGGCCAACGGCGTCAACGGCGCCCAGGTCGCCCGGATCGAGGCGGCCCTGGGCCGACCCGAGGACGTGGCCTCGGTGCTGGCGCTGCTGGCATCACCGGCCAGCGCCGGCATCACCGGCACCGTCTACACCGGCTGAGCAGCCTGACCGACAGCGAGGGCGACGACGTGGAGGCGGCAGCGTGATCGGGATCATCGGCCCGGAGGACTCGATCCGGCTCGTGCAGGAGGTGGCAGCCGGGGAAGGCCGCGCGGAGGAGGTGAGCGTCCGTACGTACACCGACCCCGAGCAGGCCCCCGAACTGGCCCGCGAGCTGGACGACCTGTGTCAGGTGCTGCTGTTCACCGGGCGGATTCCGTACACCTTCGCCGCATCAGCCGGTGGGCTGCGCGCCGAGATCGACTACATCCGGCACGCCGGGATCGACCTGTACCGCACCCTGTCCCGGATGCTGCTCGCCGGTGCCGGCCGGCTGCCCCGGGTCAGTGTGGACACCATCGAGGCGGACACCGTCCGGGAGACGTACCACGACATCGAACTGACCCCGCCCACCGACATCCTGCCCATCGCCGACGCGTCGGGCCTGCTGCTTCCCGGGCTGGCCGAGGTCACCGCCTACCACCGCGAACGGTACGAGTCCGGGGCGGTCGAGGCGTGCCTGACCTGCCTCGGCGCGGTGCACCGGGAGTTGCGCGAGCGCGGCGTGCCGGTCTGGCGTGTCGAGCACACCCGCGCCTCGGTGCGTGACGCGTTGCGCCGGGCCTGGCTCGCCGCCGAGGTACGCCAGTCCCGGGCCACCCAGATCGCGGTGATGATGATCGAGGTGGCCGAGTCGGGCACCCGGCCGCAGGACCCGTACCAGGCGGAACGGCAGCGCCTGCGGCTGCGCGAGGCGCTGCTGGAGCACGCCGAACGGATGCGCGGGCGACTCAACACCATCGACGACCGTACCCTGCTGATCACCACCACCCGGGGCACTGTGGAGAGCGCCATCGCCCGACACCGGGCCGGTCACGCCTCCCTGCTCACCCTGCGCGGCGTGGACGGGGAACACACCGTCGGCTTCGGCGCCGGCACCACCATCGCCGCCGCCGAGGCCAACGCCCGCCAGGCGCTCGCCCTGGGCCGGGGCAACGGCGACACCCACGTGGTCTTCCCGGACGGGGAGATCTACTCCACCCGGGGCAGCGCGGTCAAGCAACGACTGCGCGAGACCGCCCCCGGCGTGCTGCGCGTCTCCGAGCAGCTGCGCCTTGGGCCGCTGTCCACCCGGCGGCTGCTGGAGGCGCTGCACCAGATGGACCCGAACCAGGTCACCGCCCGAGGGCTGGCCGACGCGTACGGGGTTGAGGCCCGCTCGGCGCGCCGGCTGCTCAAGGCACTCCGGGCGGCCGGGTTCGCCGAGGAGGTCGGCGTGCACGTCAGCACCGGCGCGGGTCGGCCGCAGACCGTCTACCGGGTGGCCCTGCAACGCCTCGTCGGGGCGATCGGGGCGGACGCGTGAAGTTCGAACCGACCTGGCTGGTCACCGCGACCTTCGCCGCCGACGCGGCCCGGCGCCGCGAACCGCACCGGGCGGCCCACCTGGCGTACGTGCGGCAACTGCTGGCCGACGGCACCGCCCTGATCGCCGGAGCCCACGCCGACCTGCGCGCCTCCGTGCTCGTGCTGCGGGCGGCCGACGCGGCGGCGGCCCGCGCCCTCGTCGAACACGATCCGTACTGGCGAAACCAGGTGTGGACGACCATCGAGGTCGTCGAATACCTCGCCGCCACCCCTTGAGTCCATCGGGAGGTCATGATGTCGTTCCGTCCGTTCGCCGGCGTCCGGGTGCTCGGCGCCGAACACGCGCCGTACGCGGCCACGCTGCTGGTCGAGGCGCTGGGGCCGGGCACGGAGCTGGTACGGCTCACGCCCGACCCGGCGCTGCCCGAGGGCGGCTTCCGGGTCGAGGTGCCGACCACCGGGGAGATCCGGATCGTCGGTGACCCCTTCGCCGGTCTGATCTACGGCGTGCGGGACCTGCTGGCCCGGGCCACCCCGGCCGGGCTGCCCGTCGGGTCGTACGAAAGCGCCCCCGGGCTGCCGCTGCGTACCCTCTGGACCTGGGACCACTCCACCAACTGGGACCTGCGTCAACTCGGCCAGCAGGAGATCGGCGCGCTGAACCCGTACGCCAAGGGGGCCGACGCCTTCGGGGCCGACTACCGGCGGCTGGTGGACTTCTGCAGCGCCGAACGCATCGGCGGGATCGTGGTGTACGGGCTGCTGCGCGACGCCCACGGCGGCGTCGACGCGGCCCGCGAACTGTGCGAGTACGCCAACGCCCGAGGCGTACGGATCATCGCCGGGGTGGGCATCAACGCCTACGGCGGCGTCTACTTCGACGGCCGGCACCGGTACAACCTCGCCACCTGGCTGCGTCAGCGCCCCGATCTGGCCGCCGAGCTGCCCAAGAAGGTCGGCTTCGACATCGACGAGTTCGGTGACCTGCACTTCCCGGCCAGCGAGTACATGATGGCCGCCTGCCCGTCCCAGCCGGAGAACCTGGCCTGGAACCGCGACGCCATCGACTGGCTGCTGGAGACCCTGCCGGTCGGCGGGATCAACTTCGAGACCGGCGACTACGGCAGCTGCGCCTGCGCGCGGTGCACCGCGCACACCGGTGGCGAACGCACCTCCTGGTCGTACGAGGCGATGCGGTCGGTGTACCCGACCCTGCTGGACACCGCCCGGCGTACCGGCCCGGCGGGCGTGCCGCTGCGGCACCTGGTCGAGGTGTACTGGGACAACATCTTCGACCTGGACGCGCAAGGGCCGCTGGCCGACCTGCCCGACGACGTGGCGTACCAGTACTGCGTCAACCGGGGCTTCTGGTACGACAACCGGGATCGGCTGACCGCCGAGCACGTGGCGGCGCTGCCGCACACCACAAACGTGCTGCGCACCCACGCCGGGTCGCAGTGGAACCGGCAGCGCCACTCCTGGGTGCCGGAGATGTACACCGACATGGCGACCCGGACCGCCGCCGCCGGCATGCGTGGGCTGACCATCTTCGCCGAGGCGTCCGCGTACCACCCGACCAACGAGGTCAGCTACCTGGCGTACGCCCGGTTCTCCTGGAACCCGGAGCTGAGCTGGGCCGACTTCTGGCGCGACGAGGTGGCGCCCCGGTTCGGCGGTTCGGCGGAGGCGGAGGCGTTCCGGGACGGTGCGGCCCTGCTGGACGACCCGGCGGCCGACGCCGACGGGCTGGGCAAGGTGCGCGGCGACGCCCTGGCGATGGTCGCCGCCACCGGTGGCGAGGTGCAGCGACGCTGGCTGTGGCTGGCTGAGCGGGCCACCCGCCACGCGCACTCCGCCGGATAGACCTCTGTCGTTTGACGTATGACGTTTTCATAGTTAGCTTTCGATGGGTTGCCTGGCCGGCGCCACCACCATGCCGGCCCGGCCGGGCACGCTCGGGCGCACGCCACGGGTGAGACCCCGATCGAAGGAGTCGGCCATGAACGTCATCGGTGAGGTCCGTCCTGCCTCTCCACCACGCCGCAGATGGCGGTCAGGACTGGCGGCGGTGGCCGCCGTCGTCCTGACCGCCGGCACGCTCGTCGCGGTGCACGCCGCCCCGGCCGCCGCGGCGACGCCTGACACCAACGCCTGGTACGTCCTGGTGAACCGCAACAGCGGCAAGGCGCTGGATCTGTACGCCTCGGCGACCGGCGACGGCGCGCGGATCAGCCAGTGGACCCGCAACAACGGCACCAACCAGCAGTGGCAGTTCGTGGACTCCGGCGGCGGCTTCTACCGGATCAAGTCCCGGCATTCCGGCAAGGTCCTCGACGTCTACAACTTCTCGACCGCCGACGGCGCCGCGATCGTGCAGTGGTCGGACCACAACGGGACCAACCAGCAGTTCCGGCTGGCCGACTCCGACGGCGGTCACGTCCGGCTGATCAGCCGGCACAGCAACAAGGTCGTGGAGGTGCAGGGCGCGTCCACCGCCGACGGCGGCAACATCGTGCAGTACGCCGACTGGAACGGCGCCAACCAGCAGTGGCAACTCGTCCGGGTCGACGGTGGCGGCGACCCACCCCCGGGCGGCACAGGCTGCGGCAAGGCCCCCACCCTGGGAAGCGGTACGCACACGATCTCCAGTGGCGGCAAGAGCCGATCCTTCATCCTGCGGGTGCCCGCCAACTACAACCAGAACAACCCGTACCGGTTGATCTTCGGGTTCCACTGGCGCGGCGGCACCATGCAGGACGTCTCCTCAGGTGGTACCAGCGGCGCCGCCTGGTCCTACTACGGTCAGCAGGAGCAGGCGAACAACTCCGCGATCCTGGTCGCCCCGCAGGGCCTCGGCAACGGCTGGGGTAACGCCGGCGGCGAGGACGTCGTCTTCGTCGACGACATGATCAGGCGGATTGAGGGCGCCCTCTGCGTCAACCCGCGGCAGCGCTTCGCGCTCGGCTTCAGTTGGGGCGGCGGCATGAGCTACGCCCTCGCCTGTGCCCGAGCCGACGTCTTCCGGGCCGTCGCGGTGATCGCCGGTGCGCAGATCAGCGGCTGTGCCGGTGGCTCGCAGCCCATCGCGTACTTCGGGTTGCACGGCATCTCCGACAACGTGCTGAGCATCGGCCAGGGGCGGTCGCTGCGCGACACCTTCGTCCGCAACAACGGTTGCAACGCCCAGAACCCGCCGGAGCCGGGGGCCGGCAGCCGCACCCACATCACCACCGCCTACTCGGGCTGCCGCTCGGGCTACCCGGTGCAGTGGGCCGCCTTCGACAACGGGCACATGCCCGGCCCGGTGGACGGCACGTACGCCGAAAGCGGGGTCACCACCTGGACCAAGGGTGAGATCTGGCGGTTCTTCGCGCAGTTCTCCTGAGGCACCTCGTCCGGCAGCCGCCACCTGTCTCTGCGACGGTTGGCGGCTGCCGAACGGTCACCGCTGTAGTCGGGTCGCCTTGCCGGAGCCCTTGCGACGGACCAGCCACGCCTCGGTGATGTGGGTGAACATCGCCTCGGCGGCACCCTCCGGATCCCGGGCGGCGATCCGTTCGTAGATGCGGCGATGCCCGCGGTTGGAGGCCACACACAGCGAACGTTGGGTCCGGCCCATGTAGCGCGCGGTGTTGACCACCTGGCTCTCCAGCGACCGCACGACGCCCCGGGCGATGCGGTTCCCGGACGCCTGCATCACCACGTCGTGGAAGGCCCGGTCGTGGTCGTGGTAGGCGACCTGGTCGTCGACCAGCTCATCCATCCGGTCCACCAGGGCGCGGAGCCGGTCGAGGGTCTCCGGGTCGGCCAGCCGGGCGGCGACATGGGCCATGTCCGATTCCAGCAGCCGCCGGGTGACCACGAGGTCGTCCAGGATGGCCAGGCTGTCGTCCTCGGCGATGGTGGCCGCCAGCACTAGTTCGTCGAGCATGTCCCACATCGACTGGGGGGTGACCATGGTGCCGGCGCCCTGGCGGACCTGCACCAGGCCCTTCTCCTGGAGGACCTTGACCGCCTCCCGGACAACCGTCCGGCTGACCGAGAAGGTCTCGCAGAGCACCGGTTCGGGTGGCAGGGCGGTGCCGGAGGGGTGCACCCCACGGACGATGCGTTGCACCAACTCGGCGGTGACCGCCCTGCCGAGGTTCGTGGGTCGCCGGACCCAGGCCGGGCTGGCCAGGCCGTCCAGGGTCGTCTCCTGCGGTGGCGTCATGTCCCCTCCGATTTGCTTGACGTGGCACGACGTCCAGGAGATCAGTGTACGTCCCGCCGGTTGACCGTCAGACGTCATACGAGTTACGTTCCTTCGATCGATTGTCGGCGTGGCGGCCGGTCCGTCAGCCATCCCCGTTCAGAGGTGAACAACGATGAAACAGCGCGCGTTATGGTCGGCCGCCCTCGTTGTCGGACTGGTGACGATGGCGGGCTGCGGAAGTGCCACCGGATCGGGCAGCTCCGCCGGCGGCGCCGTAGACAAGCTGGTGGTGTGGGACTGGAAGTCCGGGGAGGCTTCCGCCGCACAGTATCTCGACAAGGCGAAGGCCGACTTCGCCAAGAAGCACCCCGATGTGGCGGTCGAGTTCGTCGCGCAGCCGTTCGACCAGTACTACACGCTGCTCGGTGCGGCGATCCAGTCCGGCAAGGGACCGGACGTCATGCTCTTCAACGGCGGCGGCCAGATCCGGGACCGGGCGGACGCGCTGGTGCCACTGGACGAGTACGTGGCCGAGGACAAGCAGCGACTGGCCGGCTGGGACGCCTTCACCTCCGACGGCAAGACCTACGCCGCCCCGGTCACGTTGCAGGGCCACCCCATCTACTACAACAAGGCGGTCTACGCCAAGGCCGGGCTCGACCCCGCGACGCCGGCCACCACCTGGAGCAGGTTCCTCGCCGACTGCGCCGCCATCACCCGATCCGGCGCCAAGTGCTTCGCCCTGGGCAACAAGGAGGGCGTGGGCATCCAGTTCTGGCTCTCGGCCCTGGGCTCCGGCATCCTCACCGCGCAGGAGTACGACGACTGGATCGCCGGCAAGCGCGACTGGAACTCGGCCAACGTCAAGCGTGTCTTCGCGCTCTGGCAGGAGGCCGGCAAGGCGGGCCTCAACAACGACGGCGCCAACTCGACCGCCATGTTCAACGACTCCTTCGCGATCTTCCAGTCCGGTAAGGCGGCCCACATCATCGGACTGATGTCGGACGTGGGGCACTGGAAGGACTTCAACGAGTTCCTCACCGCCGACAATCTCGGCGTGATGAGTGCCCCGGTGGTCACCGACGGCACCACTCCCACCCTGGCCTACGACGGCGGTATCGGGTACGCGGTCGCGAAGTGGACGAAGGACCCCAAGATCGCCGCCGACCTGGTGCGCTCCCTGACCTCGACCGACGCGCTCAAGGCGTTCTACGCCGACGCCGGCGCGATCGCCGCCGACACCACCATCGACGTGTCGCAGGGCGGCCCGGCCGTGGCCGGCATCGTCGCCGAGCTCAAGAACGGCAAACCGGCCCTGCACGTGGCGCTCTCCTCGAAGACCATCGACCTGATGGGACGGCTCTCCCAGCAACTGCTCAGCGGCTCGATCACCGTCGACGAGGTGGTGAAGCAGTTGGCCGCTTCCGACCAGGCGGGCTGAGCGCGTGCCGATCGGGAACCCGCAGACGTCGGTCCGTCCGGCTGGATCCAGATGGGCCGACGGAGCGGCGGGTGGCACCTCCGCCCGCCGCCGTGGCCTCGTCAGGCGCGGCTCGGCGGGCAGTTCGCGCGCTGAGCGCCTCGCCCCGTACCTCCTGGTCGCCCCCGCCGTCCTGATCATCGTGGTGCTGCGGCTCTACCCGCTGCTGCTCGGGGTCAACTTCTCCTTCACCGGCGACGGCGCGCGTAACGGGACGGCGGTGGGCGTCGACAACTACCGCGAATTGTTCGCGGATCCACTGTTCCGCACCGCCCTGGGCAACGTCGGATGGCTGGTGCTGCTGCTGCCGGTGGCGGTGGCGATCCCCGGGCTGCTGGCCACCTTCATCTACCTCCGGGTGCCCGGTCACCGCGTCTACCGCAGCGTCTACTTCTTTCCCGCGGTGCTCTCGCCGGTCATCGTGGGCGCGATCTTCAACCTGCTGCTCGCCTTCGACGGCCCGCTCAACGCCGTGCTCGGCTCGGTCGGCGTGCCGCCGACCGACTGGCTCGGTAACCCGCGAATCGCCATGTTCGTCGTGGTCGGGGTGCATGTCTGGGCCACGTTCGGCATGTCCCTGGTGGTCTTCCTGGCCGGTTTCGCGACTCTGGACAGTGCCCTGCTGGACGCGGCCCGGGTGGACGGGGCCTCCCTGCCCCAGGTCATCCGGCACGTGATCGTCCCGGGGCTGTCCCGGACCATCCAGTTCGTCTTCGTGACCACGATGATCGGGATGCTGACCTCGATGTTCGGCCTGCTCTACGTGATGACCAGTGGCGGCCCGGAGGGCTCCACCTACCTGCCGGAGTACTACATCTGGATCCAGCAGGGCCAGATGAACCGCCCCGCCCTGGCCTCGGCCGCCTCGACCGTGCTCTTCGTGATCATGCTAGTCGTGGGGCTGTTGCAGATCCACCTGCTCAGGCGGGCCGGGAAGGAGAGCTGATGTCCCATCTGCGTGGGCGGTGGCTGATCGCCCTGCCGATGTCCCTGCTGGCCCTGGCGACGATCTACCCCCTGCTGTTCACCGTCAACGTCGCGATGAAGACCCGCCGGGACTACATCCTGGACCGGTTCGCCCTGGCCGACGCCCTGCGGTGGGACAACATCGTCACGGCCTGGACCAGCGTGGGGATGGGGCGGTACTTCGTCAACTCGCTGGTCGTGGTGACCTCCTCGGTGCTCCTGCTGCTGCTGTTCGGCTCGATGGCCGGCTTCGCCCTGAGCCAGTTGCGGTTCCGGGGTTCCTCGGCGCTGTTCCTGGGCTGCCTGGCGGGCCTGTTCGTACCCTTCCAAGTGATCATGGTGCCGCTGGCCCGGATCATGGCGGACACCGCCCTGATCGACACCTACCCCGGGCTGATCCTGGTCTATGTGGCCCAGTTCCTGCCCTTCACGGTCTTCCTGATGACCAGCTACTACCGGACCATCCCGTCGGAGATCATCGATGCGGCCCGGATCGACGGCAACAGCGTGTACGGCGTGTACCGCCGGATCATGCTGCCGCTGGGCACCCCGGCGTTGCTGTCGGTCGGCATCCTCAACGCCCTGTTCTGCTGGAACGACGTCCTCATGTCGCTGGTGATGATGCCGTCGGCCGACCACCGGACGCTCATGGTCGGGGTGACCTCGCTGCGCGGGCAGTACTCCGACGACATTCCCACATTCGCCTCGGGGGTTCTGATCGCCGCGATACCGGTCCTGGTGGTCTACCTCTTTCTCCAGCGTCAGATCGCCGACGGTGTCGCCGCCGGCTCCACGAAGGGGTGACATGCGGATCACCGGATATCGGACCCTCAGCACCGTGCAGGAATGGGGACGGCCCGTCGGCGACGCCAACGGCGTCTTCACCGACGGGATGGTCCCGGTGTCGATCGTCATCGTCGAGACCGACCTGGGCATCTCGGGCGTCGGCATCGGCCCGCACGTCGAGATCGAACGGATCTTCGCGGCCATCGACGGCGAGGATCCCCGGGCGGTGACGACGCTGTACGACCGGATGCTGCGGCACACCTTCAAGGCGGGACACGCCGGCCCGGTGTTCGGCACCATCGGTTCACTCGACACCGCGCTGTGGGACATCAAGGCGCAGGTCGCCGGAGAGCCCCTGTGGCGGCTGCTGGGTGGACGCGACCGGCGGGTCCCCGCGTACGCGTCGGGCCTGGACATCGCGCTGAGCGACGACGAACTCGTCGCCACGTACCAGGGCTATGCCCGGCACGGGCTGCGGGCCGCCAAGCTCAAGGGCGGCCTCGACATCGAACGCGACCGGCATCGACTGGAGTTGGTCGGTGAGGTCCTGACCGAGGCCGGGCACGGGCGGCGGCCAGGTCTCATGCTCGACGTCAACGAGGCCTGGACCCGTAAGCAGGCCGTCCGGCACGTCTGCGAACTCGAACGCACCCTGGACCTGATCTGGATCGAGGAACCGGTGCGGCGCTGGGACGCCGAGGGCCTGGCCACCGTCGGGCGGGGCGTCCGCGCCTCGATCGCCACTGGCGAGAACCTCACCGGCTTCGAGCAGTACCCGCCGTTGATCGCCGCCGGTGCCGTCGACATCGTGCAGACGGCCGCGGTCGGTGGCATCACCCACTTCCTGCGGGTGGCCGCCCTGGCGCACGCGCACGACCTGCCGGTCAGCCCGATCGGCAACAGCCTGGTGGGGCTGCTGCACGCGGCCACCTCGGTGCCGAACCATCTGACCAGCGAGTTGCAGGAACTGTCCGCACCGGTCGGCATCACCTTCGACCTCCAGGTCGAAGGCGGCGCCTTCGTCCTCGGGGACTCACCCGGACTCGGCGTACGCCTCGACGAACAACGCATCTCCGCCGCCGACCGGCGTCCGCCGCCGCCGGCGTCCGAGGGCCCGCACGTACGCCCGGAGCGAGCCGGACGCCGCCTGTTGGCGGAGGCCGACGGCTTACCTCCCACCCGGCGGTGGCCCGTCGCGGCACCCACCCCAGCGTCCCGTGACAACCACGAGCCCGACGGACAGATCCACCGGCCGCCGGCCAGGCAGCACTTTCCCTGAACCTGTCGTACGGGTCTGGATCGGTGCGTTTCATATTGCGAGAAGTTCTTACCGGATAATGGGATGGGTTGGTTAGGGTTGCGGTAGTCGATCGAGGGGGATTCGCGCATGCCGGCCGCACCGAACGTCTACACCCACGGACACCACGAGTCGGTGCTGCGCTCACACCGATGGCGTACCGCCGAGAACTCGGCGGCGTACCTGCTGCCGCACCTCGCGCCGGGCATGTCGGTGCTCGACGTCGGCTGCGGACCGGGCACCATCACCGTCGACCTGGCCGCCCGGGTGGCACCCGGACGAGTCACCGCCGTGGAGATCACCGACGACGCGCTCCAACTCGCCCGCACCGAGGCCGACGCCCGTGGTCAGGGCAACATCGACTTCGCGGTCGCCGACGTGCACGCGCTGGACCTCCCCGACGGTACGTTCGACGTCGTCCACGCCCACCAGCTGCTTCAACATGTCGCCCATCCGGTACAGGCGCTGCGCGAGATGCGCCAGGTCTGCCGTCCCGGCGGAATCGTCGCCGCGCGGGACAGCGACTACGCGGCGTTCACCTGGTTTCCTCGCGTGCCGGCGCTGGACGATTGGCTCGCCCTGTACCAGCAGGCCGCCCGCGCCAACGGAGGCGAGCCGGACGCCGGCCGGCGTCTGCTCTCCTGGGCGAACGCCGCCGGGTTCACCGACGTCAGGGCGACGGCGAGCACCTGGTGCTTCGCCACGCCGGAGGACCGGCAGTGGTGGGGCGGGATGTGGGCCGAGCGGATCCTGAATTCGGACCTGGCCCGACAGGTGCTGGCCGCAGGCGTCGCCACGGCGCAGGACCTACGCAACATCTCGGACGGCTGGCGGGAGTGGGCCGAAGCAGCGGATGCCTGGTTCGCCGTGCTGCACGGCGAGATCGTCTGCCGGGCCTGACGGAGAGACGCTCGCTCGGCCAGGACATGCGTCGTCGACCCCAGCCTCTGGCTGTGACGCGGCCACCGACAAACTTGAACCCGCCGCAACGGTGGTCCGCAGCCCCGCCCCCGCAACGTCCGACTTTGCCGATGAGCGGATGTCGGCAATCCTTGCGGCCCGTGTCGATACAGGGAAGCAATTGGTTGAGCCTTCTCTATATCGAGCCACCGGTGTTCCGGATCAGCTGCCGGAGTACTTTGAGGGTCGTGACGTAGTCGGCATCATCGATACCCTTGTGGATTTGGGCTCGGATCGCCGGAGCGTGTCGCTTAATGCTACGCGAGCCTCTTCTCCTGCGTCGGTGATCCGTAGTCTTCCTTCTTCGCCGCGGGTCAGCCACCCGCGCTCCAGCAGAGCCCTCGCTTCAGCGTCCAGGTCGTCTTCGGCCCTGAGGTACGAGCTCATTGCTTGCTGGAGTTCAGGCATGGTCAGCCCGTCGCCATCCGGTAGAAGGTCATTCTTGGAGAGGTTGCGCAGCAGCCAGAACTGAGGCTGAGTGAAGCCGTGTTCGGCATGTCGGGCGCGGGTGAAGGCGATGAGCGACTCGTAGGCAACGCCGGTCCAATAGGCGGCAGGTTGGCCTGCGAGTTCGGCGTCGGACAACTGCTGTGTCATCACGTGATCTACCTTCGGTAGTGAACGGTTTGAGGATGACGGTAGAACCTCAACCTGACTTCAGATCAAGAGCATGGCCGGAATGACCTGTGGCCGGCGAGGACACCTGGATCTGCCGCAGCTCGATCGCTACAACCGGTGCCATCGCGGCGAGTCCGTGACGCTGCCGGGCTCCCGCCTGGTGCTGGTGCGGCACGCGATGCCGGTGGTCGAACCGGCGGTACCGGCCGAGCGCTGGCGGCTCGGTCCGGCCGGACGGGCCGCCGCCCGCTCCTATCTGAAGGGTGCCTGCCTGCAGGGGTGGGAAGCACAAGACCAGGTCGTCCACCGTTTCGATGAGGCCGTCATTCGCCATGCGGCAGCCGCAGCCGGCCTGGGCAGAACGCTGGTGGTGGGCACCCACGGAATGGCACTCACGATGTGGCTGGCCAGCAGAGACCTGCTTGGACCGGACCCGATCCCGTTCTGGGCTACCCTGCGCTTCCCCCCGACCTCATCGAGATCAACCTGCTACACAGCGTCGTCCGGCGCATCGGGCGACTGAACACTCACCAGCAGGCAGCACAGCCTCCCAGCAAGTGCACGGATCTGCCGCCGATCGGGCACTACCCGGCGTGACGAGGATCCCGGGTGCCCTGCGTCCGATCGTGGCAGTGGCAGTTGCCTCGGCGACTACGGTGGCGCCGTCCAAACAAACCGGATGTCGGGCGCCTTCTCCTCGTTGCCGGACCCGTCGGTCGCTTCCGCCACGCTGAAACCGTGGCGAAGGTAGAACCTCTGCGCCCCGGTGTTGGTCGCGAACGTCCACAGCTGAAGACCTGCTGGCCGGCGGGACTTCGCGAACTCGATGAGGCGGGAGCCGAACCCTCTGCCGGTGAAGGCCGGGTCGACGTAGAGTTGATCGACCCAGTCGTCATCCAGCACCAGCACCGCCAGTGGCCGGCTGCCGGCGTTCTCCATCAGCCATACCTCTCGCTCGGGAATGACGACGGCGCGGATCCACTCGCGAACCTCGTTGTCCGGGTGGACCGCGGCAGGGATGGCGTCGACCGCGGCCCTACGGGACCGGATGAGAAGGTCGGCGACCGCTTGGGCATCCTCGGAGCCAGCGCGCCGAGGTGCTGCTGAATCCACGTGCCCGTTACTCGAGAGACCCACGGACCGGATCATCCATATCGAGGGGACAACGGGCAAAGGATTAACTCATCTGCCGCTGTCATCGTACGTCGTTTCGGTGCCGAGGTCACTGTCCGTCTACGTCTTAAACGCGGCGCCTGCCAGGCAAGCCGACGCGATTGTGAGGCTGCCGGGGGTGGAGATTGCGGTCCGTCCCGGGTGAGTCCGTATCAGTTGGACAACAAGCCGTTCACATCAGCGGTGAGGAAACCCCAGCTGAGGGCCAGATCATTGAGGCTGTCGACCACCAGGCGCTGGCGGGCTACGCGGTCCGGCTCGAACGGACCGACAATGCGTAGGCCCGTCTGCGTCCGGGAAACATCGTGTGGGCCATCGCCGAGCGGGGTGAGATCGAGGACGTCCGGGAGATTCAGCTGGCGGGCGACGCCCTCGTCCCGGCCGTCGCGCGCGGCCGTTCCGGCGTGGATGTAGAAGACGACGAATGGGGGCGCCGCGTACGGCAGCCTCATGAAGTCGGGCTCCAGCGCCTCGGGCAGCGAGACTACGGCCTCCCACATCGCGACCAGAGAGTCAACGAGGTCGACGAGCGACATGCGAGAACGCATCGCTTGCATACTGCCCCGGTTCAACGGACGGTGCAGCTTCGGGAGCGGTCGAAGATTAGTGCCCAGGTCAACAGTGGCCAGGACCGACGACGGAGAACGCCAATTGCCGGTTTGTAGCACCGAGTTCGCGGTCACCACCGGCGGGCCGTCAGGCGGGGTGATCTGTGCCCGGACGTGAGAACTGATGGCCGAGTGATTGCTGTCGGAGCCGCTAGCCAGGTTCCACGCCGGCGCAACGACTTCCTCTGTGTGGCGGTGCACGAGCCTGGACATGTGCGCGGCGAGGCCGGACTCAGTGAGCAGGTCGCGGTGCCTATGCCGGACCGCGACCGGTAGCGACTGCGGCCTGTACTTCCAGCTTTGCCAGGTGACGTCGAGGACCGCACGCAGGTACAGCTCGGTGAGTTCGCCGCTCGCGAAGTTGTTGTGGTGCATCTCGAAGTCACGGCTAGTGTGCGGCCGCCACAGCAGCCGTCCGCCCGGCGACACCTGGGCCAGCCGGCCGGGTCCCCACCGGCCGCCCTCCAGTTCGACCGTCTGCGCGTCGGCGCGGATCAGCAGAGAGGTGGTGGCCGGGGCCGAGGGAAGGCCGACGTTGCTGATGGCCGTCTCCGTGTCGGCGGCGTTGCCCGCCTCGCACAGGTCTTCCCAGATGTCGCCCGGAACAACCGCGCCCCCTCGGTCAGGCAACACGGTCATTACTGGACCGGGCGCGCCGTCGCGGCCGGCGAGCGGTTGGATCAGGCCGGGGCCAACCGCGGCGACCGGCTGCGTCGGATACCCGAGGGCAGTCTGTCCACCTCCGGCGGCGTACGCGGTGGTGAAGTTCCGGCGCTGACGTCCGGCGCCTTCGCCCACCTCGGGATGGGCAGGCTTCGGGAACGCGGGAACTGCGGCGGCGACGGCCTTGTTCAACGCGTCGATGATGTCCGCTCGTGGGCCGCCCACGGCATTCCAGCCGGTCGAGAGCAGCCGCTGAAGACCATCATGAGACAGCCAATGGGTCGCGTCCGCATCTCGGATCGGGACACCGACCGCCGTGGGCGTCTTCCTGCCGTCGGGTCCAGGGACGACGAACGGCTTGGCCGTTTCAGGTTGCGAGGGAATGTCGATGACCAGCACACCGCGCTCGTCATCGACGGGATAGAAGTCGACGCTGAGATCACGAACGAGAGGTCGAACGCGGTCGCGGACGAGTTTGCGATACCGATCGACATCGACCAGGCGCGCCGGGACGGGCTTCAACTCATCGATGATCTCGCGACCGTTCTCGACCCGTGTGCCGAATCCGACGAGCAGCAGCCCGCCCCGGCTGTTCGCGAACGCGGCCACGTCCTTGATCAGCTCGCCGGCGCCGGCGGGATCGTCGAGCGGGTAGACGCCGGACTTCACGTCCAGGACCGCGGACTCCGGGCTTCCGACAAACCGGTCCCAGCTGCGGGACGCCACCCATTCTCGCGCGGTCGCCGCTGGGCTGCTGCTCATGTGACCAGTGTGATCGCACCGCGTGAACTTCGACGTTTCGGGGTCAGCGCGAGAGCAGGGCCCTGCCCTCGCGTAGCGCATGAGGTCGGCCTGCGGGAAGCTACGTCCCCTGGTGCCGGTCTCTGCTCCAGCCAGGTAGCGGGCGGAGCAAACAGGTGAGCATGCTTCGTGCTTGGGGCCGCTGGATCCCCCGGATGTCGAGTCTTCGGCCGTTAGCCCGGAAAATGTGCGTGAGGTCCGTGATCGCTCTTCTACCTGACTCTTATCACGGGGTCGGGATTCGGCTGGGTGTAGGGCGTTGACCTGGGGTTTTGGTGTGGTGGGTGCGCACTAAACCGTGGCGTCTAG
>NZ_JBFBAY010000035.1:0-13236 GCF_040682415.1 Micromonospora sp. NPDC051196
GTCGCCCGCCGCCCGGGGGTCGTGGGCGGCGGGCGACGTTCCTGCCTGATGGGTCCGGACTCGCGACTGCCCGGAGCCCCGGTGCGGTCCGCGGCACCGCACCTCTCAGGGTCGGGTGCCGCGAAACACCCACCCCGAGGGGGTTTGGAACGAACGTTCGACTCAATCGAACACTCGTTCTAACTGCTGCTGACAGTACACCCTCCCCCCGACGAAAATGCAACGTGTGACGCGCCGACCTGTCCGACCACCGACTCTCCGGGCGCCGACGCAGCGTCGCCGACTCTCCGTCGCCGACGACGAACAGCTCCGCCGGCGAGCGGCAGGCCCGCAGGGTCACCAGCTGCGCCTGGCGTGGCCTGGCTACATCCCCTGGCCGGGTACCGGGAAGAATGGCGGGATGCAGTCACACCCGAACGTCCGGGCGGTGCAGGACGCGCTCGACGCCGCACAGGCGCGCAACGGCTCCGACGCACCGGCCACTGTCCGCCTGTTGCCCGACGCCGTGCACACCGCCGCAGCCGCCGCCGAGGCGCTCGGCGTCGACGTGGGCGCCATCGCCAACTCGCTCGTCTTCGACGCCGACGGGGCACCGTTGCTGGTGCTGACCTCCGGCGCGCACCGGGTGGACACCACCGGTCTGGCCACCCGGCTCGGCATCACCCGGCTGCGTCGGGCCACTCCGCAGTTCGTCAAGGAACACACCGGCCAGGTGATCGGCGGGGTGGCCCCGCTGGGCCACCCGCAGCCGCTGCGCACCCTGGTGGACAACACCCTGGACAAGTACGACGAGATCTGGGCCGCCGGTGGCGTACCGCAGGCGGTCTTTCCCACCACGTACGCCGAACTGCTGCGGATCACCGGCGGCACCCCGACCGACGTGGCGTGAACGAGCGAAGCGAGCGAACCATCAAGCACAGCAGCGTGGTGCCTCGCGCCGGCGGCGAGCGCAGCGAGGCGGCGGCGTGAGCGAGCCCGAGCGCGTCCCGGAGCTGGTCACCCTGCACGTGTGGCGGATTCCCCGAACGGCCGTGGGTCGGGCGCTGGTCCGGATGGCGCGGGATCCGCGCCGGTTGCGCGCCCTGCCCGGCGTACGGTTCGGCAAGCTGCTCGGCACCGGGACCGGCACCGGCTTCGGGCCGGGTGACGCCGACCTCACCCGCTGGGCGGCGTTGACGGTGTGGGACTCCCCCGTCGCGGCCACCCGGTTCGCCGCCTCACCGGTGGGCCGGGCCTGGTCCGCCGTCGCCGAGGCCGGCGTCCGGCTCGACCTGCGGCCGCTGAGCAGCCGGGGTGCGTGGTCCGGTCGGCGGCCGTTCGGCGAACCGGCCGGTGGCCGGGTGACCGGGCCCGTGCTGGCCCTGACCCGGGCCCGGTTGCGGCCGACCCGGGCGCTCACCTTCTGGCGGGCGGTCCCGCCGGTGGCCGCCGCCCTGCACGCCGCGCCCGGCCTGCTGGCCCGCTTCGGCATCGGCGAGGCCCCGCTGGGCTGGCAGGGCACAGTGAGTGTGTGGCGTGATCCGGCGGACCTGGTGGGGTTCGCGTACCGTCACCCGGAGCACCGGGCCGCTATCACCCGGACGGAGACCGCACGGTGGTACGCGGAGGAACTCTTCGCCCGGTTCGAGGTGCGTGACGTGATCGGTGACCGGACGGTACTGGGGTGGGTCGACGGCGACCCGGCGAAGGGTGGACGGGCATGAGGTTGGTGCGGTGGACACCGGACGATCTCCTCCGGCGGCTGGACGACGTGGTGGCCGTCTACGGCGAGGCCATGGGCTACCGCGCCGACCTGCTGGAGGCCCGTCGCGGCTACATCGCCACCCATGTACGCCGGCCCGGCTTCCGCGCCGTGGCCAGTCTGACCACCGAGGGACACCTGGCCGGCTTCGGCTACGGCTACCTCGGCGGCCCCGGCCAGTGGTGGCACGACCAGGTCTGGCGGGCGCTCGACCCGGCCATCCGGCAACGCTGGCTGACCGGCTGCTTCGAGGTGGTCGAGTTGCACGTACGCCCACCGGCTCAGGGGCACGGCCTGGGTGCCGGGCAACTGCGGGCCCTGCTCACCATGGCCGAGGGTGCGACCGCACTGCTGTCCACCCCGGAGGCCGACGAGCAGACCTCGCGCGCCTGGCGGTTGTACCGCCGGTTCGGCTTCGTCGACGTCCTGCGCGACTTCCGCTTCCCCGGTGACGAACGCCCGTTCGGGGTGCTCGGCCGGGATCTGCCCCTACCCGCACCCGAGCAGCCGCCCGCCCGGTCATGACCGCGCGATCATCGGCCCGCGCCGCCCGGGCCTACGCCTGGGTGCTGCTGGCACTGCTGGTGCTGGCGCAGATCTGCTACCCGCTGACCAGCGGGTCGACCCGGGCCCGGCTGACCGTGGCCACCGTCGTGCTCGGCTACCTGCTCTCGGTCGGTCACGCCCTGCTCGGCAGGGGGTCACGTACGGCGCTCGCGCTGGTCGTGTTGGCCACCGGCGGCGGTTTCGCCATCGAGGCCCTCGGGGTGGCCACCGGATTCCCGTTCGGCAGCTACGACTACTCCGGCCAGCTCGGCCCGAAACTGGCCGGGGTGCCGCTGATCATCCCGCTGGCCTGGACCTGGATGGCCTGGCCGGCCTGGCTGGTGGCGACCCGGCTCGTCGGTACGACGACCACCGGCGGCGGGCCGGCTCGCGGGTGGTGGCGGTGGCCGGCGCGGATCGGACTGGCCACGCTCGGACTGGCCACCTGGGACCTCTTCCTCGACCCGCAGATGGTCGCCGAGGGGCACTGGGTGTGGCGCGACGCCACCCCGGCACTGCCCGGGCTGGCCGGCATCCCGGTCAGCAACTACCTGGGCTGGCTGCTGTTCGCCGTGCTGGTGATGGCCGCGCTGCGCCCGCTCGCCGGGCCCGCCGTGACCGGCACCGACGTCCGTGACCATCCGATGTACGCGCTCTACCTGTGGACGTACGCCTCCAGTGTGCTGGCCCACGCGGTCTTCCTGGACCTGCCCGCCTCCGCGCTGTGGGGCGGAGCCGGCATGGCGGTGATCGCGGTGCCACTGGCGGTGACGCTGCTACGGGATCGGCGGATCGGCGGCGACCACGCCACTGCGGAGCGCACCCGGGCCGACGTCGCGGCATGACCGGCCCGCTCGTCGTACTGCTCGTCGTCGTCGCGTTGACCGCGCACACCGTGGTCAACGCCGGTCAGTGGCTGCGCCGACCGGCCGACCGGCCGGTGCAGACCACCGAGCGGGTGACCGTGCTGCTGCCGCTGCGCGACGAGGCCGACCGGGTCAGCCCGTGCCTGCGGGCGCTGCTCGCCCAGCGTGGCGTACCCGGGCTGCGGATCGTGGTGCTCGACGACGGCTCCACCGACGGCACCACCGAGGTGGTCCGCACGCTGGTCGGCGACGATCCACGGGTCACCCTGCGCACCGGGGTCGCCCCGCCACCGGGCTGGCTGGGCAAGCCACACGCCTGCTGGCAGTTGGCCGGTCATGTCGAGGAGTCGGCCGACGTGCTGGTGTTCGTCGACGCCGACGTGGTGCTTCACCCGTACGCCGTGGCGGCGGCGGTCACCGAACTGCGCGCCACCGGGGCTGCGCTGCTGTCGCCGTACCCGAGGATCGTGGTGCGGACGGCGGCCGATCGGCTGGTGCAGCCGTTGTTGCAGTGGTTGTGGCTGACCTTCCTGCCGCTACCCGCGATGGAACGCTCGCCACGGCCGTCGCTGGCCGCGGCCGGCGGGCAGTTCCTGGTCGTCGACCGGGCCGGCTACCTGCGGGCCGGGGGGCACGCGGCGGTCGCCGACCGGGTGCTGGAGGACATCGAGCTGGCCCGCGCGGTGAAACGTGCGGGCGGCCGGATCGCGCTGGCCGACGGCTCCCGGCTGGCCTCCTGCCGGATGTACGACACCTGGCCGCAGCTGCGCGACGGCTACACCAAGTCGCTGTGGGCCTCGTTCGGGCATCCGCTGGCCGCCGCGCTGGTGGTGACCCTGCTGCTCCTGCTCTACACCGCGCCGCCGCTGGTCGCCGTGGCCGCCCTGCTGGCCGGGGCACCGGCACTGGCCGGGGTGGCCGCCCTGACGTACCTGGCGGGGGTGGTGGGACGGGTGGTCAGCGCCCGCGCCACCGGCGGGCGGGCCTGGCCCGACGCGCTGAGCCACCCCGTGTCGGTCGCGGTCCTCGGTTGGCTGACCCTACGGTCGTACCATCTGCGCAAGCGGCGGCGCCTGTCCTGGCGCGGCCGTCCGGTCGGCTAGATCCGCCTGCGGCGGGCCGGGAGCGAGGACTTCGACACGGTCTAGGAGGACGCGGCATGGCGCGGATCGTGGTCGTCGGTGCCGGGGTGGGCGGGTTGGCCACCGCCGCTCGGCTGGCCGTCACCGGGCACCAGGTGACCGTCCTGGAACGGGCCGACACGGTCGGCGGCAAGCTCGGGCGACACACCCGCGACACCGAGGCGGGCGCGTTCCACTTCGACACCGGGCCCAGCCTGCTCACCCTGCCCGAGGTCTTCCACGAGTTGTTCGAGGCGACCGGGGCGAAGCTGGACGAGTACCTCGACCTGGTGCCGCTGGACCCGATCGTGCGGCACGTCTTCCCCGGCGACGCTCCGGTGCTGGATTCCTGTGCCGACCCGGTGGAGTTCACCACCCGCATCGGCGCGGCCCTCGGCGACCGGGCCGCCGCCGACTGGCAGCGGTTGTGGCGACGCGCCGGCCGGGTGTGGCGGGCCAGCGAGCACGACATCCTGCGCCGCCGCGTCGACTCGCCCCGGGACCTGGCCCGGCTGGCCTGGCGACTGGGCGACCTGGCCGCCATCCGGCCCGGGCAGAGCCTGCGCGGACTGGGCCGGGCCCACCTGTCCGATCCTCGGCTGCGGATGCTGCTGGACCGGTACGCCACCTACACCGGCGCCGACCCGCGTCGGGCCCCGGCCGCCCTGGTCGCGGTGCCGTACGCCGAGTTGACCTTCGGCGGCTGGTACCTGCGCGGCGGTCTGGGCACCCTCGCCGACGCGCTGCTCTCCCGCTGCCTGGACCTGGGCGTGGTGGTGCAGACCGGCACCACGGTGACCCGGATCGACGCCACCGGCGGCCGAGTGCACGGGGTACGCGTCGCCGACCGTCGCGCCCCGATCCCCGCCGACGTGGTGGTGGCCAACGTCGACGCGCTCACCGTCTACCGTGACCTGCTGCCCGACGCGCGCCGGCTGGCCGGGCTCACCGACCGCAGCCTGGCCGGGTTCGTGCTGCTGCTCGGCGTACGCGGCGGCAGCGGGCTGGCCCACCACAACGTCTTCTTCCCGCGCGACTACGACGCCGAGTTCGACGCGGTCTTCGGTGACCCGGGTCGGGGCGTACGGGCCCGACCGGCCGCCGACCCGACGATCTTCGTCACGGTGGCCGACGACCCGGCGGTCCGCCCGGACGGCCACGAGGCGTGGTTCGTGCTGGTCAACGCCGCCCGGCAGGGCACCGCGCCGGGTGCGGTCGACTGGCGGCGGCCGGGGCTGGCGCAGGCGTACGCCGATCGGATCCTCGACGTGCTCGCCGAACGCGGCGTGGACGTCCGCGACCGGCTGGTTTTCCGCGACATCCGGACCCCGGCCGACCTGGCCGCCGCCACCGGCGCCCCGGGCGGCACCATCTACGGCACCGCCGGTGGCATGTTGCGCCCGGCCAACCGGGGTCCGGCGCACGGCCTGTGGCTGGTCGGCGGCTCCAGCCATCCGGGCGGCGGCCTGCCGATGGTGACCCTGTCCGCGCAGATCGTCGCCGACGAGATCGGCCCCGCCTGGTAGGTGCAAGGAAGGGCACCCTATTAACGCCTCGGGTAGAGGAAGGGCCCCTTGTTAACACTCGGCGAGGCGGTCAGCCGACGTCGATCAACGCCCGGCGTACGGCGGAGAGCAGTTGCCCCAGCCCGAAGGCCGCCAGCAGCACCCACACCGCGGTCGCCATGGTGATGGTGCCGGCGGCCAGATCGGGCTGGATCAGCCCGGTCAGACCGGCCAGCAGCAGTCCCACCACGGCCACGCAGACCCGGGTGGGTCGCTCCCCCACCGTCACCGCACCGATCTCCCGCATCCCGGCGGCGACCGCCCGGGCCCGGACGTACTCGTGCAGCCAGGACAGCGCGCCGGCGGCGGCCACCAGCGCACCAGGCGCGCCGACCAGCCAGAACGCCACCAGCCAGGCAGCCTCACCGATCCGGTCGGCCAGCGAGTCGTAGACGTAGCCGAGCCGCGTCGTGCGGCCGGTGGCCACCGCCACCGCCCCGTCGACGCTGTCGGCCACCGAGGCGAGCAAGACGAACAGGGCACCGAGGAACGGCCCGTCGCCTGACCGGACCGCGAACAGGGGTACGCAGAGGCAGAGCAGTACGCCGACCGCCGTCACCGCGGTCGGACCGACCCGCAGTCGGCCCAGCAGAAACCCGAGATGGTACGACAGGCGCAGCCAGCCGCGTACCACCGGTGTGGCGGCCCGGGGGTCGAACCCACCGTGCAGTCGGGCCCACGCGGTGGCGTACTCGTTCCAGTTCAGCTGTCTGCCCACCACGGTTCAACCGTTGCGGCGGCGCTGAGGTATCGCGCCGGGAACCTCACGTCGCGGCGCCCACCCGCAGGTTCTGCCAGATCTCCCGGGTCGCGGTGGACCGGTTGAAGGTGATGAAGTGGATGCCCGGAACGCCCTCGTCGAGCAGCCGCTGGCACATCTCGCTGGTCTGCTCGATACCGAGCCGGCGGACCGCCTCCGGGTCGTCGGCGACCCGCTCGAACCGGGCGGCCAGCGCCGGCGGGAAGGGCGCCCCGGACAGTTGCACGGAGCGTTCGATCGTGCCGATGCGGATCACCGGCATCACCCCGGCCAGGATCGGGGTGTCGCAGCCGGCGGCGGCCACCCGGTCGCGCAGGCGGAGATACTCGTCGGCGTCGAAGAACATCTGGGTGATGGCGAAATCGGCA
This sequence comes from Micromonospora sp. NPDC051196, assembly GCF_040682415.1. NCBI lineage: Bacteria > Bacillati > Actinomycetota > Actinomycetes > Micromonosporales > Micromonosporaceae > Micromonospora > Micromonospora sp. NPDC051196. The sequence goes on from NZ_JBFBAY010000035.1 coordinate 6,968, forward strand.
CCGGCCCGACACTTGCGGACGAAGTGCTCGGTGTCGGTGGCGGCGTCCGGCGAGCGCGGGTGCCGGTACGGGAAAGCGGCCACACCGACGCTGAAGTCGCCCGAACGGCGCACCAGGCGGACGAGATCCTCGGCGTAGTCGACGCCGTCGGGGTGCCGAACCCACTCGCCGGTCGGGTCACCGGGCGGGTCGCCCCGCACCGCCAGCACGTTGCGTACCCCGGCACCGGCCAGCCGTCCGATCACGTGCCGCAACTCGGCCACCGAGTGGTTGACCGCGGTCAGGTGGGCCATCGGCAACAGGGTGGTCTCGGTGGCCACGCGTTCGGTGACCGCGACCGTGGTGTCCCGCGTCGACCCGCCGGCACCGTAGGTGATCGAGACGAACGACGGCTGCAACGGCTCCAATTCGCGGATGGCCTGCCAGAGCTGCCGCTCGCCCTGCTCCGTCTTCGGGGGCATGAACTCGAAGGAGAAGGTCGGCTGGCAGTCGCGAACCAGCTCCCCGATCGCCGGTTGCGGATTCGGGAGGACCGAGGGTAGACCGAGCGCCACACATCGACTGTAGCCGGACAGGCCGGGTATCCCCATCAGCTTCCCAGAGTAAGGACCATTGATCGTCCTCGATTTAAGCTGCCAGCACGCCAACGGCGTGCATCCGACTGCCGGCTCAGCAGCGACCCGAGCGCCGCTGCCGGCCCAGGATCGGGGCACACCCGGCGGCCGTAACCGGCCGGCGGGAAACGTCGGACCCCTGGGATATCACTGGGTTCAGCGCGAGTGTGGTCGTTCGACCGCACGGGGGCCGCGTGGGGGTCACGATCCGCCGGTGGGGGTCCAGTCCGGGCCGACCACCAACGTGCGCGACCCCGGAGGACCCATGCCGCCGCACCCGCCCGACCCGCTGTGCGGGCCACTGCTGACCCGGTTACGACGCGCCCGAGGTTGGAGTCAGTCCCGGCTCGCCGCCGAGTTGTGCGCCGCCGCCGGCGTACCGACGCTCAGCCGGCACGAGATCTCCCGGTGGGAGCGACAGCGGCGCACGCCCGGCCGGTTCTGGCACGCCTGGCTGGCCACGGTCCTCGGCATGCCGACCAACCCATCGCTCGATCCACCGACCGCCGCGCCGGAGGCGACCGACGCAGGCGCCGACGTCCCTCCCCGCCCCGGGCAGGCCTCCCGCGCGACCGGCGGGCCAGACAGCCCACCGGCCGACCCACCGATCGCCGCACGGGGCCGCCCGGCGACAGGGCCGACTGTGGCTACCGGTGGTGATGGGGCGCATCCGGCGGGCGATCGCGATCGCCGGGTCGACCGCTGTCGGCCGGCTTCGGCGCGCCCACCGGCGCACGCCGTCGGACGTGCCGCGACGCGCCGGAACGTGGGTGGGTCAGCGCGCCGCGACCTGACCCATTAGCGTCGGGACGTGACCCACGCTGCTCCTGTCTCTCCCGTCGACCGGGCCGGCCTCCGCCAACGGGTGGACCAGGCCCTGTCCGACTTCCTCGCCGGTCGCCGGTTGTGGATGACCGACCTCGATGCCGCCCTGTTGCCGGTCGCCGAGGCGATCGAGGCGTTCGTGCTGGGCGGCGGCAAGCGACTACGGCCCGCCTTCGCCTACTGGGGATACCGGGGTGCCGGCGGGGTGGACACCGACGCCGTGGTGACTGCCCTCGCCGCACTGGAGTTCGTCCAGGCCAGCGCACTGATCCACGACGATCTGATGGATCGTTCGGACACCCGGCGAGGCGAGCCGGCAGTGCACCGACGATTCGCCGCCTGGCACCGTACGGCCGGTTGGGGTGGCAGTGCGGACGGCTTCGGCGACGCGGCGGCGATCCTGCTGGGTGACCTGTGCCTGGTCTGGTCCGACGAGTTGCTGCACTCCGCCGGGCTGGACCCCCGGACGGTGGCCCGGGCCCGGCCGGACTTCGACGAGATGCGTACCGAGGTCACCGTCGGGCAGTACCTCGACGTGCTGACCCAGGCCACCGGGGACACCTCGCTGGAGCGGGCCAGCAAGATCGCCCGGTACAAGTCGGCGAAGTACACCGTTGAACGACCGTTGCTGCTCGGCGCGGCGCTGGCCGACGCTCCCGTCGACGTGCGGGTCGCCTACTCGGCGTACGGGCTGCCGCTGGGCGAGGCGTTCCAACTGCGCGACGACGTGCTGGGGGTCTTCGGTGACCCGGCCCAGACCGGCAAGCCGGCCGGCGACGACCTACGCGAGGGCAAGCGCACCTACCTGGTGGCGGCGGCCCTGGAGGCGGCCGACGAGGCCGACCGAGCGCTGCTGCTTGCCAGGCTCGGTGACCCGGATCTGGACACGGCCGGCGTGGCACGACTACGGGACCTGATCACCGCCACCGGCGCACTGGCCCGCACCGAGCAGCGCATCGTCACGCTCACCGACGCCGCGCTCGCCGCGCTGACCGCAGTCGACCTGGACACCGAAGCCCGCCAGTCCCTCGTCGACCTGGCCATAGCCGCCACCCGCCGCGCCGACTAACCCCTCTTCTCTTACCTTCCCCTCCCCGCCCTCCTCGCCGTCACCCGCGCCCCTCCTCGCCCCGCCCCTCCTCGCCCCGGGCCGCCCCGCCCCGCCCCGCCCCGGCCCGCCCCGGCCCGGCCCGGCCCGGCCCGGCGATCTTGCAGTTCTGGTCACGCTTATGGGTAATTTGCGCCATTTGCGGGGACACAAAGTGCAAGATCGCCGGGCGGAGGAGGGACGGGCACGGGGAGGGGCGAGGGCGGGGAGAGGGAAGGGGGTGGGGGTTAGAAGCCGAGGGCTTGGGCGCGGCGTTTGATTTCGCGGGCCTGGTCGCCGGCGAGGGCGGCGGCGGGGGTGCCACCCGGCAGCGTCGGGTCGGGTTCGAAGAGCCAGCGCAGCGCCGCCTCGTCGTCGTAGCCGGCGTCGGCCAGCAGGTTGAGCACGCCGGGCAGGTGCTTGAGTACGGTGCCGTTGGCCACCAGGTCGGCCGGGATCCGGCGGACGCCGTCGCGGCGTACCGCGATCAGTTCCCGATCCCTGATCTTCTGGTGCACCTTGCTGATCGTCAGGTCGAGCCGTTCGGCGACGTCCGGCAGGGTCAGCCAGTCCGCCGGTTCGGCGGGGGTGGCCCCAGACGCAGCACTGTCGGTGGGTACGGAGTCGGTCACCCAATCACCCTGCCACGTCGCCCCGGCACCGGGTCAACAGCCTCCCGGCAGCGGTCCTGACCAGGGCCGACCAGCGGCGGCTGAGCAACGGCGGCCCCGGGAGAACGCATGCGGCGGTAGCATCCTGTTCAACCTTCCTCCCCCGACACATAGACTTCCTGCCGATGGACACACAGGTCGCCGACACGTTGCTGGGCTCGCTGATCGACGGGCGCTACCGCATCCGCGGTCGCGTGGCCCGTGGCGGCATGGCGACCGTGTACACCGCCACCGACGAGCGGCTCGAACGCACCGTGGCGGTCAAAATCATTCACTCGTCCCAGAATCCGACCGGCCGCGCCGGTCTGGCCGGTTTCGTCGACCGGTTCACCGACGAGGCCAAGACCATCGCCCGGCTGACCCATCCGAACGTGGTGGCGGTCTACGACCAGGGCAGCCATGCCGGGATGCCGTACCTGGTCATGGAGTACGTGCGGGGGCGCACCCTGCGTGAGGTGCTGACCGAGCGGCGTCGGCTTAACCCGGACGAGGCGCTGGCGATCACCGAGCAGATCCTCGCCGCGCTCGCCGCCGCGCACCGGGCCGGACTGGTGCACCGCGACGTCAAGCCGGAGAACGTGCTGGTCGCCGAGGCACCCAGCGGCGGCCCGGCCAACCTCGTCGACAGCGTCGTGAAGGTCACCGATTTCGGGCTGGCCCAAGCCGTCGAGGCGAGCACCGATCACGACAGCGGCAACCAACTGATGGCCACCGTCGCGTACGTCGCCCCGGAACTGGTCACCACCGGTCGCGCCGATGCCCGCACGGACGTCTACTCCACCGGCATCGTGCTGTTCGAGATGCTCACCGGCCGGGTGCCGTACGACGGTGATCGTCCGATCGACATCGCCTGGCAGCATGTCGACCGGGACGTACCGGCGCCGTCGACCCTGGTGCCCGGCCTGCCGAAGGTCCTCGACGACCTGGTGGCCCGAGCCACCCGCCGCGACCCGGCGGGCCGTCCGGCCGACGCCGGGGCCTTGCTGGCCGAGGTGCAGGTGGCCCGGGACGGGATCGGCAACGCGCACGCCCAGACCGCCATGCTGTCCGCGGTGGCCGACGGTCCGGCGGTCGCCCAGCCGACCATGGTGGTGGCGGCGGTCCGCCCCGCCGAGCGGCCGACCTGGGCCCGGCTGCCGGAGGGTGGCGCGCCCACCCGGGGGCGTCGTCGGGCGGTTCCGGACGAAGACGCAAGCCGGTTCTCTCAGCTTGCCGGGTGGCGTGCCCGACTGTTCGGCGATTCGAGCAGCCGCCTCGCGGTCGCCGCCGTCGTGGTGGTGCTGGGCCTGGTGGCCGCCCTCGGCGGCTGGTGGTTCGGCGTTGGCCGCTACACCACCACGCCGCAACTGGTCAGCATGACCAAGGCCCAGGCGGAGGCGCAGGCGGCGCAGGGCGGCTTCACCCTGCGGTACGCCGACCCGCGCCACGACGAGCAGATCCCGCGCGACGGTGTGGTGGCGCAGGAGCCCACCTCGGCCGCCCGGATTCTCAAGGGCGGCACCATCACGCTGACCCTGTCGCTGGGCCCGGCGCGGTTCCCGATGCCCGATGTGGTGGGCAAGGAGTTCGACCTGGCCGAGACCGACCTGGTCAACGCCCAACTGAAGGTCGCCAAGGGCAGCGCCCGATACGACGACAGCCTGCCCGAGGGCGTCGTGGTGGCCACCAAACCGGAGGCCGGCAAGGAGGTCGAGCCGGGCGACGAGGTCACCGTCATCCTGAGCAAGGGGCGCGCCCCGATCACGGTGCCGAACCTGGTCGGCAAGAACCTCAACGAGGCCCGTACCCAGATCGCGCAGCTCGGCCTGGTCCTGGTGGAGCCCACCTACAAGCAGTCCGACAAGCCCCGCGACGAGGTGCTCGGGCAGAGCCCGGCCGACGGCAGCGGGGTGGAGAAGGGCGCCCAGATCCGGCTGGAGGTCAGCGAGGGTCCGCCGCTGGTGACCGTACCCCGGGTCATCGACCTGCCCTGCCAGCAGGCCAAGCAGGTGCTGGAGAGCCAGGGCTTCCCGGTGGCCGTGCAGTTCAACCCGGCGGCCGTGGCCCGGTTCCAGAACCCGAACGAGAACGCGCAGGTGGCGCCGGGCACCCAGGTCACCATCGGGTGTTTCTGATGGCGGCCACGGATTCCGGCCACCGGCCCATCGGCTCGCACACGCCCACCTCGGGCGGGTTGGCGAAGGCGGCGCTGCCGTACCTCGACGCCGCCGGCTCCGAGGTGGCGCAGGTCTACGTCGGCAACTCCCGAGGTTGGGCGATGCCGGCCGGCGACCCGGCTCAGGACGCCCTGTTCCGGGACGGCTGCGCCGAACGGGACGTGGCTGTCTACATCCACGCTTCGCTGCTGGTCAACCTGGGCTCTCCGACCGCGGCGACGGTCAAACGATCGCAGCAGACCCTCGCCCACGCGCTACGCCGAGGCGCCGCGATCGGCGCCCGCGCGGTGGTGTTCCACGCCGGCAGCGCGGTGGACGCCGGGCATGCCGAGGCGGCCATGCGGCAGGTACGCGAATCTCTGCTGCCACTGCTGGACTCGACCGCCGAAAGCGGCGGGCCGATGCTGCTGGTCGAGCCGAGCGCGGGTGGCGGCCGGTCGCTGGCCTGTCGGGTGGAGCAACTCGGCCCCTACCTGGACGCGGTGGACCGGCATCCGTGGCTGGGTGTCTGCTTCGACACCTGCCACGCCTGGGCGGCCGGGCACGACCTAGCCGCCGAAGGCGGCATGACCGAGACGCTGGACACCCTGGTGGCGACCGTCGGCGCGGATCGGCTCCGGCTGGTGCACGCCAACGACTCGAAGGACCTGTGCGGCTCCACCCGTGACCGGCACGAGAACATCGGCAAGGGCAGTATCGGCGAACCCGCCTTCGCGGAACTGATGCGCCACCCCGCCACCGCCGGCGTACCGATCCTCGTGGAAACCCCCACCGACCACCACGAAGGTCACGCCGCCGACATCGCCACCCTCCGCCGCCTCCTCCCCTAATGGGAGGTGTCGGGTCGGCTGGGAGGCAGACTCGATGTCCGGTAGCTGCGGGCGAGTGAGCACTCCCTCCCCTTGGACCGGTGAGT
>NZ_JBFBAY010000036.1:0-10062 GCF_040682415.1 Micromonospora sp. NPDC051196
CCGGGGGGGGGCGGGGCGGGGCGGCGTCCCCGGCCGCCGCCGCCCCCCGAGCCGACCCTGACCGTCGGCTCGGTCGACGCGGCGATCGACGAGATCGCCGCCGTGCGCGGCGCCGGATCTCAGGCGCGTCGCCGCGCGCTGGTGCACGCCCTCTACGCGGCGGCGACCGTCGACGAGCAACGTCTGCTGACCGGGCTGTTCCTCGGCGAACTGCGCCACGGCGCCCAGGCGGGGCTGCTCGCCGACGCGATCGCCCGGGCCGCCGGGGTGCCGGTCGCCGCCGTACGTCGGGCGTTGCTGCTCGCCGGCGACCTGCGGGAGGTGGCGGTGGCCGCGCTCGCCGGTGGGGCCGCCGCGCTGGCTGGCTTCGGGCTGCGGGTCGGGCGGCCCCTCGCGCCGATGCTGGCCCAGAGCGCGTCGTCGGTCGACGAGGCGTTGACCGCCACCGGCACGCCCGCCACGGTCGACGTCAAGCTCGACGGCATTCGCATCCAGGTGCACCGCAGCGGGCCGGACATCGCCGTGTTCACCCGCAGCCTGGACGACATCACCGTCCGGGTGCCCGAGGTGGTCGCGGCCGTGCGGGCCCTGCCGGCCCGGGAGTTGGTCCTCGACGGGGAGGCCATCGGGCTGGACGAGACCGGTCGACCGCTGCCCTTCCAGCAGACCTCCAGCGCCGCAGCCCGCCGCGCCGGCTCAGCCGAGGCCGGGTCGGCCGAGGCCCGGTCGGCGGGTGCCGGGTCGGGGGCGCCGGTCGCCCCGGCGGTACGCGCCGCCGCCGCGCGTACCGGCGAGACGGTGCTCACGCCGTACTTCTTCGACCTGCTGCACCTGGACGGGACGGATCTGATCGATCTGCCGGGCCGGGAGCGGTGGGCGGCGCTGCGGGGCACGGTCGATGCTGCGCTGCTGGTGGGGCGGATGGAGGTGGACGGGCCGCAGCGGGCCGGCGAGGCGTTCGCGGCCGCACTCGACGCCGGTCAGGAGGGTGTCGTGGTCAAGGCACCCGAGGCCCCGTACGAAGCGGGTCGGCGCGGCTCGGCGTGGATCAAGGTGAAGCCTCGACACACCCTGGACCTGGTCGTGCTCGCCGTCGAGTGGGGCAGTGGCCGACGCACCGGCTGGCTGTCCAACCTGCACCTGGGAGCGCGTGATCCGCGTACCGGCGACTTCGTCATGCTCGGCAAGACGTTCAAGGGGCTCACCGACGAGTTGCTGCGCTGGCAGACCGAACGCTTCCTCGGCCTGGCGGTGGAACGGGGGGACTGGGTGGTCCGGGTTCGTCCCGAGCAGGTGGTGGAGATCGCCTTCGACGGCGTACAGACCAGTCCGCGCTATCCCGGCGGTGTGGCGCTGCGCTTCGCTCGGGTGGTGCGCTACCGGGAGGACAAGTCCGCCGCCGAGGCCGACACGATCGACACGGTCCGCGCCATCCACGCCGGCCGTCCGCCCGCTGCGCCCTCGTAGTGGCGGTGGTCAGGCGGGGGAGGGGTCGGCGGCGCGGTCACGAGGCCGTTCGTCGGTCACCCCGGCCAGGCGGCGGGCCTCCCGGCGGGCGATCCAGCCGAAGCCGAACACGGTCATCGCCCCGAAGATCCACCACTGTACAACGTAGCCCAGGTTCTGCCAGTTGTTGGCGTGCCCCACCGGCACCGCCTTGAACACCGGGTCGGCGGCCGGGGTCTGCTCGTCGAGCAGCACGTACCCCCCGTGCAGCGGGTACGGCAGTTCCGGGGCGAGCTGCGGCAGCGAGACCCGCCGACTCTCCAACCGGCCGTCGCGTCGGGACACCTTGGCGTCGCCGCTCTCACTCGCGCGCACCCGGCCCTCGACGGTCACCTCGCCCGCCGGGGTGGCCGGCATCTCCGGCTGGGCCAACGCGCCACCCGGGGCCGGCGGGATCCAACCCCGGTCCACCAGTACGGCTGTGCCGTCGGCCAGCACCAGCGGAGTGAGCACCTCGAAGCCGACCTTGCTGTCGACCGTACGGCCCCGGACCAGCACGACGTTGCCGGTGTCGTACCGGCCGGTCAGGGTGACCCGGGTGAAGGTCCGTTCCTCGGCCGGCGGCGGCCCGACCGTGCCGGGGCCGCCGGCCGGCGCGGGCAGTGCCTCACGCAGCGGCACCGCCGCCATCCGCAGGCCGGCGTCGATCCGCTCATTGATCGCGGTACGGCCCCGGTAGCGGTCCAGCTGCCAGTTGCCCAGCAGCACCATCACCGTGGCGGCGACCAGAGTCAGCGCGAGGATGCCCAGCCAGCGTGGCGTCAGCAGGAACCGGTACACGCTACGAGGCTACCCGGTCGGCCGTCGCCACTTCGTCGCACCGCCGGTCGGTGGTGGCGCAGCGTACCTGCACCGGTGCGGTGGCGGGGATGGTCGGGACGCCGGAATGGGAGGGGTACCGGCCGGTGCGTGCCAGTCGTCCGGTTCGGCTATCGTCACGCGGGCGGAGCGCGCCGACGCCTCCGCACGCCGTCCGTCCGCGAGGAGTCGATGATGACCGTCGTGCCGCGTCTGGTGCTCAGCGCCCCCTCGTCGGGGCACGGCAAGAACGCGTTGGCGATCGGCCTGCTCGCCGCGTTCGCCGACCAGGGAATCGACGTGGCCGGCTTCAAGATCGGCCCGGATCAGGTCGACGCCGCGTACCTCGGTCTGGCCGCCGGCCGTCCCGGGCGCAACCTGGACCCGCGTCTGGTCGGCCCGGAACGGCTCGCCCCGTTGCTGCTGCACGGCGCCGCCGGCGCCGACCTCGCGATCGTGCAGGGCAGCATGGGCCTGTACGACAGCCTCAGCGGCCGTGCCGAGACCGAGTCGACGGCCGCGGTCGCCACCGCGCTGCGCAGCCCGGTCGTCCTGGTGGTCGACGTCGCCGCGATGGGTCAGTCGGTGGCGGCCCTGGTGCACGGCTTCCGGGCGTACGACGAGCAGTTGTGGATCGGTGGCGTCATCCTCAACCGGGTCGCCTCCTCCCGGCACGAGGCGCTGCTGCGCGAGGCGCTCGACGACATCGGCGTGCCGGTCTACGGGGCGCTGCGCCGGCAGGATCTGCCTTCGGTGCTGCCGTCGCGGCGGCACGGTGTGATGCCGGTGGTCACCGGCGCCGGCGAGGCCAGCCGGGCGGTCCGCCGACTCGGTGAAGCGATGGCCGCCACCGTCGACCTGGAGCGGCTGCTCGGGTTGGCCCGCTCCGCGCCGACGCTGGGCATGGCGCCCTGGTCACCGCAGCCGTCGGGTGCCGACGACACGGCGGCCCCGCCACCGGGCGCGAACCGCCCGGTCGTCGCGGTGGCCGGCGGGCCCGGTGGCACCTTCAGCCACGTCGAGACGATCGAGTTGCTGCGGGCGGCGGGGGCCGAAGTGGTGACGGTCAACCCGCTGACCGACGAGGCACTGCCGGCCGGTACCCGCGCGTTGGTGGTCGGTGGCGCCCTGCCCGAGTCGTACGTCGAGCAGTTCTCCGCCAACCGGCGGCTCTGCATCGCGGTTGCCGAACTGGCCCGCACCGGGCGGCCGGTGGTCGCCGAGGGCGCCGGCCTGCTCTGGCTGGCTCGCGAGGTGGACGGGCTGCCCATGTGCGGTGTGCTCGACGCCATCGGCAGCCTCCGCGACGGACTGGTCGTCGGATACCGGGAGGCGACCGCCCAGAGCGACAGCGTGATCACGGTTCGCGGTGAGGTCGTCGTCGGGCACAAGGAACACCGTGGCGTGCTCTCCCCTCGGGGTGGCCCGCGTCCGGCCTGGAGTTGGGCGGGTGGCGCCCCGGAGGGGTTCGTCTGGCGCGGGGTGCACGCCTCCCAACTCGTCCCGCACTGGGCCGCGTACCCGCACCTGGCGACGCGGTTGGTAACTGCCGCGCTGGCCGGGTCCGCCGCCGTCCCGAGCGGGCCTGACACAGCTCCGAGCGGGCCCGGTGCCGTTCCGAGCGGTCCCGACACGGTTCCGAGCCCTCCGGCCGCTGTCCCGAGCGCGCCGGCCACCGTCGCGGACGGCCCGGCCCCCGAACCGGGCGCCGGGCCGGTGGTCAGCCGACTATCCGGTCCGATGGTGGGATGAAGTCCCGGGCGGGTTTGCCCTTGAGCGCGTCGCGGAGCGTGTTGGCCACCGCGGCGATCGGGATCTGCGACTGGCCGTCGCCTACCGCGTTGAACGGGTTGTCCGGGTCGGAGATGAAGCTCGCCGCCGCCAACTCCGGGGTGTAGCCGACGAACCAGGCCGACCGGGTGCTGTCCGTGGTACCGGTCTTGCCGGCCACCGGGCGGCCCACCGTGCCCCGCACGCTGTCCGCCGTCGACCAGCCACCGCATCCGCCCTTGGCCGGGGTGTCACCGGTCGGGCAGCGGGCGGCGTCGGTGGCGGCCCGAGCGGCGTCGGCGCTGACCACCTGGCGGCAGCGGGGCTTGGCGACCTCCCGTTCGATGCCACCGGGAGTCTTGAAGGTCGCCGGGGTTCCGTCCCGGTTGTAGATCGCGGACACCGGCATCGCCTCGCAGTACCGCCCGTCTGCCGCGACAGCGGCGTACGCGTTGGCCATCTCCAGCGGGGTGGCGTCGGAGACGCCCAGGGTGAACGCGCCCCACTTGTTGGCCCTCGACGGGGAGGCGTGCTCCCGGTCCACGTCGGTACGCCAGCGCAACCCCAGCTGTTCGGCGAGCCGGACGGCCCGCTCCGCGCCGACCTGTTCCTCCAGCCAGACGAAGTAGGTGTTCACCGATTTGCCGAAACCGGACCACATGGTCTGCATGCCGCTCATCGCGCCGCTGGCGTTGGTCGGTGCCCAGCCGTCGTACACCTTCGACTGGTACCGGTGCGGCGAGTTGAACGTGGTGTTCAGGGTCATGCCGGCGTCCAGCGCGGCCAGCATGGGGAACATCTTGAACGTCGATCCGGCCTGGTAGCCGGGCAGGTCGCCGCCGCCCATCAGGGGCGCCACCGTGTTCGGGTAGTTGGCCCGCACCTTGGGTCCCGCTTCCGGGTTGGAGCTGAGCGGGTTCTCGTCCACCTCCAGCGAGTAGGTGCGGTTCACCGCCATCGCCTTGACCCGTCCGGTGCCCGGCTCGGCGACCACGATGCCGTTGGCGAACGGGCTGCCGGTGTTGCCCTTGGTGCCGACGTTCTCCTCGGCCGCCGCCTGGATCTTCGGGTCCATGCTGAGCACGATCCGGTAGCCGCCGCGCCGCAGCTTGTCCAACCGTTCCAGCCGGTTGTCGCCGAAGGCCGGCTGCGCACTCCACCAGTTCTTGAGGTAGTCACAGAGGAAGCCCCAACTGTTCCACTTCTCCGGCACCGAGGCGCAGTCGTTCGGCGGGTAGGTCAACCGCAGCCGGATCGGCTCGGTCTTCGCCGCCGCGACCGAGTTGGGGGACATGTAACCGAGTCGGGCCATGTTGTCCAGCACGTAGTTGCGCCGTGCGGTGGCCTCCTTCTGGTCCGAGCTGGCCGGGTCGTACTGGGAGGGGGACTTGACCAGGCCGGCGAGGGTGGCCGCCTCGACGGGTGTGAGTTCCTTCGGGGTCTTGGAGAAGAAGATCTCGCTGGCGGCGTAGATGCCGTACGCCCGGTGCCCGAAGTACGCCGAGTTGAGGTAGCGCTCCAGGATGTCCTCCTTGCTCAGCTCCTTCTCCAGATCGACCGCCATGCGCATCTCCTTGACCTTGCGGATCGGGGTCTGCGCGGTGGCCTCCTGCACCTCCTTCGGGGTGCCCGCACTGTCCCGCAGCGCCATCCGTACGTACTGCATGGTCAGCGTGGAGGCGCCCTGGGAGACGCCGCTGGATCGGGCGTTGGCCACGAAGGCACGGGCGACGCCCTTCGGGTCGACGCCGTGGTGCCGGTAGAAGCGGTTGTCCTCGGCCGACACGATCGCCTGCTGCATGTGCGGCGAGATGTCCGACAGCTTGGTGTACTGCCGGTACTCCTCGAAGAACATGGTCAGCACGGTCTTGCCGTCGGGCGCGTAGAGGTAGGAGGTCTCGGCGGGCAGGGCGGTGGCCAGCAGTCTGGTCTTGTTCTCCACTGCGTGCGCGGTGGCCTTGGCGCCGACGCCGGTCAGGGCGACCACGGGGTACGCCACGGCGGCGACGACGATGCCGGCGATCAGCCCGGCGCGGAGGAGAGGAACGAAACGACCAGCGGCAGCAAGGGGTCGATTGCTCACACCGATAAGTTATGACATTTCCGAATCATCCGTGAGAAATACTCATGAAGTGATCAATGGTGATGCGGCCCACCCCTCGGGTTGCTGTCCCCCGTGCCAGCTTCCCGGCAGGATCGCGGACATGCACGCACCACTGACCCCGGCCACCCGGCGGCACCCGTCGGCCGCCGAGCCGGACCTCACCCATCACGGTGACGCGGAGGTGGGCGCGGGACTGATCGACCTAGCCGTCAACGTACGGCGTGCGCCGATGCCGAGTTGGCTGGCCGAGCCGATCACCACGGCGCTGACCGACCTGGCGGCGTACCCGGATCCGGGGCCGGCGCGAGCCGCCGTGGCGGCCCGGCACGGGCGGCCACCGGCCGAGGTGCTGCTGACCGCCGGTGCCGCCGAGGGGTTCGTGCTGCTCGCCCAGGCGCTGCGCGGCATCCACCGGCCGGTGGTGGTCCACCCGCAGTTCACCGAGCCGGAGGCCGCGTTGCGGGCGGCCGGGCACCAGGTGCAGCGGGTGCTGCTCGACCCGGCGGACGACTTCCGGCTGCACCCGGAGCGGATCCCCGCCGACGCCGACCTGGTCATGATCGGCAACCCGACCAACCCGACCTCGGTGCTGCATCCCGCCGCCACCCTGGCCACCCTGGCCCGGCCGGGTCGCGTGCTGGTGGTCGACGAGGCCTTCGCCGACACCACCGCCGCGCCCGGTGCGGCCGGCGAGCCCGAGTCCCTGGCGGCCCGCCGGGACCTGCCCGGCCTGCTGGTCGTCCGCAGCCTCACCAAGACCTGGGGGCTGGCCGGACTGCGGATCGGCTACCTGCTCGGCGAGGCAGCGCTACTGCACCGGTTGGCGGCCGTACAACCCCTCTGGGCGGTGTCCACGCCCGCCCTGGCCGCCGCGACCGCCTGTGCCGGCCCCACGGCGGTCCAGGCCGAGCGCGCCATCGCCGCGCAGCTCACGGCCGACCGCGAACACCTGGTCGCCCGCCTGTCGGCCCTGCCCGGGGTACGCGTGGTCGGGCGTCCGGCCAGCGCGTTCGTACTGATCCACCGGCCGGGTGCGGACCGGATCCGCGCCGTGCTGCGCGAGCGTGGTTGGGCGGTACGCCGGGGAGACACCTTTCCCGGACTCGGCCCGGACTGGCTGCGGATCGCGGTGCGGGACCGGGCCTGCACCGACGCGTTCATCGAGGTACTGGCGGAGATTCTGGAGGCATGATGCTGGAGACCACGATCGCGGCGATCGGCCCGCTCGACGAGTCTGCGATGAGTACGGCCCGGCAGTTGCAGGCCCGGCTGACCAAACCGGCTGGCTCGCTCGGCCTCCTGGAGGACCTGTCCGTACGCCTCGCCGGCCTGGCCGGCACCTGTCCGCCGCCGCTGCCCAGCCCGGCGGCCGTGGCCATCTTCGCCGGTGACCACGGCGTGCACGCCCAGCGGGTGACCCCCTGGCCGCAGGAGGTCACCGGCCAGATGGTCGGCAACTTCCTGGCCGGCGGCGCGGTGGTCAACGCGTTCGCCCGGCAGGCCGGCGCCACGGTGACCGTGGTCGACGTCGGGGTGGCCACCCCCCTGCCCACCCCCGACCTCACCGCCGCCGACCACCAGCCGGCGGGCGGCGCGGCAGCGGACGGTGCGGCGCCGGGCGGTGCGAGCGTCTCTACACCAGGTGGGGTCAGCGACCACGGCCGCGACGATGTGCCGCGACTGGTCGACGCCAACGTCCGGCGGGGTACCCGGGACATGACCGTCACCGCCGCGCTCACCCGCGACGAGGCGAGGTCCGCCGTCGAGGTCGGTATCCGGATCGCCGGGGAACTGATCGACGGCGGGGCGGCGCTCCTGATCACCGGCGACATGGGGATCGCCAACACCACCCCGGCCGCCGCGTTGATCGCCGCGTTCACCGGGGTCGACGCCGCCGAGGCGACCGGTCGGGGCACCGGCGTTGACGACCCGACCTACCAGCACAAGATCGAGGTCGTTCGGGCGGCACTGCTGCGCCACGCACCCGACCCGACAGATCCACTGGGCGTGCTGGCCGCCGTGGGCGGGCTGGAACACGCCGCGCTGACCGGGCTGCTCCTCGGTGCCGCCGCGCGTCGCGTACCGGTGCTGCTGGACGGGGTGATCGCGGTCTCCGCCGCGCTGGCCGCCGCGGCCTTCGCCCCGGACGCGGTCAACGCGATGATCGCCGGTCACCGCTCCGCCGAGCCGGGCGCCACCGTCGCGCTGCGGCGACTCGGCCTCACCCCGCTGATCGACCTCGGTCTGCGGCTCGGCGAGGGCACCGGTGCGCTGCTCGCCCTGCCCGTGGTCACCGGCGCCGTCCGGGTGCTGCACGAGGTGGCGACCTTCGACTCCGCCGGAGTGGCCGAGAAGTGAGCAGTCCCTACCCTCTCGGGCTCCGGCTGACCGACCGGCGGGTCGTCGTGGTGGGCGGGGGAGCCGTGGCCACCCGACGGGTACCGGCGCTGCTCGATGCGGGCGCCGACGTCCTACTGGTGGCGCCGGAGATCAGCCCGGCGCTGCACGCCCATGCCGATGCCGGCCGGCTGCGCTGGGTACCGCGCCGGTTCAGCCCCGACGACCTGGACGACGCCTGGCTCGTACACGTCGCGATCGACGACCCGGACGCCGCCGCCACCGTCAGCGCCGCCGCGGCGCAGCGCCGCATCTTCTGCGTACGCGCCGACGACCGGGAGGCGGCGACCGCCTGGACCCCGGCGGTGACCCGGCACGGCCCGGTCACCGTGGCCGTCCTCGGCGGCGGCGACCCTCGCCGCGCGATGACCGTCCGCGACGCCATCCGCACCCTCCTGCGTGAAAGGAAGGGCCCCCTGTTAACGCATTCGGTAGAGCAGGGGGCCCCTGTTAACACTCCGACCGGTGCACCCGGCAGAGTCGCCCTGGTGGGTGCCGGGCCGGGCGACCCGGAGCTCATCACGGTCCGTGGCTGGCGGCTGCTCACCGAGGCCGACGTGGTGGTCGCCGACCGGCTGGTGCCCGGCCTGCTGCTCGACGAACTGCGCACCGGTGTGGAACTGGTGGACGCCTCGAAGATCCCGTACGGCCCGGCCCGCACCCAGGAAGAGATAAACCGGATCCTGGTCGACCGGGCCCTGGCCGGCGCCTTCGTGGTCCGCCTCAAGGGCGGTGACCCGTACGTCTTCGGGCGCGGCGGCGAAGAGTTGCTGGCCTGCGCGGCAGCCGGCGTACCGGTGACCGTGGTGCCCGGCGTCACCAGTTCCGTTGCCGCCCCGGCGGCGGCCGGTATCCCGGTCACCCATCGGGCGGTGGCGCACGAGTTCACCGTGGTGTCCGGGCACGTCGCGCCCGACTCCCCGGCCTCCCTCGTACGTTGGGACGCGTTGGCCGCGCTGCGCGGCACGCTGGTGATCCTGATGGGGCTGAAGAATCTGTCGGAGATCACGGCCACCCTGCTCGAACATGGACGGCCGGCGGAGACACCGGCTGCGGTGGTGCAGGAGGGCACCACCGGGGCGCAGCGGACCCTGCGGTCGACGCTCGGTTCGGTGGCTGCGGACGTGGCGGCTGCGGGGGTGCGGCCGCCGGCGGTTGTGGTGGTGGGGGATGTGGTCGGGGTGCTGCCCCTCGTCTGAGGGGCTGGGGTCGTGGTTGGAGGGCCTTGTTCGTTGGTTGCGGTGGGGCTGGGGCGACCGTCCCCGGCTCCGGGCGGTCAGGCTTGATCCCTGCGCCGGGCACGGTCGCCCCAGCCTGACCTGGTCAGGCGTCGTCGGGTCGGTGCGACAGTCGGTGGGGGTGGTGGTGTAAGGAAGGGGCCGCCGGCACCTGTTCTGTGGGTGGGGACGGCTGTTGGCCGGCACCCGGGTTGCGGGTGCCGGCCAACACCCCAACAGTAAAGGTGCCCCCCAGGAGTGTATATAGAG
>NZ_JBFBAY010000037.1:0-9165 GCF_040682415.1 Micromonospora sp. NPDC051196
CCCGACACCACCAAATCCCACAACTGCTCAGGACTCGACACACCACCCGGATACCGACACGCCATACCCACAATCGCAATCGGCTCACGCGCCGCAGCCAGCATCTCCCGGTTCTGCCGCTGAAGCCGTTCGTTCTCTTTCACCGAAGCCCGCAGCGCCCGTACGACGTCAGCATTCGTTGCAGTCATAGTCTTCGCCTTTTGTCGAGTCAGGAAACGTCGCCGAGGGCGGCCTGGACCAGGTCCTCCACCGAGAGCGTGTCGATGAGGTCGTCGTCCTCTTCGTCGGTCTCGGCGTCGGCGACGCCGGCCAGCCGCATGAGGGGACGCATGAGCCCGGCATCCTTCAGCTGGGCCAGCGGGATGCCGGCGAGCAGTGCACGGATCTCCACCTCGCCCGGTTCGGCGTCCGGCGCGGTCGACGAGGACGACGACGCAGGTGCCAGCTTCGCGATGAGGTGCTCAGTGAGGGCGTGCGGGGTCGGGTGGTCGAAGATCGTGGTGGCCGGCAGCCGGAGCCCCGTGGCGGTGTTGAGCCGGTTACGCAGCTCGATGGCGGTCAGGCTGTCCAGCCCCTGGTCGAGGAAGCCCTGGTGGGCTCCGATCGCGGCCGGGTTGGCTTGGGCGAGCACGGCCGCGGTGTGGCTCTGGACCAGCTGGAGCAGATGCTGCCGCTGCTGCTCGCCGGTCAGCTGCGCGAGCTGCCCGGCGAGGTCGGCCGCGTTGGCCGCGCCGGTGCCGGCTGTCGGGCGGTGGCGGCCCGTGGTCGGCCGCAACAGGGCGAAGATCGGGTGGTCGGGAATGTACGCGGTGTTCAGCGGCGCCGCGAGCTGCAGGGCGTGCGGCATCTGGTGACTGTGGTCGAACAGTTCCAGGCCGTGCGGGGTCGCCATCGGGCTGATCGCCGTGCGGTTCATCCGGGTGATGTCGGCCTGGGACAGGTGCGCGGTCATGCCGCTGGCCTGGGCCCACAGCCCCCAGGCGATGCTCGTCGCCGGCCGCCGATGGGTCGCGAGCGCGTCGAGGAACGTGTTGGCGGCCGTGTAGTTGGCCTGCCCGGGGCTACCGAGGATGCTGCCTGCGCTGGAGAACAGCACGAATGCGCCCAGCTCACGGTCCTGTGTGTAGCGGTGCAGGGTCGCCGCACCGGCGATCTTCGTCGTCAACACGTCGACCATCTGCTGCCGGGTGAGGGTGGTGATCGTGGCGTCCTGCAGCACGCCGACGGCGTGGATGACCGCCGTGAGCGGGTACTCGGCGGGGATGGCGTCCAGGACGCCGGTGAGAGATTCCGGGTCGCTGGTGTCACAGGCCGTGATGGTGACCTTCGCCCCCAGCTCGGTGAGCCGGGCGTGCAGCTCGTCGGCACCCGCCGCGTCGGGTCCTCGGCGGGAAAGCAGCAGCAGTCGACGGGCGTGCCCCTGCTCGGCCAGGTGACCGGCGATCAGGGCGCCGATCGTGCCGGTGCCGCCGGTGATGACGGTGGTTCCGTTCGGGTCGACCGGCACCGGGATCTCGATGACGTTCTTGCCGGTGTGCCGCGCCTGGCTCATGTGCCGCAGCGCGTGTCGAAGGTCGGCGAGCGACCAGACCCGGGCCGGCAGGGTGTGCAGCTCGCCGCGGGTGAGCAGGTCGACGAGATGGCGTAGCATCTCGCCGATGCGTACGGGTCCGGCCTCCTTGAGGTCGAACGCCTGGTAGCTGATGGCCGGATGATCGGCCGCGTCGCGGATGTCGGTCTTGCCCATCTCGCGGTAGCGGCCCCCGGGCTTGAGCAGTCCGATCGAGGCGTCGACCAGTTCGCCGGACAGCGACCCGAGGACGACGTCCATGGCGGGGAAGGCCGCGGCGAAGTCGATGCTGCGCGACGAGGCGATCCGCTCCTCGGGGATGCCCATCTCCCGCAGTACCGGCCATTTCGCGGGGCTGGCGGTGGCATAGACCGTTGCCCCGAGGTGGGTGGCCAGTTGCACGGCCGCCATGCCCACACCGCCGGTCGCCGCGTGGATCAGCACGTTCTCGCCCGGCTGTACGCCCGCCAGGTCGTGCAGCGCGTAGCAGGCCGTCAGGAACGCCGCCGGCACGGAAGCCGCCTCGGTGTAGCTCCACCCGTCCGGGATCGTCGTGATCATCCGCGCGTCGGCGATCGTGAGCGGGGCGAACGCGTTCGGGAACGCACCCAGCACCCGGTCACCGACCTGCCACCCGGTGACCTCCGGTCCGACCTCGGTGATGACGCCCGCGCCCTCGGCGCCCATCCCGTCGGCCATGTCGACCAGGCCCAGCGCGGTGGCGATGTCGAAAAAGTTCAAACCCGCCGCCCGTACGCCGATCCGAACCTGCCCCGGCTCCAACGGCTGGGTCGCCAGGGGGTTGGGGATCCTGCCGACCGATTCGATGGAGCCGCCGCCGGTGGCACCGATGCGCCAGTCCGTGCCGGCGCCGAAGCCGCTCGTGCCGGCGATGCGGTCACCCACCCGGGCCGCGTGCACCAACCGCGGCGCGACCAGGTTGCCGTCACGGACCGCGAGCTGCGGCTCGGTCTGCGACGCCCCGATCAGGGCCGGCCAATCCACGGCGCTGCCCGCGGGGTCGAGGTCGCAGAGTACGAACCGGTCCGGCTCCTCGGTCTGGGCCGTCCGCATCATGCCCCACACCACTGACGCGCCCAGATCCTCCGCGCCGCCGGTCACTCCGATCGCACCGCGAGTAACCACCACAAGCCGGGACGAGGCGAGCGCCTCGCAGGCCAGCCACCGCTGCACGGTCGCCAGCAGGCCAGTCGCGATGTCTATCGCCGAGGCCACCATCTCACCGGCGCCGCCGGACACCGGCAGCAGCACGTCGGTAGGTGCGGCCGCGCCGGCCTCCACCGCCGCGATCAGAGCGTCGAGGTCGGCGTGCTGCCGGAACGATGCGGGTAGACCGGGCAGCGTACCGAGCACGGCCGGCGACGTGCCGGCCGGTGCGGCGGCCGGCGCCACGGGGGACCACGAGACCGTCAGCAGGCTGTCGACCTCGTCGGCGCCGCCGGACCGTAGCGCCGCCGGGTCCACCGGGCGGGCGCGCATGGCGTCGATCGTGGCCACGGGCGCACCGGAGGCATCGGCGACGAGCATGCGTACGCTGTCGGGTCCGTCGCCCTGGCTGAGCCGTACCCGGACACGATCGGCCCCGGCGGCGTAGAGCGTCACGCCGGTCCAGGAGAACGGTAGCCAGACGCCCTCGGCCGGTAGGAAGCCGCCGAACGGGATCGCATGCGCGGCCGCGTCGAGGATCGCGGGATGCAGCCCGAAGCCGGCCGCGGTCTCCTGCACGTCCTCGGGCAGCGCGATCTCCGCGTACACGTCGCCGTCGCGCCGCCAGACGGCCCGCAGCCCCTGGAACGTCGGCCCGTAGCCGTAGCCGCGCTCTTCCAGTGAGCGGTACAGGTCGTCGATCGGGATCTGCTCCGCAGCGGCGGGCGGCCAGGCGCGCATGGCCGCGAACATGGGTGCGGCCTCTTCCCGCATGAGCTCCTGTGCGGTGAGGGTCGCCTCGACGTGTTGTGTCCACATCGGATCGGCAGGACGCCGGGAGTAGACGATGGCCGTGCACCGTCCTGAGTCGTCGGCCGGCGAGATTACGATCTGGATGTCGGTGCCGTCGTACCGGTCGACGATCAGCGGCGCCTGGACGACGAGCTCTTCCAGATGCGAGCAGCCGACCTCGTCGCCGGCCCGGATCACCAGTTCGACGAAGCCGGTGCCCGGAAGCAGCACGGTGCCGGCCACCGCATGATCGGCCAGCCACGGATGGCGCTTGAGGGACAGGTGACCGGAGAGCACGGTCGAGCCATCGGTCGCCACGGGCACGGCCGCGGACAGCAGCGGGTGGATCGTGGCCTCCGCTGCGGCTGTCCGCGTCTGGCTGAGCCAGAAGCGCTGGTGGTGGAAGCGGTAGGTGGGCAGATCGGCGGCGTGCGGGTGCGGACACGGGTGGACCGGCGCAAGTCCCGTGAGCCAAGCGTGGGTGAGGCTCTTGTGGAGCTGGCTCGTGTTGTGGATGTTGCGTACCAGCGTCGGAAGCGTCGCGGTCGGCTGAGGGTGCGTGTCGGTCGTCTGGGTGATCGCCGGCTGGAGCACCGGGTGGGCGCTGATCTCGATGAACGTGTTGTGCCCGGCGGCCAGCGCCACGCTCGTCGCGGTGTGGAACTGGACGGGCTGCCGCAGATTCTCGTACCAGTAGGTGCAGTCCATCTCCGCGGTGTCGATGACGGCGCCGGTGAGCGTCGAGATCAACGGGATGTCTCCCGACCGGGGGCTGATCCCGGTCAGCGCCTCCTGCAGGTGCTCGCGGATGGCTTCGACGTGCGGCGAGTGGCTGGCGTAGGTGACCGGGATACGCCGGGCGTGGATGTTGTTGCCGGCGCAGTGCTCCAGCAGGGCCTCCGCGGCGGACACGTCGCCGCTGACGATGGTGGTGCTCGGTCCGTTGACGGCGGCGATGTGCAGGCCCGGGTGCTCGGGGAGATCCTCCGGCGCGGTGCTGACCGACACCATGGCGCCAGCGTCGAGGCGGGTGATGGCGGCGGCCCGGGTGACGACGATGTGGACGGCGTCCTCCAACGTCAGCGCGCCGGCGACGTGGGCGGCGGCGATCTCGCCCTGGGAGTGGCCGATGACCGCGTCGGGGCGGATGCCGGCCGCCATCCAGGTACGCGCCAACCCGATCATCACGGTGAACATCACCGGCTGAATGACGTCGACGCGGCCGGCGTTCGGGGCATCGGGGTTCTGGCGCAGTATGTCGACGACGCTCCAGCCGGTACGTTGCTCGATCAGCGCCGAGGCCTCAGCGACCGTGGCGGCGAAGACCGGGCACGTGTCGAGCAGGTCGGCAGCCATGCCGTCCCACTGCCAGCCCTGGCCGGGGAAGACGAACACGGTCCTGGGCCGGGACAGCGCCGTTCCCACACCGCTGTTGGCGTCCGGCGCACCGGTGGTCACATAGTGTTCCAGCCCGGCCAGCAGCTCCGCTCGGCTGCCGGCGGTAACGGCCAATCGGTGCCGCAACGCGGGCCGATCGAACAGGGCCTGACCGACCGCGGCGGCATCCGATTCGCTTGCGCTGAGCGAGAGCAACTGGGCGGCCTGTGCGCGCAGCCCGTCGAGCGTGGCGCCGGACAGCCGCCAGGTGACCACCGGACTGCTGGTCAGCAGGGGCGCCGGTGGCTCGGCGACAGCGGCCGGAGGTGCGGCGGGCGCTTCTTCGATGATGACGTGGGCGTTGGTGCCCGAGACGCCGAACGACGAGACGCCCGCTCGACGGGAGCGGCCGGCGGATCGCTGCCATGGCTGGGGTTCGGTCAGCAGCGAGACGGCACCGGCGGACCAGTCGATCATCGGGGACGGCTCGTCGGCGTGCAACGTCCGCGGCAGCGTCTCCTCCTGCAGGGCGAGCACCATCTTGATCACGCCCGCCACACCGGCCGCCGCCACCGCGTGCCCGATGTTGCTCTTCAGCGACCCGAGCCACAGTGGCCGATCATCGGGTCGCTGCCCGTACGTGGACAGCAGCGCCTGCGCCTCGATCGGGTCGCCCAACTTGGTGCCGGTGCCGTGTGCCTCGACCGCGTCGACGTCCTCGTGCGACAACCCCGCGTTGGCCAGCGCCTGTCGGATGACACGTTGCTGAGCGGGCCCGTTGGGTGCGGTGAGGCCGCTGCTGGCGCCGTCCTGGTTGGTGGCGGTGCCGCGTACGACGGCCAGTACCTTGTGTCCCAGCCGCTGGGCGTCGGAGAGCCGTTCCAGTGCCAGTACGCCGACCCCCTCGGCCCAGCTCGTGCCGTCGGCCTCCGCCGAGAACGCCTTGGCCCGCCCGTCCGGCGACAGGGCGCGCTGCCGCGAGAACTCGACGAAGCCGCCCGGGTTGGCGAGCACGGTCACGCCGCCGGCCAGTGCCAGGGAGCACTCGCCCTGCCGCAGTGCCTGCACCGCGAGGTGCAGCGCCACGAGGGACGAGGAACAGGCAGTGTCAACAGTGATCGCCGGGCCCTCGAAGCCGAAGTTGTACGCCACCCTGCCGGACAGCACGCTCAGCGTGTTGCCGGTCTGCGTGTAGCCTTCGACGCTGCTCGGCACCTGGCCCATGTCGGGGATGTAGAACGACATGCCCGCGCCGACGTAGACTCCGGTCTCGCTGCCGCGCAGCTGTCCCGGATCGAGGCCGGCGCGTTCCAGCACCTCATACGAGACCTCCATCAGCAGCCGCTGCTGCGGGTCCATGGCCAGCGCCTCGCGCGGTGAGATCCCGAAGAATTCGGCGTCGAAGCCGGCCACGTCGTCGAGGAAGCCGCCACGGCGCACGTACGTGCGGCCGACCGCTTCGGGGTCCGGGTCGAACAGATCGTCCGGCCACCCGCGATCGGTCGGGAAGTCGCAGGTGGCGTCCCGGCCCTCGGTCACCAGGTCCCACAGCTGCTCGGGGGTCGACACGCCACCGGGCAGCCGGCAGGCCATGCCCACGATGGCGATCGGCTCGTTGCGGGCGATCGGGGTGGTCCGCGCCGGTGCGGTCGACGGCCGGGTGTGCCGCACCTGCGACTCCAGGTGCGCGGCCAGCTCGGCCGGCGTCGGATGGTCGAAGATCAGCGTCACGGACAGCCGCAGCCCGGTGCTCACGATCAGCCGGTTGCGCAGCTCCACGGCGGTCAGCGAGTCGAACCCGGAGTCGAGGAAGCCGCGATCGGGGTCGATCAGTGCCGACGACTCGTAGCCCAGCACCGCGGCCACGTGCCCACGGACCAGCTCCAGGATGACGCCGCCCTGCTCGCCCTCCGGTACCCCGATCAGCTGCTGGGCCAGAGCGGAACCAGGCTCTCCGCCCTCGGCGCTGGGCCGGCCGACCGGCGCGGTGACCAGGTTGCGCCACAGCGGGGACAGGACGCCGGCAGCGGCGCGGGCCCGGAGCGCGGCCAGGTCGATCGGGGTGGCGACGACAAGACCTTGACGGGTACGGCGAGCACGGTCGAACAGGGCCAGGCCGTCGGCGGGGGTCACCGCAACGGCACCCTCCCGGGCCAGCCGGGCGCGATCGGCGTCATCGAGCCGGCCCGCGTCGTCGGATGCCCAGGCACCCCAGGCAATGCCGAGGGCCGGCTGCCCGGCGGCGTGCCGGTGCTGCGCGAGGGCGTCCAGGAAGGCGCTGGCGGCGGCGAGGTTGGCGTGCCCCGGGGGGCCCAGCACGCCGGCCGCCGAGGAGAACAGCACGAACGCCGACAGATCGTGGTCGCGGGTCAGCTCGTGCAGGTTCATCGCACCGATCACGCGAGCGCCGAGGACGGAGTCCAACTGGTCGACGGTCATCGCGGTCAGCATCTCGTTGTCCGTGACCCCGGCCGCGTGCACGACGGCGGTCAGCGGACGATCGGCCGGGATCGCGCCGAGCACCTCGGCCAGCGCGGCCCGATCGGTGACGTCGCAGGCCACCACGGTGACCTGTGCGCCGAGGCCGGTCAGCTCGTCGCGCAGCGCGGCCGCCCCGGGCGCCTCGGCGCCGCGCCGGCTGAGCAACACCAGGTGGCGGACGCCGTCGGCGGCGACGAGGTGGCGGGCCACGTGCGCACCGACCAAGCCGGTTCCGCCGGTCACCAGCACCGTACCGTCCGCGCCGAACGTCGCTGCCGGCTCGTCGGTCTCCGCGGCGACGGTCAGTCGGGGCACGAGCACACGATCACCACGGACCGCGAGCTGTGGCTCCTCAGTCGTGGCGAGCAGTTGTGGCCAGTCGGGTTCGCCGCTGGCGTCCGGGTCGAGGTCGATGAGCGTCAACCGACCCGGGTGCTCGGTCTGCGCGGTGCGTACCAGTCCCCAGACGACCGAGGCGGCCAGGTCGGCGGCGGAGGTGAGCACGATCAGGCGGCACCGCTCGGCGTGTTCGTCGGCCAACCAGGTACGCAACGCGGCCAGCAACCGCCCGGCGACTTCGCGGGCCTGGTGGGCGACGTCGCCGATGCCGTCGGCGGCCACCGGTAGCAGCACGACGCCCGCGTCGGTGGATTCGGCGCGCAA
Source organism: Micromonospora sp. NPDC051196 (assembly GCF_040682415.1). Lineage (NCBI taxonomy): Bacteria > Bacillati > Actinomycetota > Actinomycetes > Micromonosporales > Micromonosporaceae > Micromonospora > Micromonospora sp. NPDC051196. The sequence goes on from NZ_JBFBAY010000037.1 coordinate 8,051, forward strand.
CGCGGCGAGGAAGGCGGCCAGGTCGGCGTGCTGTTCCGCCTCGGCCGGGGTGGGGATGCCGGACCGTCCGTCGCCGATGACCGCCCACCGGGCGTCGCTCTTCGCGTCGATCGTGGCGGGCAGCCAGGTGAGGCCGAACAGCGCGTCCTCGGCCGGGGTGGTGCCGAGGGCAGGCGTTGTCAGCTGCAGGGCCTCGATGACGGCGACGGGTTGTCCGGCGCCGTCGGCCAGCGCCATCCGCGCCGCGTCCCGGCCTTCCCACCGCAGGTGTACGCGCACGTGATCGGCGCCGGACGCGAAGACGGTGACGCCCGCAGCCGCCGATGGCAACCGAAGCGCCTCGCCGCCGTCGAGCAACAACGCGTGGGCTGCGGCGTCGAGCAGGGCCGGGTGCAGGGTGTACTGATCGAGGTCCGCGCGGGCCGCCTCGGGCAGCGCCACCTCGGCGAACATCTCGTCGCCCCGGCGCCACGCGGCTCGCAGGCCCTGGAACGCCGGCCCGAAGCGGTAGCCACGGGCGGCCAGTTCGGCATACGGGTCGGGCAGCAGGTCGGCGCCTTCCGGCGGCCAGGCGGCCAGGGCGGCAAACGCCGGATCGGCGGCGGCCTCCTCGCGCATCTGCACGCCAGGCCGGATCACGCCCTGCGCATGGCGCGTCCACACCTGCTCGACACCGCTACGCGCGAAGACGGCGACGGGTCGGCGGCCGGCGGCGTCGGCGGCCTCGACGAGCACCTGCACGTCAACCGGCTTGCGCGGGTCGAGCCGCAGCGGCGTCTGCACGGTCAGTTCGTCGACCCGTGCGCAACCGACCTCGTCACCGGCCCGCATGACCAACTCGGCGAAGCCACTCATCGGCAGGATCGTGGCCCGGTCGACGCCGTGATCGCTGAGCCAAGGCTGTACGGCGGCGGAAAGCCGACCGGACAGCACGAGTGCGCCGGTCCCGCCGATGTCAAGGGCGGCGGTCAGCAGTCCGTGGTCGACGACAGCAAGGCCTGCGCCGGTGACATCGGCGGTGGCGGGTTCTCGGGTGAGCCAGTACCGCTGCCGGTCGAACGCGTAAGTAGGTAAATCCACGACCGGCCCGGCCGGCACCACCGCACCGACATCAA
>NZ_JBFBAY010000038.1:0-9124 GCF_040682415.1 Micromonospora sp. NPDC051196
TGGCAGCGGTTGCACGAGCTACTACTGGCAGATCTCCAGGCGGCCGGCAAGCTGGACTGGTCCCGCGCGGTGATCGACTCTTCGCATGTGCGGGCGGCCAGACGTGGCCCAAAAGCGGCCCGAGCCCGGGCGGGCGCGCCCGCCCGGGCTCAAAGCACCACGTCCTGACCGAGGGCGCCAGCATCCCCCTGGCCGTCGCGTTGACCGGCGGCAACCGCCACGACGTCACCCAACTGCTCCCGCTGATCGACAAGATCCCGCCCGTACGCGGCCGGCGCGGCCGACCCCGCCAGCGCCCCGACCAGGTCTTCGGCGACCGCGCCTACGACCACGACAAGTACCGCCGGGCCGTACGCGGCAAGGGCATCCGCCCTCGGATCGCCCGCCGTGGCCAGCCCCATGGCTCCGGCCTCGGCGTGTTCCGGTGGGTCGTCGAGCGCACGATCGCCTGGTACCACGGCATGCGACGGCTACGCATCCGCTGGGAACGCCGAGACGACATCCACGAAGCCTTCCTCGGCCTCGCTACCTGCATCATCACGTACCGACACGTCGCACGACTTTGTTAGGAACTCTTAGTTGAGGCCGGGCTCCCGCCGTCGGCAGGCGGCGAGACCAAAGCCCAGCGTGGCGAGAGCAGCGCCGCAGCGGTCCTGGACGAACGGCTCCAGGAGGTTGCCGTCGGCGTGGTGGAACGGAGCAGTGGCCTCCACATGACAGATCGCATGACGGTTCAGGATCTCGTGTGGGCGGACGAGCATCCTCCTCCGATCCCGAAGCGGACACGTCGCGACCTCGCCCGGGCCTTGCCGGGGTGGATCCTGGTCGATCACGCCCAGCGATTCCATAAACTCCTGGCCACGCTCTTTGATCTGGGCCGCGGCGGACTCTCGTTCGGCTTCGGGGACACCAGTCTCAGTGGGCAGATCGAACGGCACTTCTACCGCAACGACGACTGGACTACCGAGCAGCTGTTCGACGAGCTCGGTGCAGTGGATCAGGCATCCGACCGCCGATTCGCTCTCTTCCTCGAAGGCATGGTGTCCGGCGACACCGTGCCCGATGAATCCGCCCAACGCCGACTGGTCGAGGCAATCAATCCGCCGCTGGCCGGTATCGGGCTGGAACTTCGGGAGACGGGCGACACCGACGGTTACCCGACCTTCCACCTGGTGGCCACCGGATCCAGGACCGGACGGCCCAAGCAGCTCATCTTCGCCTCCCCGAGGAAGCCAGATCTGCGGCTCATCGACGTCATTGACAGCGACGTCGAGGTGGTTGATCCCACAGGGGAAGTTCTCGTCTACGACCGACCTATCGGCCCCGCAGGCCTCTGCTGGCCTCCGCTGGCGCGACCTGCAGAGTTGGTGGTCGGACACCCGGCAGGTCAAGGACGACCACCACGCCAAGCGGGAGCTGTATCAGCGGCTCGGCAGCTGCGTGCCGAAGGGTTCCCCGCATCAGCTGCTCCTGTTCAGGCTTTACCACGACATTTACCGTGCCGCCCTCCCGGAGCTGCCCGCTCTCCTGCCCGAGGTCTGGCGCCACTGGGATCCCAAAACGGTGGAGGCCCGCGGCAAGGAGGCGCTGGTGCAGTTCCGCATGGACTTCCTACTGCTAGCACCGGCAGGCGCCCGAATCGTGCTCGAAGTCGACGGCCAAACGCACTACGCACGCGAACGGAAGGCAGCAGGTGGCCGGCGACGCTGGCTCCCGGACAGCAACGAGTACGCGCGCACCGCTGCCGCCAGCCGTGACCTGACCCTCGCCGGCTATGAGGTCTACCGGTTCGGCACGAACGAACTGCAAGACGAGGATCAGGCACGCCCACTGCTCACGGCCTTTTTCGACAGTCTCTTCCGCAGACACCATCTCGCCCCGCCAAGGTAAACAAGCAGGTCAGGCACCTCCGGCGCGCAGCATGTGCGAACGGCTTGCTCGCGGCCGGGAATGTATTCGTCCACCCTGTATCACTTGGGCGAGAGACAAGGGAGTCTGGCCTGTTGCCGACCGCGGCGGCACCATAGCTGCTTGCAGATACTGGTACGCTCCTGGCACCGTCCCAGGTGTTATCAACATAAAATAACCGGCCAACCGCGCAGCATCAGGCTCGGTATCGGCTTCGAGGAGCGGGCGGCGGGAGAGGGTCAAGTACCCGGTAGCCAGGGCTGGCGCTCGGGGCCGGACGCGTCGATTTGTTGGGTGCAGCAGGCTTGGGGCGACAGACTGTGTCGGCCGGGTTGGTGCCCAGCGGGCACTGTCCGAGCGATGTGCGGCCCGCTCCCAACGAGTGCGCACCCACGCCCGCGATGGCTGTGACTGATGGCTCAGACGGCGGGTTGCCCTTGCCGACTCATTCTCGCCCGGCGACTGCAGACGGAAGTTACCGACTGGTCATCTGGCCTGCGAGTACTGGGCGAGGAGGTTCTTGTCGATCCTGAAGCGCCTGTGACGTACCTGCGTCGCTGGCTCGGGTAAATAGTCGGCCCCGGGTTCCGGCGCAGGAGCACCCGCCTGCGCAGGCTCGGCCTCCGTTGGCCGAGGTCGGGAGATGGATTAGAAGGTTAGGCTTCGAGTCCTGTCGGGCTGCGTTCAGGTGGACCCACCTCGCCGCACCTGCATACCCTCCGGCGGTGTATTCGCATGGGCATACTGATTCACGAAGCGGCCGTTTACGCGGTAGCGTCCGTCTTTCGCGCCGGGCTGGAACGAGGCGGCCTCCGGATGATCAGCCTCGCCGAGTTCCCGAAGGGCTCATGCGGCGATACGTGCGAGCTGCTGGGCCAGTTCCTCGCCGACTCGGGGCTCGGTGACTGGCAGTACCGGTCGGGTCAGTGGGACGAGCCGTTCCACACGCATGCGTGGCTCGAGCAAGACGGGCTGATCCTGGACATCACGGCAGACCAGTTCCCTGATGTCGACGAGCCGGTGCTCCTCACCCGGGACCTGGGTTGGCACGCACAGTTCCAGCTCATGGCTGGACGGCACGTCGCAAATGTCAGCTGGTTCGACGGTCATGACCATGTAGGCGACGTGCGGTGGACGTACGCAGAGTTGGTCCGGCGCGACGCCGAGTCTCCAGCGGCGTAGGAGGTATTACGCACCCGTGAGCTGCCGGCCCGACGGTGAGGCTGCCCATGCATGTCTCACGCGAGCCAGCTTCGTTCGTTGAGTCAGTCATGTCGACGTGATGACCACGAGTGCGAGGCGGCGTGCCGATCTTTCTGAAGAACCTTCCCCCGGCCGACCGGGACCGAGACCTTCGGGTCTTCCTGCAGTCCGAAGCGATCGCGAACCTGCGGTGGCCCGACGACGTGGTGCGGCAGTGGCTCTACGACCACGGTGAACGCCCTGAGTTCCTCAGGGATTACGAAGACCTCGACCTCGAACGGATCCGCTGGAGCCTTGAGGACATCCCCGTCATGGAACTCGAATCGATTCCCACCGGCCCAAGCGACCAGGTGTCGGGGTACGGCATGGAGTGCAGAGCTATGTACAGCTGATCTTGCAGAGGTGCGCACCGTTTGTCCGTCGTCAACTGGTGACTGAGGGTGAGGCTGTCCGGGTCGTGATCGGACCGGCGTGGGACGGCTGGCGGTGAGGGCGTTGGATGAGCAGCGGTGGCGGGATGTGCGTCGGTTCCGGGCGCTGCACGAGGCTGGTGCGAGTGTCTCGGAGATCGCTCGTGAGACGGGCCTGAACTGGCGGACGGTGAAGAAGTACCTGTCTGCTGGTGGCGGCGAGGTGGTGCCGCCGGTTGCGGCGCGGCCGGCTCGTGGGCAGCTGATCGATGTGTTCGCGCATGTGGTCGATGCGTGGTTGCGGGCGGAGTTGCTGCTCAAGGGCACGGTGATCCATGAACGCCTGGTCGAGCAGTACGGGTTTACCGGCAACTACCAGCGGGTGAAGTTGTATCTGCAGCAGGCCCGTCCCCGGATCGCTGCGGAGTTGGGGATCAGCCCGGATCAGCTGGCCGGGCTGCATCGCCGGTTCGAGGTCGTTCCGGGTGCGCAGGCGCAGGTGGACTGGGGCGACGAGGGCGGCATCCTCGCTCACGTCGGGATCCCGAAGGTGTACTCGTTCCACATGGTGTTGTCGTACTCGCGGGATCCGTTCTGCTGCTTCACCACCAGCCAGGACCTGGCCGCGTTCTGGGAGTGTCACCGGCGGGCGTTCGCGCACTTCGGCGGGGTTCCCGGGGCGATCGTCTACGACCGGACCAAGACGGTGGTCCGCCGGCACGTTGCCCCGGGCCTGGCGGTGCCGCTGCACCCGGAAGCGGTCGCGTTCGCCGGGCACTACGACTTCGACATCGATGTGCTGGCCGCCTATCGGCCGACCGGCAAAGGGCGGGTCGAACGGCAGGTCACCATCGTCCGTGATCATGTCCTGGCCGGGCGGGCGTTCTCCTCGCTGGCCGAGCTCGATGCCACGTTCGTGGCCTGGGTTCCGCAGCGGCGGGCCGTGCGACATCGCACCCACGGCGAGATCATCGGCGTGCGGGCAGTCCGTGACCACGCCGCGCTGCGACCGACCCCGGCCAGGGCGTATGTGGTCGCCGACCGGCATCTGCGGCACGTCGGCAAGGACTGCCTGGTCGCCTACGCCGGCAACCTCTACTCCGTGCCGGCCCGACGGGTCCGCCACCGCCAGCTCGTGGAGGTCCGGGCGACCGCCGCCACCATCACCATCCACGCCACCGTGCCCGGCCTGGACGGCGCCACGCTGCTGGCCACACACCAGCGGGCCGTGGGCCGCGGCGCCCGGGTCGTCGACGAGAACCACTGGGACGGCCTTCCCGACGGACACACCCGTGCCGTTACCACCGGCGACTCCGACGGCGGGCAGCCGACCACACGCCGACCGGCCCGCCACGACAGCGGCCAGGGGCCGCTGCAAGCCCTGCTCAACCGGGCCGCCGCCGCCCAGATCGCCGTCGAGGCCCGGCCGCTGTCGGTCTATGAACAGATCGCTGCAGCCAGCCCGTTCACCCACCGCCCACACCTGAAGGACGTCTCGACGTGAGTGAGCTGGTCACCAACCGCATCCACGCCAGCGCCACCAAACTCGGCCTGCCTCACCTGGCCAAGACGCTGCGGGAACTCACCGGCCGGGCCGACACCGAAGCCATGGGCTACCTGGAGTTCCTCGACCTCGTCCTGGAAGAGGAACTCGCCGTCCGCGACGAACGCCGCTTCCGCGCCGGGCTGCGCCTGTCGAAGCTGCCGCACCACAAGACCCTCGACGACTACGACTTCAGCTTCCAGCCCGACCTGGACCCCCGCAAGGTCCGTGACCTCGCGACCCTCGCATTCGTGCAGGCCAAAGCCAACGTCGCTCTCCTCGGCCCACCCGGTGTCGGCAAGACCCACATCGCGGTGTCCCTCGCGGTCGCCGCCTGCAGAGCTGGGTTCACCGTCTACTTCACCACCCTCGACGACATGGTCCGCCACCTCACCGCCGCTGATGCGATCGGCCGGCTGGCCCGCAAACTGCAGACCTACCTACGCCCCACCGTCCTGGTCATCGACGAAGTGGGCTACCAGCCCCTCGAACGACCCGAGGCCAACCTCGTCTTCCAGGTGATCTCGAAACGCTACGAGAAGGGCTCCACCCTGCTGACCTCGAACAAAGGCTTCGGCGAATGGGGCCAGGTCTTCGGCGACGAGGTCCTGGCCACCGCCATCCTCGACCGGCTCCTGCACCACTGCGACGTCGTCCCCATCAACGGCCCCAGCTACCGACTCAAGAACCGCCTCACCGCCATCGAGAACGTCGCCTGATGCCCACCCCGGCCATCCCCGACGACCCCGCGACCACCAACGACACCCACCACCGCGATCTCCTGCCACTCCTGCTTGAGATCTGCGAGGACTTCCTCGCCCACACCGGTCCGGCGACCCACCACGAGGTCGACATCCTCCTACGCGCCCGCGGCATCACCGGCGGACCCGGATGGCTAATCGACATACTCGGCCTCACCCGCCTACACCTCCAAGACGCAACCCACCGTGACGGACAAGGCACCCACCACAACACCTGACCTCTGCAAGATCAGCCGTACTCACCTCTGCACTCCAACGAGTACCCCGACACCAGGAATGGCTCGAGGAGGTTGCGGCGGACCACGTGTACTGGCTGAGCAAGCGCCCGCAACGAATTCAGGACGCATGGGAAATTCAGGGGACGTGGCTCGTACCGCCGATCATGATCTCCCGCGACCTCCTTCATCCATCGAACCGCGGGCTGCAGGTCATCGAAGGGCGGATGCGCACTGGCATCCTGCAGGGGCGATGGTCCGATGGCCTGCATGTGGCCGACAGTCACCGGGCATGGGTGGGAAGACCTCGTTGATCCGTCCCGCGCGGAGAACCGCGCCGACCAGAGCGCCACGGCCGGCGGGGCGCCGGTCTGTTCCCAGGACTCGACGCGCTGGCCACCCTGACCGTCGTCGGTCAGGGTGGCCGGGTGGACCGTCGGCGCACCAGGACGATCGCTCCGGCGGCGATGATCAGGGCGAGGAGGATCCCGCCGCCGATCAGAGCGGGGGTACCTGAATCGTCGTCGGAGTCACTTCCGGCCGAGACGGGGCCTGTCTCGCCAACGACCCACAGACCCAGGGGCAGGGCTCAGCTGTGCTGGATCTGTCCGATGAGGGTGATGCCGAGGGTCATCACCGACAGCGCGGCCGCTCCGGCGGTGATGACGACGGTTGACGACTCTGCGCCGTCGTTCCATTGCAGGAACCCGATCAGTCCGGCGGCGAGTAGACCGAAGACGGCGACCAGCCCGTAGGCCATGGCGGTGAGTGCGGGGTGCAGCACGGGAGCTCCCACTCGTGTCGAAGAGACGGACATCGTCATCTGTATGGACACGGGCGTCGCCCCACGGGTGGGGCGGCTTGCCTCACGTTCGCGAGCCGTGGCACCTGGTTGTGGGATCGCCGCACTTTCTGCGTGGGTGGAGGGCTCGCCGTTGACAGAAGGTGTGTCGACGGGGGCTGTTGGGAGGGGGTGGGATGGCCGACGAGGACGACCAAGGTGATCGGCTGGCTGCGGACCGTAAGCTTTGGAGCCTGGTAGAGGCGGACCGCTTCGTCGGGCGGTCGTGGAGCCGTCTCGTTGACGTGATGGTGGCGGCCGCTGTCGCGCAGATGCGCCGTGATCTGCGTACCGAGCAGGTCTTTCGTCACTGTGTCCGTCGGGGCTGGTTGCTGCATGCGCCTGACTGCTGGGCGCATGTCGACCAAGACGGCATGGTGCAGGAGAGTGTCGCGAAGGCCTTGGAGGTGTTCGTCCGGCGGTGTCGGGCCGGTGCGGGCTGGGACCCGGATCGGGGGTCCACCTTGCATGACTATTTCCTCGGTCTGTGTCGCGGCGAGTTCGCCAATGTCTTTCGCCGCTGGCTCACCAGTAGGAACAGGGAGGAGGTCGAACTGCCACCCGACGATGCCGGACCGTCCGTGCTGCGCTCGGAACAGGACCCTGCGCGATCGGCCCTGGCGAAGGTAATCCTGGACAAAATCAAGAACACGGATGTGCTGTCTGATCTGCAGCGGACGTTGCTGTTCGGGCACGCCTATGGGCTGACCCACGGCCAGCTCGCGGAGCGGTTCGGCATCTCGGCGAAGGCTGTCGAAGGTCAGATCCACCGGGCGCGTCGGCAGCTTCGAAAGGAGGGAATCACATGGTGAACGCCAACCGGCCGGCTCGTTCCGGTGTCGCATCGCTGCAGGCCGTTGCACGGCAGCCGTGCGCACCGGACAGCGACACTGATCTCGAGTTCGAAGACCTGCTTCGCGCATCCTCGCTCGGTGCCGCGATGGCCGATGCGGTGCCGCAGGATCGGGCGACCGACGACGAGATCACCACAATCTGTGCCCGCGCGGGCGTTGCACACCTCCCGTCTTGGCCCGGCCGAACGGATCCGGACTCCGAGGGAAGCGAAGCGCCGGTCGGGCCCGGCCGAGACGAGGAAACCGCAGTGTGGAGGCTGGTCGAGCGTGCTCAGGCTGGCGAGGCCGAGGCGTTCGGGCTGATCTACGACCGTTACGTCGACACCGTCTTCCGCTTCGTCTACTTCCGGGTCGGCAACCGCCAGCTCGCCGAGGACCTGACTGCGGACACCTTCCTGCACGGGCTCAAGCGGATCGGTAACTTCACCTGGCATGGCCGTGACCTCGGCGCCTGGCTGGTCACCATCGCCCGCAACCTGGTCGAGGACCATTTCAGGTCCGGCCGCTCCCGGCTCGAGGTCACCACCGGCGACGTAACCGACGCCGACCGAGACCGAAGGCCGGAAAGGAATCCGGAGGCATGGATCGTTGACCACATCACCGATCCGGTGCTGCTGACGGCGGTCCGGCGGCTGTCCCCCGAACAGCAGAAGTGCATCGTTCTTTACTTCTTGCAGGGCTTCTCGGTCGCCGAGGCAGCTCGTGCGATGCGAAAGAGCGAAGGCGCCTTCAGAGCGCTGCAATATAGGGCTGTGCGCACGCTGGCCCGCCTTCTACCAGACGGCTTCCAGCCATAGCCGACCTTGTGACGAGATCTGCTCCCCGCGCACGCTGGGGTGATCCCGTCGTGCGGGGGATCGGCAAGGCCAGCGCGGACTGCTCCCTGACCAAACTCCGCTGCTACCCACGCCGTGGAACCCCGATCGTGCACGCCATCCTCGTCATCCAAACCGCCGAGGACGCCCGCTACCCACGACGAAATGGCTCAGTGGCTCCGTTCAGGTCGGCAACGTGCCGCCGAACGGAAACGCCATGGCCAGCACAGGGCCGAGGTGACCTGGCTAGCCAGGTCGGAGCATCGTGGTGTCTACGGTGCCGGCCGGCTGACCGCCGAGTTGCACGAACGCGGGCACCGGTGGAACCGAAGGCGGTGAAGACATCAATCCCACCGGCAATGCGTTGACCAGAGCTCTCTGCTCGGTGACCTCTTCCGCGATCCCGAAGAGGTCACCACCACAGCTAGACTTGCGTGAGCTCCAGAGTTGCCCTGAGCGTCATCGGCGGTGGGGCAATAAGAGCGACCGGCAGTAGGTCGGGGGTGTGGGCGATGGGGACCCCGGGGTAGCAAGCAGGCACGGGTCCATTGATCATCGGAGTTCTCTACGCTTC
>NZ_JBFBAY010000039.1:0-8375 GCF_040682415.1 Micromonospora sp. NPDC051196
GCCTTGTGGTGCCCGGCCCCGCCCCCCGGGGTGGACATCCCGCCCCGCCCCCCCCCCCCCCCGTGCGGGGGGGGGGGGGGGGGGGGGGCCCCCCCCCCCCCCCCACGACGCGTTCTCGATTACCACCCACTGCTCCTGACGACGAGGTTGGACAGATGACGGACGCCACGGTCGGCATCCCCGTGACCGCCACCGGGCTCGAACCGGCCCCGGAGCCCGCGAGCAGTTCGCGTGCCCAGAACCGCAAGGCCCGAAAGAATGCAGCGAAGGATCCCAAGCGCAAGATCACCTGGGACCTGGTCTGGGCGCAGCGAGCCCTGCTCGCGATGGCCGTCCCGCTGCTGCTGTACCAGATCCTGTTCAAGTACGTCCCGGTCTACGGCTGGGCGATCGCCTTCCAGGACTTCAAGCCGGCTCGCGGCAGCAGCCCCTGGCCGGGTCCCCGCAGCCTCTGGAACCAGCAGTGGGTGGGCCTCGAGAACTTCCACAACCTGTTCACCGGTGTCATGGGTGAGCGGTTCATCCGGGTCGTGATCAACACGATAGGACAGTCGGTCCTGACCCTGACCGTCGGTACCCTCGGGGCCATCGTCCTAGCGCTGCTGCTGAACGAGGTCAAGAACCTGCCGTTCAAGCGAGTCCTTCAGAACATCACCTACATGCCCCACTTCCTCAGCTGGGTGATCGTGGCGAGCATGGCATCGGTGGCGCTCTCGCTGCCCTCCTCCGGCGGGTTCATCAACCAGGGCCTCATGAACCTGCACATCGTCGACCAACCGGTCCTGTTCCTGACCGAGCCGAACTACTTCTGGGGGATCGTCGCCGGGACGAACCTGTGGAAGGAGCTGGGCTGGAACACGATCATCTACCTGGCCGCGATCACCGCGATCGACCCGAGCCTGTACGAGTCCGCCGAGGTCGACGGAGCAGGCCGCTTTCGCAAGATGTTCAGCATCACGCTCCCGAGCATCAGGCCCACGATCGTCGTGCTGCTCATCATCAACAGCGGCTGGATCCTGTCCACGAACTTCGAGCTGCCGTACTTCCTCGGCAACGGCCTGGTGTCCGACAGGTCCGAGACCATCGACGTCTTCGTGCTGCGCTATGGCTACGAGCTGGGCAACTACAGCCTCGCCATCGTCGCGGGCATCTTCAAGACCATCGTCGCCGTCATCCTGGTGGGCGCGGCGAACCAAGCGGCCAAGCGCCTCAACCAAGAGACGCTGGTCTAGGAGGACTTCATGTCAAGCACCACTGTCGCGAAGCCTCTGGCGCGGTGCGCATCACGGGGCGGGTCACGGCGTCGCAAGTGGACGACCGAGCGGACTATCTTCACGACGCTCAACACGACCTTCCTGCTGGCCCTCGCGGCGGTCATGGTCTACCCGCTGCTGAACACGCTCGCCATCTCCCTGAACGACGGCATGGACGCCGTCCGTGGCGGGATCGGCATCTGGCCTCGGGACTTCTCGCTGCAGAACTACAACGTCGTGTTCAACATGCACACGATCTACCAGGCGTTCTTCATGAGCGTCCTGAAGACGGTCGTGGTGGTGGCGACAAACCTGTTCTTCACCTCGATGCTCGCCTACGCGCTCAGCCGAACAGAGTTCATCTTCCGCCGCCCGATCACCGTGATCTTCGTGCTGACGATGTACTTCGACGCCGGGCTGATCCCCAACTACCTGCTCATCAAGGACCTGGGCATGCTGAACACCTTCCAGGCCTACTGGGTGCCGACGATCATCAGCGCGTTCAACCTGATCATCCTGCGCACGTACATCAAGTCGATCCCTGAGGAGATCATCGAGTCGGCACGGATGGACGGTGCGGGCGAGTTCCGTACGTGGTGGCAGATCGTGATGCCGCTGTGCAAGCCCGCGCTGGCCGTGGTGGGTCTGTTCGTGGCGGTGGGCAGCTGGAACGCCTGGCTGGACACCCTGCTCTACGCCTCGGGCAATCCGGCGTTGACCACCTTGCAGTACGAGTTGCAGAAGCTGCTGTCGAGCTCGATGAACGCCGGCGTGAACTCCGTGGCCGCCACGGGCGCCGCAGCCTCTGGCGGGCAGGTCACCACACCGATCGCGCTGCGGTCGGCGATCACCATGGTGGCGGCCGTCCCCATCCTGTTCGTCTACCCGTTCCTGCAGAAGCACTTCGTGTCCGGTCTCATGATCGGCTCCGTGAAGGGCTGATCGCGTCGGCCTCCCGCCCACCGCAGGAGGCCGATCCCGTCCTCAGGACCCGCAACTGCGCACACTGAAAGGCCCCGACCATTCTCCGTTTCAACCCCGCGTCGCGACTGTGGCGCATCCTGGACTCGCTCGGCTCCATCATCCTGATCAGCCTGTTCTGGCTCCTGAGCCTCGGCCTTGTCGTGACGGCGGGAGCGGGAACGGTGGTCGCCTACGAGGTGTGCCGCCGGTACGTCCTGGGCAAGGACGGTGGCGTCCGGGCCATTGCTTCGAAGGCCTTGCGGCAGAGCTGGAGGCAGGCGACCGTCGTCGGTCTGCTGGCCGTCCCGGTCGCGGCCGTCGGCATCCTCTCGCTCTCCTACCTGCCCACTCGCGGGCTGGCCGAGGTCTGGGTGTCGCTCATTGTCGTCGGACTTTTCCTCCTGCTCCTGGTCTTCTGGTGCCTCCCCCTCGTAGCCCGCTTCACCAACCCCACCTGGCGCCAGGTGCTCAACGGGCTCACGTTGGGGCTGACGACGCCCAGCCTGACGTTCCTGCTCGGGATCGCCGTGGTCCTCGGGGGCGTCGCCATCTGGAACTTCATGCCCGCGGTGTTCGTGACGCCCGGCCTGATCCTCCTGTGGTGGTGCTACCTGCTCGAGCGGTTCTTCGTCGCCCGGGGGTACGTGCAAATGGAGCCGAAGGAGGCAGAGGCCTGACGCTCTCCAGCCGTGGACCTGAGTTGTCTCGTGAAGCGGGTCGCGGCGATCTTGTACACAGAACGGTGGGGGTGGACCAGCTTCGGTGGCCTGGGCACCGACGTATGGGAGGTGCGAGTGGGACGGCAGGTTCGCCTGTTCCGGCACACCCCTGACTGGACGTTTAATCCACGCTCGTGGCGAGAGCGGCGTATTCGTATATCGGTTCTGATGACCGGGCGGGTCCTAACATGACCCAAATAAGTGCTCTCCGCCGATTTGAGGTTCCCCCCGGGATGTGGACACCGGGTTATGCCGCGATCTGGTGCAGCGTAGTCGGTGTAAGGGTTTGTTCGTAGTCGGCGGGGCTGAGGTAGCCGAGTGCGGAGTGGCGGCGTCGGTGGTTGTAGAAGGCGATCCACCGGAACACGTCGCGACGGGCGTCAGCTTCGGTTGCCCAGGTGCGGCGGTCGACGTCGAGTTCGCGTTTGAGGGTGGCGAAGAACGCCTCGGCCAGGGCGTTGATGCCCCTATGTCAAGTCACGGGTGTGGTTGATCTTCGGTGGGGTGAGGGCGCGGCGGATCTCGGTGAAGACTTGGCGGGCGATGTAGCGCTTGAGCAGGCGCAAGATCTCTTTGCAGCTGGAACCGAGCGCCGTGCGGCGTGCTGCGTACTCGCGGGTGCGCGGATCATGCATGAGGTGGTTGTTGGCAATCGTCCATAGTGCGCTGTTGGCGGCGCGGTCACCACCGAGGTTGAGTCGGTGGCGTTGGGTTTTGCCGCTGGAGTGCTCGACCGGGCTGACGCCGCAGAGCGCGGCGAATGCGGCTTCGCTGCTCAGCCGGTCGGGGTTGTCGCCAGCGGTCGCGAGGAGTTGGGCTGCGGTGATCGGCCCGATGCCGGGCTGGTTTAGCAGCCGGGGAGCGGTCTGGCGGACGATCGCCTCGACCTGGGCGGTGTTCGCGCGGACCTCGGTGTCGAGGAACTGCCAGCGGCGGGCCAGCGAGGCCAGGGCGAGGCTGATGCCGTCGGTGCCGGTCAGCGTGGCGCAGGCGGCGGCGAGGTGGTCGGTGCGCCGGCGGTCCAGCTGGGCGCGCTGATCATCGTCGAGTTCGAGGATGAGGCTGCCGCCGACACTAATGGCGATTCAACGATCACGGAACAACCCACAAACAGGGAAGCCGACCTCCGGTCCAACCTCACATACCGACCTACGGTCCGACCAGCACCTGACCAGCGAGTAGTTCGCCATTCACAGAGGAGAGGCGGGTTCGAATAGCCGCAGACTCCGCCGACCATCGCAGTGTCGCCCACGAAATCGCCAATGATCCTCCCGTAAGATTGACTTGCCAGTCAGGTCGACGTGACCGACAGCGGCAACATGTGCTGGACGGCCTACGCGAATTCCAGGCAGGCTGATTGCCTGAGCGTGTGTGACGAGACGTGCTGGCCGTGGCGTGAAGGAGGTGCAGTGCCCCGCCATCCTGAGACCGTCATCGCCCCTAACGCATTGCTTGCCGATGCGCGCCGTCGGCGAATCTCGCCGCGCCGTGCTGGCCAGCGCATGTCCCGGGCGGAGTTAGCCGACGCCGTCAACGCTGCCCTCGACCGCCTTTACCCTGGGCAGAATCTGGCCGCTTACTACGTCGATCATCGGTGGGTCGGCAAGCTTGAGCGTGGGGAGCATCGCTGGCCCAGCCGGGAGCGCCGCAACGCCCTGTGCCAGGTGCTCTCTGCCTCCACTGACGCCGACCTCGGCCTCTACAGTCCGCGACGCACACCAGACAGCACCCCACGTCGCCCGATACCGGACCGCCCGAGGACTTATCGATCGCTCCTGGACGATGAACTCACCTGTGCTGATCCGCAGGCGTGGCATGACGAACTCGATCAGCTCACCGCCCAACCTCCACAGACATGGCCTGAACTCGGAATCCGCGTACGCGAACGTCTAGAGATCCTCGACGCCCTGCAACGCGGCGGTACCCGCCCGGACCTCGCCGGCGTAGACGCCCGCTGGTCGGAGTTCATGAGCTGGATTGCCGACAACACCACCATCGCTCCTGACGGTGGAGTATGGCTCGACCGGTCGCGCCACCGTGCCGTCGAAGCTGATGACCTGCCACTGACCGCCTACGCCTGCATGCGGCACAGCCAACGCGCTCTCGACAACGGCGACATCCGCGCCGCAATCACCTTCTCACGGCGGTCCTTGACACCCGGCCCGGTCCCGGCCCGCACCCGCGCATTGTGCTTAGCCCGCATGGCGGAAGCCCTTGCCGCCAGCGGCAACGACGACGACACCACCGCCGCCATTACCGCCGCGCGCCGCGAACTCACCAACGTCGGCGCCACCACCGGCGACGACCACTTCGCCCGGCATTGCGACCTGCGCTACGTTGCCGCCGTCGACGCCCGCTGCCGTTACCTACTCGGCGACGCAGCATCGGCCACCACGATCTTCGAGGAACTCCTCGACGATCAACTACCCGTCACCCTCATCGATATCGGGCTCTGGCATGCCCACCTCGGCGAATGCTATCTGCACCACGATCCCGAACGCGCCGCCCACCACGGCAGCACCGCACTTCGGCTCGCAGACAAAACCGCCTCCTACCGGATCATCCGCGCGATCGGCCCACTCGCGATAGCGCTACGCCAGCACCGCACGCTCCCTGCAGTCCGCAGCTTCATCAACGGGCACCGCACCGCAGTGACACGCCAGTGACAAAATGACCGAATGGACCTGCTACCGACCGCCACCAGCACCGACATCGCAGCCCACGCACCTGAGGTAGCAGTTCTGCCCATCGGCAGCTTCGAACAACACGGATCGTTCCTGCCCCTGACCACCGACACGATCGTCGCCACCGCCATCGCCGCAGCCATCGCCCGACGACACAACGTGCTGCTCCTACCGCCAATCACACTGTCCTGCTCACACGAACACGCCGGCTGGCCCGGCACCGTCAGCATCAGCCACCAGACACTCTCCGCAATCATCGACGACATCCGCGCATCACTCGCCGCGAATGGCATCACCCGGCTGGCCATCGTCAACGGCCACGGCGGCAACTACGTGCTGTCCAACATCGTGCAGACCGCCAACACCACCACCCCCGGCTCGATGACTCTCTTCCCCACCCGCACCGACTGGGACAAGGCCCGACAGGACGCACACCTGGACACCAACGCCCACCACGACATGCACGCCGGCGAGCTGGAAGTATCCATCCTCCTACACGTCCAACCCCACACGGTCGGCACCGACTTCACCAACAGCGACCACACCGCCGACGACCGCACGATGCTGCTCGTCAAAGGAATGCGCGCCTACACGACAACCGGAGTCATCGGCCAACCATCAGCCGGCACCCCAGCCAAAGGCCAAGCCCTCCTGACAAGCCTCGCACAATCCTTCGACAACCACCTCGCCATCCTGCTCACCGACGCCTAACCCGAAAATCCGCAGTCAGGTCCCTAACCTCCGATCACCAACCACCAGGGCAACACGGCGTTCCGTATGGCTGAACTGTCACGGCCAGCCGTTCCGCCTTACTGGCAATTGCGAGTGGACACCGTCGCACGATGACATGGCTCGATATCGGCGTTGTCCGCAACCTACGGCCTCCGCCGCCGGGCCCGGGCGGCAAGGCAGCAGACACCGCAGTGGTCCTCACTGATCCAGGAGATCACGCCAGGCTAGGTCCGTGAGCGTCTCACCCGACTTCACGGCCCAGCGTGCGGTTCCCTGGACGGCAACCGGGTGCTTTTCCAGCCAGCCTGCTTCCAGATCTTCATGACCAGGCCAGATGGTGAGTATTGCTGGCCGTCTGCCGACCACAAGATCGGCCTGGAACGATGAGGAATCCAGGTGCCCGCGCTCGCCGAGGGTCTTCGGCCAACCAGTCCCGCGTAGCCTCGATCTCAGCGGTCAGCGGGGTAACTAGTGTGAGGGCTGCACCCTCGCCCAGGAGGCCTCGATCGATGATCACCTATACCGCGTTAGGGCGGCGCTTGCGTTTGGTGGGTGGTACCCATCGATACTTGGTGCGGATCGTGCTGTCCGCCGCCTCAGCGCTCGATCCACGGTGAAGAACAGCCTCGCCGTGCTGGTCCGGGTGATGGAACAGGCCGTACGTGACGGCATCATCCAACGAAATCCCGCCCAGGTCACCGGGTGGCAGCGCGAATACCAGCGGGCCGCTGACGAGTTGGACGATCCTCGCTCGCTCGCGCTGCCCGACTGGGAAACGCTTACCGCTCTCGCCGATGCGCTGGTCAACCGGACCGCGAACCACTTCACCGGGTGGGCCGACGTGGTGATATTCGCCGCCTGTACCGCCGCCCGGATCGGCGAGGTTTCCGGCGTCCGGGCCGAGGACATCGACCGCGAAACGTGGATGTGGACGGTACGCCGCCAAACCACGCCCGGTCCCGGTGGCCTCATCGACAAGGGCACCAAGGGAAAACGCGCACGGACCGTGCCGCTGATCGAAGAGGTACGGCCGATCGTCGCTCACCGCCTGGACGCCGTGTCCAAACCCGATTCCCGACTGTTCACCGGGCCGCGCGGTGGCCGGATCAGCACCGCCGTGCTCCGCGACGCGACGCATTGGGATGAGGTGGTCACCAAGCTCGGATACGAACACCTACGCCGACACGACCTACGGCACACCGGCCTCACATGGATGGCCGACGCAGGCGTACCGGTCCACGTCCTACGGAAGATCGCCGGACACGGATCACTGACCACCACCCAGCGGTACCTACACCCGACCGGCAGTCGATCACCGACGCCGGAACGGCCCTCAGCGCCCACTTGAAGGCCCGCCGGTCCCCAACTGGTCCCCAGCTACGCGCCGTCTAGATCAGGAAATCTCTACTACCACAGTACGAATTAGAGGCCGTTGGCCAGGGTTTTCACCCCGGTTGACGGCCTCTTTCGTGCTGTCGGGACGGCCGGATTCGAACCGACGACCCCTTGTTACGGAACGTAGCCATTCCGGACTTGCCATTGCTTGCCCTAAGTGGGCACTGAGCTGTAGAGACGTCGCCCGACACCAGCCTCGCCTTGTCACTGATTGTCAATCATCAGCCGGAGTTTTCGGGGGGCAAACGGGGGGCGCGGTCGCCACGCAGCACGGGCATCCACACCATGGCATCCCCGCGCCAGCCCATCGCTGTGGGAGAACCGACCGGTTGACAACATCGCGCAGGTCGAATCGAGCCCGACAGAGCAGGAATCTCGGCCTCCCTTCAGGCCAAGATCTACTAGCCACCGCAGCGGGTCCAGCGACGGCAACCTACCCTGGGCGGGGAGCCGCCGGCGACACCGAAGACGGACCGACACACCCACACTGGCGATCGAGCCATGGGAGTTCGTGTCGGAGGGGCGACACGACTTAGAGCGACCGGCAGTAGGTGTTACTTGAGGCGGCGTGTGGTGGGGCGGGTGTCCCATCGGTAGTGGGTGCGGGCGCGTTGGATGAGTTGACGGAT
>NZ_JBFBAY010000040.1:0-7254 GCF_040682415.1 Micromonospora sp. NPDC051196
GACATCAGCCACGGCGAGTTGATCCGTAGCAACGCCGACCAGACGATGACCGTCGACCCCTGCAACCTGCAACTGCTGTACCAGGGCCGGTCCCCGAACTCGGGCGGCGACTACGGCCTGCTGCCCTACCGCCCGGGCGTACTCACCCTGCAACGTTGACCAGGTGACACAGTCCCACAACCGATGACGTGGGAGCGGGCGGGCTCGGCACACCGAGCCCGCCCGCGGTCATTCTGCGGCAGGACCGCGCGAATCAGCGCCGTCAGCCCGCTGCCTGGACGCCGTCGAGGGCGCGCCGCAGGTTCGCGCCGAAGACGTCGGCCTGCTCGGTGGGGGAGAGCTGCTCCAGGCCGGCCGGTTCCAGGGTCTGACTGAACGAGACGTGGTCCAGACTGGGTGGGAAGTCCGATCCCCAGTAGAGCCGGCGGCTGCCGAAGTGCTCCAGCAGCACGTCGACGAAGGGCCGGGCGGCGGAGTGCGGCCAGCCGTGCGTGGGCTCGCTGACCGCGTAGAGGCCGGACACCTTCACCCCGACCTGCGGCAGCCGGGCCAGGTCGAGCAGCGGCGCCAGCGTCTCGGCCGCCTGCTGCGGGGACGGGGGCGTGGGCCGACTGCCGGGCAGCCCGAGGTGGCTGAACAGCACCGGGCAGGCGCCCAGCCCGGCCAGGGCGGTGCCGAGCCGGGCGGTGGCGGCTGGGGTGGCGTTGAGGCTGAGCAGCGCCCGGGCTGCGGTGAGCTGTGGGGCGGCTCTGGTCACCCAGGCGGCGAAGCGGTCGGCCTGTTCGGCGTCGGCCAGATAGGCGGACACCCCGACGAACCCGGCTGACCACCAGCGGGCCAGTTGGTCCTCTGCCGGACCATCTGGTGGGACGTAGGCGACCGGGGCGATCCAGGGGTGCGTGCCGGCGAGCGTGGCCAGGTAGTCGTTGTTCCCGGCGAAGTGTTCCTCGCCCTCGTAGCCCACCACCAGCGCCCGATCGATGCCGTGCACATGGCGGATGTCCTGGTATGCGGCGAGCTCCTCGGTGCCGGCGGGGGAGCGTCCGTACCGGCCCGGGTAGCCGTTCGCGAAGAGGTGCAGGTGGGCGTCAGCGCGATCCATGGTCACGGACCATAACCCAAATCTTGCCTGGTTATTGACGTGGCCGCCCCCCGGCTTTAGGTTCTTGTCTCAATTAGGTCCGGATTGCAGGCCGCGAGCGAGGAGTGGGCTGGGTGGAGCTGGGACACGACGGGGTTGATGAGCTGGTACAGCTGAGGCGTCAGCTCCATCGCTACCCGGAGCTGCGGTTTACCGAGCACCAGACGGCCGCGACGCTGGCCGCGAAGCTCCAGCCGCTCGGCCGGGTACGCACCGGGATCGCCGGCACCGGGCTGCTCCTGGAGCTCGAAGGGGCGCTGCCGGGGCCGATGGTCCTTCTTCGGGCCGATATGGATGCCTATCCCGTTCAGGACGCCAAGACCGAGCCGTACGCGTCGACCAACGCCGGGGTCTGCCACGCCTGTGGGCACGACGTGCACATGACCGTCGCGTACGGAGTGGCCGCCCGACTCGCCGCGGCGCCACCGGCGCGGGGCACGGTGGCCGTGCTGTTCCAGCCGGCCGAGGAGATTCCCTTCGGTGAGGCCTCCGGCGCGGCCGCCGCACTCCTGCACGAAGGGCTGCGCGGTCGCCGCTTCGACGCCGTGCTCGGCCTGCACTGCTGGCCGGACCTGCCGGTCGGCACGCTGGGCGTGGACCGCCACACGGCGATGGCCGCCAAGGACGCCTTCCGCATCGAGGTGCTCGGCCGGGCCGCGCACGCCGCCACCCCGGCGCTGGGCCGCGACGCGATTCTCGGCCTCAGCGGCATCGTGAACCTGCTGCACGCCGCGGTGGCCCGGTCCCGCAACGCCGACGAAATGGTGGCGTTCAACATCGGCACCATCTCCGGCGGCGCCAGCCAGAGCCAGGTCGCCGCGTACGCGGAGGCGACCGGCACGCTGCGGACCCTCGACGAGGGCACCCGCGAGCGGCTCAAGGTGGTCATCGAGCGGGTCGCCCGCCAGCAGGCCGCCGCGCTCGACCTCGGTGTCCGCTTCACCTGGGCCAACGAGATGCCCCCGGTACGCAACGCGGCCGAACTGGTCGCACTGGCCCACGCCGAACTGCCCGGCCTGCTGGACGTGGTCGACCTCGCGGTGCCGCCGCTGACCACCGACGACTTCGCGCTGCTCGGCGCGCTCGGCCCCAGTCTGTACGTCAAGCTCGGCGTCACCGGTGAGCGGGGCGGCGCACCACTGCACTCCGGTTCCTTCGACGTCGACGAGCGCTGCCTCGACGTCGGCGTGAGCGCGCTGGAACGGCTCACCCGGGCTGTGCTGGACGGGCGACTCACCGCCCCGGCCGCCGCCGTGCCGACCCCGGCCGCTCCCGGGGACGACACCGACACCACGGCGGTGGCGGCATGAGCGAGCGGGTCGAGGTCGCCGTGATCGGCGCGGGGGCCTTCGGGCTGCGGCACGTCGCCGCGTACCGGTCCCTCGGGGTGCCGGTGACCGCGCTGGTCGACCCGAACCCGGGCGTACGGCAGCAGGTCGCCGCCGAGCACGACGTGGCCCGTACCTTCGGCACGGTCGAGGAGTTGCTCGCCGCCGGAGCGCCGCAGGCGGCCTCGGTCTGCGTGCCCGGTCCCGCGCACCGGGACGTCGCGGTCGCGCTGCTCGCCGCCGGCGTGCCGGTCCTGGTGGAGAAGCCCCTCGCGGCGACGGTCGCCGACGCCGCTGCCATCGTCGCTGCGGCGCTTACCCACGGGGTGCTCTGCCAGCCGGGACACATCCTGCGGCACAGTGCCCCGCACCGGGCGCTGTACGACGCGGTCCGTGCCGGCCGGCTCGGCCAGGTGCTGGCCGTCTCCTCCCGCCGGGACCGGCCGCGCACGCTCAGCCGGCTCTTCCCCGACGAGCATCCCGCCCTGCTCACCGCCGTGCACGACATCGACCTGGCCATCTGGTACGCCCAGTCGCCGGTGGTCGAGGTCCGCGCGGCGGCCCGGACCCGACCCGGATCGGCAACCCCGGTCCTGGTGTGGGCGGAGCTTCGGCACGCCAACGACGTCGTGTCGTCGATCCGCAACAGCTATCTCCTGCCTGAACACACGCCCAACCACACCTCGGACCTGGTCGAGGTGTACGGCACCGACGGGGTCGCACACGTCGACCTCGGCCATCCCACGCTGCTCGTCCAGGGCGAGCAGACCGAGGCGCCGGACTGGCTGCTGTCGCCGGTCGACGGCGGCGGTGCACTCGCCGCCGAGTTGCGCCACTTCGTCGGTCAGGTGACCGGCACCGAGTCGTCGGCGGTCGTCCCGCTCGCCGACGGATTGCACGTGGTGCAGGTCGCCACGGCCATGGCCGACAGTGCCGCCACCGGTGGCGCGCCTCGTCGGATCTCCCCCGAACCCCTCTCGTGACAGGAGTTTGCGCCGATGTTTCGACGTAGATTGACCGGTGTCCTCGCCGCCGGTGTGGCCACCGCCGCCCTGCTCGCCGCCTGTGGTGGCGGCAGTGACGAC
Source organism: Micromonospora sp. NPDC051196 (assembly GCF_040682415.1). NCBI lineage: Bacteria > Bacillati > Actinomycetota > Actinomycetes > Micromonosporales > Micromonosporaceae > Micromonospora > Micromonospora sp. NPDC051196. The sequence goes on from NZ_JBFBAY010000040.1 coordinate 3,555, forward strand.
GCCGCCGACGGCCCGGTGACCCTCAAGGTGCTCACCTGGGAGCCGGGCGGCACCGAGTACTGGCAGCAGGTGAAGACCGCCTTCGAGGCCAGCCACCAGGACATCAAGCTGGACTTGCAGTCGGTCCCGTTCGACAAGTACCCCGAGGTGCAGGGACCGTACATCACCTCGCAGTCCGGTCCGGACGTGATGGCCAACAACGCCGGCCTGGAACTGTTCGACCGGCGGGGGGCGTACACGCCGCTGGGCGACAAGGCGGCCGAGATCAACAAGGATCTGGTCACCTACAGCGGCGCCTGCGAGGAGTTCGACACCAGCAAGCCCTGCTACGGCGTGCCCTTCTCCTACCAGGGCAATGTCCTCTACTACAACAAGGACGTGCTGACCGCGGCCGGGCTGGACGCGGAGAACCCGCCGGCCACCTGGGACGAGTTCGGGGCGGCCTGCGACGCGGTCAAGAAGGCGGGCAAGACCTGCCTGGCGTTGGGGCTGTCCGGCACCTTCCCGGCGTACTGGGACTTCCCGGAGATCGCCCGCAACTACCTGACCGAGGACGACATCCGCGGCGTGCTCAACGGAACCCTCTCCTGGAAGGACCCGAAGCTGGTCCAGGTCCTGGAGAAACTGGCCGAGATCACCACCAAGGGCTGGGCGAACAAGAACGCCCCGTCGATCACCATGCTGCCCGACGGTGCCGACATCTTCCAGCGCGGTGACGCCGCCTTCGCCGGCACCATCATCTCCGACGCGGTGAACTGGGAGGCGTTCGGCAAGGCCCTCGGCGACGACAAGCTCGGCGTCACCCGCTGGCCGGCGATCAACCCGTCCGCGCCGCTGGCCGGCAAGTTCTCCGGCATCGAGGGCGCTGTCTACGGCGTGACCAAGTGGAGCGAGAAGAAGGACGCCGGCCTGAAGTTCATCACCTGGCTGGCCGGCAAGGAGAACGGCGAGCTCTGGGTGAAGTACGCCAAGGGCCAGCCGCTGAACAAGAACGTTGACCCGGCGCTGCTGCCCTCGTCGCCGGCCTTCAAGAAGATCCAGGAGCTGATCGCCGAGCCCACTCTGCACGCCGGTGTGATGCTCTCCGGCCCGGAGGCCGACGCCCTGGCCCGAGGCTGGCAGCAGATCACCCTCGGCCAGCTCACCGTCGACAAGTGGGCTGAGCAGATGCAGCAGGCGCTGGAGCGCAGCCCGACGAAGAAGCAGGGCAACTAGTCGCATCGGGTGGGGTGGCCAGCGCCACCCCACCCGCCAGCTTCCCGGGGGAGGACAACCCGATGAGCATCTCCACCGCGCCGGCCGCCGAGCCGGCCGCCGCGACGACTCCGACCTCGCCGGTACGCCGTACCCGGCGCTTCCGGCACGCCCGGGAGTGGTGGCTCGGCGCCCTGCTGGTCCTGCCGGCGTTGGCCCTGGCGGTCACCTTCAAGCTGGTGCCGCTCATCCGGGGCGTCATCACCAGCTTCGAATCCTCCAGCGGGTTCGGCGACAGCTCCTTCGCCGGCTTCGACAACTACACCCGCATGCTTGACGACCCGATGGTGCTGACCAGCTTCCGCAACGCGCTGCTGGTGGTGGCCACCCTGCCGGTCTGGATCGTGGTGCCGCTGGTGCTGGCGGTACTGATCCACCAGCGGGCACCGGGCTGGAAGTTCTTCCGGGCCGTCTACTTCATCCCGTACACCATTGCGCCGATCGTGGTCGGCATCATGTTCCGGCAGATCCTCTCGCCGGACGGTCCGATCAACGCGCTGTTGCGGGCGGTCGGGCTGGAGCCGCTGGCCATCGAGTGGCTCAACGGGCAGAACAGCGCCCTGTTCTCACTGGTCGCGGTGGCGTTGTGGAGCTTTTTCGGCCTGGGCGTGATGACCTACCTGGCCGGGCTGGCCACCATCCCCGACGAGGTGCTGGAGGCCGCGTACCTCGACGGCGCCGGCTTCTGGCGGCGGCTGTTCTCCGTGGTGGTGCCGATGCTGCGCCCGACCGTGGCGTACTGGAGCGTGCTCTGCGCCTCCGGCGTACTGATCTGGCTCTTCCCGCTGATCTACGCGTTGACCCAGGGCGGCCCCGGCCACGCCACCATGCTCCCCGAGTTCCTGGTCTTCCTCACCACCTTCCAGTTTCTCGACCGGGGATACGGCTCGGCCATCGGTATCGCCCTGTTCGTCTTCGTCGCCCTGATGTCGATCTTCAGCGTGCGGCACATGTTCAAAGAGGGGACCCGGAAGCCGCGATGAACCGGCGATACTCCGCCCAGATCGGGCGCTACCTGTTGGTCTTCGCGTTGGTGGTGGTCGCGGTGGCGGCGCTCTACCCGCTGCTGTTCACCGTGGTCAGCTCGCTCAAGACGCAGACCGGGTTCGCCCGGGATCCGCTCGGGCTGCCGGCCGGGATCACCTTCGAGAACTACGTCGAGGCGTTCAAGCGGATGAACATGCCCCGGCTGCTGCTCAACTCGATCATCACCACGGTCGGTGGGCTGGTGTTGTCGGTGCTGGCCGCGATGCTGGTCGCGTACACCGTGACCAAGCTGCGCTTCCGCGGCGGCAAGCTGGTCTTCCTGTTCATCATCATCACCCTGACCATCCCCAGCCAGGCGATCATCTACCCGCTGTACCAGACCGTGCTGGACCTGGGCATGTCCGGGGAGTACCAGGGGCTGATCCTGGCGTACGCGGCGTTCGGCCTGCCGTTGGGCACCTACCAGCTGGCCGGGTACTTCCAGCAGGTGCCCGACGAGCTGATCGAGGCGGCCCGGGTCGACGGAGCCGGACACTTCACCATCCTGTTCCGGCTGCTCGCCCCGATCGCCACCCCGGCGCTGGCGGCACTGGCCATCTTCAACTTCGTCTGGATGTGGAACGACCTGCTGCTGCCGCTGGTCATCATGGGCGGCTCGGACTCCAAGACGCTGATGGTCGGGGTGTCGCTGCTCAGCGGCCAGTACGACGTGTCGGTGCCACTGGTCAGCGCCGGCCTGATCGTGGCCCTGCTGCCGGTGCTGATCATCTATCTGGTGTTCCAACGGCAACTCGTCTCCGGCGCGCTCGCCGGCTCCGGCAAGTGAGCACTCCGGTGAACCGGCCCGCCCCGGATACTCCTCAATATCCGGGTGCGGGCCACCCCGGTCCCGTTCCCGATCCCGGCACCGGATCGGGAACGGGACCGGGACCGGCCTTCGGGCCAGGCGCGCAGGTGTGTCACCTGTACCGCCTGCACCCGGGGGCGGAGGCCGAGTACGAGCGCCGGCACGCCGAGCTGTGGCCGGAGATGGCCGCACTGCTCGACGAGGCGGGGGTGTACGACTACCACATCTACCGGCACGGCCTGCTGCTGATCTGCGTGCTGCGTACCCGGTGGGGCTTCGACCACGCCAGCCGGGTCACCGGTGCGTCGGAGGTGCAGGCCCGTTGGACGGCCTCGCTGGCCCACCTGTTCGCCGAGATCGCCGACGCCGACGGTGAGCCACTGTGGGCGTACCCGGTCTTCCACCATCCCGGCCTGAGCGGCTGACCAGGCAACGCCGATGCGCCGGATCACCCGAGGACGGGCGATCCGGCGCACGGTGTTAACAAGGGGCCCGTGCTCTACCGCAGGCGTTAATAAGAGCGACCGGCAGTAGGTGTTACTTGAGGCGGCGTGTGGTGGGGCGGGTGTCCCATCGGTAGTGGGTGCGGGCGCGTTGGATGAGTTGACGGAT
>NZ_JBFBAY010000041.1:0-3274 GCF_040682415.1 Micromonospora sp. NPDC051196
CGTTTGTTTGTTGTGAGTTACACAGTGGACGCGAGCAGAATCTTTGTGAGCAAGTCCTCGGCCTATTAGTACCGGTCAACTGAACCCGTTACCGGGCTTACATTTCCGGCCTATCAACCCAGTCGTCTAGCTGGGGGCCTTACCCACCCGAAAGTGGTGGGATACCTCATCTTGAAGCAGGCTTCCCGCTTAGATGCTTTCAGCGGTTATCCCTTCCGAACGTAGCTAACCAGCCGTGCCCCTGGCGGGACAACTGGCACACCAGAGGTTCGTCCGTCCCGGTCCTCTCGTACTAGGGACAGCCCTTCTCAAGTATCCTACGCGCACGGCGGATAGGGACCGAACTGTCTCACGACGTTCTAAACCCAGCTCGCGTACCGCTTTAATGGGCGAACAGCCCAACCCTTGGGACCTGCTACAGCCCCAGGATGCGACGAGCCGACATCGAGGTGCCAAACCATCCCGTCGATATGGACTCTTGGGGAAGATCAGCCTGTTATCCCCGGGGTACCTTTTATCCGTTGAGCGACACCGCTTCCACTCGCAAGTGCCGGATCACTAGTCCCGACTTTCGTCCCTGCTCGACCCGTCAGTCTCACAGTCAAGCTCCCTTGTGTACTTGCACTCAACACCTGATTGCCAACCAGGCTGAGGGAACCTTTGGGCGCCTCCGTTACCTTTTAGGAGGCAACCGCCCCAGTTAAACTACCCACCAGACACTGTCCCTGAACCGGATAACGGTCCGAAGTTAGATACCCGAATCAACCAGAGTGGTATTTCAAGATTGCCTCCACACATACTGGCGTATGCGCTTCACCGGCTCCCACCTATCCTACACAAGCTAACTCAGATACCAATGTCAAGCTATAGTAAAGGTCCCGGGGTCTTTCCGTCCTGCCGCGCGTAACGAGCATCTTTACTCGTACTGCAATTTCGCCGGGCCTGTGGTTGAGACAGTGGGGAAGTCGTTACGCCATTCGTGCAGGTCGGAACTTACCCGACAAGGAATTTCGCTACCTTAGGATGGTTATAGTTACCACCGCCGTTTACTGGCGCTTAAGTTCTCCGCTTCGCCCCGAAGAGCTAACAGGTCCCCTTAACGTTCCAGCACCGGGCAGGCGTCAGTCCATATACATCGAATTACTTCTTCGCATGGACCTGTGTTTTTAGTAAACAGTCGCTTCCCCCTGCTCTCTGCGGCCATACAACGCTCCACCCGCGCGGGGCTTCACGTCTCCGGCCCCCCTTCTCCCTAAGTTACGGGGGCAATTTGCCGAGTTCCTTAACCACAGTTCGCCCGATCGCCTCGGTATTCTCTACCTGACCACCTGTGTCGGTTTGGGGTACGGGCCGCTCGAAACTCGCTAGAGGCTTTTCTCGGCAGCATAGGATCACTGACTTCACCTGAATCGGCTCGGCATCACGTCTCAGCCTACATGTGCTGCGGATTTGCCTACAGCACGGCCTACACGCTTACCCCGGCACAACCACCGGCCGGGCTCAGCTACCTTCCTGCGTCACCCCATCGCTTGACTACTACCCGCCAGGTTCCCACGCTCCCCACCCTCAACCCGAAGGCCTTGGATGGTTTGGATGGTTAGCACAACGAGGTTCATCAGGGACGCTCCTTCGCGGGTACGGGAATATCAACCCGTTGTCCATCGACTACGCCTCTCGGCCTCGCCTTAGGTCCCGACTCACCCAGGGCGGATTAACCTGGCCCTGGAACCCTTGGTCATCCGGCGGAAGGGTTTCTCACCCTTCTTTCGCTACTCATGCCTGCATTCTCACTCGTGCCGCGTCCACAACTAGGTCACCCTGCTGCTTCACCCCCGGCACGACGCTCCCCTACCCATCCACACACCTGCACCAACACCCGAAGGCGCCAGCGGGGTTAAAATGTGAATGCCACAGCTTCGGCGGTGTGCTTGAGCCCCGCTACATTGTCGGCGCGGAACCACTTGACCAGTGAGCTATTACGCACTCTTTAAAGGGTGGCTGCTTCTAAGCCAACCTCCTGGTTGTCTATGCGACCCCACATCCTTTTCCACTTAGCACACGCTTAGGGGCCTTAGCTGGTGATCTGGGCTGTTTCCCTCTCGACTACGAAGCTTATCCCCCGCAGTCTCACTGCCGCGCTCTCACTTACCGGCATTCGGAGTTTGGCTGATTTCGGTAAGCTTGTGGGCCCCCTAGACCATCCAGTGCTCTACCTCCGGCAAGAAACACACGACGCTGCACCTAAATGCATTTCGGGGAGAACCAGCTATCACGGAGTTTGATTGGCCTTTCACCCCTAACCACAGGTCATCCCCCAACTTTTCAACGTTGGTGGGTTCGGCCCTCCACGCGGTCTTACCCACGCTTCAGCCTGCCCATGGCTAGATCACTCCGCTTCGGGTCTAGAACATGCGACTCAAACGCCCTCTTCAGACTCGCTTTCGCTACGGCTCCCCCACACGGGTTAACCTCGCCACATGCCACTAACTCGCAGGCTCATTCTTCAAAAGGCACGCCGTCACCCCTAAAGGCTCCGACGGATTGTAGGCGAACGGTTTCAGGTACTATTTCACTCCCCTCCCGGGGTACTTTTCACCATTCCCTCACGGTACTCGTCCGCTATCGGTCACCAGGAAGTATTTAGGCTTACCAGGTGGTCCTGGCAGATTCACGGCAGATTTCAGGAGTCCGCCGCTACTCGGGAACACCCACAGAAGACCAGCTGTTTTCACCTACCGGACTATCACCGTCTACGGTCAGCCTTTCCAGACCATTCAGCTAACAACTGGCTTTATAACTCCTCAAACGAGTGTCAGCTCGTTTCGCAGGGTCCCACAACCCCGACCACGCAACCCCTGACAGGTATCACACGCAACCGGTTTAGCCTCAATCCGCTTTCGCTCGCCACTACTCACGGAATCACTATTTGTTTTCTCTTCCTACGGGTACTGAGATGTTTCACTTCCCCGCGTTCCCTCCACACACCCTATGAGTTCAGGTGCAGGTGACATCACATGACTGATGCCGGGTTACCCCATTCGGACACCCTGGGATCACAGCTCGGTTGACAGCTCCCCCAGGCCTATCGCGGCCTCCCACGTCCTTCATCGGCTCCTGGTGCCAAGGCATCCACCGTTCGCCCTTGACAACTTGACCACAAAGATGCTCGCGTCCACTGTGCAATTCTCAACAAACAACCAACCCACAACCCCAAGCCCCACACCAAACCCGGAAAACCGGCGGTATGCGAGACCAGGCCATGCCTGGCAACCAC
>NZ_JBFBAY010000042.1:0-3482 GCF_040682415.1 Micromonospora sp. NPDC051196
CTTGGTCGATTGCTTGTCTTACCGGGAGCCTCACCTCACCCGGCTACCGGCCTCCTCCACGCCACTGACCTGCACCATCAGGTTGGAAACGGCTCAGTGTGTTGAGTCGGCATTGCGGTCCAGTCACCACGACGCACCCTAAGGCGGAAACCGTTGGACGTTGACCGACTTTTCCTGCACACTCTGCGCGACCTCGAAGAGCGTGCGAGCGCCACGGATGAGTACAAGGTGCTGATGTCTGCGGCCCTGTTAAGAAAATTAATCCTGGACGCGGACCGGTTGGTGGACCAGGTCAACCGCACCTACAAGCTGGACTTGCGCTTCCGAATCAGTAGCGTATCGCCCTTCGAGCGGATGATCTACGACACAAATCCGCTGTTCTGGATAATTGAGGATGGACTCGACCCCGAAATACTCCCTATTTCTCCACCGCTTGACGCCAAGCGTGACCAATTTTTGACGCGTCGCGTAATGTGTTTTCAGGGAAGCTGGATAACCGTTCGCGATGTAATCCATCAACTCGCGAATATCGAGGGTGCAGTCCACGCCGGCAAGGCGAGAGAACAGCGACAGATAGCATTTCGGGAGGCGGAGAAGTTCTATAGCCATGGTCACCTACCTGGCGCCATTAGCCAGGTTAGAACGATAGGACGCATAGTGGTGCGCGGCCTGCGTCCACTTCACGATGCTGTGGTCGCTGCCGGCGCAGCCACATGGGCCTCCGTGAGCCGTGACGGATCGATCGCGCTGCGCAGAAATGGGCCGGAGGAGGCGACATCCGCGTAGACAGGTGCTTGCCCTTCGCGAGGCAGAGCATGGCGGTGAAGCGCGGCGCTATGGATGCCAGCAACCGCAAGTGCCGATACAGCTCGACAACCACGCAAGGAACGGTTGTTCGGCGGAAAGTCCGTCGATAGCGTTCCGGAAAATTACGGGAAGAGTAATGCACCGCCGCGCCTTTGGCGTGAACCTACGCTAAAGTACTAGGCGCTGCAACAGGGTACGACTGGCGATTCCGGAGGAGACATGCGACCGATTTTGCGGGCCCGATGGAACGCCCTTGCCGCTTTTTGTCAGAGGCCGATGGCGACCGCCATTTCGCAGGAGATCGCTTGGTTCGAGGCTGGCGATGAGCGTGTTATCGCTACGCTAGTCTACGACACGGACGGGGAATTCTCCGGAATCATTCTGGCTCGCGATCTCGTGGAGCGGTTCAGGTTCGTCGGGATCACCGAATACTTTGCAACTCCTGAGGAAGCTATCGTCGATCTGAACCGCACGATTTCAAGCTTGCTCCCCCGCCTTGAGGAGGCGCGGAATCAGGGAGACGAACCTGGCCGCACGGTCGACTTTTTCTTACCGGCTGCGGAAGAGTCGAAGCTGCATCCTAGCTTCCGTGCCCTTTCGGCTGGCGATGAATTCTCGGCTGCACGTGGGATCATTACCGTGATGATGCGCTGGCACGAAGACGTGGACGGGAACTTCGTCGAGCAGTTCCAGACAACCGGCTTCGACGCTCGTTTGTGGGAGCTGTACCTTTTCGCCGCTCTGGTTGAATCTGGCCTAGAGGTGTCCCACCCGAATCCAGCTCCAGACTTCTTGGTTTGTGGTCTCAATGGCGAGTTTACACTTGAGGCTACAACAATCAACCCGAGCGCAGGTGGCAGCATGACCCCACCCAGCCCGGCAGATCTGGAAACGGCTGAAGGACGTGAAGGCTACAACCTGCACTACCTGCCGATCAAATACGCCGGCCCTCTAACGGCCAAGCTGGCTAAGGAATACTGGAAGCACCCAGCCGCAGCTGGCAGGCCACTTGTCATTGCCATTCAGGATTTCCACGCAGAGATGTCGATGACTTACAGCGGGTCGGCACTGCCGACCTACCTTTACGGAATCGCGTACAGCGCCGAACGGGACGCCGACGGAAGTCTGACGGTAAAGCCCTCTATCGTCACCGAACACAGGTGGGGAAACAAGGTAGTTCCATCTGGATTCTTCTCCCTTCCCAGCGCGGAGAACATCAGTGCCGTGGTGTTCAATAGCACCGGGACGATCTCGAAATTTAATCGCATGGGCGTGTGCGCCGGATTCGGTGCGGAGAACGTTGTGCTCATCCGCCATGGGCACGCCTGGGATCCCGACCCGAATGCTGACGTCCCAATGCCATTCATGCAGGTTGTCACGAAGGAAAACCCGGAGACGTGGATCGAGGGCATGGACATCTTCCATAACCCAAATGCGCTACATCCGCTCGATCCCGACATCCTGCCGGGGGCAGCACATCACCGACTGCTGGAGGATGGGCGAATGGAGACCGTCTCGACGGCATGGAAGCCCATGGACTCGGCTACGACGATACTGACGCTACCAATCTGACACCCGTGAGGCTGCCGTAGCCCTATAGAGCACGGCGGTCATATCACCAGGAAAGCCCTGAATCGGGTTTCGTCGTTTGCCCTCTCATCGGCCACGTCCGAGTGCCCTCGCAGCTGTCCACGCCGAAGGTAGGCGGCTACCGAAAGTCATGGAGGAGCCAGTCGGCGCGCGCGATCGGCGGTATGTGCGTGATCGTGGCCACCCCTAGACTCCTCCCGTCATCGCCCATGACGCGGTGGCCCTGGATGACCGCGCCTCCAGCATGAGAGGGTGGCAGCCGTTCGAGCCGGGCCGAGTCTGGGGCAAGCCTCACCATTGGCGAGGCTTCCCCCGCCCTTTCTGAGCGGACAGCGGCAGATGAGGATGCGGCCCGTCAGTACGAGAATGGAGGCCATGGAGATCAAGGTCTGCGCCTCGCGAAACTCGATGAATCGCCTCTCCAGGTTCATGCAGCTTCAACATCGCACTGTCGACGCAATTCGCGCTGAGGTGTAGCAGCGGGAAAGGAAAGACTTGCCGTCGCATGCCTTCCGGAGGTCCAAACGTTCCGAGTAGGTATAGACACTTACTGAGCTACCACGTCGCCCTCGCCATACGTGCAACACGACTTTCCGAAGCCGGCAGTGGAGATCTCGATAAAATGTCCTGAAGACACCAGACGCTGCAGCTGGGCTTTCTTGATCTCGTGCTGGTCAACCGGCGTCATGGCGCGTTATTCCAGAACGGCCCGGATCGCGCTGTCGACCTCCCGCAAGGCATGACCGACCATATGGCCCGTCGTCGGGCGCACGGGCATCTCCGTCATCTGGTCGCACGCTTCCCGCCCGAACTCTGCCGCTCCAGCGCTGACCAGACGCGTCAAACGCCGATAGATGTCGGCCTGCCGCGTCAACGCCGGTCGCATCGCGTCGTCGCCTTGAACCATGCCCGCCCCCACAGCCGGCGCCGTGCCCGCCGATAGTAGAAGAGCGATCACGGACCTCACGCACATTTTCCGGGCTAACGGCCGACCCGAGTCTTATCAAATTAGTGCGCACCTGGGCTGGTGCGGATCGTCTTGAGGGCGTGGCGTAGGTCGTCGGGCAGGGGGTCGGCGGCGGTGA
>NZ_JBFBAY010000043.1:0-1650 GCF_040682415.1 Micromonospora sp. NPDC051196
CCTGACTCTTATCACGGGGTCGGGATTCGGCTGGGTGTAGGGCGTTGACCTGGGGTTTTGGTGTGGTGGGTGCGCACTAAACCGTGGCGTCTAGGCTGTCGGTCGTGGCACCGTACGTGCGCACCGTGAAGACGGCTTCGGGGGCGAGGGCGGTGCAGATCGTGCACTCCTCGCGGCGAGGGGCGCGCGATATCGAGCACATCGGGTCCGCGCACGATGAGGCGCAGCTGGCGGTGTTGAAGTCGGTGGCGCGGCAGCGGTTGGCCGCAGGGCAGGGCGAGTTGGACCTGGGCTTGGACGACAGCCCCGACGCGGGCGGCCCGTTGGAGATCACCGGCTCGCGGATGGGGCACCTGTGGGACGCGCTGTGCTGCGGCTATAACGGCCTCGGCTTTGGCGAGGCGACCGGTGGTGACGAGGTGTTCCGGCAGCTCGTGCTGGCCCGGATCATCGAGCCGACCAGCAAGCAGGACAGCCTGCGGGTCCTGGAGGAGGCCGGGATCGATGCGGTGTCGTATCCGACGGTGAACCGCCGCCTGCCGGTCTACGCCAAGGCTGAGTGGCGTCAGCGTCTGGCCGGGGCGTGTGCCACGCACGCCGGGCTGGGGCCGGGGTCGCTGGTGCTGTACGACGTGTCGACCCTGTATTTCGAGACGGACACCGGCGACGGGTTCCGCGAGCCCGGGTTCTCCAAGGAACGCCGTCTGGAGCCGCAGATCACGATCGGGCTGCTGACCGACGCCGGCGGGTTCCCGCTGATGGTCGAGGCGTTCGAGGGGAACAAGGCCGAAACGTTGACGATGCTGCCCACGATCCGGTCGTTCATGGACGCCCACCAACTGCCGGACGTGACCGTCGTGGCCGACGCGGGCATGATCTCGGCGGCCAATCAGAAAGCGATCGAAGAGGCCGGGTTGTCGTTCATCCTCGGGGCCAGGATCAGCGATGTTCCCTACGTCGTGGCCGAATGGCGCCGTGAGCACCCGGGCCAGGACATCCCCGACGGGCACGTGTTCTGCCAGCCCTGGCCCGCCGGGTCGGCCGACCGCCGCCGGGACCAGGTCATCTACTACCAGTACAAGACCGATCGGGCCCGGCGCAGCCTACGCGGCATCGATGAGCAGATCGCCAAGGCCGAGAAAGCCGTCGCCGGGAAGACAGCGGTCAAGCGCAACCGGTTCGTCCAACTTGCGGGCGCGACCAAGACTGTCAACCGGTCCCTCGAAGCCAAAGCCCGAGCCCTGGCCGGCCTGAAGGGATATGTCACCAACCTCGCTGCCTGCCCCGACGGCACCCCCGTCACGGCCGAGTTCGTGATCGGCGCCTACCACCGGCTGTTCCAGATCGAGAAGTCCTTCCGCATGTCCAAGCACGACCTGGCCGCCCGGCCGATCTACCACCACAAACGCGAATCGATCGAGGCACACCTCACGATCGTGTTCGCCGCTCTGGCGGTCAGCAAATGGATCGAGGACCACACCGGCTGGTCGATCAAGAAGTTCGTCCGCACCGCCCGCCGCTACCGCACCGTCACCATCCGCGTCCACGACCACACCCTCACCGCCGCCGACCCCCTGCCCGACGACCTACGCCACGCCCTCAAGACGATCCGCACCAGCCCAGGTGCGCACTAATTTGATAAGACTCGGG
>NZ_JBFBAY010000044.1:0-1498 GCF_040682415.1 Micromonospora sp. NPDC051196
GGGTCAGACATCCCAGGAGCTTGGATGTCAAGCAGCGACGGGTTGGGTTCGGTGTGACCAGGCGGTTGCCTGGTCGTAGTGGGTGGCGGTTTTGAGGCAGCCGTGGAGGATGCCGACGAGGCGGTTGCCGACCTGTCGGAGCGCGGCGTTGTAGCCGATGTCGCGGGCGCGGAGTTCGTCGTAGTAGGCGCGGACGGCGGGGTCATGCAGGATCGCGGCGCCGGCTTGGGTGTGCAGGGCGTCGACGAGTCGGTCGTTGTGCACGATGCGGGCGTGGACGGTTCTGGATTTGCCGGACTGGCGGGTGATGGGGGCGGTGCCGGCGTAGTTCTTGCGGGCTTTGGCGTCGGCGTAGCGCCCTGGTGCGTCGCCGAACTCTGCGAGCACCCGGGCGCCGAGGATCACGCCTATGCCGGGTTGGCTGAGGTAGATCTCAGCGTCCGGGTGCTGGCCAAAATGCGCCTCGACCTGACCTTCCATCGCCTTGATCTGGGCGTTGAGGGCTTGCAGGATCGCGGCCGTGGCGGTGACGGTGGCTGCGTAGGCGGCGGTGACGACGTCTGGCTGGCGCAGGTGCGTGGTGCGCAGTGCTGCCTGGATCGTGGCGGCCTTGTCGGCGATCCCGCGGCGGCGGGCGCGTTTGAGAGCTGAGCTGATCTGGGTGAGGGTGAGTTTGGCGGCCTGGTCCGGGGTGGGTGCCTTGGTCAGCAGTTCGAGGGTGTCGGTGCCGGTCAGTGTCAGCGGCTGATAGGCATCCACGGCGGCGGGGAAATACTCCCGCAGCGCCGCGCGTAGCCGCAGCATGTGTCGCGTGCGTTCCCAGATCAGCGTCTGGTGCGCACGGGCCACCACCTTGACCGCCTCAGCGAGATCGGAATCGGCAGCGACCTGCCGCAGCTGATGACGGCGGGTCCGCACCATGTCCGCCAGGGCATGCGCGTCACCCTTGTCGCTCTTGGCCCCCGACAACGACACCAACTCCCGATGCCGTGCGGCCAGCTTCGGGTTCACCCCGAACACCTGGTAACCGGCCGCGATCAACGCCCGCACCCACGGTCCACGATCGGTCTCGATGCACACCAGCACCTGCGCCGGCGTGGCGTCGTCGGGCAGGAAACCGGCCACGAGGTCGTGGAAACGGGCCATCCCGTCCACCCCCTCGGGCAGCCGCGCGGTACGCATCACCCGCCCGTGCTGGTCCTGCACCTCCACATCGTGATGATCTTCCGCCCAATCGTCACCGACGAACAGCACAACGCCTCCCGTCCTGCCGAAGAACCCGTCAGCAGCCCGCGGGAGAACCAGCGCCCTAATGGACCAGTGCTCACGCCAACCCGGCAGGCACGACATCCCATCAGCCGTTCATCTCCCGACCACGGGCAAGGGCACGGTCTGACCCTAGGACTCACCGGTCCAAGGGGAGGGAGTGCTCACTCGCCCGCAGCTACCGGACATCGAGTCTGCCTCCCAGCCGACCCGACACCTCCCATTAGGGGAG
>NZ_JBFBAY010000045.1:0-1311 GCF_040682415.1 Micromonospora sp. NPDC051196
CGGGATTTCGCCGCGTGAGGCGTTGGCGATGGATCCGCAGCAGCGGTTGATGTTGGAGTTGTCCCATGAGGTGCTGGAACGCTCCGGACTCGACCTGGCTGGGCTGCGCGGCAGTCGTACCGGTGTCTACATCGGGTCCTCAATGTCGGCATATGTCGCCAATCTCGACCGGGTGCCGGCCGAGATTGAGGGGTATTCGCTGGCCGGAAACCTGGCGAGTGTGCTGTCCGGGCGGGTTGCGTACACGTTCGGCTTCGAAGGGCCGGCGGTCACGGTTGATACGGCGTGCTCGTCGTCGTTGGTGGCGTTGCATCTTGCGGTGCAGGCGTTGCGGCAGGGGGAGTGCTCGCTCGCGATGGCCGGCGGGGTGACCGTGCTGGCCAGCCCGGGCGGCTTCATCGAGTTTTCTCGGCAGCGTGGGCTTGCGCCTGATGGTCGGTGTAAGCCGTTCGCGGCGGGTGCTGATGGTACGAGTTGGGCCGAGGGTGCTGGTGTGTTGTTGTTGGAGCGGTTGTCTGATGCGCGGCGGGCTGGGCGTCGGATCTGGGCGGTGGTTCGTGGTAGTGCGACGAATCAGGATGGTGCCAGTAGCAGTTTGACGGCGCCGAACGGCCCGTCCCAGCAGCGGGTGATCCGAGCCGCGCTGGCCGGCGCGGGACTGTCCCCCGAGGACGTGGACGCCGTCGAAGGGCATGGCACCGGTACGAAGTTGGGCGACCCGATCGAGGCCCAGGCCTTGCTGTCGACGTACGGGCAGCGCCCCGCCGACCGTCCCCTGCATCTGGGCTCGCTGAAGTCGAACTTCGGGCACACGCAGGCCGCTGCCGGAGTGGGCGGCCTGATCAAGATGGTGATGGCGCTGCGCGCCGAGACCCTTCCGCGCACGCTGCACGTGGATGAGCCCTCGCCGATGGTCGACTGGTCGGCCGGCGTGGTCTCCCTGCTGACCGAGTCCCGCCCCTGGCCACGCGACCCTGACCACGTCCGCCGTGCCGGGGTGTCGTCGTTCGGTGTTTCCGGTACGAATGCCCACGTCATTGTCGAAGAGGCGCCTGTCGACTCTGTCCGGGAGCCGTCCGGTGTTTTCGGCGGTGATTTCCGTGTTGATTCTGGCGGTGGTGCCGGCTCAATTGCTGAGTCCGAGTCAGATGATGTGGGTGGTGGGTTGGTGGTGCCGTGGTTGGTTAGTGGTGGGTCGGTGGGTGGGTTGCGTGCGCAGGGGGTTCGGCTTGGGGGTTTTGTGGGTTCGGGTGGTGTGGATGTGGTGGGGGTGGCGCGGGGTTTGGGGGTTCGGTCGGGGTTGCGGTATCG
>NZ_JBFBAY010000046.1:0-1266 GCF_040682415.1 Micromonospora sp. NPDC051196
CGGGATTTCGCCGCGTGAGGCGTTGGCGATGGATCCGCAGCAGCGGTTGATGTTGGAGTTGTCCCATGAGGTGCTGGAACGCTCCGGACTCGACCCGATGCAGCTCCGCGGCTCGCGGGCCGGCGTTTTCATCGGCGCGTCCACCTCGGCCTACGTACCGGAACTCGACCGGGTCCCGGAGTCCGTCGAGGGCTACACCCTGACCGGGAATCTGGCCAGCGTGCTGTCCGGGCGGGTCGCCTACACGTTCGGGCTCGAAGGGCCCGCCGTCACGGTCGACACCGCCTGCTCGTCGTCGCTGGTCGCGTTGCATCTTGCTGTGCAGGCGTTGCGGCAGGGGGAGTGTTCGCTCGCCATGGCCGGCGGAGTCACCGTGCTGGCCAGCCCCACCGCGTTCATCGAGTTTTCTCGGCAGCGTGGGCTTGCGCCTGATGGTCGGTGTAAGCCGTTCGCGGCGGGTGCTGATGGTACGAGTTGGGCCGAGGGTGCTGGTGTGTTGTTGTTGGAGCGGTTGTCTGATGCGCGGCGGGCTGGGCGTCGGATCTGGGCGGTGGTTCGCGGTAGTGCGACGAATCAGGACGGTGCCAGTAGCAGTCTGACGGCGCCGAACGGGCCGTCCCAGCAACGGGTGATCCGAGCCGCGCTGGCCAGCGCCGAGCTCACCGTCACCGACATCGACGCCGTCGAGGCGCACGGCACGGGCACCAAGCTCGGCGACCCGATCGAGGCCCAGGCGTTGCTGGCCACCTACGGGCAGAACCGCGCCGCGGAGCGGCCGCTCTGGCTGGGCTCGTTGAAGTCGAACTTCGGGCACACGCAGGCCGCTGCGGGGGTGGGTGGCTTGATCAAGATGGTGATGGCGCTGCGCGCGGAGACCCTTCCGCGCACGCTGCACGTGGACGAGCCCTCGCCGATGGTCGACTGGTCGGCCGGTGCGGTGTCGCTGCTGACCGAGCCCCAGCCGTGGCAGAGGTCCGCCGACCACGTCCGCCGGGCGGGAGTCTCCTCCTTCGGCGTTTCCGGTACGAATGCCCACGTCATTATCGAAGAGGCGCCCGTCGATTCTGTCCGGGAGTCGTCGTCCGACGTTTCCGATGATGGTGTTGGTGTTTCTGGTGGGTTGGTGGTGCCGTGGTTGGTTAGTGGTGGGTCGGTTGGTGGGTTGCGGGCTCAGGGGGTTCGGCTTGGGGGTTTTGTGGGTTCGGGTGGTGTGGATGTGGTGGGGGTGGCGCGGGGTTTGGGGGTTCGGTCGGGGTTGCGGTATCG
>NZ_JBFBAY010000047.1:0-1171 GCF_040682415.1 Micromonospora sp. NPDC051196
AAGATCGTGGCGGCCGCGCTCGTCTTGCTCCACACCGAACACGCCCGCACCACCTGATCACTACAGGTAATCAAACCGTTGCGCGGAATGGCTCACTGAAGTCCGAGCCCATAACCTCGTCGAAGAGGACCCGGTTGGTGAACAGCGAGCTGGCGGACTCCTGGAACGTGTGCAGGAACGGGAAGTGATTGATGTCGTGCAGCAGGGCCGCCACAATCGTGAAACCGACATCGTTGGTGTCGAACGTACGCCGAAACCGCGGCTCGGAGAACAGATGCTTGAGCAGGTCGGCCGTCAGGCTGGCGCAGTGCATCATGTGCATGGCCCGGGTGTGCTCCGCACCGACGAAGACGTAACGCAGCAGGGTGAGCTGCTTGACCTCGAACAGCCTGGTGAAGGCCGGATGCCGGACGATGTCCCCCAGGACCCCCACCTTGGTGAGCACCTGGCCGTCGGGGAACGTCTCCACGTCGACGTTACGCGCGTTGCGGACGAGTTCCGGCACGCCGTACGGGTGAAGGAACTCCGGTTTAGCCCGTTCCAGCAGCCGGTGGATCTCCGGCGCGTCGACTGTCAGGCAGGCCGGATAGTCGGTGAGGTAGTTGGCCACCTCCTCGAGGTAACGGCGATTCGCCAGGTCGAGATTCGTCGCCTTGGCCACCAACTCTCGGATAAGCAGCCCGAACTGGTACCAGTCCAGCCACTCAAGCGAATCCTCCGACCGTGCCTGGGCCAGGTCGATGCGGCCCTGCCGGTCGGCCCGACTCCGGTACCACTCGGCTGGCGCCAGCCGCTCATCGAGCTGGAGAATCGTGTGCTGGGCGGTTTCGTTCACCCGCAGGACCTGACTGGAGTTCAGGTCGATGACGACAACCGGCCGGCGCTGTTCATCGGGGTGGATGATGTTGGAGGCACGCAGATCGAAATGCCCCATGTTGTTGGCGTGCAGCGCGATCAGCGCCCGGAGCACGCCTTCCAGTGCCGGCACGATCAGCCGGACCGCGTCGACTCGGGAACTGTGTAGGTCTTCAAGGCGACGGTCGATGGGCACTCCTTCCACGAAGTCCCGGGTCACCGTCAGGACGTCCACGACCCGGTCGGGGCTGGAGAGTCGCGCAGGGCCGCACCACCGCTCGTAGATGCGCGGCAGCTCAGGCCGTTGCACTGCCTT
>NZ_JBFBAY010000048.1:0-1121 GCF_040682415.1 Micromonospora sp. NPDC051196
ACCCAGGCCTCACCGAAACACGTCAACGCCGACCGCACCTCATCCCGGTCACGACGCAACACCGAAACAAACCGACCCGACGAACCCTCCGGCAAACAATCCTGCGCCAACGCCGTCAACACACCCGCAGGCCCCAACTCCACAAACAACGACACCTGCTCAGCCGCCAACAACCGCACCCCATCAAAAAACTGCACCGCCTCCCGCACCTGCCGCACCCAATAATCAGCAGACCCCGCCTGCTCACCAGACAACAAACCCCCCGTCACATTCGACACCACCGGAACCGACGGCACCCGCCCCACAACCGTCCCCGCCACCGCCCGAAACTCCTCCAACATCGGCTCCACAAGCGGCGAATGAAACGCATGCGACACCGACAACCACCGCACCTTCACCCCCCGAGCCACCCACCCATCCGCCACCACCCGCACCGCACCCTCATCACCAGAAATCACCGTCGCCGCAGGACCATTCACCGCCGCGACCCCCACCCCCTCCACCAACGACCCCACAACCTCCGACACCCCCACACCAACCGACACCATCGCCCCACCCACCGGCAACGCCTGCATCAAACGCCCACGCGCACCCACCAACCGACACGCATCCGGCAAATCCCACACCCCCGCCACACACGCCGCCGCCAACTCCCCCACCGAATGCCCCAACAAAAAATCCGGCCGCAAACCCCACGACTCCACCAACCGAAACAACGCCACCTCAAGCGCAAACATCGACGCCTGCGTAAACACCGTCTGCCCCAACAACCCCTCATCACCACCAAACATCACATCACGCACCGACCCCCCAACCTCACCATCCAAAAACCCACACACCTCATCCAACGCCCCCGCAAACACCGGAAAACGCTCATACAAACCCCGACCCATCCCCACCCGCTGAGCACCCTGACCCGGAAACAAAAACCCCACCCGAACACCCTCCCGAACCACCCCCGAAACACCACCACCACCACCCAAACCCCCAACAAGCTCACCAACCGAACCACCCACCGACACCAACCGATACCGCAACCCCGACCGAACCCCCAAACCCCGCGCCACCCCCACCACATCCACACCACCCGAACCCACAAAACCCCCAAGCCGAACCCCCTG
>NZ_JBFBAY010000049.1:0-1056 GCF_040682415.1 Micromonospora sp. NPDC051196
CATGACGAGCATGGCTTGGATTAGTGGGGTGCGTGAGAGGTCGCGTTCGGGTGCGAGTTCTTCGACGAGGCGTTCGAAGGGGAGGTCTTGGTGTTCGTATGCCTGTAGTGCGGTTTCTCGGACTTGGGTGAGGAGGTTCGAGAAGGTGGGGTTGCCGGAGGTGTCGGCGCGTAGGACGAGGGTGTTGACGAAGAATCCGATGAGGTGTTCCAGGTCCGGGTGGTTTCGGCCGGCGATCGGGGTGCCGACGGCGATGTCGGTCTGGCGGGTGTAGCGGGTCAGGAGGACCTGGTAGGCGGCGAGTAGGACCATGAACAGTGATGCCTGTGCGTCGTTGGCCACTGTGCGTAGTGGGTTGACGGTGTCGGTGGGGATGTCGAAGTGTGTGGTGGCGCCGCGTCCGGAGCGGCGTGGTGGTCGTGGTCGGTCGCCGAGCAGGTCCAGTACGGGCAGGTCGGCCAGGCGTTCCCGCCAGTAGCGCAGTTGTCGGTCGAGTGATTCGTCGGTGAGGTGCTGGCGTTGCCAGGCGGCGAAGTCGGCGTACTGGACGGGTAGTGGTGGCAGGTTCGGCGGGCGGTGCTGGAGCGCGGCTGTGTACAACTCGCTCAGTTCTCGGGTCATGATCCCGATCGACCAGCCGTCGGAGACGATGTGGTGGAAGGCGATCACCAGCACGTGTTCGCGGTGCGCGTGGTGGATGACGGTTGCCCGTAGCAGTCCGCCGTCGGCCAGGTCGAACACGGGGGTCGCCGCCGCGTGTACGGCCGCGTCGAGGGGTAGGCCGGTCGAGGCCAGGTCGACTTCTGTCACCGATGGTGCTGCCTGGTCGATGACCTGCTCCGGGGTGCCGTCCGGGCCGGTCACCAGTCGGGTCCGCAGTACCTCGTGTCGGGTGACCAGGCCCGTGATCGCGGTCCGCAGTGCCACGACGTCCAGATCTCCACGCAGCCGTACGACGCACGCCTCCACGTACTCACGGCGCGCCAGATCGAGCTGCTCCAGGAACCACAACCGCTGCTGACCGAAGGACAACGGCAACACACCATCCCGGGCCAC
>NZ_JBFBAY010000050.1:0-1021 GCF_040682415.1 Micromonospora sp. NPDC051196
TGAGCCATTCCGCGCAACGGTTTGATTACCTGTAGTGATCAGGTGGTGCGGGCGTGTTCGGTGTGGAGCAAGACGAGCGCGGCCGCCACGATCTTCCCGATGCGCCACGGGTCGAGGCTGACGTTGCGCAGCGCCTTGAAGGTGGTCTTGAGCAGGGAGTTTCCGCGTTCGCCGATGGCTCGCAGGCTGTTGTGGGCCGTGTTGAACTGCTGCTGGGTTGCGGTGAGGCGGCCGTTCTTCGGTTTCTTGAATGCCACGGTGATGGTGTCGGACTCGCCTTCGTAGCCCAGGTCGCCGAGAGGCCGCAGGTCGGCGGCGGCCTCTCGCAGAGCAGGAAGGATTTCGGCGTGGGTGCGTGCGGCGGTGGTGTCGTGTTCGCGGCCGGGCCGCACGTCGGAAGTCCAGATCGGCCAGCCGTCGCCGACGGTGATGACCTGGATGTTGCCGCCGTGGTTGTCGTGCTTGGCTGACCACCAGAGATCCACGCCCGGAGTCGGTCCGGGAGTACGGCACCGGTCGGTCTCGATCAAGGTGCCGTCGATGTTGACGTGGTGATAGCCGGCGGCCTTGGCGGCGAGGAGTGCGCCGTGCAGGCCGGGTGCTTTCGCGGCGAGCACGTCGATGGCCTCGTGCAGGTAGTCGTAACCGGTGGACGCGCTGACCCGATTGTCGGCGGCGAGTTGCTTGATGCGGGTGCCGTCGCAGAACCAGCGCAGAACGAGGATCGCCTGCTCGCGACAGGACAACGCTCGCGTCCCGGAGCGGGTACCCCGGCGCACGCGCTCGGCATCCAGCAGTGCGGCCAGATGGGTCACCGTCTCCTCGCGTACGGGCAGCACGGCGGTGTATGTGACACTCATGTCGACGCAGGACCTCTATGAAGTTGATCTGTGGAAGGACCACTTCGTATCGAGGTTCTGCGTCTTTTCTACGTACCCCACCCAGAACTGGCGCGTCCCGCACCTTCCGGGCATACCGGCCGGCTACTTTCTGCTACCTCCCGCTTGCGCGGAATGGCTCA